>NZ_JARAXF010000040.1:0-93388 GCF_033793745.1 Streptomyces sp. ME19-01-6 | reverse complement strand
CGCCCGGTTACATTCCGAACCCGGAAGCTAAGCCTTTCAGCGCCGATGGTACTGCAGGGGGGACCCTGTGGGAGAGTAGGACGCCGCCGAACAATTTTTAGCCTCGGTCCCGAGTATCGAAAGATACTCGGGACCGAGGCTTTTTTATTTGCCGTGACCGGGGATTTCGGCGGCGCTGGCGAGCTCCAGGTCGAGGGCCTCGCGGCGGATGCGCTGATCCACGTAAAGGAGCGCGGCGACACCCGCGCTGATCGGCAAGGTGATGGTCGAGGCGATGACCCCGCCGATTCCGATGACCACCAGAAACGTCCAGCTGACGGAGACGGACTCGCCGGACAGCCAGTCCATCGCATTGTCGCCGCCGACGGCCATGCCGAGGAGGCTGGTCGGGATCTCGACAACTGCGGAGACGACAAAGGCGATGAGAAGCGCGAGGAGCTGGATGCCGAACACGCGCCACCACGCGCCACGTACGAGCTTGGCGGAGCGGCGCATGGCCGCGCCGAGTCCCCGTTTCTCCAGCATCAGGGCGGGCGCGGCGAGGCTGTAGCGGATCCAGAGCCACAGGGCGGCTGCCGTCGCACTGAGTCCGCCCAGCAGGGCCAGTGCCGCGCCTTCGCTGTCGGCTCCGGCGGCGATGAGCAGAAGTCCCGGCGCCAGGCCGGCGGCGAAGGCCGCGGCCACGAGTGCGGGCAACAGGAGCAGCAGGCCACACAGCTGGAGGAGGCGCGGACGGGCGTCGCGCCACACCTCGCCGGGTGACACCGGCCGTCCCAGCACGGCCCGGCCGACCACGACCGTCAGCAAGGCTGTGGTGACGAGGGTGCCGAGGACTCCGGCCGCCAACGGGACCGCACTGCCCTGCAGGGCGTGGCCGAGGGTGTCCAGGGCCTCTCGCGCGGTCGGGTTCGGGTCGTTGTCGAGTGCGTCGAGCCCATTCGCGTCCCGGAACCACAGTCCGGTGGCGGCCGTGGTCACGGCCTGGGTGACGAGGGCGACGATGAAGGAGACGCCGAGCACCGGCCGCCAGTGGGCGCGCAGGGTGGAAACCGCCCCGTCGAGGATTTCGCCGACGCCCAGGGGCCGTAGCGGGATGACCCCGGGCCGGGGCGCGGGCGGCGGCTGTCTCCAGCCGGCCCCCCAATTTCCGTACGAGGCAGGCCCGGCTGGACCGCCCGGACCCGCTGGGCCCGTCGCAGGGCCTGTCGGCGGGGCGGGCGGCGACATGGGGGCGCCGCCGGAGTGGGCCGTCCAGTGCCCCGCGGGCGGTTGCCGCTCCGCCCACTTCGCGCCCCATAGGGATCGGTCCGTCGTGGGACCGTCCGCCGCAGGGCCTTCCGCCGCAGGGCCTTCCGCCACAGGGCCCTCCGCCGCAGGGCCTTCCGCCACAGGGCGGTCCGGCCCGGGCTGATCGGGCAGGACGGGGTCCGCGCTCGGTTTGTCCGGGCTCTGTGCGGCCTGGCCGGCCGGGGCGCCCGGCGGCTGGGGGTGTTGGTGCGGTTCGTCGGTAGGGGACGGCCCGGGCGGTGCCCAGCCCGGAGAGTCGTTCATCGTCGCTCCGTAAGGTCGGCCCCGTAAGGGCGGTCGTCGGGCTGTCGCGGGTGCGGCGGCGGCCGGTTGGCAGTCATCGTGCCATGGTGTGCCCGGCCGGACGGGGGCGTCGGGCGTGGCGGAACACTTCAATACTTGGGGCCACAGAGGGCAGACTGGACGAATGGCTGATCAGCGCTCAGTGGACCGGGACACCGCCGTATCGTCCGCCGCCCTCGCCCTGCGCTGGGAGGAACCGCCGGAAGGTCCCGTGCTGGTGCTCCTGGACCAGACGCGACTTCCCGCCGAAGAGGTCGAGTTGGTGTGCACCGATGTGCCGGTGCTGGTGGAGGCGATCCGCTCGCTCGCCGTCCGGGGCGCTCCGCTGCTCGGTATCGCCGGGGCCTACGGCGTGGCCCTCGCCGCGGTCCGCGGCTTCGATGTGGACGAGGCCGCAGAGTCGCTCGCGCACGCCCGGCCCACGGCCGTCAACCTCGCTTATGGAGTGCGCCGCGCCGCCGCCGCGTACCACGCGGCGGCCAAGGGCGGGGCGGACGCGGAGGGGGCCGCGGCCGCGGCCCTCGCCGAGGCCCGCGCGCTGCACCGGGAGGACGCCGAGGCCAGCGACCGGATGGCCGAGCACGGCCTGGCTCTCCTCGACGAGCTGCTGCCCGCAGGCGGCTACCGCATCCTGACCCACTGCAACACCGGCGCGCTGGTCTCCGGCGGCGGGGGCACCGCCCTGGCCGTGGCCGCGGCGGTGCACCGGGCCGGGCAGCTGCGGCGGCTGTGGGTGGACGAGACCCGCCCGCTGCTGCAGGGCGCGCGGCTGACCGCGTACGAGGCGGCCCGCGCGGGCATGGCGTACACGCTGCTCACCGACAACGCGGCGGGCTCGCTGTTCGCGGCGGGAGAGGTGGACGCGGTCCTGATCGGCGCGGACCGGATAGCCGCGGACGGTTCGGTGGCCAACAAGGTCGGCAGCTATCCGCTCGCGGTGCTGGCCAGCTACCACCATGTGCCGTTCGTCGTGGTGGCCCCGACCACCACGCTGGACCTGGCCACCGCGGACGGCGCGTCGATCGAGGTCGAGCAGCGTCCAGGACATGAAGTGACAGATATCACAGTCCCCTATGCTCCGGCCGCGGGGGCGCAAGCGGGCACTGGGATACCGGTCGCGCCGCTGGGTACACAGGCCTACAACCCGGCTTTCGACGTCACACCACCGGAGTTGGTGACGGCCATCGTCACCGAGGCCGGGGCCGTCTCGCCCGTCACCGCGGACGGGATCGCGGAGCTGTGCGCCAGGTCACGATCGGGTAATGGGATGATGTCGATATGAAGGGACGCGTCCTTGTCGTCGACGACGACACCGCACTGGCAGAGATGCTCGGCATCGTGCTGCGCGGCGAAGGCTTTGAACCGTCGTTCGTGTCGGACGGCGACAAGGCTCTCGCCGCTTTCCGCGAGACCAAGCCGGATCTGGTACTGCTCGACCTCATGCTCCCCGGGCGGGACGGCATCGAGGTGTGCCGGCTGATCCGGGCCGAGTCCGGGGTACCGATCGTCATGCTGACCGCCAAGAGCGACACGGTCGATGTGGTGGTCGGGCTGGAGTCCGGGGCGGATGACTACATCGTCAAGCCGTTCAAGCCGAAGGAGCTGGTGGCGCGGATCCGCGCGCGGCTGCGGCGGTCGGAGGAGCCGACGCCGGAGCAGCTGGCCATCGGCGATCTGGTGATCGACGTGGCCGGCCACTCGGTGAAGCGGGACGGCCAGTCGATAGCGCTGACGCCGCTGGAGTTCGATCTGCTGGTCGCGCTGGCGCGCAAGCCGTGGCAGGTCTTCACCCGTGAGGTGCTGCTCGAGCAGGTGTGGGGCTATCGGCATGCCGCCGACACCCGGCTGGTCAATGTGCATGTGCAGCGGCTGCGCTCGAAGGTCGAGAAGGACCCGGAGCGGCCGGAGATCGTGGTGACCGTGCGCGGCGTCGGCTACAAGGCCGGGCCCAGCTGAGATGCCGGAGGTCGGCTCGGCTCCGCCTGCCGGCAGGGAGGAGGGCGGAGCCCCGGAGGGTGCGCGTCCGGGGCGGCCCGTCGGCCCGACGGGTGACATTCCGCTGTTGCGGCGGTTGTGGAGCGGTGGGCATCTGCTGCCCGACGGGGCGTCGGGCGGGCCCGCGCATCCGTTGATCCGGTTGTTCGGGCGGTGGGTGCGCCGTCCGCTGCTGCCCGCTGCCCGGCTGTGGCGGCGTAATATCCAGCTGCGGGTGGTCGCGACCACCCTGCTGATGTCGCTCGGTGTGGTGCTGCTGCTCGGCCTGGTCGTCATCGGACAGGTGCGCAACGGGCTGCTGGACGCCAAGCGGCATGCGGCGCAGGGGCAGGCCACCGGTGGGTTCCAGGTCGCCGAGCAGATGGCGGACCGTACCAGCGGCAGCCGTAACGGGGACGGGTCCGGTGCCGGTGGCCGGGGCGGTCAGGACGCCGGCAGCTGGTTGAACGAGCTGGTGGCGCAGCTGGCCAGCGGCGGCAAGGGCGCGTACTCGGTGGTGGCACTCAGCTCCGCCTCGGGCGAGACGCCCCGCGTCGTCAGCCGTGGGGCGCGCGTCTCCGGCGACGTCAAGCAGGACAGCGTCCCGGCCGAGCTGCGTAAGAAGGTGGACGAGGGGCGCACCACGCCGTACGAGCAGTACGGCCGGATCCTGCACAACAGCTCCAAGGACTCCGAGGCCGCGCTGATCATCGGCAAGCGGCTCAACGACAACCGCGGCGATCCGTACCAGCTCTACTACCTCTTCCCGTTCACGCAGGAGGAGAAGTCGCTGAGCCTGGTGAAGGGGACGCTGGCGACGGCCGGGGTCTTCGTGGTGGTGCTGCTCGGCGCCATCGCCTGGGTGGTGGTCCGGCAGGTGGTCACGCCGGTGCGGATGGCCGCCGGGATCTCCGAGCGGCTGGCGGCCGGGCTGCTGCAGGAGCGGATGAAGGTCACCGGGGAGGACGACATCGCGCGCCTCGGCGAGTCGTTCAACAAGATGGCGCAGAACCTCCAGGTCAAGATTCAGCAGCTGGAGGAGCTGTCCCGGATGCAGCGCCGCTTTGTCTCGGACGTCTCCCACGAGTTGCGGACGCCGCTGACGACCGTACGGATGGCGGCGGACATCATCCATGACGCGCGCGAGGACTTCGACCCGGTCACGGCGCGCTCCGCCGAGCTGCTGTGGGGCCAGGTCGACCGGTTCGAGTCGCTGCTGTCGGACCTGCTGGAGATCAGCCGGTTCGACGCGGGCGCGGCCGCCCTGGAGGCCGAGCCGATCGATCTGCGCGATGTGGTGACCCGGGTGGTCGACGCGGCCGAGCCGCTCGCCGATGCCAAGGGCACCCGGATCGTGGTGCGGGGCGCCGAGCAGCCGGTGATGGCGGAGGCGGACGCCCGGCGGGTGGAGCGGGTTCTGCGCAATCTCGTGGTCAACGCCGTGGAGCACGGCGAGGGCCGGGATGTGATCGTGCGGCTGGCCGCGGCGGGCGGGGCGGTCGCGGTCGCGGTGCGCGACTACGGCGTCGGGCTCAAGCCGGGCGAGGCGACCCGCGTGTTCAACCGCTTCTGGCGGGCCGATCCGGCCCGTGCCCGTACGACGGGCGGCACGGGCCTCGGCCTGTCGATCGCGGTGGAGGACGCGCGGCTGCACGGCGGCTGGCTGCAGGCGTGGGGCGAGCCCGGGGGCGGTTCGCAGTTCCGGCTGACCCTGCCGCGTACGGCGGGTGACACGCTGCGCGGCTCGCCCATCCCGCTGGAGCCCGAGGACTCCCGGCGCAACCGGGCGTCGAGGCAGGGCGCGGAGGCTCAGGGCACTGGGACTCCAGGGGAGGCCTCGCGGGGCGTGGGCGCGGAGGCGGAAGGCGCGGGGGAGCGGCTGGCGGCCGTACCGGCGCAGCCGAAGTCCGCGCTGTCCGGCGCCGATCTGCCGCTGTGCCCCGGCGGCAAGGGCCTGCCCACGCCGACGGCCGACCCCACGGCGTTGCCGGGCAACGGCGCCCGCGTGGTGCCCCGGGCCGCCGCGCAGGGCGGCCCGCAGCGTTCGCCGGGCCCGCAGCGTCCGCGGCCGGGCGGGGCGGGATCGGCCGCGGGCACGGAGGCCGATACGGCACACACGACCTCGACCGAACGGGAGGGCCGCCCCCGTGGGCGCTGACCGCTACCGCCTCCGCCGTACGCGCCGGCTGCTGGGCGCGCCCGCGCTGCTCGCCTGCGGCGCGCTGCTGCTCTCCGGCTGCGCCTCGATGCCCGACAGCGGGGATGTGCGCCGGGTGGACTCCTCGCCGGGTACGGACGTCGATACGCAGGTGCAGGTGTACGGGGTGAGCCCGGGCAAGGGTGAGCAGCCCGCCGAGCTCGTCAACGGCTTCCTGGAGGCGACGACCAGCGGCGAGGAGGACCTGGCCACGGCCAAGGAGTACCTGGCCAAGGGCGCCTCCCGGCAGTGGGACCCCTTCGCCGCCACCACGGTGCTCGCACAGGCTCCGGAGGTGCGGGTGGAGGCCGATCCGGGGGACCGGGACAGCGACGGGAGGACCGTGGTGCTCTCCGGCAAGCGGATCGCCACGGTGGACGCCACACACGCGTACCGGCCCTCTGAGGGCGATTACGTGGAGCGCGTTCATCTGTCGAAGGTGGGGTCGGAGTGGCGGATCGACCGACTGCCGCGCGGCCTGGTGCTGGGCGAGCCCGACTTCCAGCGCATTTATCAGTCGGTCAACAAGTACTACTTCGCCGAGCTGGGTCCGGACGCCGGGAACTCGCGGGCCGGGCAGGGCGTCCTGGTCGCCGACCCGGTCTATCTGCGGCAGGGCGTCGACCCGGTCACCGCGGCCGTGAAGGCTCTCCTGGACGGGCCGACGAGCTGGCTGGACCCGGTGGTCAGCACCTCTTTCCCCTCCGGTACGAAACTGGGCGGCCGGGACGAGAAGCTGACGCCTGACGACTCGAACGCGCTGAAGGTGCGGCTGAGCGACCGCGCGGTGCACGTGGGTCAGGAGCGCTGCGCCCGTATGGCGGCCCAGCTGCTGTTCACGGTCCAGGGCCTGGAGCAGTCGGCATCGGAGGTGCGCAGCGTACGGCTGGAGCGGCAGGACGGCTCAGAGCTGTGCACGCTGTCGCGCGACGCCGCGCGCTCGTTCGCCCCGGAAGGGGTCAATGGCCGGGGGGACCATCAGTACTTCGTGGACGCCGACCACCGGGTGGTCAGGCTGTCCGACGACGCGCGGGATCCGCAGGCCGTGCCGGGGCCGTTCGGCGAGGACGGCATCGGTCTCGGGTCGGTGGCCGTGTCCCGGGACGAGCGGCTGGCCGCGGGGGTCACCAGGGACGGGCGCTCGCTGTACGTGACCGAGCTGAGGTCCGGCGTCGAGCTCGGCAAGGCGAGGCTGCGCAGCCAGGGCGGCAGCGCGGAGCACGGGCTGTCGGCGCCGAGCTGGGACGGCCTCGGCGGCCTGTGGGTGGCCGACCGCGATCCGCAGCGGCCCAAGCTGCTGCGGCTGCGCGAGGGCGAGGAGAAGGCGGATGAGGTCCAGCTGCCGGATCTGAGGGGCGGCGTGATCACGGCGCTGCGGATGTCCGCGGACGGCACCCGGATCGCGATGCTGGTCAAGCGCGCCGGGCATACGACACTGCAGCTCGGCCGCGTCGAGCGGTGGGGCGGTGAGGCCGCCCCCGAGCTGTCGGTACGGGGGCTGCACTCGGTCTCCCCGCGGCTGGAGGACGTGGACGCCGTCTCGTGGGCCGGGGGCAGCCGGCTGGTGGTCGCGGGCCGTGAGCCGGGCGGGGTGCAGCGGCTGCAGTACGTCGAGACGGACGGCTCGCCGGCGGATGTCCCGGCCGTGCCCGGGCCGAACGGGGTGGAGGCGGTCGCGGCTTTCGAGGGCCAGAACCGGGCGTTGATCGCCGAGACGACGAACGACGGGATCGTGCGGCTGCTGCCGAACACGGACTGGAAGACCGTGGCCAAGGAGGGGTCGCTTCCGGTGTATCCGGGATAGCGCTCCGCGCGAGCGATGGGGCGATCCGATGGGGCGATCCGATGGGCGCTCGTTCACCCGGATGGGCGTCGGCCACGCCGTGGTTGTCCCGTGGTTGTCCACAGGGTTGTCCACAGGGGTGGCGGGTCCGTGCGGGCGACGGGACATTGGGCCCATGCGGATGTGGTGTCGGGAGATCGCCGGGCTGGTGCTGCCGGCCGGCTGCGCGGGATGCGGCCGGGCGGGCGGCGCGCTGTGCGGGCGGTGCCGCGAGGTGCTGTGCGGGGCCGGGGCGCGGCCGGTGCGGCCCAGCCCGGCCCCGCCCGGGCTGCCGCCCGTCCATGCGGCGGCGGCCTACGAGGACGAGGCCAGGGCGGTGCTGCTCGCGCACAAGGAGCGGGGGGAGCTGCGGCTGGCGGCGGCGTTGGGCGAGGCGCTGGCGGGGGCGGTGGGCGCGGCTGGTGCCCGGTCCGGCGGCGAGCGGCCGCTGCTGCTGGTGCCGGTGCCCTCGGCGCGGCGGGCGGTCGCGGCGCGCGGCCATGATCCGGCCCGGCGCATCGCGCTGGCGGCGGCGGGGGTGCTGCGGCGCGGCGGGCGGCCCGCCCGGGTGCTGCCGGTCCTGCGGCAGCTGCGGGCGGTGACCGATCAGGCCGGGCTGGACGCGCGGCGTCGGCGGGAGAATCTCACCGGGGCGCTGGGCGCGGTGCCGCGCTGCGGGCGGCTGCTGGCCGAGGGCCCCGTGGTGCTGGTGGACGATCTGATGACCACGGGGGCGTCGCTCGCGGAGGCCGCGCGGGCGGTGCGGGCGGCGGGCGGCCTGGTCACCGGGGCGGCCGTCGTGGCTGCCGCGCCCCGCGCGTTCGCCATGGTGGCCGCGCGCTCGTTCACCAGGGTCGCTGCGCCGTCGCCAAGCGGAACTGAATACGAACGCGCATCGTTGCTGATGATAAGCGGACGTAAACACCTGATCGGAGGTACGTGCCAGTAGGGGGTGCCGACTTCGGGCCGAGCGAGCTATGTTCGGTTGTAAGGACGGGCGAGCGCTATGGCTCGCATTATCCGCTTGGTGTGCTTTGTGTGCCCTTTCGCTTTTATTGACAAGAAGGGGTGGCGATCCTGGCCATCGGGGAGGAGGGGGTGAAAGCCGCCAAGCAGCAAGCTCCGGAGAAATTCCGGAGCCCAGTGCACAACGGATGAGCTCCGACTTTGACGGAGCGACCCGGGAACGGAGTTCTGCGTGGACATCGTCGTCAAGGGCCGTAAAACAGAGGTGCCCGAGCGGTTCCGGAAGCACGTGGCCGAGAAGCTGAAGCTGGACAAGATCCAGAAGCTCGACGGCAAGGTGATCAGCCTCGACGTCGAGGTGTCCAAAGAGCACAACCCCCGGCAGGCCGACCGCTGTGACCGAGTGGAGATCACCCTCCGCTCCCGCGGTCCGGTGATCCGGGCGGAGGCCGCGGCTGCCGATCCGTACGCAGCGCTTGACCTGGCAGCCGGCAAGCTGGAGGCGCGCATGCGAAAGCAGCACGACAAGCGCCACACGCGCCGTGGCAATGGCCGCATCCCCGCCAGCGACGTGGCCGTGACGGTGCCGAACGCGGCCCGTATCAACGGCCATGGGGAAATCGCCGCCCAGCGCACGTCGGAAGCTGTCCCCACCACCAGGATGGGGCCGTTGGAGGTCCAGGGCGAAGGTCCCCTGGTGGTCCGGGAGAAGACCCACGCCGCCGCCCCCATGACGCTCGACCAGGCGCTCTACGAGATGGAGCTGGTCGGGCACGACTTCTATCTGTTCGTCGACTCCGACACCGGCCAGCCCAGCGTCGTCTACCGGCGCCATGGCTATGACTACGGCGTCATCCACCTCAAGCCCGAGGCGTTCGTCGGGGAGGAGCCCGGCGGCGCCGGTGGCGCCCTGGGAGGCTGATCGGGACGAGCGGGACCGTGCGGCAGGCTTACCGCACGGTCCCGCTGTGGTGCGTGGCGCACCTGGCGTATTGCCCCGGTGCATGGTCGCACCTGGCGTGATGCTCCTGAGCACCCATGCGCCCCCGGGGCACCACCGTGCGACCACGGCGGCACCACAGCGTCCTCCAGGCATGAAATCATGGCTCAGCGGCCAACCCTCGTATCGAGAAGACCGGTTGATGCCGCCGTATAGGACCATGCACAGCCAAGTGCGGACAGCAGGGGCCATGGCCTTCAGGGGGAGGAACGATGGCGGACAGCTTCGGGCCCGCGACCGACGGCGATGACCACAGCGTCGGACCGGACAGGGGCGAGCCGCGCGGTGAGCCGCGCAGGGAGCCGATCAGGGTCCTCGTGGTGGACGATCACGCGCTTTTCCGGCGCGGGCTGGAGATCGTCCTGGCCCAGGAGGAGGACATCCAGGTCGTCGGCGAGGCAGGGGACGGCGCCGAGGCGGTGGACAAGGCGGCCGATCTGTTGCCGGACATCGTGCTGATGGATGTGCGGATGCCCAAGCGGGGCGGGATCGAGGCGTGCACCTCCATCAAGGAGGTGGCGCCCAGCGCGAAGATCATCATGCTGACGATCAGCGACGAGGAGGCGGACCTCTACGACGCGATCAAGGCGGGCGCCACCGGCTATCTGCTCAAGGAGATCTCGACCGACGAGGTGTCCACCGCGATCCGGGCGGTCGCCGACGGGCAGTCGCAGATAAGCCCGTCGATGGCGTCCAAGCTCCTCACCGAGTTCAAGTCGATGATCCAGCGCACCGACGAGCGGCGGCTGGTGCCCGCGCCCCGGCTCACCGACCGGGAGCTGGAGGTGCTCAAGCTCGTGGCCACGGGCATGAACAACCGCGACATCGCCAAAGAGCTGTTCATCAGCGAGAACACCGTGAAGAACCACGTCCGCAACATTCTGGAGAAGCTGCAGCTGCACTCCCGGATGGAGGCCGTGGTCTACGCGATGCGGGAGAAGATCCTCGAGATCAGGTGAGCGGCCAGGACATGGCCCGGTGAGCGGTCGGGCGACGGTCAGCAGACGGCCGGCCGTCAGGCGACCGCCGCCGTGAGCGCGGCGGCGAGCTCCGGGTGGTCGGCGCGCTCGATCCGCACGGATTCGCACCCCACCCACCCGGCCGCCTCCAGCAGCGCCTGGGCCATCGGTGCCACGGCCTTGGGCCCCTCCAGCGATACCTGCCGGGCCACCAGGGTCTTCCCCTCGCGGGCCGGGTCGACGCGGCCGAGCAGCCGCCCGCCCGACAGCAGCGGCATGGCGAAATAGCCGTGGACCCGCTTGGGCTTGGGCACATACGCCTCCAGCCGGTGGGTGAAGCCGAAGATCCGCTCGGTGCGGGCGCGGTCCCATATGAGGGAGTCGAAGGGCGACAGCAGGGTCGTGCGATGGCGGCCGCGCACGGGGACGGCCAGTGCCTCCGGATCCGCCCAGGCCGCCTTGTCCCAGCCGGCCACCGTCACCGGCACCAGGCCCGAGTCCGCGATCACCGCGTCCACCTGCTCGGCCTTCAGCCGGTGGTAGTCGGCGAGGTCCGCGCGGGTGCCGACCCCCAGGGCCCGCCCGGCGAGCCCCACCAGCCGCCGCAGGCACTCCGCGTCGTCCAGGTCGTCATGGCGCAGGGCGTCCGGCACGGCGCGCTCCGCGAGGTCGTACACCCGCTTCCAGCCGCGCCGCTCGACACACACCACCTCGCCGTACATCAGCGCGCGCTCCACGGCGACCTTGGCCGCCGACCAGTCCCACCACGGGCCGCCGTTCTTCGCCCCGCCCAGCTCCGTCGCGGTCAGCGGGCCGTCCTCGCGCAGCCGCTTCACGACCGTCTCGTACACCCCGTCCGGCAGCTCGTGGTACCAGTGCGGGCGGGAGCGGTAGGCGCGGCGCCGGAAGGAGAAGTACGGCCACTCCTCGATCGGCAGCACACAGGCGGCGTGCGACCAGTACTCGAAGGCATGGGTCCCGGTCCAGTACGCCGACTCGACCGCAGCCCGGCCGACCGCGCCGAGCCGCGCGTACGGAATGAGCTCGTGGGAGCGGGCCAGCACCGAGATCGTGTCGAGCTGCACCGCCCCCAGATGCCGCAGCACCCCCCGCACCCCGGCCCGCCGGTCCGGTGCGCCGAGCAGCCCCTGGGCGCGCAGCGCGATCCGGCGCGCCTCGTCGGCGGACAGGGTGACCTCGGGCCGGGGGCCGGACGCGGACGCTGCAATCGTCATGCCGGACACCGTAGAGGGCGCCACTGACAGCGGGGGCGGGTGGCTGGGTCAGGCAAGGTCCGCCGCTGCCGTCCGACCGGAGGCGGGCGGGTTCTGCTCGGGCGCGGTCGGGTTCTGTTCGGACTCGGTCGGGTTCTTTTCGGGCGCGGGCAGGTACGGCGTCGTCGACGGCAGCCCCCAGTCCGAGGGCAGGACCGCGGCCCGCCAGGCGTCCCGCCGGGTCCCGTTGTGGATGATGCGCGCCCGGTCGATTCCCTCCATCCGGAACCCCGCTGCCAGGGCCACCGCCCGCGAGCCCTCGTTGCCGACCTGGGCGCACCACTCCAGCCGCTCCACCCCCAGCCCCGTGAAGGCCCACTCGACCACCGCCCGCGCCGCCTCGCCGGTGTACCCGCGCCGCCGGTGCTCCCGTACCGTCCAGTAGCCCAGCTCCGCCTGGCGCTCCTCGGTGCGCAGCCAGGCCAGGCGCACCAGGGCCATGGCGCCGACCAGGGCGTCGCCGTCCCGGGTCACCACGGCGAAGCGGTAGCCGATGTCGTCCCGCCATTCCTCCGGGCAGATCCGCCGGACGAATTCCTCGGCGTCCGCACGCCTGTACGGGGTGGGCATGGGCGTCCAGCGCTGGATGTCCGGATCCTGGCAGGCGGCGTGCACCGCGTCGGTGTCGGAGAGGGCGAAGGGGCGTAGCAGCAGGCGCTCGGTGGTGAGGGTGACAGGTTCCATGGCCCGAGTCTGAGCCGCCGCAGGGAGGGGCGCAGCTGTTTTGCCGGGTCAGGGGCACCTGGGGCGCGCCTCGTACGTTACTCGGAGAGGTGACACCGGTTCCTCGTAGTGACGGACCTCCCGGCGTGGTGGGGTCCTGTCTTACGATGGCCGTTGCGGCGGGGCCTGCGCCCCTTGATAATGCCGCGCCAGCGCACCCGACCGTGCCAGGCCCGACCGGCAAGGAGTCAGCCTACGTGTCCGTCCTCAACAAGCTCATGCGTGCAGGCGAAGGAAAGATCCTGCGCAAGCTGCACCGCATCGCGGACCAGGTCAATTCCATCGAAGAGGACTTCGTCAACCTCTCCGACGCCGAGCTCCGCGCCCTGACCGACGAGTACAAGGAGCGGTACGCCGACGGCGAGACCCTTGACGACCTGATGCCCGAGGCGTTCGCCACTGTGCGCGAGGCGGCCAAGCGGGTGCTCGGGCAGCGCCCCTACGACGTCCAGCTGATGGGCGGCGCGGCGCTGCACCTGGGATATGTGGCCGAGATGAAGACCGGTGAGGGCAAGACCCTCGTCGGCACGCTCCCCGCGTATCTGAACGCGCTGTCCGGCAAGGGCGTCCACCTGATCACGGTGAACGACTACCTGGCCGAGCGCGACTCGGAGTGGATGGGCCGGGTGCACAAGTTCCTCGGCCTCGAGGTCGGCTGCATCCTCGCCAATATGACGCCCACGCAGCGCCGTGAGCAGTACGCGTGCGACATCACCTACGGCACCAACAACGAGTTCGGCTTCGACTACCTGCGCGACAACATGGCGTGGTCGAAGGACGAGCTGGTGCAGCGCGGCCACAACTTCGCCATCGTCGACGAGGTCGACTCGATCCTCGTCGACGAGGCCCGCACACCGCTGATCATCTCCGGCCCGGCCGACCAGGCCACCAAGTGGTACGGCGACTTCGCCAAGCTGGTCACCCGCCTCACCAGGGGCGAGGCGGCCAACCCGCAGAAGGGCCTGGAGGAGACCGGGGACTACGAGGTCGACGAGAAGAAGCGCACCGTCGGCATCCACGAGTCCGGCGTCTCCAAGGTCGAGGACTGGCTGGGGATCGACAATCTGTACGAGTCGGTCAACACCCCGCTGGTCGGCTACCTGAACAACGCGATCAAGGCTAAGGAGCTCTTCAAGAACGACAAGGACTACGTCGTCATGGACGGCGAAGTCATGATCGTCGACGAGCACACCGGCCGTATCCTCGCCGGCCGCCGCTACAACGAGGGCATGCACCAGGCGATCGAGGCGAAGGAAGGGGTGGAGATCAAGGACGAGAATCAGACCCTCGCCACGATCACCCTGCAGAACTTCTTCCGCCTCTACAGCAACCTCTCCGGCATGACCGGTACGGCGATGACCGAGGCCGCCGAGTTCCACCAGATCTACAAGCTCGGCGTCGTCCCGATCCCGACCCACCGCCCCCTCGCCCGTCTCGACCAGTCCGACCTGATCTACCGCACCGAGGTGGCGAAGTTCGACGCGGTCGTCGAGGACATTGTCGAAAAGCACGAGAAGGGCCAGCCGGTCCTGGTCGGCACCACCTCCGTGGAGAAGTCCGAGTACCTCTCCCAGCAGCTCGCCAAGCGCGGCGTGCCGCACGAGGTGCTCAACGCCAAGCAGCACGACCGTGAGGCGTCGATCGTCGCCCAGGCCGGCCGCAAGGGCGCCGTCACCGTCGCCACGAACATGGCCGGCCGCGGCACCGACATCAAGCTCGGCGGCAACCCCGACGACCTCGCCGAGGCGGAGCTGCGCCAGCGCGGGCTGGACCCGGTGGAGCACGCCGAGGAGTGGGCCGCCGCGCTGCCCGCCGCGCTGGAGAAGGCCGAGGCCGCGGTCAAGGCCGAGTTCGAGGAGGTCAAGGAGCTCGGCGGGCTGTATGTGCTGGGCACCGAGCGCCACGAGTCCCGCCGTATCGACAACCAGCTGCGCGGCCGCTCCGGCCGCCAGGGCGACCCCGGCGAGTCCCGCTTCTACCTCTCGCTCGGCGACGACCTGATGCGGCTGTTCAAGGCGCAGATGGTCGAGCGCGTCATGGCCATGGCGAACGTTCCCGACGACGTCCCCATCGAGAACAAGATGGTCACCCGCGCGATCGCCTCCGCGCAGTCGCAGGTCGAGCAGCAGAACTTCGAGACCCGTAAGAACGTCCTGAAGTACGACGAGGTGCTCAACCGGCAGCGCGAGGTCATCTACGGCGAGCGCCGCCGCGTCCTGGAAGGCGAGGACCTGCACGAGCAGGTGCGCCACTTCATGGACGACACCATCGACGCCTACATCAACGCCGAGACCTCCGAAGGCTTCGCCGAGGAGTGGGACCTGGACCGGCTCTGGGGCGCCTTCAAACAGCTCTACCCGGTCAAGGTCACCATCGAGGAGCTGGAGGAGGCGGCCGGCGACCGCGCCGGGCTGACCGACGAGTTCATCGCCGAGGCGGTCAAGGACGACATCCACGAGCAGTACGACGCGCGCGAGGAGCAGCTGGGCTCCGACATCATGCGCGAGCTGGAGCGGCGCGTGGTGCTGTCCGTCCTGGACCGCAAGTGGCGCGAGCACCTCTACGAGATGGACTACCTCCAGGAGGGCATCGGCCTGCGCGCGATGGCCCAGAAGGACCCGCTGGTCGAGTACCAGCGCGAGGGCTTCGACATGTTCCAGGCGATGATGGACGGCATCAAGGAGGAGTCCGTCGGCTACCTGTTCAACCTGGAGGTCCAGGTCGAGCAGCAGGTCGAGGAGGTCCCGGTCGAGGAGGGCGAGAAGGAGGCCGTGGCGGCCGCCGAGGGCGCCCAGGACGCGGTCCCCGCGGCCGTGACGGCCGGGGGGGCGCCCCAAGGCAATGGCCGCCCCGAGATCCACGCCAAGGGCCTGGAGGCCCCGCAGCGCCCCGACCGGCTGCACTTCTCCGCCCCGACGGTGGACGGCGAGGGCGGCATCGTCGAAGGCGACTTCACCAACGGCGACACGCCCCCCGCGCCCCGCTCCGAGTCGGACGGCATGACGCGCGCGGAGCGGCGCAAGGCGAACAAGGGCGGTCGCCGCCGCAAGAAGTGACCCGATCGGCCCAGGGGCACGGCTTGGGCCGATACGGATCGCTGGGCTGATACGGCTGGGTTATACGGCTGAGGACGGGCCGGGACCCGCGCGGAGGCGCGGGTCCCGGCCCGTCGGCATGCGTGCGGGGCCGCCGCGCCGGCCCGCACGGCGGGCGGCGGGCTACGCGGGCGGGCTCCCGGCCGCGCCGCCGCTGCCTGCCGGTCCCCGATCGCGGGGGCCGGAAGGCGGCACGAGGCCGCTCCACGGCCTCAGAGCGGACCTGTGGGCCCCTGGGGTGCTGGGGTGCCCACAGGGGCCCTTACGGCGCGCGGGTGGCGCCCCACGGGCGGCCTGGGCCGGCTCCTGGGGCGGGTCTGCACGTCGCCGCTCCGTGGATCAGCCTGCGGCGGTCGGGCCGATGTCGACGGCGGCGCAGCGCCAGCGGGCGTCGAGGCCGAGCTCCAGGCGGAAGGCCAGCGCCCGCAGCCGGTCGCCGCAGGCGATCCGGGCGAACGCCTCGATGACCCCCTGCCGCGGCTGGTACTCGCCGCAGCGCTGTACGACGGGGGCGCTGTCGCGGGCTCCGGACGGCCGCAGCGGCGCCTGGGGCGCGAGCTCGACCAGCCGGTCGTACGCCGCCGGGAGGGTGTGGCCGAGCAGCGTGTGGACGGGGCGCTGGCCGCTCAGGGTGAGCAGCAGCTGGTTGGCGAACCAATAGCGCGGCAGCCGCTCGCGCTCCCTGCGCCGCGCGGCGACGGCCGCCGCGCGCGAGACGGACCCGGGCGCATGCGAGACGGGCCTGGAGCCTGTGGGCCGCCGCGAGTCACGACGCCGCGGCGGCCCGCTCAGCGCCGGCCCGCTCTGGGCCGGCGCGTTTCGCGTGGGCCCGTTCCACGCCGGCCGGTTCGTCGCCGGTCCGTTTCCGGCCGACCCGCTCCGCGCCAGTTCGTTCAGCGGCGGCCTGCTGCGCGTCGGCCCGTTCGGCAGCGATCCGCTCCGCGCCGGCCTGCTCTGCGCCGGCCCGCTCTGCGTTGGTCCGCTCTGCGTCGGCCCGTTCGGCGCAGGCCCGCTGCGTACCGGTCCGCTGCGCGTCTCGCTGCCGGGGTGGGCGTCCTGGGTGCTTGTGGTCGCCGGGGTGTGCGGCGTGTTGTTTTCCGTGGTGGCTCCGGTCGGGGCCGTTGTTCGGGGGGTCCTGTCCATGCGCCTCGCCGCTCTCCCGGGCCCGGTGAAGATACCGAGCAGTAGCTTGGGTCGGCAGTCTTCTATCGGCGCCCTTCCGGCTCCGGCAAGGAGTGACGGCCCACCCGTGGCCCGGTCTGCGGGGTTCACCTATCCGGGTGGCCCGCCATCCGAAGCCGGGCCCGGCTGCCGTCGCGTCCACCCTCCTTCGTGCCCTGGCGGGCAGCCCAGAACCCGCCCTGGCCAGGGCGGACCCGCTCCCGGCCCGGAGGGGGCGGCCGGGGCCCGTGGCCCGCCGGGCGGGGTGTCGTGGACCCGCGCGGGCGGGCGGGCCGTGGCAGGGATTACCCCCAATGGGGGACTGCGTGGGCCGAGTACCGTCCCCGGTCTGACGGGGGGCACCAGGGCCCCGAGTTGGGCCCGGGGGACGGGGTGGCGAACGTATGCTGGCTGGGAGCTACAGGAAACTTCAGGAACTCCAGGAAGCGGCAGCCATGCGTGTCTACGTCCCCCTGACCCTCCCCGGTCTCGCCGAGGCGAACAAGGCGGGGGAACTGGGCCCGGCCCCGCTGATCGCCTACGGGGTCACTCCGGCGCTGCGCGAGTGGTATGTCTCCGACGACATCGAGGAGCTGGAGTACGCCGCGCTGAGCCGCGCCGCGCAGGCGTCGCTGCGGCATCTGGCGGTGGACCGGCAGGCGCCCCGGCGGCGGGTCGTGGTGGCGGTGGACGTGCCCGACGCCGACGCGGTGGCGGACCCGGACCGCGGGCTCGATCACTCCTCGCTGGGGGAGGTGCGGATCGCGCTCCCCGTGCCGCTGGCCAAGGCGGCCGCGGTGCACGTCGACTCCGACGACGCCGAGCGGGACGTCGCCGCCGCGGCCGAGGCGCTGGGCGCGGCGGACGTCGGCGACGACGACGCGCAGTTCACGGTGGACGGCGCGGAGGATCACGAACTGCTCTGGTACGACGCCAAGGAGATTCCCGATCTCGTCGGGTGAGACAGGGCGAGGCAATCGGACGAGGTGGTCGGCGGCCCGGTCCCCGGCCCCCGCGCCGGGACCGTCCTCCCTGTCGGCCTCTTTGGGTACGGTCGTGAGATGGGGAAGAAGAACGTGACGCACATCGTCTGGGACTGGAACGGCACCCTTTTTCACGACAACGACGCCGTGATCTCGGCGACGAACGCCTCGTTCGCCGAGATCGGTCTCCCCCCGATCACCCTGGAGCGCTACCGCGAGCTTTACTGCGTCCCCGTGCCGCGCTTTTACGAGCGGCTGTTGGGGCGGCTGCCCACCGACGCCGAGTGGCAGGCCATGGACGAGGCGTTCCACCGTCACTACTGGCTCCTGGCCGAGGGCGCCGCGCTGGCGCTCGGGGCCAAGCAGCTGCTCGCCGACTGGCAGGCGGCGGGGCTCACCCAGTCGCTGTGCTCGCTGGCCGAGCACGAGCGGCTGATCCCCCTGGTGCGTACGCACGGCATCGAGCCGCACTTCATGCGTATGGACGGGCGCACCGGCCAGAGCGATACGGGCAAGGCGGAGCAGATGGTGCGCCATGTGGCCGCGTTGGAGGGCGTGCCGCCGGACCGCATCGTGGTGATCGGGGACGCGCTCGACGACGCCGTCGCGGCGCAGCACGCGGGTGCCCGTGCCGTGCTGTACACGGGGGGCTCGCACAGCCGGGCCAGCCTGCTCGCCGCGGGCGTGCCGGTCGTGGACACCCTGGAGGGGGCCGTCGCCGAGGCCGGCCAGCTGGTCGACTGACCAGCGTGACCGGCGCGCCCCAGTCGTACGGACCCCCAGCCGCCCGCTCGGATCAGCGCCTCACGCCACCGGCGCCTTCGCCCGTAGCACCGCCAGGAACTCCCGCATCCACGCCGGATGGTCCGGCCAGGCCCGCGAGGACACCAGCGTCCCGTCGACCACCACCTCCGCGTCCTGGAACGTTGCCCCCGCCGCCTGCATGTCCAGTTCCAGCGCCGGGTACGCGGTGACCCGCCGCCCGCCGAGTCCCCCGGCCGCCGCCGTCAGCAGCGGTCCGTGGCAGATCTGGGCCACCGGCTTGTCCGCGTCGAAGAAGGCCTTGAGGATCTTGCGCAGTTCGGGGTCGTTGCGCAGGTATTCGGGGGCTCGCCCGCCGGGGATCACCAGGGCGGCGTACTGCCCGGGGTCGACCTCGGAGAAGGCGAGGTCGGCGGGCCAGGTGTAGCCGGGTTTCTCGGTGTAGGTGTCGAAGCCCTCCTCGAAGTCGTGCACCACGAACCGCAGTGTCTTGCGGGTCGGGGCCGCCACATGGACCTCGTAGCCCTCCTCGCGCAGCCGCTGGAGTGGGTAGAGCACCTCCAGGGATTCGGGCGCGTCGCCGGTCACGAGCAGGATCTTCGCAGGCAAGCCGCCCACCTCCACGGGTCACGTCGACCGCCGGACGTCACGCCGGGCGCCAGATGTGACACATCAGACGCCGGATGCGCACGCCGGGCGCCACGCGCCGGGTGCGACACGCCGGCGACCGAACAAGCCTCTCCAAATCACCGTAAAGGCCACAGTGCATCGGTGGCCGAGCTTTGCCAAGAGGCCGCGCGGGACCTGCGTCGCTGTCCATTACGTCAAACTTCAGGGTCCGGTTTTGTACACGAACGGCTCATGACGCTCCCCTGGGGTGGGGCGATAGCCTTACTGCGTGATCAGCGCGATAGGCCGTGGGGGCGATGAGGCCCTCGCACCGATCCCGGACTTCCACCGGGCTCGGGCCGCCGCTGACCTGTGCCGCTTGGGGCGTCGGTCACTTCCGGCCGTGTTCGCCCCGGCCATCCCCCGCACGGGCATATCGTCGTTCCAGACCGGATATCCCGCGTCGCGACGTCATGCCACCGCTATCGATGTCACGCAACGGCGCGCGACAGGAGCCAGAGGACATGCAGACCAAGCTGGACGAAGCCAAGGCCGAGCTGCTCGCACGGGCCGCCCGGGTAGCTGAGAACAGTCCTGCCGGGGGACAGCAACCGGTACAGGGCCCAGGCCCCGAGACCCTGACCGCCTACCTTCAGCACTACTACCAGCACACGCCGCCGGAGGACCTCGCGGGCCGCGACCCGGTCGACGTCTTCGGCGCCGCGCTCTCCCACTACCGCCTGGCCGAGTCGCGCCCGCAGGGCACCGCGAACGTCCGGGTGCACACCCCGACCGTCGAGGAGCACGGCTGGACCTGCAGCCACTCCGTGGTCGAGGTGGTCACCGACGACATGCCGTTCCTGGTCGACTCCGTCACCAATGATCTGACGCGCCAGGGCCGCGGCATCCACGTGGTCATCCACCCGCAGGTCCTGGTCCGCCGCGACATCACCGGCAAGCTGATCGAGGTCCTGGACGTCTCCCCGGACGGCCGGCCCGAGAAGCTGCCGCATGACGCGATCATCGAGTCCTGGATCCATGTCGAGATCGACCGCGAGACCGACCGCGGCGACCTGAAGCAGATCACCGCCGATCTGCTGCGCGTGCTCTCCGATGTCCGTGAGGCCGTCGAGGACTGGGAGAAGATGCGTGAGACGGCGCTGCGCATCGCCGAGGGCCTGCCCGAGGAGCCCACGGCCGGCGAGGTGCGCCCCCATGAGATCGAGGAGGCCCGCGAGCTGCTGCGCTGGCTGGCCGACGATCACTTCACCTTCATCGGCTTCCGCGAGTACGAGCTGACGCAGGCGCCCACCGAGTCCGGTGGTGAGGAGGACGTGCTGAGCGCCGTGCCCGGCACCGGCCTCGGCGTTCTGCGCTCCGACCCGCACCACCGGGACACCGGTGAGAGCGCGCACGCCGGTCTGCCGGAGCCCGCCGACGGCACCGCGCGGCGCCCCGTCTCGCCGTCGTTCAACCGGCTGCCGGCCGACGCCCGCGCCAAGGCGCGCGAGCACACGCTGCTGGTCCTCACGAAGGCCAACAGCCGCGCCACCGTCCACCGCCCCTCGTACCTGGACTACATCGGCGTCAAGAAGTTCGACGCCAAGGGCAATGTGATCGGCGAGCGGCGCTTCCTCGGCCTGTTCTCCTCCGCCGCGTACACCGAGTCCGTGCGCCGGGTCCCGGTGATCCGCCGGAAGGTCGAAGAGGTCCTGGAGGGCGCCGGGTTCCAGCACAACAGCCACGACGGCCGGGATCTGCTGCAGATCCTGGAGACCTACCCGCGCGACGAGCTGTTCCAGACCCCGGTCGACCAGCTGCGGTCCATCGTGACCAGCGTGCTCTACCTGCAGGAGCGCCGCCGGCTGCGGCTGTTCCTGCGTCAGGACGAGTACGGGCGCTACTACTCCGCCCTGGTCTACCTGCCGCGTGACCGCTTCACCACCGAGGTGCGGCTGCGGCTGACCGACATCCTGCTGGAGGAGCTGAACGGCCGGGTGCCGGTCGACTTCACCGCCCTGCACACCGAATCGGTGCTCTCCCGGCTGCACTTCGTGGTCCGCGTCCAGTCCGGCACCGAGCTGCCGGATCTCACCGACGCCGATGTCGAGCGCATCGAGGCCCGGCTGGTGGAAGCCGCCCGCTCCTGGGCCGACGGCTTCGCCGAGGCGCTGACCTCCGAGGTCGGCGAGGAGCGCGCCGCCGAGCTGCTCCGTCGCTACCAGCACGCCTTCCCCGAGGGCTACAAGGCCGACCACTCGCCGCGCGGCGCGGTCGCCGACCTGCAGCACCTGGAGCGGCTGCAGGACAGCGAGCGGAACTTCGCGGTCAGCCTGTACGAGCCGGTGGGGGCGGCGCCCGCCGAGCGCCGCTTCAAGATCTACCGCGTCGGCGAGCAGGTCTCGCTCTCCGCGGTGCTCCCGGTGCTCACCCGGCTCGGCGTCGAGGTCGTCGACGAGCGCCCGTACGAGCTGCGCTGCTCGGACCGGACCAACGCCTGGATCTACGACTTCGGGCTGCGGCTGCCGCGCCACGACGGCGACGGCCTCGCCGACGACGCCCGCGAGCGCTTCCAGAACGCGTTCGCCGCGGTGTGGACCGGGCAGGCGGAGAACGACAACTTCAACGAGCTCGTGCTGGGCGCCGGGCTGACCTGGCGGCAGGCGATGGTGCTGCGCGCTTACGCGAAGTACCTGCGCCAGGCCGGGTCCACCTTCAGCCAGTCGTACATGGAGGACACCCTCCGGACGAATGTGCACACCACCCGGCTGCTGGTGAGCCTGTTCGAGGCGCGGATGTCGCCCGAGCGGCAGCGGGCGGGCACCGAGCTGACCGACGCCCTGCTGGAGGAGCTGGACGCGGCGCTGGACCAGGTGGCCTCACTGGACGAGGACCGCATCCTGCGCTCCTTCCTCACTCTCATCAAGGCCACCCTGCGCACCAACAACTTCCAGAAGGACCAGGACGGGCAGCCGCACGCGTACCTGTCCATGAAGCTGGACCCGCAGGCCATCCCGGATCTGCCCGCACCGCGCCCGGCGTACGAGATCTGGGTCTACTCCCCGCGGGTGGAGGGCGTGCACCTGCGCTTCGGCAAGGTCGCGCGTGGCGGTCTGCGCTGGTCCGACCGGCGTGAGGACTTCCGCACCGAGATCCTGGGCCTGGTCAAGGCGCAGATGGTGAAGAACACGGTCATCGTGCCGGTGGGTGCCAAGGGCGGCTTCGTCGGCAAGCGGCTGCCCGACCCGGCGGTCGACCGGGACGCCTGGCTGGCCGAGGGCATCGCCTCCTACAAGACCTTCATCTCCGGTCTGCTCGACATCACCGACAACAATGTCGGCGGCCAGGTCCAGCCGCCCAAGGACGTCGTCCGCCACGACGGCGACGACACCTACCTGGTCGTCGCCGCCGACAAGGGCACCGCGACCTTCTCCGACATCGCCAACGAGGTCGCCCAGTCGTACGGGTTCTGGCTCGGCGACGCCTTCGCCTCCGGCGGCTCGGCCGGCTACGACCACAAGGGCATGGGCATCACGGCCCGCGGCGCCTGGGAGTCCGTCAAGCGGCACTTCCGCGAGCTCGGCCACGACACCCAGACCGAGGACTTCACGGTGGTCGGCGTCGGCGACATGTCCGGCGATGTGTTCGGCAACGGCATGCTGCTCAGCGAGCACATCCGGCTGGTCGCCGCCTTCGACCACCGGCACATCTTCTTGGACCCCAACCCGGACAGCGCGGTCTCCTACGCCGAGCGCCGCCGCCTGTTCGAGCTGCCGCGCTCCTCGTGGGCCGACTACGACACCTCCCTGCTCTCGCAGGGCGGCGGCGTCCACCCGCGGACCGCCAAGGCCATCCCGATCACCCCGCAGGTGCGGAAGGCCCTCGGCATCGAGTCGCGGGTCGCCAAGATGACCCCGGCCGACCTGATGAAGGCGATCTTCAAGGCCCCGGTCGACCTGCTGTGGAACGGCGGCATCGGCACCTACGTCAAGGCCGCCACCGAGTCGCACGCCGACGTGGGCGACAAGGCGAACGACGCCATCCGGGTGGACGGCCAGGACCTGCGGGTCAAGGTCGTCGGCGAGGGCGGCAACCTGGGCCTGACCCAGCTGGGCCGGATCGAGTTCGCCCTGAACGGCGGGCGGATCAACACCGACGCGATCGACAACAGCGCCGGTGTGGACACCTCCGACCACGAGGTGAACATCAAGATCCTGCTCAATGAGCTGGTCCGCGAGGGCGATATGACGGTCAAGCAGCGCAACAAGCTGCTGGCCGCGATGACCGACGAGGTCGGCGCGCTGGTGCTGCGCAACAACTACGCCCAGAACGTCGCGCTCGCCAACTCCGTCGCCCAGGCCCCCAGCCTGCTCCACGCCCACCAGCGGGTGATGCGCCGGCTGGGGCGCGAGGGGCGGCTGGACCGCTCGCTGGAATTCCTGCCCAGCGACCGCCAGATCCGGGAGCGGCTGGCCGCCGGGCGCGGGCTGAGCCAGCCCGAACTGGCCGTGCTGCTCGCCTACATCAAGATCACGGTGGCCGAGGAGCTGATCGCCACCGACCTGCCGGACGACCCGTATCTGCAGCGGCTGCTGCACGCGTACTTCCCGCAAGCGCTGCGCCAGAAGTTCTCCGAGCACGTCGACGGCCACGCGCTGCGCCGGGAGATCGTCACCACGGTGCTGGTCAACGACACGGTCAACACCGCCGGTATGACCTTCCTGCACCGTATGCGCGAGGAGACCGGCGCCTCCACGGAAGAGGTGGTGCGCGCCCAGACCGCGGCCCGCACGATCTTCGAGCTGGGGGAGGTGTGGGACGAGGTCGAGGCCCTCGACAACGTCGTCGCGGCCGATGTCCAGACCCGGATGCGGCTGCACTCCCGGCGCCTGGTCGAGCGCGGCACCCGCTGGCTGCTCGGCAACCGCCCGCAGCCGCTGGAGCTGGCCGAGACCATCGAGTTCTTCGGCGAGCGCGTCGCGGCGGTCCGCTCCCAGCTGTCCAAGCTGCTGCGCGGCGCGGACGTGGAGTGGTACCAGAAGATCCATGACGAGCTGACCGCCGTCGGGGTGCCGGAGGACCTGGCCATGCGGGTGGCGGGCTTCTCCGCCGCCTTCCCGGTGCTGGACATCGTCGCCATCGCCGACCGGGTGGGCAAGGACTCGCTGGCCGTCGCCGAGGTGTACTACGACCTCGCCGACCGGCTGCGGATCAGCCAGCTGATGGACCGGATCATCGAACTGCCGCGCGCCGACCGGTGGCAGTCCATGGCCCGCGCCTCCATCCGCGAGGAGCTGTACGCGGCGCACGCCGCCCTCACCTCCGATGTGCTGTCGGTGGGCGACGGCGGTGCCACGCCGGAGCAGCGCTTCAAGGCCTGGGAGGAGAAGAACGCGTCGATCCTGCAGCGGGCGCGCACCACGCTGGACGAGATCCAGGGGTCGGAGACCTTCGACCTGGCGAATCTGTCCGTCGCCATGCGCACCATGCGCACGCTGCTGCGCACCCAGCGCTGACCGGTGCCGCCAGGCGCTGATCGGCACTGATACGCGTTGACCCATTTGCCGCGCCGCCCGGGGCCCGCCCCGGGCGGCGCGGCGCGTTCTGTGGCGCGCTCCCGTCAGCACTTGGCGATCTTTTCACCCCAACCATCCACCCATCGGGCCTATCCGGATACATCACCCTATAGTGGGCAGACGGTGAGCGCTGTTCTCTCCTGTCCGGAGGTGTTCCATGCCCCGATTCAGCATCGTCATCGCCGCTTATCGAGTGCAGGGTTTTCTGAGCAGCTGCCTGGACTCGGTGCTGACCCAGTCGTTCGATGACATCGAGGTGGTCGCGGTCGACGACTGCTCTCCGGACCACTGCGGCACGATCGTCGAGGAGTGCGCGGCGCGGGACAGCCGGGTCGTCCCCGTCCACCAGCCGGTGAACTCCGGGCCCGGCCACGCCCGCAACGCCGGAGTCGACCGGGCCACCGGCGACTATCTGCTCTTCCTGGACGGCGACGACACCCTCGCCCCCGGCACCCTGCGGGGCCTCGCCGACCGGCTGGCCCTCTGCGAGGACCCGGACATCCTCTACTTCAACCACGTCCGCACGTACTGGTGGGACCGCGCGGAACCCAGCCTCTTCGGCGGGCTGCTGGCCTCGGCCGGGACCGATGTCTTCTCCGTCCTGGAGCGCCCGGAATTCCTGCGGATATTCGCGATGTCGTCCAATCGCGTGTACAACCGCGCCTTCTACACCCGCCACGGCTTCGCGTTCAGCGAGGGCATCTACGAGGACGCCCTGCTCTCGTACAAGACGATGCTGCTGGCCGACCGCATAGCCTGCGTGGACCTGGTCGGCCTGGAGTACCGCCAGCGGCGCGTCGGCGCCAGCACCGGCAGCCCCGGCGAGAAACACTTCGCCATCTTCGAGCAGTACACGCGCCTCTTCGCGTTCCTCGACGGCCAGCCGCAGCTCGAACCGCTGCGCCCGATGCTCTTCGAACGGGCCGTCTCGCACTTCCTGTTCTGCCTGGGCCGCCGCTCCCGGGTAGCGGCGGAGGACCGGCCGCGCTTCTTCGAGCGGGCCGCCACGTGGTACAGCGGCCATGTACCCGACGGATTCACCCCGCCCGCCGACGCCCAGTGGCGCTTCGAGGCGCTGGCGCGCGGCTCCTTCGTCCGCTACCGGGAGCACGAGCTGTCGCAGCGGGCGGTGGCCGGGGCCCGCAAGCTCAAGCGGATGACCCGGCGGCCCCTGGCCGCACGGGCCAAGCGGAGCCTGTACCGGGTCCACCGGCGGCGGCCGGTCGACCCGAACCTGGCCGTGTACTCCGCGTACTGGGGCCGTGGAGTGCTGTGCAACCCGGGGGCGATCTACTACCAGGCCAAGGAGCTGGCCCCGCAGGTGCACGGCCTGTGGGTGGTGCGCAAGGGGGCGGTCGACTCGCTCCCGGAAGGCGTCGACTACGTCATCTCGGGCACCCGGGACTTCTATTGGGCGATGGCCCGCGCCAAGTACTTCATCAACAACGTCAATTTCCCCAATGACGTGGTCAAGCGGCCCGGAACCGTGCATCTGCAGACCTTCCACGGCACGCCGCTCAAGTGCATGGGTCTCGACCAGCAGCGCTATCCCGCCGCGGCGTCGGGGATGAGCTTCGGCAATCTCCTCAAGCGCGTCGACCGCTGGGACTACGCGCTCTCCTCCAACCGGCATTCGAGCGAGGTGTGGGAGCGCGTC
This sequence comes from Streptomyces sp. ME19-01-6, assembly GCF_033793745.1. Taxonomy (NCBI): domain Bacteria; kingdom Bacillati; phylum Actinomycetota; class Actinomycetes; order Kitasatosporales; family Streptomycetaceae; genus Streptomyces; species Streptomyces sp. ME19-01-6. Next base: position 67,040 of record NZ_JARAXF010000040.1, on the reverse strand, counting down.
TACCCCGCCTCGTACCGCCTGCTGGAGTACGGATATCCGCGCAACGACGTCTTCTTCTCGGCCACCGCCGAGGACGTCCGGCGCATCCGCGAAGAGCTGGAGATCCCCGACGGGGCCCTCGCGGTCCTCTACACCCCCACGATCCGCGACTACCAGAAGGGCTTCACGCCCCGTCTGGACCTCGAGCGCGTCAGCCGTGCCCTGGGCCCGGACGCGGTGCTGCTGGTGCGGGCCCACTACTCGTATCAGCCGCCGGCCGGGCTGCGGCAGCTCCAGAAGGCGGGGCTGGTCGTCGACGTCTCACGCCACCCGTCGGTGGAGCAGCTCTGCCTGGCCGCCGACGTGCTGATCACGGACTACTCGTCGATCATGTTCGACTACGCCAACCTGGACCGGCCCATCGTCGTCTACGCGGACGACTGGGACATCTACCAGGCCACCCGCGGCGTCTACTTCGACCTGCTCTCGGGGCGGCCGGGCGACACGCCGGGGCCCGTGGCCCGTACGGAGGACGAGCTGATCGCCGTCTTCCGCGAAGGCCGCTGGAGCGACGACGAGGCGACCGCGCTGCGCGCCGCCTTCCGGGCCCGCTTCTGCCGGTTCGACGACGGCCACGCGGCTGAGCGGGTGGTACGGACCCTCATGCTGGGCGAGGACGCAGCCGAGGCCACCGATGCCGCCGACGCCGCACAGCCGCCGCGACCGCCGGTGCCCCAGCGCGATGACTTCCCCGTCAAACGAGGCCTGATCACCGGCGTGCCGCCGCACGCGGCGCGGCCCACGCCGCTGGCTCCCGACCACAACGATCCCGCCGCTGACCCCACCGCTTGACCCCACCGCTTGATCCCGCCGCTTGATCCCGCCGCGTCAACGCCGGAACCAGCGAACCGACCGGCAGACCCCGGAGACCGGAGCCCCCATGCCCTCTGCGCCCCCTCCCCGCGTCAGCGTGATCGTCCCGGCCTACAACGCCATGCCGGAGCTGACCCGCGCCATCACCTCCGCGCTGGACCAGACGCTCGGCCTGGACCGGATGGAGATCATCGCGGTGAACGACGGCTCGACCGACGGCACCGGCGCGGAGCTGGAGCGCCTCGCCCAGGGGCGCTCCGCGCTCCGCGTCGTCCACCAGGAGAACTCCGGATGCGCGGGCGGCCCGCGCAACACCGGCCTGGACCTCGCGCGCGGCGACTTCGTCTTCTTCCTCGACTCCGACGACTACCTGGGGCCGGACGCGCTGCGCCGCATGGTCGCCATGGCCGACGAAAACGGCACCGACGTCGTCCTGGGCAAGATCGCCTCGGTCGGCGGGCGCGCCGTCCCCCGGGCCGTCTTCAGTCACAACCAGCCCCGCACCGACGTCTTCTCCTCGGTCGCCTATCTGACCCTGGGCCCGTGGAAGCTGTTCCGCCGCTCCCTCGTCGAACGGCTGCGGCTGCGCTTTCCGCTCTACCGCAACTGCGAGGACAAGCCGTTCACCGTGGCCGCCTACCTCAACGCCTCCGGTATCTCCGTGGTCGCCGACTACGACTGTTACTACGTCCGTTACCGCGAGGACCGCAGCAACCTCACCCTCACCGCCGGCGACCTCGTCCACCGCATGGACGGCATCGGGCTGTGCTTCGAGACCGTGGCCCGCTATCTCGAACCCGGCCCGCGCCGCGACCGCGTCATGCGCCGCCATGTCGCATGGGAGCTGTGCGGCCCGCTGCGCGGCCTGCTGCCCCGCGAGAGCGAGCGGGACGCGCGCGAGCGCTTCTATCCCCGGTTCCGGCACTGGGCGCGGACCTGGGCGAGCGACGCGATCTGCCGGCAGCTCGACGCGCCCGACCGGCTTCTGATCCATCTGCTGCGCGCCGACCGCTTCGAGGATGTGCTGACGGTCGCGCGGAACGCCAAGGAGGACGCGGGGCGTGGCCATGTCATCGACAAGGGCCGCGTCTACTGGGCGCACCCCTTCTTCCGTGACCCGGCCGCCGCCGTCCCCGACGACTGCTTCGACGTCACCGACCGACTGCCGGTCCACCACCGCCTCGACGCGGCGCGATGGCACGGCGGCGATGGCGGCGGGGTGCTCCGGCTGACCGGCCATGCCTATGTCGAGCATGTCGCCGCCCTCCAGCCGGGCACCGAAGTGGTCCTGCGCAAATACCAGTCCGACCGCCCGGAGGTCCGGGTGCCCACCACCCCCCGCACCGCCGCCGGCCTGCCCGGCGACGGTGCGTACGAGGACGCGGGCTTCACCGCCGACATCGACCCGGCCACCGCCGACGGCGGGGCACCGCTGGAGCGCGGCCTGTGGAACGTCTACCTGGACGTGCGGGCGCAGGACGTCAGCCGGACCGTACGGTTCGGCGGCACCCGCGAGGGCGACGAGGCCACCCACCCGAAGCCGCGGAGCGTCACGGTGGGTCCCGGCGGGCGGACCACCGTCGTCACGCCGTACTTCACCCCGTACGGCAACTTCTCCCTCGACGTCGGCCAGGTCGCTCACCACCTCGACCCCCCGTGCCAGGTCACCGAGGCGTCCTGGCACGGGAGCGGGAGTGGCGTCCTGGTCGTCAGCGGGCGGCTGACCCGCGAGGGGGCGGGGGAGAACGGCGGGAGGCTGCTGTTGCGCGCGGAGAACGGGAGCGGCGGGGTGCGCGAGACGCCGGTGCGGTACGGCGAGCCGTCAGGCGCCTTCACGGTCCGGCTGCCCATCAGAAGGCTGTCACGGGGCCTGTGGACGCTGAGCTTGGTGATGACGGGCGACGAGGACGGCCCCGAGCCGTGCCGCGCCACAGCCGTGCCCCGCTTCGGCCGGCTGGCCGGGACCCGTTGGTTCCGCTTCGGCCGCCCGTACTACGCCAAGCCGCTGTCCTGGGGGCCGGCCATGGCGCTCGCCTTCGAGGTGGCGCCGGTCAAGGTCGCCACGGGCGTGCGGCGGCGACTGCGCCGCCGCCCTCTTTTCTGACCCGGGACGGGCGGGACAGGTGAATCGCCAGGGCCAGGTAAGGGGCCAGCGCCAGCAGGGTGAGCAGGCAGGCCCCGGTGGCGGCCGTGAGCCCCGCCACCACCCACCGGGCGTCGCCGGTGGCCAGCGTTCCGGTGAGGCCGAGCAGGGCGGTCAGCTCGTACCCGAGCATCCGCTGTCCCGGCCATGCGATGAGCTCCCGCGGGGGTTGGGACGCGATTGGGAAGCGGCGCCGCCGACGGATCATCGTGCGCATCGCCGAGTGCACCGCCTGGCCGCCCAGCAGACACATGACCAGCGTGATCGCGGCGGTCAGGCCGGTGTGGCCCGCCAGGTCCAGCCGCGCGAGCAGCATCAGCAGCGCGACGCAGCGCAGTTCGAAGCGGAGGGTCTCGCCGACGTGCAGCCGGCTCAGCCGGTCCAACAGCCCGGGCTCGGTGCGGTGCAGAGACAGCTCGCACCCCGCGCCGAGCAGCCCGGCGGCGGCGAACGCCCAGCCGGCGCCGTACAGGGCGGCGAAGGGTATTGCCGCGAGGCAGCCGGTCATCACGAGGAAGGCCGCGAAGCCGAGGGTGCTGCGTATGCCGAGGCGCTCCATGATGCTGTGCCCTTCGCTGTGGATCAGTCGTACTGGCTGATCACTTTAGGCGAATGTCATGTTCTATACCTTTTATGTCCCTCTAGAGGGGTATGACGCTGCGGCATCGGGCTGCGGCATCGGTGCGACAGCACCGGCGTTACGGCCCCGACCCCCGGCGGGCCAGGGCCACCAGACTCGCCAGGCCCGCCCGGAGCCTGCGGGAGGCGTACCGCCGGTAGGCGGCCGGCCCGCGGGAGGGGCGGCGGCGCGGCGGCGGGTACGGGGCGTTCCAGCCGCCGGGGAAGGGTGAGCCGGCGGGCGTGAGGAGGTTCGTCGTCTCGTCGCACGCCAGGATCGCGATCAGCCACCGCCGTACGGCCCGGTGGAAGCCCGGGGTCAGTGGTTCCGGGGCGAGCAGCCAGTCGCGGGCCTGGCCGCTGACCGCGCGCAGGTAGCGGCGTTCGTCGTAGCGGAGCCAGGGCGCCTCGGGGGTGATGGGGTGCAGGCCGTACCCCCGCGCGACCAGCGGGGCCAGCGCCCGGCGCAGCGCGTCGTGGTCGGCGCTGGGCAGCAGCTCGCAGACGATCCAGGGGCGGTGGCGGTCGACGGTGCGCAGCGCGCCCTCCAGGACGGCCGCCTCGAAGGTCTCCACATCGATCTTGACGAGGTACGGGGCGGCGCCCCGCTCCGCCGTGAAGGCGTCGACCGTGGTGACCGGGACCCGCACCGAGCTGCTGTGCCTGCGGTGCGCGCTGTTCAGCGAGTTCGAGGACTCCGTCTTCTCGGACAGATACAGCTCGGCGGTCCCGGGCGCCGAGGAGACCGCGGACTCCACCACCTCGTACGACAGCCGGTTGCACTCGCGGATACGGCGGCACAGCCCGGCGGTGTCCGGCGTCGGCTCGAACGCGTACGTCCGCAGCCTGCCGCGCCCGTAGATCGCGCTGATCAGCGCCGAGTACAGCCCGATGTGCGCGCCGATGTCGTACACCGCGCTGCCCGCCGGCGCCCGCTGGGCCAGGGCCAGCAGCGTGGCCTGCGTGGTCGGCTCGTACCCGGCGAGCCCGGCCCGGCGCAACTGCCGCTGCACCGCCGTCTGTTTGCGGCTGAGCATGTTCAGCGCCCGCGGATAGGGGCCCTCGGCGGCGATGACGTCCGGATTCAGCGGGAGGGTGATGGCGAGGGGCATGGCTGACGGACCTCCTGACGGGCGATGGCCCGCTCCAGCGGGCTGGGGACCGGGAAGTAGGCGTCGAGGAAGGGGCGGAGCAGCGCCAGCTGGTCCGCGAGATCCCGCTCGCACGAGACCGTGTCGTTGAGGCAGAACGCCTGGCATTGCCGGGACCGCAGCAGCCGGGCCAGCCGGGCCGGGATACCGGGCCGGGCCAGGTCGAAGTAGTCGTAGCGCAGCGGCGCGGGGACGGCCCGGCCGGTCAGGAAGGCGTAGTAGTGGTGGAGCGCGGAGGGCAGGGAGATGTCCGAGGCGCTGCGCACCCGGCTGGCCATGGTGGCGCGGTACGGGCCGGGGAACTCGCGCTCGATCTCGGCGAGGACGCTTCTGCGCAGCGCGTGCGGCGTGTGCTTCAGCTTCTGGGTCACCGTCGCCCCGAACCGCCCCTCCAGCAGCGCCCGGTTGTTCTTCCCGGCCGCCGAGACCGGGACGTCGCCGGGGTGGGCCGGGCCGAGCGGGATCAGCGCGCGGGAGAGGAAGAACTTCGTCACGCCACTGGCCAGGAAGAAGTCCTGCGGGGTCACCGGCGAGCCGAGGAACACGTCGTCGTTGAAGTACAGGAAGTGCTCGGCCAGCCCGTCGATGTGGTGCAGCCGGGTCTCGATGGCCTGGGAGTTGAAGGTGGGCAGGACCCGTGGGTCGTCGAAGATGTCGCGGTGGTCGACGACGGTGATCCCGGGGTGCGAGCTCACCAGCCACGGCGGCACCTGGTCGTCGGTCACCAGGTAGATGTGGCGCACCCAGGGGGCGTACATGTGCAGGGAGCGCAGGGAGTAGCGCAGCTCGTCCCGGTTGGCGTAGCGGGCCTCGTTGGCCGCCTGCTCGTGGTAGGGCCCGGCCGCGTCGTCGGCGTCGGGCGTCCACTCGGCGCGGCGCCTGCGCCACGCGGGGTCGGCGCCGTCGACCCAGGTGTAGACGACGTCGATGGGGAAGCGGACCTCGTCGGGCAGGCGGGGGGTGAACTCGGGGCGGGTGCGCACCAGCGGCCCGGCCTGCCAGCCCTCGGCCGGGGCCAGCCGGGTGAACAGGTGGCCCGGGGCGTGCACGGCCGCGCAGGCGGCGGGCACGAAGGCGGTGGTGCGGTTGGGGCGCGGGGCGAGCAGCAGGTCCCCGCCCGCGCCCTCGTCCCCGACACCAACCGCGCCCTCGCCCCCGACCCCCTCATCGGCTGTGCCCCGCCGCCAGAACTCGATGTCGCAGCCGTGCGCCACGCCGAGCACCAGGCCGGCGCCGGCGCCCGCGCCGGGGCTCGCGCAGAAGCGGGTGAAGCGGACGACGGGGGCGGCGGACAGCCGCCGCCAGGCGCGGGCGGTCCGGCCGGGCCGCGGCACGGTCCCGGGGCGCTTGCCGCGCGTGGGCAGCGACACATAGCCCGCCTCCCGGGCGCACAGCTCGGTGAGCGCCGCGACCACCCGGGGCCGCTCCTCGGCGGGCACCCCGACGGCCGAGGAGACATTGCCGTACGCGCGGACCACGAAGTGGTCGATCCCCGCCTGCTCCAGCGCCTCGCACACCAGCCGCAGATTCTCGGCGCGCGCGTGCAGCGGGGTGGGCACGGTGGTGACCTGGGCGACCCGCGGGCCGTGCCGGTCGGCGACCACGATCCGGTCCGGCGCGGCCAGCAGCCCCGCCCGGCGCAGCCGTCGCCGCCCCCACCGCGCCCGCAGCGTGCCGGACGCCGCCGAGAGGCGGCCCAGGCCCCGCATGGCCGCCCGGCGCAGCCCGGCGCCGGTCACCGCGACGACGGCGCGGCGGATATGGAGCGGGACGCGGCGCCGGTAGCGGCGCACCACGGGCGGGACGTCGGCGTGCCAGGGCAGGTGAGGGGCGGGCGGTGCGGTACGGGGCATCCTTAAGTCCTGGTTCTCGCGTCGGCCCTGGTTCTTGCGTCAGGGAAGGCGGTGAGCGCGGTGAGGGCGGCGGGGGTGGTGAGGGCGCCGGGGGCGGCGGACACGGCCTGGGGCGGCCGGACGGGTCACGAGGGCACCTGGGCCGAGGCCTCGGCCGGTGCCGGTGCCGGTGCCGGGCGGCACGCGGCCGGGGCGGGGCGGCGGTCGGCGAGCGGGACGACGGGCGGCAGGGCCTCGGAGGCCGCGCCGAGGAAGATCCGCCGTACCACGCGCTCGGCGGCCCGCCCGTCGTCGTGCGGGCAAAAGCGCGCCCTGAAGGCGGCGCGCGGCGCGTCGTAGCGGGGGTCGCACCAGGCGGAGGTGGCGAAGACGTCGATCAGCTCGCCCTCGGAGCGGGAGACCGGGCCGGGCGGGGCGGCGGTGATGTCGAAGTAGGTGCCGCGGGCGGCGCGGTAGACGTCCCAGTCGTCGGCGTGGATGACGATCGGGCGGTCGAGGTTGGCGTAGTCGAACATGATCGACGAATAGTCGGTGAGCAGCGCGTCGGCGGCCAGGCACAGCTCCTCGACGCTGGCGTGCCCCGAGACGTCGATGACCCGCCCGCTGCCCGCCTCGTCCGGGCCGTGCGCCCCGTGAAAAGGTTCGCGCGCCCCGTAGAAGTAGTGCGGCCGCACCAGGAAGGTGAAGCCGGGGCCCAGCGCGCGGGCCACCCGCTCCAGGTCCAGGCGCGGCAGATAGCCGCGCTGGTAGTCGCGGTGCGTGGGCGCGTACAGCACGGCCGTGGTGCCCTCAGGGACGCCGAGCCGCTCCCGCAGCCGCGCCACGTCCTTGGGGGTGGCGCGGTGGAAGACGTCGTTGCGCGGGAAGCCGTACTCGAGCGTGGCGTAGCCGGAGGGGTAGACCCGCTCCCACACCAGGGTGGAGTGACGGTTGGCGGAGAGGCTGTAGTCCCAGCGGTCCACCCGCTCCAGCAGCTCGTTGAAGTCAATGGAGCGGGCCGCGGCCGGGCGGTCGAGCAGATCCAGGCCCATGTGCTTGAGCGGGGTGCCGTGGTGCGTCTGGAGGTGGATCTGCCCGGGCCGCTTGCGCAGCCGGGGCGTGAAGTTGACGTTGTTGACCAGATACGCGGCGCGCGCGAGCGCGGTCCAGTACGCGGGCGAGCCGGGGTGCAGGCGGCGCACGCCGGGCGGCAGGGTGTGCGCGTACTCGCGCGTGGTGACCCAGGCGGTGCGGATATGCGGCGCGATCTCGCGGACCTTCGCCTCGATCGCCGCCGGATTGCAGGCGTAGCCCTTGTGCCAGTACGCCGCGAACACCGCGAGCCTGCGGTCGAGCGGGCGCAGCCGCTGCAGCCGGTAGTGCGCCCGCAGCGCCACCGAGCGCAGCCGTACGTACGCGGCCGCCCCCAGCTCCCCCGCCCGCCGCCGCAACCGGTCGGCGCCGCGCAGGAACTGGAACACCCGGCGGGCCCCGATCCGCAGCAGCAGCCCCCGCCACCAGGCGCGCCCCGGCGGGCTGGTCGCGCCGCCGGGCCGGTACCGCCGGTGGTGCGCCCCGGCCCGGCGGAAGAACTCGGCACGCGCCCCGCGCGGCAGCCGCCCGGGCGCGGTGAACACCGCGGCGAGGTGGTCGAGCATCCGCTGGAACAGCGCGGGCCGCCAGTGCGCCAGGTCCGGACGGCTGTCCAGAAACCGGAAGACCCGGTCGTACTGGTCGAAGACGTCCAGGTGGCGGCGGCTCGGGGTGCGCAGGATGCCGCCGCGCCGCCGCTGCCGGTAGTGCACACACACCCGGTCCAGCACGGCGAGCGAACGGGCGGTCAGCAGCACGGGGTAGGTCCAGGGCGTGTCCTCGTAGTACCCCGGCGGGAAGGTGAACCCCTCCCGCTCCAGGAAGTCCCGCCGGTACGCCTTGTTCCACGCCACCATCAGCAGCCGCAGCAACTCGGGCCGGTCATCCAGCCGAAACGCCTCGGGCCCGCTCTGGCGCAGCAGCTCGGCCCGTACGTTCCGCACCGCCCGCCCCGTCCAGTACACCCGCGCGTAGTCGAACAGCAGCACCTCCGGCTCATCCGCCGCCGCCAACCGCTCGGCGACGGCCCGCAGCGCCCCGGGCGCGAGCGTGTCGTCCCCGTCGAGAAACAGCACGTAGTCCCCGGTGGCCTGCCCCATCCCGGCGTTACGGGCCGGCCCGAGCCCCACGTTGTCGCTCAGATGCACGGGCCGCACCCGCGGATCCCGCGCCGCGGCGTCGTCGATGATCGACCCGCAGGCGTCGGGCGAGCGGTCGTCGACCGCGATCAGCTCGAAGTCGGTGAAGTCCTGCGCGAGCACCGAGCGCAGGCAGTCATGGAGGTAGGGCTGGACCTGGTACGCGGGCACGATGACGCTGAACCGGGGCAAATCGCATCCCATCGGTTGAGGCGGTGCGGATGTGGTTTATCAGCATCATCGGAACGTACGCACAATGCGGGGCGACGCGTGCCGGGGAGGCGGGGAAAGCAACCCGTTCGGCGCAGGGCCGCGGCCCGGGGGGCCGGGGACCCCGCCACCCGGGCCGCGCGCCGCGACCCGCCGGCCGGCTCAGCCGGTGGTCAGGACCATGGCCCGGGGCGTGGGGCTTTCGGCGGTCGCGATGCTGCCCGCGACGGTGATCCCCTGCTTGGAGACGACGACCCCCGACGGCGTGCGTTCGGTGCCGGAGGCGGTCGGCAGCGCGAGGTTGCGCCAGCCGTAACCGGTCCACCGCATGCCGTAGGCGTCGCTCTCCGAAAGGACGTCGGCCGCGGCCGATCCCACGGCGACCGGGCCGCCGGGGGCCGCGGTCACCGAGCGCATCGTGCCCGCTTCGGCCGGGGTGGCGACCTGCTTCCACGCGTGGCCGTCCCAGTGCGCGAGCAGCGCGTGGCCCCGGTCGTCCTCGTCGAGCACCGCCCGGCCGGCCGCCCACACGTCGTTCGGGCCGTAGGCCGCGACGCTGTTGAACTCGCCGTTGATCCCCTTGTAGGAGGGGGTCGGCGTCTGTTTCCAGGACCGACCGTCGTAGTGCAGCAGGATCGGCTGGTCGTCGATCATGTCGGTGCCCACGGCCCACACGTCGTCGGGGGCGATCGCGGTCACCGCGTTCAGAACCCAGGACTGCGCGACGTCCGGCAGCGGCATGATGGTCCAGGACGTCCCGTCCCAGTGCTCGGCCAGGCCCTGGAAGGGGGAGTCGTTCGAACCCGGCTCCTGGAGCAGCTGGACCCAGCCGACCGCCCATACGTCGTCGGCCGACCGCCCCGACACGCCGAGCAGCCCGCCCCCGTCCAATTCGGTGTTCTCCGGCGCCGGTGCGGTGACGGCTTCCCAGGACGTGCCGTTCCAGTGTTCGGTGAGGATGCCGCCGAGGGCGGCACTGCCGTCGCCGACGATCCAGCCGTCCTGGGCTGACGTCGCGGTGATCGCGTTGGCCCGGCTGTTCACACGGGAGTCCAGCGGCGCCGTGGGGGTCTCGGTCCAGCCCCCGCTGCCGTCACGGGTCATCAGCAGTGGCGCCATCTTGCTCACCCTGCCCTCGTACGTGACGCGCACTCCGGCCGCCCAGGTGGTGTGGGAGTTCGGTCGGGCGACACCGAGCAGGCTGCTCTCGCCGTCCGCGAGCGTCTGCTGCCAGTCGGAGGCGGCCAGGGGCCGCTCGGCGGCGGACCCCGCGGCCGGGGCCGCGGCGGCGGGGACCGCCGCGCCCGCGGTGAGCAGCGCGGTGGTGAGTAGGGCGGTCAGCAATCGGGTGGGGGACACGACTGATCGGTCTCCTTGTGTGTGAGATGTGTTGTGGACGGGCCACGACTGCGGCCCGGGAGTGACGGCGCGGGTGGTGCCGGGGGAGGAGGGTCCGTCACCAGGCGTCGGTGGTCGCGGGGGCGATCGTGCGGAAGGTCGTCCGTTCGATGACGTCGCCCGGGTGGAGGGCGGGCCGGCCGGCGAGCCCGTCGAACCCCCAGGGGACCCCGCCGGTCACGGAATCCGGCCGCGGGGTGGAACTCGCCGGGACGGCGGGCAGCTCCCGCGCGGCGATGACCACGGTCTCCAGCAGCCGCCCGTCGGACGGATCGATGATGTAGCGGATGACGACTTTGCCCTCACCGCGCTCCACGGCCCTCCCCGTCCGTCCCGCGCTGTCGGCCGCCTTCTCGCGCAGCAGGCGGATGCCGGGCAGCCGCGCGGCCACCTGGTACAGCGCCGCGCGCAGCTTGGGCGAGGCCGGCGAGGTGAGGAGGTCGCCGACGATGGCGTACAGCTCATCGGCGGGCTCCTCGACGGGGTTGTGATAGGACCTCAGCAGCTTGTCCAGCGCCGCCGGGTCGGTGGGCAGCGCGTTGACCTCGTCCCAGGTGAGGCTGCGGGTGCCGACCGGGAAGAGCCCCGGGCCCGCCGACGGCCTGTCGCGCCGCTGGTCCGCCCTCTTCACCCGGAGGTGCGACAGGCGACCGGCGTGGTGCGCCAGCAGGGCCTGCTTCTCGGTGCGGGAACCGTCAGCGGTGGTGCGGTCGACGACGATCTTCCAGTAGGGGGCGTCGTTCCAGTCGGCCCGCTTCGCCGACTGAGCCTCGGCGACCTCACTCAGGAAGTCGTGCGCTGTACCGGCGGCGACCGTCGTAGTGGGGCGGCGCGCCGGATCGCGGCCGTCGACCGCGACGAGCGTCACCGCCGCGGCCACGGCGGCGGCCGCCACCGTGAGCAGCGTCCGCGAGGCCGTCCGGCGCCCGAACCATCCGGTCCCGGTGAACCGTGCGGATCGCGCGAAAGCGCGTACTCCGCCCTCTTCCGCGCGCTCGGCCTCGCGGATCGCCGCGCGCACCGCTTCGCGCGTGGCGTCCAGTACTTCCGGCCGCGGGGGCGGCACCCGGCCGGCGGTCACCAGCCGGTCCATGCCGGGCATGTCGTCGTGGGCATGGGGATCGTTCATGCGCATGCTCCGGGGCTGGTGACGGGGGTGGAGTCGGCGAGCGGATGTGACGGGTCGGCCGGGAGCGGGTGGGCCCGGCCATGGCCAGGCCCACCGGAGCGGCCGCCATCGAGCAGCTGCCGCATCCGGGCCCGCGCCCGGTGCAGCCGCGAGCGGGCGGTCCCCGCCGGGATCCCGGCGACCCGGGCGGCCTCGGCGGGGGTGAGCTGCTCCCAGGCGGTCAGCAGTAGCAGTTCCCGCTCCGGCTCGGGCAGCTCACGCAGGGCGGTGAGCATCGCGGGAAGCAGCGCGGCGGCGTCCAGGCGCGCGTCCGTCGCCTCCCACGCGCCGTCGCCCCGGTCCCCGCCGTCCACCGTGGCGTATTCGGCGGCGGCCGACGCCCTGGACGCCTCCCGCCGCCAGTGGGCCAGCACATGGTTGCGGGCGATGCCGAACAGCCAGCCCCGCACCGACCCGAGCCCCGGGTCGTACCCGGCCCGCTGCGCGAAGGCCGCCAGCCACACCTCTGCCAGCAGATCCTCGGCAGCCCGGCCGCACCGCCGCACCAGATAGGCGTGGAGGGCGACCGAGTGACGGTCCACCAACGGCTCGAACGCCGCGGGATTGCGTTTCGAGCGGGTCAGCAACGCCTCGTCGCAGTCCACGTACGCTCCTTGTCCGGGCCCTCTCGCGGGGCAGTCGGGGCTCTCAATGAACTCTTGTCGCGAGAGCCTCAACCGTTCGCACAAACGCCGCGGTGCCCGCCGGGCGGGGCGGCGATCGGCTGTTCGCTCGATCGCCGTCCGCCCGACGGGCACCGGTCGTCCGGGTACGGCCCTGTACGGGCCGGGGGTTACTTCACCGCGCCTGCCATCACCCCGGCGACGAACTGCCGCTGGAAGGCGAAGAAGACGGCCAGCGGGATCACCATCGAGATGAAGGCGCCCGGGCCCAGGATGTCGATGTTGTTGCCGAACTGCCGCACCTGCTGCTGCAGCGCCACCGTGATGGGTGGGTTGCCGCTGTCCGCGAAGATCAGCGCGACCAGCATGTCGTTCCACACCCACAGGAACTGGAAGATGCCGAGCGAGGCGATGGCCGGCCCGCCCAGCGGCATGACGACCCGTACGAACAGCCGCAGCTCGCCCGCCCCGTCCAGCCGCGCCGCCTCCAGCAGCTCGCGCGGGATCTCCGCGAAGAAGTTCCGCAGCAGGAAGATCGCGAAGGGCAGGCCGAAGGCGGTGTGGAAGAGCACCACGCCCGTCGTCGTCTGGAAGACGCCGATCTCGCCGAAGAGCTTGGCGACCGGGATCAGCGCGACCTGCACGGGGACGACGAGGAGGCCGACGACGACCAGGAACCACCAGTCGCGGCCGGGGAAGTCCATCCAGGCGAAGGCGTAGCCCGCCAGCGCGCCGAGCACCACCACCAGGACCGTGGCCGGGATGGTGATCGCGAGGGTGGTCCACAGCGAGTCGGTGATCTGCTGGTTGGACAGCAGATCGTCGTACGCGCTGAAGTTGAGCTGCCCCGGATCGGTGAAGACCTTCCACCAGCCCGAGACGGCCACCTCGGAGGGGTCGCGCAGCGAGGAGAGCAGCAGCCCGATCGTGGGCATCAGCCAGAACAGCCCGATCAGGACGAGGAAGACCTGCAGCGCCCCGCCGCCGGCCCGGGCCGCGATCCGCGCGGCAAGCGACTGCTTGGCTTGTACGACCGTGTCCGCGCTGGTCATCGGCGGCTCTCCCTTCGGATCCGGCGGATGTTGAAGTACATGACGGGCAACACGAACACCAGCAGGAACACGGCGATCGCGCTGCCGAGGCCCTGGTTGACATCGGTCCCGAAGGAGGACTGATACAGCTGGAGGGCGAGCACGTTGGCCTCGTCCTGGCTGGTCTGCGGCGCGATGATGTACACCAGGTCGAAGATCTTCAGGACGTTGATCATGAGGGTGACGAGGACCACCGAGAGCACCGGCGCCAGCAGCGGCACCGTCACCCGCCGGAAGACCTGCCACTCGCTGGCGCCGTCCATCCGCGCCGCTTCCAGCAGCTCGCGAGGAATGCCCGCGAGCCCCGCCGCGATCAGGACCATCGCGAAGCCGGCCCAGATCCATACGTACGAGCCAATGATCGCCGGGGTGACCAGCGACGGGCCGAGCCAGTCCACCCCGTTGTACGGCTGGCCGAAGTTCCAGGCGGGCAGCCGCAGCTCGGCGCCGTCCGCCTTGGCGGGCAGGGTGTACGTACCGTCGGCGCGGGACTTGGTCGTGGCGACGACCTTGCCGTCCTTGACCGCCTCGATCTTGACGTCGGCGAGCGCCTTCTCGCCCTTGTCGAGCACATTGTGTTTGCCGCGGTCGCCCCTGGTGAAGTCGAACCAGACCGTGCCGGTGACCTTCCCGGCCTCCGGCTCCGCGGCCTTCGCGTCCTGCGCGCCGCTCACGTCGTCGCGCTTGGCGGCGACCAGCGGCAGCGAGACGGGGGTCCCCGCCTTCGCCGTCGCGTCGGTGGTGAACGACCCGTTCGAGGACTCGGTCAGCCCGGCCTCGGGCCGTGGATGGGCGCCGGGGAAGGGCGGCGACTCCTCGAACGTGTCATGCACGCTCACCCAGATGGCGTTGGCGACGCCCCGGTCCGGGTCGGCCTCGTAGACCAGCCGGAAGATGATGCCCGCCGCCAGCATCGAGATCGCCATCGGCATGAAGACGACCAGTTTGAAGGCGGTGCCCCAGCGCACGCGCTCGGTGAGCACGGCGAAGATCAGGCCGAGGGCGGTGGCCACGGAGGGGGCGACGATGACCCAGACGATGTTGTTCTTGATCGCCGTCATCGTCGCGTCGTCGCTGAACATCTCGCGGTAGTTGTCCAGCCCGACGAAGCCGTCGCCCGACGCGTCGAAGAGACTGCGGTAGACGGAGAAGCCGATCGGGTAGACGACGAGCGCGCCGAGCAGCACCAGCGCGGGCAGCAGGAAGATCCCCGCCACCCACAGGCGGGTGCCCGTGATGCTTTTCTTCTTCTTGTTCTTTTCCTGGGCAGGCGCTACGCGGCCAGGTGCTGCCGCGCCGCCCGCTGTCGCGGTCGACATGATGTGGATCTCCCGGTCGCGTCGTCAGTTCCCGTACGCCTTGGCGGCATCGCGTTCCAGTTGGCGCTGAGTGCCCTCGACGTCCTTGGGGTTCTTCAGGAAGTCCTGGAGCGCTTTCCACTCACCCTGGGCCGGCTTGCCGCCGAACGAGGCCGGGGCCTGGTCGGACATGTCGAAGCGGAAGTTGTCGCCCGCGTCTGTCACCGCCTTGGCGATCTTGCGCAGCGGATCATTGGGGTAGACATTCAGGTCCAGCTTCTTGTTCGCCGAGATGAAGCCGCCCGCCTGGGCCCAGATGTGGGCGGCGTCGGGCGAGGCCAGGAAGGTCAGCAGCGCCTGTGAGGCCTCGCTGTTCTTCAGCGCCACGGCCACGTCGCCGCCGGTGACCACCGGGGGGGTGTCACCCACCGCCGGGAACGGGAAGACCTTCGCCTCCGAGCCCAGCTCCGCCCCCGCGTCGGAGACGTTGGCCGCGGCGAAGTCCCCTTCGAAGACCATCGCGGCGTCCGGCTGGGCGGCGTCGGCGAAGGCCTTGACGACCGAGTCCGGGAACGCCGTCTGCAGCGCGCCCGACCTGCCCCCCGCGAGCAGCCCCTTGGCGCCCCACAGCTCGGCCAGCGTGGTGAGCGCCCGCGTCACCGAGGGATCGGTCCACTTGATCTTGTGCTGGGCCAGCAGATCGTACTTCTCCGGCCCCGCCTGCGAGAGATAGACGTTCTCGAACCAGTCGGTGAGCGTCCAGCCGTCCGCGCCGCCGACCGAGACCGGGCCGGTGCCTGAGTCGGAGATCAGCTGCGCCTGGGCGAGGAAGTCCTTCCAGGTCTTCGCCTCCTTGGCACCCGCGTACTCGAAGGCGGAGGTGTTGTACCAGATCAGCGACTTGTTGCTGACCTTGAAGTAGACGCCGTACTGCTTGCCCTTGTACGCGCCGAGTTCCTGCCAGCCCTTCGAGAAGTTCTTGGCCAGCTGCGCCTTGGTGGCGGCGTTGACCGGCTTGGCCCAGCGCTTCTGCGCGAACTCGCGCAACACGCCGACCTGTCCGACCAGCGCCACGTCGGGCGGCTGGCCGCCCGCCATCTTCGAGCCGATGAAGCCCGCCATGTCGTCGCCGCTCGGCACGAACGACACCTTGGCGCCGGTGCGTTTCTCGAACTCCTTCAGCACCTTCGTGAAGTTCTTCTGTTCAGTGCCCGTCCACACGGCCGTGACCTGGAGCTGCTTGCCCTTGAGGTTGGGCAGCTTGACGGTCACGGGTGGTGGGCTGCCGCTGTCGGCCTCCCCGTCGTCGGTGCCGCAGCCTGCGGCGGTGAGCATCAGCGCCCCTGCGCAGCAGAGAGCCAGCGCGGCTCGCGCCGAACGCTTCGTGCGCTTCCTGCGCTTCATGCGAAGCGGTGTGAGCATCCCCGTTTTCCTCCCAAATCGGCCGTCCCCCGTTGCGGCCGTATCCCGTGCCGACAGTCCTACGCCCGGTCACCGTCCGTCGCAATACCGTTTTCTGTGGTAACTCTCCGATTGTGACCGTGCCGTGATGAACAGTCAGGAAGGAAAGGGGCAGGGCGGTCAGACCGGAGGATGGGACGATCGATTCCGAAAGTCGGACGGGTCGGATGGGGGAGGGCGTTCCGCGGTGGCGGCTTGGACGGTAGCGGGTCAGATGAGCGCGGGCGCGGTCGGCGCGCCCGCCGACTGCGCCGCGCGCTGCAGCGCGCTGGCGAGCAGGGCCAGGTCCGTGGGCCCGTTCCCCAGCTCCCGCACCGGGCGCCGGGCGGGCGGGTCACCCGTCCGCTCCCAGTCGACCGCCACGACCGTGGGCCGCTGCGTCGCCGTACGCGGTATGCGCCCGGTGACCCGGCCCGCCTGGAACGGCGTGGAGGGGCTGGACGCGCCGTCGCGCCGCTGGTGCAGCTGCCCGCGGCCGGGGGCGGGCGCGGGGCGCGCGGCCGCCTCCGCCGACCCGGAGCCGCCGCCTGATGCCGCGGGGCCGGTGGGCGCCGCGGGCGACTGGGGGTGGGCCTCCAGCGTGATCCACAGGCCGGCCCGCTCGGCCGCCGCCGTGTCCGCCGTACGGTCCGGGCGGCCGGACGCCGCGACCAGGTGCACCCCGAGGCGCGCGCCGTCGCGGGCGACCGCCTCCAGCGCCCGCACGACCGAACCGGCCGCCGGCCGGCCGGGGCTGCCCAGGGAGGGGGCGACCAGCGCGTCGAAGTCGTCGACGAGGACGACGAGCCGGGGCAGCGAGGCCGCTGGCGCCGCCTCCGCGTCCTCCCTGCCGGGCCTGCCGGGCCTGCCGGGCCTGCCGGGCTGAGTCCGCAGCCGCATGGTGCCGCCGGAGGCGGAGTCGAGGTCACCGGCCCGCCGCGGCGCGACCACCCGCGCGTCGCCGCTGTCGCCGCCGGCGCTCGTGTCCCCGGCCGAGCCGCCCGTCGGGCCGCCGCCCAGGCGCCGCGCGGGGGCGTCGCCGCCCGGGTACCCGCCCGCGCCGTGGCCCGGGGCGGCGCCCGAGCCGCCCGCCGCGTGCGCGCCTTCGCACGCGCCGCCGCCCGCGCTCCAGGCGGGCCCGGCGGGGTGGTGGGCGTGCCAGGTGACGAAGTCCTGGTCGCCCAGCAGCTCGGCGCGGTGCTTGAGCTCCGAGCTGAGCGCTTGGGCGAACTCCCGCATCCGTACCGGGTCCGAGGCCGCCAGATACGTCGAGACCTGCGGCAGATCCGTGCACACCCGCAGCCCCTCGCCGCGCTCCGCGCCGCCGCCGTCGACGAGCACGAGCCCGAGGCGGTCCGGGCGCTCGGCGGCCGCGAGGGAGGCGGCCAGCGACCGCAGCAGCTCCGTCTTGCCGGTGCCGGTCCCGCCGCCGATCAGCAGATGCGGGCCGTCGGCCACCAGGTCGACGGCGAGCGGGCCGCGCGGGCCCGCGCCCAGCACGGCCAGGGCCCGGCCGCCGGCCGGGACCTCGTCCGCGGCGGCCGCCCAGCGGGCCAGCAGCGAGGCGGGGGTGGCCCGCGCCAGTCCGAGCTCGTCCAGCAGCCGCGACGCCCGCGGCAGCGGAACGGCCGCCGGCCGGCCGGGGCCGCCGCCCTCCAGGGCGGAGTCGGCCGGGCGCAGGGGTGCCAGGGCCCGCGCGAACCGCTCGGCCCACGCCGCCGACACCGCGTCCACGGTCGCCGCCGCGCCCGCGGCCCCGTCGTGGCTGCCGCGGCGCACGATCTGCAGCCCCGTCGCCACGTCGCCGCTGAGCAGCGCCGCCATCCCGCACGCGGCGAACACCGGAGAGGCGGAACGGGCGGCCCCATAGCTCGCCGACAGCGGAGACATGGGGGACGCGGCGGGCGCCTCCACCAGGGACAGGAGATGGATCCCGGCGGCCGGGCCGCCCAGCGCCAGGGCCGCGAGCGTTTCGCGCAGCGCCGGGGGGCCGGGGTCGCCGTCCACGACCACCACGGTGTACGGGCCGGAGTGCCGGGCCGCTCCGGCGGCCACCGCCGCCGGGGACGCGGTCGCCCAGCCCGGGCCGGGCCGCCCGTCCTCCAGCCTGCGCACCAGCTCATTCGTCCGGGCCGTGGCCTGCTCCGGGTCGTAGGCCAGCAGCAGCCGGCAGTCCTGCCCGCGCAGCGGCTGCAGGTGCGGCAGCCAGCCGAACCATGACCACTGCGCGAGCCGCTCGGCGATGGCGCGCCGGTGGTCCGTGCTGATCAGGATGATCTCCAGGGCGGCGGGCGAGTGCAGCGCCGCCAGCTGTGCCACGACGGAGCGGGCGAGCCCGGCCAGGCGGGCGCGCGGGCCCGCCAGGCCCAGCGAACCGGCCTCCCGCAGATCGACGGTCACGGGTGCGGCGGGCAGCGGCCCGCCGCCCGCGGCGGGCCGGTCGGCCGACCCCAGCCGCACGCTCAGCATGTCCGGGTGCCCCGGGCCGCGCTCCCACAGGCGCGGGCCCGGCCCGAGCGCCGTCATCAGTACGGCGGCGGGATCCGGCCACCGCCGGTGCAGCGCGGCGGCCTCGGCGGCCGCCTGCCCCGCGGCGCCCCCGTCCGGCTCGTCTCCGCCCGCCTCGTCCCGCTCGCCCGCGCCGAGCCCCGAGGCGAGCCGCCGCGCCCAGGCCCCTATGCCGCCCCGCCGCCGCACCTGCGCCCCGGCGACGTCGTAGGCGCCCGGCTGCCCGTCACGCGCTCCGGCGCCCCAGTCGTCCTGGGCGGCGCCGCCCGGGTGGGCGTGGGGCACGCCCGTGTGCGAACGGCCCGCGCTGCCGCCCGTGGTCGGTCCGCCGCCCGTGGCTTGCCCGCCGGGCGCTCCCGCCCGCCGGGCGTCCTGGGCGCCGCCGACCGGCTGTGCGTACGGTGCCGCCGGGTGCGAGCGGTCCGGGGCGCCGCTCGCCGCTTGTCCGCCGGGCGCTCCCGCGCCCGGCCGCGCCGGATCGTCGGCCCGGTCGTGACCGGGAGCCGACTCCGCCCACGCCGCGCCTCCGCCGGTGGCGGCCCACGGCCCGTGGCTCATCCCGGCGGCGCCGAAGTGCGTCGGGCTCTCGTCGATCCCCGGCAGCGCGCGGTCGTCGGCACGCCATCCGCCCCCGGCGCCGCGGCCGGCCGGGCCGTGCCCTGCAGGGGTCCGGTCGCCCTCCGGCGCACGGTGGCCGGACCCGCCGCCGGGCGCGCCGCCTCCGCCCGCCGATGCCTGTCGGCCTCGGCCGTCGTGGCCGTGCCCAGGAGGACCCTGGCCGCGCGTCCGCCCGGCGGCCGAGCGGTCGCGGTCGTCGTCCGGCGTGGCGTACGGCTGGAAACCGTCCTGCGGCGTCGGTGGGTGGCCCGCGGCCTGGCTCGGCACGCCGCGACGCGGGCTGTCGCCGGAAGCCGATCGTGCGCCGGTGGCGGCCCACGGGTCACGTGTCGCCGCAGGGCCCTGCCCCGGCGCGTCGCGGTCTGCGCCCGCGCCCGTCGCGGGGTGGCCCGGCATGCCGCCGTGGGCGGCCGCCGCGCCCGGGGACGGCTGCCGGCCGGCGGGGAGCCAGTCGCCCTGGCCCCTCGTGGTGGTGGCCGGGCCGGGGCCGGGGGCGGCAGGTTGCGGGGTGACCTGCAGATGGCCCTCGCCGTCCGGGTGGGCCGGGAGGCGCTCGGGCGGGGCGGGGGAGGGGGACGGGGTGCGCAGGCGCAGGGCGGATTCGCCGATGCGCAGGAGGGCGCCCGGGGGCAGGGGGACGGCGCGGGGGCCGACGGGCGCGCCGTCGACCGCCGTGCCGTTCGTCGAGCCGAGGTCGGCGATGGTGACCCGGCCGTCGTCGGCGACCGTCACCGCGCAGTGCAGGCGGGAGACGTCGGGGTCGTCGAGGGGGACGTCCGCGTCGGCGGAGCGGCCGATGCGGACCTGGCCGCCGTGCAGCAGGTGGACGCCGCCCGCGTCGGGCCCGGCCACCACGTCGAGCCGGACGGTCGCGTCCGGCGCGGCGGCCTCCGGCAGCCCCGGGTAGCCGGGGTAGCGGTCGGGGTCGGCCGGAGCGTTCAGCGCGAGGACCGCGCCGTCCACCAGGGGCGGCTCGCCGAGCGCGCAGCGCTGCGCGTCGAGCCGCTCCGCCCCCGCGTACAGCACGGCGGCGCCGCTGCCGCCGCCCGTGTCGCAGCCGGCGGCGGCGAGGGCGGCGGCCAGGCCGCCGGTCACCGAAGCGAGGGCGGTGCCGACCGGGGCGGTGACCAGCACATCCACGGCGCAGGGTCCGGTATGAGCGTGGCCGGGCGCGGGACGGCTCGGGTGGGCGCTGCGCGGCCCGAGGACGGTCAGCCGAATCTGCATAGCCGTCAACGGTCCCTTCTGTCCGGGGGGCCGGGCAGGGGCGCCGTTTCCCCCCGCCGCCCCCAGGCGCGTCGGCACGTACAAGCTCCGTACGGGCGCACGGGCACGGGCGTACGGGCACGGCGCGCGCGGGTCCCCCCGGCTCCCCACCGCATCCGTGCTGCGTGCATCCTCGCACCTGCCACTGACATTCCGCCCGCCGACCGTCGCTTCATGATCTTGATTGGTCGACTGACTGGCCGAAACTGGCTGATTGTGACCGGGTCGGGTGTCCGTCGGGTGTCCTTTGCGGCGCCGGGTGGCGTGGATCCGTCCGACCCTTGGCAACCATCTGTCCGGATCGTGCGTCTTCCCCGCAAGCCACACCCTCCGCGGCTCGTACGGAGATCAGTACGGCATGTCGTACGGCCCCACTACAGTGGGGCCGACGCAGGCGATGCCGACGAGGTGAACCAGCCGTCGGCAGGACGCAGCCAACGCAGACAACAAGGACCACGACCAGGGAGCGCATGACGTGCGGCCGGTAGGCAGCAAGTACCTGCTCGAGGAGCCGCTCGGACGCGGAGCCACGGGCACCGTCTGGCGAGCCCGCCAGCGGGAGGCGGCGGGCTCCGAGGCCGCCGTGGCCGGGCAGCCCGGCGAGACCGTCGCGATCAAGGTCCTCAAGGAGGAGCTGGCGAACGACGCGGAGATCGTGATGCGCTTCCTGCGCGAGCGCTCCGTACTGCTCCGGCTCACCCACCCCAACATCGTCCGCACCCGCGACCTGGTCGTCGAGGGTGATCTGCTCGCCCTGGTCATGGACCTGGTCGACGGCCCGGACCTGCACGACTACGTGCGCCGTAACGGCCCGTTCACCCCCGTGGCCGCCGCCCTGCTGATGGCCCAGATCGCCGACGCGCTCGCCGCCAGCCACGCCGACGGCATCGTGCACCGCGACCTCAAACCCGCCAACGTGCTGCTGGCCGGCACGGGCGAGGGCGAGGAGATGCACCCGATGCTGACCGACTTCGGCATCGCGCGCCTCGCGGACTCGCCCGGCCTCACCCGCACCCATGAGTTCGTCGGCACGCCCGCCTATGTGGCGCCGGAGTCGGCCGAGGGCCGCCCGCAGACCTCGGCGGTGGACATCTACGGCGCCGGGATCATGCTGTACGAGCTGGTCACCGGCCGGCCGCCGTTCGCGGGCAACACCGCGCTCGAGGTGCTGCACCGGCACCTGAGCGAGGAGCCGCGCCGCCCCACCACCGTGCCCGAGCCGATGTGGACGGTCATAGAGCGCTGTCTGCGCAAGAGCCCGGAGGAGCGGCCCAGCGCCGAGAACCTGGCCCGCGGGCTGCGCGTGGTCGCCGCGGGCGTCGGGGTGCACGCCACGCCCGCGCAGGCCGAGGCCGCGCTCGGCGTCGGCGCGCTGCTCGCCCCGGACCCGGCGCCCGCCCCGGTGCCGGACGCCGACCCCGCGGGTTCCGCCGACCCGACCCAGGTGCTCCCCTCCAACGCGGCCGGCTCCTCCTCGTACGACCCCGCCGCGGCCACCAGCGTGCTGCCCCAGACCGGCGGCCCCGGCGGCGGTCCGGGCGCCGACCCCACCCAGGTGCTGCCCGCGGGCTCCGGCCCGGCCTCCGGCGCCGACCCGACCCGCGCGATGCCGCCCGTGCCGCCCGGCGGCCAGGGCCCGGGGCAGGACGACCCGCACCCCTGGCAGAATCAGATGCGCGCGGCGCGGGACCGCAACGAGCAGACGCAGGTCCAGTACCTCGACCCGAGTCAGGACCCGCTGCGCCGCCGCCCGCAGCGCCGGGCCGCCCCGCAGCAGCCCCAGCAGTACCAGCAGCCCCAGCAGTATCAGCCCCAGCAGCCCCAGCAGCCGCCGCGCCGGCAGCAGAGGCGCCAGCAGCAGCCGCCCCCGTACGCCCAGCAGCAGCCCCAGAACTACGCCCCGGCGCCGCACCACCCCCAGCAGCCGCAGCCCCAGCGCTACGCGCCGCCGCCGCCGCAGCCGCAGCAGCCCGAGCCGCGCCAGCCCCGGCAGCGCAGCTCCAGCCCGATGAAGATCCCCGGTATGGGGTGCCTCAAGGGCTGTCTGTTCGTGATCGTGATCCTGATCGTGGGCTCGTGGCTGATCTGGGAGCTGACCCCGCTCAAGGACTGGGTCGCCGAGGGCAAGAGCTACTGGGACGCGGTCACCGGCTGGATCACCGAGGTGAAGGACTGGATCTCCAAACTCGGCGGTCCCAGCTGACCCAGCCGCTTCACGACTCGGGGCCACGCGGCCAAGGGCCTCGCCAGTAAGGGGATTTGTCGACATCCGAAGGGTGTTTTCCGCGCAGAAGCGACAGTTGGCGCTGTCCGTGGCCCCCAACGCGCCGGTAGCCGCGTAGCTTTGTCGGCAACGTGCCCCTGTCGGAGGAGTCGGAGCAGTCTTGTCACGGAAGATCGGCAGCCGGTACACCGCCAACCAGGTCCTGGGCCGCGGCAGTGCGGGCACGGTGTGGCTCGGCGAGGGTCCCGAGGGCCCGGTCGCCATCAAGCTCTTGCACGAGGAGCTCTCCTCCGACCAGGAGCTCGTCGGCCGCTTCGTACAGGAGCGCACCGCGCTGCTGAGCCTGGACCACCCCCGGGTGGTCGGCGTACGCGACCTCGTCGTCGACGGAAACGACCTGGCCCTGGTCATGGACCTGGTGCGCGGCACGGACCTGCGCACCCGGCTCGACCGCGAGCGGCGGCTGGCCCCCGAGGCGGCGGTGGCCATCGCCGCGGACATCGCCGACGCCCTGGCCGCGGCCCACGCGGCCGGGATCGTGCACCGCGACGTCAAGCCGGAGAACGTCCTGCTGGACATGCAGGGCCCGCTGGGCCCGGGCGGTGCCCACCCGGCCCTGCTCACCGACTTCGGCGTGGCCCGCCTCGTGGACGCGCCGCGCCGGGTGCGCCCGCAGGGCACCGCCCAGGGGCGGGTCCAGAACCCGCGCAGCGTCATCGGCACCCCGGACTACCTCGCCCCCGAGATCGTCGAGGGGCTGCCGCCGCGGGCGAGCGTCGATGTATACGCCCTCGCCACAGTCCTCTACGAGCTCCTGGCGGGCTTCACCCCCTTCGGCGGCGGCCACCCCGGCGCGATCCTGCGCCGCCATGTGACGGAGACCGTCGCGCCCCTGCCCGGCATCCCCGACGAGCTGTGGCAGCTGCTGCTGCAGTGCCTCGCCAAGGCGCCCGCCTCCCGGCTGCGCGCCTCCGAGCTGGCGGCGCGGCTGCGCGAGCTGCTGCCGTCGCTGGCCGGCTACCCGCCACTGGACATCGACGAGCCCGACGAGCCCGGGGCCGAGCCGGAGGGCCGGTACGACGAGGCGCCGACCCCGCGCCGCGTCCCCGCCGCCGAGCAGCAGCCGCCGCGGCGCCGCGGCGCGGTGCCGCTGGTGCCCGGGGCGGTGCCCGACTCCAGCCGCGAGACGCACACCAGCATGCGGGTGCCCAGCGCGGACGAGCTCGCCGGGGGCCCGCACGGCACCGCGCGCGCCCCCCGGGTCAGCGGCCAGCGCCGCGCGGGCTCGGCCCGCAACCGGCCGGTCTCCGAGGCGGTGCGCCGCCGCCGGGTCAGGCTCGCGGTGGTCACGGGCGCGCTGCTGGCCGCGGTGGGGATCGGCGGCTGGCTCGCGTCGGGCGACGACGACGGCGGTGAGCCGCCGAAGGGCGGCGAGCACTCGTCCCCCGCGACCCCCGGCGCCCCCTGAGCCCCCTTTTAGCCGCATATCGGACGCAGCCTCGGCCCTTCGTACCTCAGGGCCTCCGCGCGCTCTCCCTTTCGCAGTGCACATCAGCGCCTCCGGCGCGGGCGGCCCCGCCCCTTCGGCTCACTCGCCGGTCGGCCTGCCAGCCGCCCGTGGGCCCGGTCGCCCGTCCGGCCGGTTACGCTGGTGCCGTGGCAGTCGTCGATGTATCCGAAGAGCTGAAGTCCCTCTCCTCGACCATGGGGTCGATCGAGGCCGTCCTGGACCTCGACAAGATGAGGGCCGACATCGCCGCGCTCGAGGAGCAGGCGGCGGCCCCCTCCCTCTGGGACGACCCGGAGAGCGCGCAGAAGATCACCAGCCGGCTCTCCTATCTGCAGGGGCAGCTGCGCAAGGCGGAGGAGCTCCGCGGCCGTATCGACGATCTCGAAGTGCTCTTCGAGCTCGCCGAAGCCGAGGACGACGCCGACACGCGCGCCGAGGCCGAGGCCGAGCTGGAGTCGGTGCGCAAGGCGGTTGACGAGATGGAGGTACGCACCCTCCTGTCCGGCGAGTACGACTCCCGCGAGGCGCTTGTCAACATCCGCGCCGAGGCCGGTGGCGTGGACGCCGCCGACTTCGCCGAGCAGCTGCAGCGGATGTATCTGCGCTGGGCCGAGCGCCATGGCTACAAGACCGAGGTGTACGACACCTCGTACGCGGAAGAGGCCGGCATCAAGTCGACCACCTTCGCCGTCCAGGTTCCGTACGCGTACGGCACCCTCTCCGTCGAGCAGGGCACCCACCGCCTGGTGCGCATCTCGCCGTTCGACAACCAGGGCCGCCGCCAGACGTCCTTCGCGGGCGTCGAGGTGCTGCCCGTCGTCGAGCAGACCGATCACATCGAGATCGACGAGTCCGAGCTGCGTGTCGACGTCTACCGCTCCTCGGGCCCCGGCGGCCAGGGCGTCAACACCACCGACTCCGCGGTGCGCTTGACCCACATCCCGACCGGCATCGTGGTCTCCTGCCAGAACGAGCGCTCGCAGATCCAGAACAAGGCGTCCGCGATGAACGTCCTCCAGGCCAAGCTGCTCGAGCGGCGCCGCCAGGAGGAGCAGGCCAAGATGGACGCGCTCAAGGGCGACGGCGGCAACTCGTGGGGCAACCAGATGCGTTCGTACGTCCTGCACCCGTACCAGATGGTCAAGGACCTGCGGACGGAGTTCGAGGTCGGCAACCCCCAGTCGGTGCTCGACGGCGAGCTGGACGGCTTCCTGGAGGCCGGGATCCGCTGGCGCAAGCAGCAGGAGCAGCAGAAGTAGGCATGCGGACGTGAGTGGCAGAAGCGAGGATCCCTTGCCTGCGGCTTGACGGCCCCGTGCCCTCCTCATGCCCACGGCTTGACGGCCGGTTGGTCACAGTCCTGTACCCATGCATCCGCCATCCACCTCCATAGCGGACATGTCGCGCGCAACGACCTTGACGGTCATATGAAAAATGGGAAAGCTGACGCGCGGCATGCGTATGACTGGGGCGCGTGTGAACGGGGGCTCGCGGACCGCCTTGTGTGGCCGGTCCCGCGGATCAGAACTCCCCGCAGACCGTTGCTCCGTGCATAGCTGCTCCATTGACGAGTACAGCTACTGGGGGTAGCAGGCAGATGACGAAGAAGACGCGGCTGCGCGTCGCGCGGATCGCGGCCAGCGCCGTGATCGCCGCGGGCGCGTCGCTGACGGCGGCGGGCGCCGCATCGGCCGTGGGTATCGATGTCGGTATCGGTGGCGTGGACGCTTCGGTCAAGGCGGACGACAAGGGCGTCGGCGTCGGCGTCGGCGTCGGCGCGACCGGGGACCCGACCGAGGACCCGACGTCGATCCCCGAGCCGACGGATGAACCGCCGACGACCAACCCGCCGACAACCAACCCGCCGACGACGAACCCGCCGACGGACGACCCGCCGACGACGAACCCGCCGACGGACGACCCGACCAAGCCGCCGACCGGCAAGCCGACGGGCAAGCCCACCGGCAAGCCGACCGCCGAGCCGACCGAGTCGCCCAGCACTGGCGGTGGCGGCGGCAGTGACGACTCCAACACCTGCACGGTGGAGGTCGACGGCACCGACTGCCAGGACAACACCGACACCGACAGCGCCGGCGCCGAGCCGGTCGAGCAGAGCAAGCCCAAGGAGGAGCTGGCCAAGCCCAAGGAGGAACTGGCCGAGACCGGTGCCTCCGAGACCACCTTCCTGCTGGTCGGCGCCGCGACGATGATCGCGGGCGGCATCGGCTTCCGCCTCATGCCGCGTCTGGTCAACCGCAACACCGCTGCCTGATCGCGCATCCGGCCGGACCGGGTGCGGCGCAGCGACGCGAAGGGGCCCGGAGTGCGGCGTCACTCCGGGCCCCTCGTACGTATGGGATGACACACAGCGCGCCTTCGGCCGTCACCGTGCGTGCGGCGCCCCCAGCGGGCTGTTCTGGCCGTCCGCGCCCCGATATGGGTCGCTACAGCCGATTACACGGTGGCGACCTGGTGGGCGAGCAGGGCGACGGCGATCAGCGCCACCAGCAGCGCTATCAGGGCGGCCGGCGTCAGCCCGCCGAAAGCGCCGTCCTGCTGCATACGCTCCCTGCTGGCCCGGCAGACCGGGCAACGGCCCTCGCTGACGGGGCTCGCGCAGTTGGCGCAGACAAGCCTGTCATACGTCATGCGCTCTTCTCCTCCCGCGCGGCGATGCCGCAGTAGACACGGGGCCAACGCTCTGGGAAATGTGTTGGTTCCCCCTCCACTGTGCCAGCTTCCGCCCGGTTCGGCGCGCCCCGCACGATTCCGTACCGCATCCGTACCGGTTCCGTAGCTGTTTCGGACGGCCCGGCGGGAGGGTTGTCAACCGTTTGCCCCCAATAGTGCCGTGAAGAAGCGCACCAAACCCCGAACGGCGACTGCGCGCTCGCGCGCGGTTCGCGTATGGTCACGCTCACCGACGGGGGCCGCTTCGCGGCCACCCGTACCCCTACCCAGGTCGACCGTGGTGCTTCAGTGATCCGATTCGACAACGTAACCAAGGCCTACCCCAAGCAGAACCGTCCCGCACTTCGGGATGTCTCGCTCGAGATCGAGAAGGGGGAGTTCGTCTTTTTGGTGGGCTCCTCGGGGTCGGGCAAATCCACCTTCCTCCGTCTGCTGCTGCGCGAGGAGCGCGCCAGTCATGGCGCGGTCCATGTGCTGGGCAAGGACCTGGCGCGGCTGTCCAACTGGAAGGTGCCGCAGATGCGCCGCCAGCTGGGCACGGTTTTCCAGGACTTCCGGCTGCTCCCCAACAAGACGGTGGGGGAGAACGTGGCCTTCGCGCTGGAGGTGATCGGCAAGCCGCGCACCGCCATCCGCAAGACCGTACCCGAAGTGCTCGACCTGGTGGGACTGGGCGGAAAGCAGGACCGTATGCCCGGTGAGCTCTCCGGCGGTGAGCAGCAGCGGGTCGCCATCGCCCGCGCGTTCGTCAACCGGCCGCTGCTGCTGATCGCCGACGAGCCGACCGGAAACCTGGACCCGCAGACCTCCGTCGGCATCATGAAGCTGCTGGACCGGATCAACCGGACCGGGACCACCGTGGTGATGGCCACCCACGACCAGCAGATCGTCGACCAGATGCGCAAGCGCGTGATCGAACTTGAAAAGGGCCGTCTCGTGCGCGACCAGTCCCGCGGCGTTTACGGCTACCAGCACTGAAAGGACGCCATGCGCGCCCAGTTCGTCCTGTCGGAGATCGGCGTCGGTCTCCGCCGCAATCTCACCATGACCTTCGCGGTGATCGTATCCGTCGCCCTTTCGCTCGCTCTGTTCGGCGGGTCCCTGCTCATGCGCGAGCAGGTGAGCACGATGAAGGGTTATTGGTACGACAAGGTCAACGTCTCCATTTTCCTGTGCAACAAGCAGGACAAGGAGACCTCGCCGAACTGCTCCAAGGGCGCCGTCACCGACGCGCAGAAGAGCGAGATCCGCGCCGAGCTCAAGCAGATGAGCATCGTCGAGAGCGTCCTGTTCGAGACCCCGGAAGAGGCGTACAAGCACTACAAGGAGGAGTTCGGCGACTCACCGCTGGCCGACTCGCTGACCCCGGACCAGATGCAGGAGTCCTTCCGGATCAAGCTCAAGGACCCGGAGAAGTACAAGGTCATCTCCACCGCCTTCGCCGGCCGCCCCGGGGTGCAGGAGGTCCAGGACCAGAAGGAAGTGGTCGACGACCTCTTCAAGCTCCTCAACGGCATGAACTACGCGGCGCTGGGGGTGATGTCGCTCATGCTGATCGTCGCGCTGATGCTGATCGTCAACACGGTCCGGGTGTCGGCGTTCTCCCGCCGCCGGGAGACCGGGATCATGCGGCTGGTCGGCGCGTCCAGCTTCTACATCCAGATGCCGTTCATCCTGGAGGCGGCCATCGCGGGCCTGCTGGGCGCGGGCTTCGCCTGTGTGCTGCTGGTGGGCGGCTACTACTTCCTGGTCAAGAACTGGCTGGCGGGCCAGATCAGGGTGATCAACTTCATCGGCGGCGACGCGGTGCTGGCCAAGCTTCCGCTGGTGCTGGCGATCGGGCTGCTGATGCCCGCCCTCGCGGCGTTCTTCGCGCTCCGCAAGTACCTCAAGGTGTGACATTCATCCAGGGCGCCGTACCTCACAACCGCCGGTACGGCGCCCCGTGTTGCCCTACACTCACCGGCATGTCGGGCCCGTGTTTGTTCGTCCGGCCCCGCCGCATTCGCCGTGGGGCCACCCTGACGGTGGTCTTCGTGAGCGTGCTGGCCACGGGAGCCGCCGTCGGCTCGTGGGGTGCCGAAGCCGAGGACGGCCGGGACCCGGCCGCCGCCCGGATACCGTCCCGCTCGGTGTCGAGCACCGTCGAGAGCGACGAGGTCAAGGCGGCCGCGGCCCAGGCCGAGGAGGACGGGAAATCCGGCTCCAAGGCCGCCCGGGAAGTGGTCAGCCGCAGCGGGGACCGATGGGGCGCGGTCTACAGCGCCCGCGAGTACGAGGGCTTCCGCCGCAATCTGGACGGCGAGTACGTGGGCGTGGGGATCTCCGCCCGGGTGGGGCCCGGCGGCCGGATCGCGGTGGACCGCGTCCAGCCCGGCAGCCCCGCCGCGAAGGCCGGCATCCGGGCCGGTGACCGGCTGCGCACCGTCGACGGCCGGCCGGCGACCGGCCGCCCGGTCACCGAGGTGGTGTCCTGGCTGCGCGGCGGCGCGGGCGAGGCCGTCGGCAGCCGGGTCGAGGTCGGGCTGCGGCGTGGTGAGCACCGCTGGCAGCAGACCCTGCGGCGGGCGAAGCTGGCCACCGAGCCGGTGACCGTCGACCGCCTCACCGACCAGCACCCCGCCGCCGTCCGGATCAAGATCGATGCCTTCACCAGGGGCGCGGGCGACCAGGTCCGCCGCGCGGTGCGGGCCATCCACGACGGCGAGGGCATCCTGCTCGACCTGCGCGGCAACTCCGGCGGCCTGGTCTCCGAGGCCGTCACCACCGCCTCCTCCTTCCTCGACGGCGGCCTGGTCGCCACGTACGACGTACGAGGGAAGCAGCGGGTGCTGGAGGCCCGGCGGGGCGGCGACACCGACTCCCCCCTCGTCGTCCTCGTCGACGGCGGCACCATGAGCGCCGCCGAGCTGCTCACCGGCGCGCTCCAGGACCGCCGCCGCGCCGTGGTCGTCGGCTCCCGGACCTTCGGCAAGGGGTCCGTCCAGATGCCCAGCGAGCTTCCCGACGGCTCGGTCGCCGAGCTCACCGTCGGCCACTACCGCACCCCCACCGGGC
Source organism: Streptomyces sp. ME19-01-6 (assembly GCF_033793745.1). Lineage (NCBI taxonomy): Bacteria > Bacillati > Actinomycetota > Actinomycetes > Kitasatosporales > Streptomycetaceae > Streptomyces > Streptomyces sp. ME19-01-6. Next base: position 37,111 of record NZ_JARAXF010000040.1, on the reverse strand, counting down.
GCGGCGTCGACGGCAAGGGCATCACCCCCGACCTGTCCGTCCGCGGCGACGACGAGAAGAGCGCCGAAACGCGCGCGCGGACGGTATTGAGTGGCCTCGGGGGCGGGTCATAGTGCGAGAATGGCCACGCTATGGCTAAAGAGACGGGGCGCAAGCTGATCGCGCAGAACAAGAAGGCGCGGCACGACTACCACATCCTCGACACCTACGAGGCCGGTCTGGTGCTGACCGGTACCGAGGTCAAGTCGCTGCGGCAGGGTCGGGCCTCGCTGGTGGACGGCTTCGCACAGCTCGACGGCGGCGAGGCGTGGCTGCACAACGTGCACATTCCGGAGTACAGCCAGGGGACGTGGACCAACCACGCGGCGCGCCGCAAGCGGAAGCTGCTGCTCCACCGCGCGGAGATCGACAAGCTGCTCGGCAAGATCCAGGAGACCGGGCACACGCTGGTCCCGCTGGCGCTGTACTTCAAGGACGGCCGGGCCAAGGTCGAGGTCGCCCTGGCCAAGGGCAAGAAGGAGTACGACAAGCGGCAGACCCTGCGGGAGAAGCAGGACCGGCGGGAGTCCGATCGGGCCATCTCCGCGGCGCGGCGGCGGCAGCGGGCCTGACCGGCGGGAATACGCTGGCACTGTCATGCGTTGTTCCCGTACGATGAGGGCTGCACCCCCGGTAGAGGGGTGTGGCACCACCTTGATAACACCACATGGGGATGATCGGTTTCGACAGCGGCTGTCGAAGCAGGGGAAGCGAGCCGAGGAAGCGGCAATGATCTCGTAAACCATATGCCGAAACCAATAATCGCCAACACCAAGCGCGATTCCTTCGCCCTCGCTGCCTAAGTAGCGACTTGCGAAGTGTCAGCCCGGGGCTGTTCCCGACCCGGATCCTGGCATCAGCTAGGGGACTAAACCACTAGACCCGGTCACGGGGTCCAGTGGGAAATCAAACAGTGGCTGAGCCCGTCGGAGACTTGTCCGCGTGATCTCCGGGGCCGAGAAAATCACAGCGGACTGCGCTCGGAGAAGCCCTGGTTCCGCACCGTTGGACGCGGGTTCGATTCCCGCCATCTCCACTCATCCCATGTACGACGAGGGCCCCGCGGTCAGCAGACCGCGGGGCCCTCGTCGCGTTGGGGAGCCCGAGGGACGGGGGTCAGCCGGGTCATCAGGAGTACGACGCAGAGCTCGGCGAGGTCGTCGGGCTCGGTCGGTGCGGGCGGTTCGGGCCCGGACCGGGCCCGGCCGTCTCCGGGATCGGGGAGACCGACGCAGACCGGCCCGGCCGGGCTCGGGGCGCCGCTCCGGGGGCCGATCAGTACGCAGGGCCGTCCCAGGCCGCGCAGCAGCGGCAGCAGCGCGTCGTGGGGTTGGGCGGTCACGACGATGAAGCCGTCCGCCATGGCGCTCTCCGCGACCCGGCGCAGGTCCTCTTCGCCCTCCTCCTGGGTGAGCAGCAGGACGTCGTGGTCGTGGCGCCGGGCGGCGGTGACGACGTGGGCCGCGAACCGCATCGTGCGCGTGGCGTCGCCGCTCTCGCGCAGCGGGGTCACCAGCGCCAGCACCCGGGTGCGGCTGCTGGCCAGGGCGCGGGCCCCGGCGTGCGGACGGTAGCCGAGTTCGCGGATGCTGGCGTGGATCCGCCGCCGGGTGGTCTCGGAGATCGGCCGTTTGCCGCTGAGGGCGTAGCTGACGGTGCTGGGTGAGACCCCGGCGTGCTTGGCCACGTCCGTGATCCTGGCCATGGAGCCCCTCCTCGGCGGGGTCATGTGCGGGGTCATATGACGCGGTCACTTGACGGCGCCCACGGCGATGCCGCGGGCCAGCGTCCGCTGGAAGATCAGGAAGAACAGGAACGCGGGCAGGACCCCGAGCAGGGCGGCCGCGTTGGTCATGGTGGCGTCCATCAGCCGCTGGCCCTGGAGGACGCCGAGCGCCACCGAGACCGTCTGGTTGTCGTTGGAGATCAGCATGACCAGGGGCAGCAGGAACTCGTTCCAGGTCCAGATGAAGAAGAAGACCAGCAGCACCCCGATCGTGGGCCGGCTGACCGGCACCACGACCCGCCACAGCACCTGCCACTTGTTCGCGCCGTCGATCCTGGCCGCCTCGATGACCTCCTTGGGGAAGGCGCCGAGGACGGAGGAGAGCAGATAGGTGCCGAAGGCGGACTGGATCACGGTGAAGACCAGGATGACGCTGAGCCGGGTGTCGTACAGCCCCGCCTCCTTCAGCACGTAGTAGAGGGGGTAGACCAGCGCCTCCTGCGGCAGCATGTTCGCCAGCACGAAGAAGGCCAGCACCCAGGGGCGGCCCTTGATCCGGCCGATGCCGATCGCGTACGCGTTGAGTACCGACAGCACCACCGCGAGCACCGCCACCGAGCCGGAGATCACCACGGAGTTGATCAGCTTCTGTCCGAAGTCCACCCGCTCCCAGAAGTCCTTCAGCCCGTCGAGGTGCAGCCCGTCGGGCAGGCTGAGCGGTCCATTGGCGGAGTACTCGGCGGGCGACTTGACCGCGTTGAGCGCGACGATGACGAACGGCGCCACCATGAAGAGGGCCGCCACGACCAGCGCGGCCAGTACCGGGTATCGCGTGACGGCCTTCACCGGTCCTGGTCCTCCGCACGGGTCTGCAGGCTTAAGCCCACCAGGGCCAGCGCCAGGATGAGTACGGTCAGCACGGTCGACACCGCGGAGCCGTAGCCGACCTGCGTCTTCTCGAAGAAGTTCTGGAAGGAGAAGTACGAGGGCACATTGGTGGCTCCGCCGGGCCCGCCCTTGGTCAGTACGTAGACGGCGCCGAAGACCTTGAGCGCGGCGATCGTGCACCACAGCAGCACCACATAGATCTCCGGGCGGATCTGCGGCAGCGTCACATGCCACAGCCGCCGCCACCAGGAGGCCCCGTCCAGCTCGGCGGCCTCGTGCAGGGCCGGGTCGGCGCGCTGCATTCCGGCCATGAAGACCACCAGCGGAAAGCCGAGCTGGACCCACACCATCACGCCCATCACGCTGTAGAGCGCGAGGTCCGGGTCGCCCAGCCAGTCGTGCCGCAGCGAGCCGAGGCCGACCGCGTCCAGGAGTTCGTTGAGCGCGCCGTTGTCGGGGGCGAGGATCCAGCTCCAGACGATGCCGGCCACCGCGATCGGCAGCACCTGCGGCAGATAGAAGCAGGCGCGCAGCACGGTCGCGATACGGGTGCCGATGTGTTTGGCGATGTAGTCGAAGAGCGCGGCGGCCAGGACCAGGCCGATGGCGGTGGGGATCACCGCCATCGCCAGGACCATCGCGAGGCTGTGCCGGAAGGACTCCCAGAAGGCGGAGTCGTCGAGCAGCGTGCGGTAGTTGTCGAGCCCGGCCCAGGACGGGGTGCCGACCCCCTGCCAGTGGGTGAAGCTCAGCCCCGTGTTCATCAGGAACGGGACGACGATGACGACGAGGAAGGCGAGTGCGCCGGGTATGAGAAAGAGCGCGTACGGGTATGCGCGCGGCGGCCGTCCCGTGCCTTTCGTGGTTCCGGCTGTTTTCATGTCTTCGGCGCGCCCGACTCGTACGCCTTCTTCAGTGCGTCCAGATAGTCGTCGGGATCCGTGCTGTCGGTGATCAGCTTCTGTGTCTCGGAGACGAGGGTGTCGTAGAAGCCGGGGGCCGGCCAGTCCGGGTAGAAGGCGAGCCCGTCGTTCTTGGCGAGCGTGTCGAAGTTCTCGATCAGGCTCTTGGACTGCTGGTCGGTGATGGCCGAGGAATCGGCGGCCACGGGCACACCGCCCTTGTTGCCGAGTGCGTTCTGGATGCCCTTCTTCATCGTGATGTCGATGAAGTCGTAGGCGAGCTCCTTGTTCTTGGCGCCCTTGGGGACGACCCACAGATTGCCGCCGGAGCCGAGCGTCAGCTTGGAGCCGGGCCACAGGAAGGTGCCCCACTTGTCCTTCATCTCCGATTTGAAGCGGCCGAACCACCAGCTGCCGGAGAAGAACATCGGGTTCTTGCCCGAGATGAACGCCGTCCCCGCGTCCTCGGTCTTGGTGCCGCTGGAGCTCTTGGCGATATAGCCCTTCTTCACCCAGTCGGCGAAGGTCTCGGCGCCGTACGTCCACGCCGCGTCATGGAAGTCGGGCTTGCCTTTGTAGAGCTCGTACGAGTCCACCCAGGAGCGGTCCGCCTTGCTCAGCGCCAGCTGATAGAGGTACTGGTGGGCGGGGTATTCGGCGCCCGCGTTCGCCAGCGGGGTGATGCCTTTGGAGGTGAAGGTGTCCAGGGCGGCGGTGAATTCCTCGAAGGTGGAGGGGACCTTCACCTTGTACTTGTCGAAGAGGTCCTTGTTGTAGAAGACCATCGTGTACTCGGCGTAATTGGGCACCCCGTACCAATTGCCGGAGCCCATCACGCCCTGCGCGTCGTACCGGCTGGTGGTCTGGACCCCGGCGCTCAGCGACTTGTCCCAGCCGCGCTTGGTGACCTCGGGGGTGAGGTCGGTGAGCAGGCCCTGCTTGGCGGCCAGACCGGCCGTGGCGTTGCCCTTGTTGTATTCCAGGACGTCCGGGGCGTCGTTGGAGTTGAGGACCATCGAGGCCGTCTTCTGGATCTGTTCGAAGCCCTTCTCCTCGAACTTCACCGTGACGCCCGGGTGGCTCTTCTTGAACTCCTCGATCGCCTGTTTCCAGGCCGCGCCCATCGCTCCGTTCGGGGCCTCGTAGTGCCAGAGCTTGAGCGTCTTGCCGTCGCCGTCCCCGCTGTCCGAGCCGCACCCGGTGAGCGCCGCGGCTCCCACCATGGCGGCGGCCAGGAGGGCTGCCGTCCGTTTCCGTGCCTTCAACATCCGTTGCCTCCGGGAGGGGTGGAGGGTGCACGCACGATCGTCGAAGCGCTTCGATGGAGGAAGGTAGGTGGGGCGCCGGAGGTACGTCAATGGTGTGGACAAAATGGGCGGGTGGGTCTGGCGACATCACCAGTCGGGCCGCGGCGTCATCGTCCGACGCGGCGACGGTGGGCTCGTTGCCGGCAGGTCGCGCCGCAGTAACGTGCGGGGCGGCCAGTGGTCCGGGCATCGAGCCGGGCCCCGCACTCCTCGCACCCCGGCCGGGTTTCGTGACCCCCACCGGGTGCGTCACGAAACATACGATCTTTCGTGACTGGTGTGGGATCCCGTAGGCACTCCAGCGTCAGGTGCACCATCCGGGTGCCCTGGGCGCGGTCGCGATGGGCGGCCCGTATCGTCGCGCACCCGACAGCGAGCGCGGCGACGTCATCCGGGCCGATGTCGGTGCGGACCCCGCCGGCCTGCTGGGCCGCGCGGAGCAACTCGGCCAGCGCTTGGCGGAAGCGCCGCCCCGAGGCGGCAAGCATCGGCCGCGGCCAGCTCGCGTCGGATGCCACGACGTCACAGACGTGCTTGCGTCCGGACGACTTGTCGACGACCTCCAGAAGAAACCCGAAGAAAGCGGCCGTCGGGGGGGTCTGGGCGGCCCACCGTCGGGCCGCGGCGACCAGGTCGTCGATGTGCTGGACGAGTACGGCCTCGAGCAGGATCTCCTTGCTCGGGAAGTGCCGGTACACGGTGCCGGTGCCCACCCCCGCCTGCCGCGCGATCTCTCCGAGCGAGACGTCGAGGCCGTGATCGGTGAAGGCCCGCACGGCGGCGCGGAGCACCTTCGCGCGGTTACGGCGGGCATCGGCTCGGCCGGTGTCATCGAGGGCTGTGGTCATGTCACGTAATCCCTTGTCCGTCACGCTTAACCGGGTGGAGCATTCCACATCAGCCCCGGGCCCACGCTGACCGTGCCCACCGACATCCCCGGGGCGGAGGACGACATGACCACTCAGCCAGCACGCCCCGCCGCCACGCCCGGCGGGCGCCTCGATGACCGTCTGGTGGTCGTGACCGGCGCGACCGGTCGGCAGGGCGGCGCCACCGCGCGTCGTCTCCTGGCGGCCGGCAGACCGGTGCGTGCGCTTGTGCGTGACGCGACCGCTCCCGCCGCCACGGCGCTCAAGGCCGCCGGGGCCGACATCGTCCGTGCCGACTTCGACGCCCCGCCCACCCTGTCGGTGGCGCTGGAGGGAGCCGCGGCGCTGTTCGCCGTGCCGCCGGTGGCGTACGGACCGGCCGGCGCCGACGTGGAGCGGGAGTTCGCCCGCGGCCGGGCCCTGGCCGACGCCGCGTCCACCGCGGGAGTCGAGCACGTCGTGTTCACCGGCATCGCGTCCACGCCGGACCCTCTGGCGGCTTCCCTGGGCAAGAGGCGCATCGAGGACTACCTGCGTGAACGGATGCGGTCGGTGACCGTACTGCGCCCGGTGAGGTTCATGTCGAACTTCCTGGCATCGCCGGCGATTGGCCTGGACGGCATCGCGGGAGGCGTGCACCGGCACGTCTTCCCGCCGGACGAGCCTGTGCAGATCATCGCGCTGGAGGACATCGCGGAATTCGCCGTCATGGCCTTCGATCAGCCGGACCGGTTCGCCGGGCGGACCCTGGAGCTGGCCGGGGACGCCCCGACCCCGGCCGAGGCGGTCGCCGCGATCAGCGAAGCCACCGGCACCGCGGTGCGCTACGAGCAGCTCACCCACGATGAGGCTCTCGCACTCAATCCCGAGATCGCCCACGTCAGGGATCGGTGGATATCCGGCTCGCGCTGGCACGCCGACATCGAGGCACTGCGCGTCGTCCACCCCGGACTGCGTACCCTCACGGACTGGCTCGCGGAATCCGGCGCCGCCGCACTGCGCACCCGACTCCTCGGCGCGGCCTGGTAGGTGGCCTGGCTGGGCGAGGGGCGTCAGGCCCCGCCCAGTGACCGCCGCAGCCGCCCTGCGCCCCCCGCCGCCGCCAGCAGGGCCAGCGCAGCGGCCGTCGCGGGGGCCGCGTAGCCCGCCCCGGCGCCCAGGTGGTCGACGGTCCAGCCGCCCGCCGCCGCGCCCGCCGAGATGCCGACGAGGAGGCCGGTGTAGGCGGTGGTCATGCCCTCGTTGAGGCGGGTGGGCGGGGTCAGCCGGTGGACGAGGGTCATGCCGCTGATCATCGTCGGGGCGGTCGCCATGCCCGCGACGAACAGCAGGGGGGCCAGGGTCGTCAGCCCGGTCGCCGTCAGCAACGGGAGGACGGCCACGGCCATGGCCGCCACCCCCGCCAGAAAGCGCGCCGCCGCCGACCCGCGGACCGGCAGCGCGCCGAAGACAAGGCCCGCCGCGCAGGACCCGGCCGCCTGCAGGGCGAGGACCGCGCTGCTCGCCGAGGTGTGGCCGTACGACTCCACGGCCGCGACCGTCGCGACCTCCATCGAGCCGAAGACCGCGCCGGTCGCCAGGAAGGTGACGACCACCACGCGCAGGCCCGGCGAGCGCACCAGCGCCCCCTCAGCGGCGGCGGGCGCGGAGTGCGGGCGCCGGTGCGGCGGCGGCTCGGTGCGGCGCTGGGCCGCGAACAGCAGGGTGCCCGCGACGAGCAGCACCGCCGCCGTGGCCAGCCCCGCCTCCGGGAACACCGTCGTGCACAGCACCATCGCGAGCGCCGGGCCCGCCATGAAGCAGACCTCGTCGACGACCTGCTCGAAGGAGTTGGCGGTGTGCCGCGCCGCCGCGTCGTCGCGGTGGACGGACGCCCAGCGGGCGCGCGTCATCGAGCCGAGGCTGGGCACGCCCGAGGAGCCCGCCGCGCAGACGAACAGCGCCCATGCGGGCGCCCCGTAGTGGACGCACAGCAGCGTCGCCGTGGCCCCCAGCGCGAACACGGCGACCGCCGGAACCGCGACCCGCGCCTGGCCGTGGCGGTCCACCAGCCGGCCCAGCAGCGGCCCGGTCACGGCCGTCACCGCGAGGCCGGTGGCCGAGACGGCGCCCGCCAGGGCGTACGAGTCACGGACCGTGGAGATCATGACCACCATGCTGACCCCCAGCATCGCCCCCGCCACCCGCCCCGCGAGGGCGGCGAGTGTGAACGCGAGCGCCCCGGGCGCGGCGAACAGCCGCCGGTAGGGCGCGAGGAATGAGCGGTGGGGCGGGCGGGGGCCCGGGTCGCCGTCAAGGGTTATTTGCTGTGCGGGTGCGGGTGCGGGTGCGGGTGCGGGTGCGGGTGCGGCGCTCGGGGCACCGCCGCGCGCCGTGCCGTTCGGCGCACGGCAGACGGCCGTACGGCGGACGTTGGGCACCACTGGCCGCGAGGCGAGGAAGAGGATCACCCCTCCACGGTCGCGGGCGGGCCCGCGCCCGGTCCAACACCTGATACGCGGCCATTCACGCACCTGTGTTGTGAATCCCTCGCATGCTGTTGACTGCACCGCATGCCCCAGGACATCGAGCCGCGCCTGCTGCGCGCCTTCGCCGCCGTCGCCGACGAGCTGCACTTCACCCGCGCCGCCGCCCGGCTGTACGTCGCCCAGCAGGCGCTCAGCCGTGACATCCGGCGGCTGGAGCGCGAGCTGGGCGTCGAGCTGTTCGTACGGAGCACCCGGCAGGTGGCGCTGACCGCCGAGGGGGAGCGGCTGTTGCCTTACGCGCGGCGGGTGTTGGCGGCGCAGGAGGAGCTGGCCGCCGCGTTCGGGGGCGGCGGGGCGGGGGCGGGGCGGCCGCTGGTCGTCGACGTCAGCGCGCCGGTGTCCACCGGGAGCGAGGTGCTGGCCGAGGCGCGCGGGCGGATAGCGCCCGACGTGGAGTTCGTGGCGCACTTCCACAGCGGGCTGACCGGGGCCGCCGCCGAACTGCTCGCGGGACGGCTGGATGTGTCGTTCGGGCGGGTCGGCGGGCTCGACCCGGCCGTGCTCGCGCGCCTGGACCACCAGCTGGTCCGCTACGAGCGGATGGCCGTGGTGCTGCGCGAGGACCATCCGCTGGCCCGGCTCCCCGAGGTCCCTCTGGACGCGCTCGCGGGGGAGACGCTGTACGCGGCGGCGGGCAACGCCGCCACCGCCGAGTGGACGGACCTGGCCGCGCAGCTGTTCGCGGGGCGCGGCATCGTGATGGCCGAGCCGTTCCCACAGATCGAGGGCGTCGAGGAGTTCACCCGGGTGGTGGCCAAGCGGCGCTGGTCGGTGCTGGCGAGCACGGTGTTCATCGCCATGCCCGGCGCCGTGCTGCGGCCGCTGACCGGCCCCGTGCCGCTGTCGCCCGTCTGCATGGTCTGGCGGCGCGGGCTGCGCCACCCGGGCCTGGACGCCCTGCGGGCGGCCGCGGCGGCGCTCGGGCCGGTCGGGGGGTGGCTCGACGTCCCGCCCGGCAGCTGGCTGCCGAGCCCGGAGGCGGCGGAGACGACCAAGGTGACAGACAAGGTGACAGAGAGGCCTGAGGCGGCCGGGATGGCCGAGTCGGCCCTGGCCGACACCCTCACCGCGCCCCGCGCTCCCGGGTGAGAGCAAGGTTTCGTCCGCGTCACCTGCTGCCACAGCCCGGAAATCCGTACTTCCTACCGTCGTCGGCAGTGAAACCGCCTACCAGGGCGACACCAGAGAACTGTGGAGGCGTGATGACTGCCCCGACCACCGCCGCACGCAAGGGGGGCCGCTGGATAGAACAGTGGGACCCCGAGGACGAGACCTTCTGGAAGGAGAAGGGCGAGAAGATCGCCACCCGCAACCTCCTGTTCTCCATCCTCTCCGAGCACATCGGCTTCTCCATCTGGAGCCTGTGGTCGGTGATGGTCCTGTTCATGGGGCCGGAGTACGGGGTGGACCCGGCCGGGAAGTTCTTCCTGGTCGCGATGCCCACCCTGGTCGGCGGGGTGCTGCGCGTCCCCTACACCTTCGCCGTCGCCCGCTTCGGCGGGCGCAACTGGACGATCGTGAGCGCGGCGCTGCTGCTGGTGCCGACCATTGCCGCCGCCGTGGTGATGAAGCCCGGCACCTCGTACACCACCTTCATGGTGGTCGCGGCGCTCACCGGGGTCGGCGGCGGAAACTTCGCCTCCTCCATGACGAACATCAACTCCTTCTACCCGCTGCGGAAGAAGGGCTGGGCGCTCGGCCTCAACGCGGGCGGCGGCAACATCGGTGTGCCCGTCATCCAGCTGATCGGCCTGCTGGTCATCGGCACGGCCGGCGCGGCCCACCCGCGTGTGGTGCTCGGCGTCTACATCCCGCTGATCGTGGTCGCCGCGCTGCTCGCGGCGGTGTTCATGGACAACCTGGCGCCGGTGCGGAACGACGGCGGGGCCGTGAAGGAAGCGGCCCGGGACGCGCACACCTGGATCATGTCGCTGCTGTACATCGGCACCTTCGGGTCGTTCATCGGCTACAGCTTCGCCTTCGGCCTCGTCCTGCAGAACCAGTTCGACCGCACCCCGCTGCAGGCCGCCTCGTTCACCTTCATCGGCCCGCTGCTCGGCTCCCTCATCCGCCCCATCGGCGGCCGGCTCGCCGACACCTACGGCGGCGCGCGGATCACGCTGTGGAACTTCGCCGCCATGGCCGTCGCGGCCGTGGTGGTCGTCTACGCCTCCGCGCAGAAGTCCCTGTCCGTCTTCCTCGTCGGCTTCATCGCCCTGTTCGTCTTCAGCGGGCTCGGCAACGGCTCCACGTTCAAGATGATCCCCGGCATCTTCCAGGCCAAAGCGGTCGCGCGGGGCCTTGCGGGCGAGGAGGCCGCGGCGTACGGGCGGCGGCTGTCGGGGGCCGCGATGGGGCTGATCGGCGCGGTGGGCGCGCTGGGCGGGCTCGCCATCAACCTGGCCTTCCGGGAGTCCTTCCTGAACGCGCACAGCGGGACCCCGGCCTTCGTGTCCTTCCTGGCGTTCTACGCCCTGTGCTCCGTCGTGACCTGGGCCGTATACCTCCGCGGGGCCCGGTCGGCCGGTCGGCCCGCCACGGTGGAGGCGCATGAACCGCAGGGTGCGCGGCAACCCGCGTACGCGGACGTCTGAGCCGAGGAGGGGAGCAGCCCTGGTGGGACGGGGAGCGTACGGGCGCACAAGGCGCGCGCTCCCCGTCCGTACGCTCCGTTACACCCGGGAAACCTCCGCGAACCGTCACCGTCACCGGGCGGCCACAGGATGGCCGTCGAGATGAGGTCGCGGAGGGCGCCCATACGACAGCGGATCGGGACGAGAACCATGCACCGAGACCACAGCGCCGCGACCACGGCACCGGAGGAGCCCGGGACAGCCGGGCCCGCCACGCCCGAGCCCACGCCCGCCGCCATCGGGCCGCTCGCCGGGTTCACCGTCGGCGTCACCGCCGCCCGCCGCGCCGACGAGCTCGGCGCGCTGCTGCGGCGGCGGGGCGCGGCCGTCATGCACGCGCCCGCGTTGCGCATCGTGCCGCTCGCGGACGACGCGGAACTGCTCACCGCCACCAGACAGCTGCTCGACCACGCCCCCGACACGGTGATCGCGACCACCGCCATCGGCTTCCGGGGCTGGGTCGAGGCCGCCGACGGATGGGGCCTCGGGGACGCCCTGCTGGCCCGGCTGCGCGGCGCCCGGCTGCTGGCGCGCGGGCCCAAGGTGCGGGGCGCGATACGGGCCGCCGGGCTGACCGAGGAGTGGTACCCGGCGTCCGAGTCGCTGGCCGAGGTGCTCGACCGGCTGCTGGAGGAGGGGGTCGACGGCAGCCGTATCGCGGTGCAGCTGCACGGCGAGCCGCTGCCCGGCTTCGTCGAGTCGCTGCGCGCGGCGGGCGCGGAGGTGGTGGGCGTGCCGGTGTACCGGTGGATGCCGCCCGAGGACCTCGCCCCCCTGGACCGCCTCCTCGACGCGACCGTCGCCCGTGCCCTGGACGCCGTCACCTTCACCAGCGCCCCCGCCGCCGCGAGCCTGCTGGACCGGGCCGAGCGGCGCGGCATGCGTGAGGAGTTGCTGGACGCGCTGCGGCATGACGTGCTGCCCGCCTGCGTCGGGCCGGTCACCGCGCTGCCGCTCGAAGCCCATGACATCCCCACCAGCCAGCCCGAACGCTTCCGGCTCGGCCCGCTCGTCCAGCTTCTGACCCATGAACTGCCGGGCCGCGTGCGGCCGTTGCCGGTCGCCGGGCGCCGGCTGGAGATCCGCGGCCACGCGGTCCTGGTCGACGGCGAGCTGCGCGCCGTGCCGCCGGCGGGCATGGCCCTGCTGCGCGCTCTGGCCCGCCGCCCGGGCTGGGTCGTCGCCCGCGCCGACCTGCTGCGCTCCCTGCCGGGCGCGGGGCGCGACGAGCACGCGGTCGAGACGGCGATGGCCCGCCTCCGTACGGCCCTCGGCGCCCCGAAGCTCATCCAGACGGTCGTCAAGCGCGGCTACCGGCTGGCGCTGGATCCTGTCGCGGACACCAAGTACGCCGACGCATAACCGCCTGGCGGGCCCCGAACTCCCTTGCCGCCGTGGGGTGATGGGCGGGTCCGTGGGGGTTTCGGGCTCGGGCCGGGGCGGGCACTCTGGGATGGCGCGCATGCCCGTGTGACCGCTCGGCCCCGAAGGAGTGACAGGAACATGGCGGTGGCGTCGGCCTACGACCTGCGGTTCGACTCCGGGCGGCTCTGTCTGGACCTGGTGGCCACGGTCGGCGGGCGGCTGAGCGAGGCGCCGGTCGAGCGGCTGGACGGGGTGGAGCGGCTCAGGGCGTGGCTCGTCGGCGCCGGTCTGGTGCCCCGCGGCACCGCCCTCGACATCGTCGACGGCAGCTGGCTCGCCCGCTTCCGCGCCGCCCGGGACCTGCTCCACCGCATCGTGCACACCGAGGTCGAGGGCCGCGCCGCGGGCGCCGACCTGGAGCGGGTGAACGCCCTGGCCGCCACCGCCCCGCCCGCCGTGCGGGCCGTACGCACCGCCGATGGCACCCTCGTCCGCAGGCTCGCCGCCGGGCCCGACTGCGGCGCGCTGCTGGCGCAGGTGGCGCGGGACGCCGTGGAGTTGCTCACCGACCCGGTGGCGCGCGGGCAGCTGCGGCAGTGCGAGGGGGAGACCTGCTCGCTGGTCTACCTCGACACCTCGCGCGGGCGCCGCCGCCGCTGGTGCTCCAGCGAGGTCTGCGGCAACCGCGAGCGCGTGGCCCGGCACCGCCGCCGGGTCACCCGGGCCTGACTGATGCCGTGTCACCCCAGGTCGGCGTAGCGGGCGTGGGCCCGGTCAGACTGCTGTATAGCGCAATTGAGCATACGGCGCGGCGTTTTTGTTGAACATGGAAGTGTTACCGTACGTACCCCCTCGACCCCCCTCGACCACGCAGTAGGGATTACGCAAGGATGCTCCCGTGACCGAGAGGACGACACCGGACGACGCGCTCATGCGCGCGCTCTACGAAGAGCACGCGGGCCCGCTTCTCGCCTTCGTCCTGCGCCTGGTCGCGGGCGACCGGCACCGGGCGGAGGACGTGGTCCAGGAGACGCTCCTGCGGGCCTGGCGCAACGCCGACCAGCTGCGGAGCACCGGCGGATCGCTGCGCCCCTGGCTGGTGACCGTGGCCCGGCGCATCGTCATCGACGGTCACCGCGGCCGCCGGGCCCGCCCCCAGGAAGTGGACGCAACGCCGCTGCACGCCGTGCCCGCCGCCGACGAGATCGACCGGGCGCTGCGCATGATGACGATCTCCGACGCGCTCGCCGACCTCACCGACGCGCATAGGGAGGCGCTGGTCGAGACATACTTCAAGGGGCGTACGGTGAACGAGGCGGCTGAGGTGCTCCGCGTACCGCCTGGGACGGTCCGGTCCCGGGTCTTCTACGCGCTGCGTGCCCTGCGGCTCTCGCTGGAGGAACGGGGGGTTACGGCATGATGCCTGCAGCGGAGGACCAGCAGCACACCGCCGTCGGCGCTTACGCCCTCGGCGTCCTGGACGCGGCGGAAGCCGCCCGCTTCGAGGAGCACCTGCTCGGCTGCGACCGATGCGGCGCGGAGCTCGATCAGCTGATGGGCATTCCGCCGCTGCTGGCCGAGTTCGCCACCTCCGCCGACGGCCGGACCGTGCTGGACCCCGCCACCATCACCGCCCGCCCCGGGCCCGAGCTGCTCGGCCGGCTGATGGACGACGTCGCCACGAGCCGCCGCGGGGGCCGCAGGCGCCGCCTGTACCTGGTGGCCGCGGCCGCCGCCCTGATCATCGGCGGTCCGTTCGCCGGTGCCGCGCTGACCTCGGACGGCGGCGGCGACAGCGGCGGGGGCGGCGGCAAGGTGGTGGCCAGTCCCGCGAAGGCGGCGTTCGACCAGGGGCAGAAGACCGGCTCGGTCGACCCCGCCACCAAGGTCGACGCCACCGTCTCGCTGCAGGCGAAGGGCTGGGGCACCTCGGTGGCGCTCAAGCTCGGCAATGTGAAGGGCCCGAAGTCCTGCGACCTGGTCGCCGTCGGCAAGGACGGTCACGAGGAGACCATCACCACCTGGGCGGTGCCCAGCACCGGCTACGGCATCAAGGACGGCGACGCGTCCCGCTGGAGCAAGGAGCCGCTGTACGCCCTGGGCGGCGCGGCCATGAACCCCGACCAGATCGACCGCTTCGAGGTCCGCACGCTGGACGGCCAGCGGCTGGCGGTCGTGAAGGTCTAAGGGGAATCCTCAGCAGATCCTGGCACCCCCTGGTGTACGGTTGACGGCTGCCCTACGCACACAGAAGGGGGCTTGGGTGGCCGCGCACAACGCCACGCACGCGAACCGGAAGGCGAGACCGGACAGCCCCGGCGGAGCCGAGAAACGAGCCGCCGGGAAACGGGCCGCCGGGAACCGGAACGCCAGGGACCGGAACGGCGGGGACGGGATCCGCGAGCGGGAGATCCGGATCGAGCAGGCGCATCTGGACCAGGTGTACCGGCGCCTCGAGGAGAAGATCCACGAGGCGGAGTTCCTGATGAACGACGCCGCCAAGCGCGGCCAGGTCGGCACGCCCGGCGCGCTCGCCGAGCGGGACGCCCAGGTCTTCCGGGCCGGGGTGCACCTCAACCGGCTCAACAGCGAGTTCGAGGACTTCCTCTTCGGCCGCATCGACCTGCTGCTCGGCAAGGACGGGAAGCGCGGCCCGGACGGCGCGTACACCTCCGTCGAGCCCGCCGACGACGCGATCCGCCCCGGCGAGGACGGCGGCGACCGCGCGGAGATCGCCGAGACCCTGCACATCGGCCGCATCGGCGTTCTGGACGCCGACTACGCCCCGCTGGTCATCGACTGGCGCGCGCCCGCGGCCGCGCCCTTCTACCGCTCCACCCCCGTCACCCCCGGCCGGGTCGTGCGCCGCCGGGTCATCCGCAGCAAGGGGCGCCGGGTGCTCGGCGTCGAGGACGACCTGCTGCGCCCCGAGCTGACCGCGACCCTGGACGGGGCGGAGCTGCCGGTCGTCGGCGACGGCGCGCTGATGGCGGCGCTCGGCCAGGCCCGCGGCCACACCATGCGCGACATCGTCGCGTCCATCCAGGCCGAGCAGGACCTGGTGATCCGCGCGCCCGCCGCCTCCGTCACCGAGGTGGAGGGCGGCCCGGGCACCGGCAAGACCGCGGTCGCGCTGCACCGCGCCGCGTATCTGCTCTACCAGGACCGGCGGCGGTACGCGGGCGGGATCCTGGTCGTCAGCCCGACCCCGCTGCTGGTCGCCTACACCGAGGGCGTACTGCCCTCGCTCGGCGAGGAGGGGCAGGTCGCGATCCGCGCGGTCGGATCGCTGGTGGACGGCGCCGAGGCCACCACGTACGACGAGCCGGCCGTCGCCCGCGTCAAGGGCTCCTCACGGATGACGCGGGTGCTGCGCAAGGCCGCGCGCGGCGCCCTGGAGCTGCCCGCGGGCCCCGGCCGGGCGGCCGGGCCGCCGGAGCGGCTGCGCGTCGTGGCGTTCGGCGCGCGGATCGAGCTGGACGCCGACGAGCTGCGCGGGATCCGGCAGGCCGTGCTGGGCGGCACCGCGCCCGTCAACCTGCTGCGGCCGCGCGCCCGCCGGCTGCTGCTGGACGCGCTGTGGGCCAAGTCCGCCACGTCTGGGGGTACCCCCCGCTACACCGACGCCGAACTGGCCGCCGAGGCGCGCGAGGGGTTCGACGAGGACATCTCCACCGAGGACGACTTCCTCGGCTTCCTGGACGCCTGGTGGCCCGAGCTCACCCCGCGCGGCGTGCTGGCCGCGATGGCCGACGAGAAGCGGCTGACCCGCTGGTCCCGGCGGGTGCTGGGCCAGCGCGAGGCAAGCCGGCTGGCCCGCTCGCTGACCCGCCTGGGGGCGGACGGGAAGGGCCCGCTGTCGGTGCACGACGTGGCGCTGCTGGACGAGCTGCACACCGTCCTGGGCGCCCCGGCCCGGCCCGCCAGGTCCCGCGAGGTCGACCCGCTGGACCAGCTGACCGGGCTCGATGAGCTGACCACCTTCGCCGACCGCACCGCGCCCCGCCGCACCCGCGCGGACCGGCTGGAGCAGGAGCGCGTCGACTACGCCCATGTGATCGTCGACGAGGCGCAGGACCTGACCCCGATGCAGTGGCGGATGGTCGGGCGGCGCGGCCGCCACGCCACCTGGACGGTGGTCGGGGACCCGGCGCAGAGCTCCTGGTCGGACCCGGAGGAGGCGGCCGAGGCCCGCGCCGAGGCGCTGGGCAGCCGCCCGCGCCGCCGCTTCACGCTGACCGTGAACTACCGCAACCCGGCGGAGATCGCCGAACTCGCCGCGAAGGTCCTCGCCCTCGCGATGCCCGGCGCCCAGGCGCCCGAGGCGGTCCGCTCCACGGGCCTGGTGCCGCGCTTCGCCCCCATGGCGGACGGGGCGGCCGACGGGGCCGGCGGGGACCTGGGCGCGCGGGTGCGCGAGGAGGCGAAGCGCCTGCTGGACGAGGTGGACGGCACGGTCGGCGTTGTCGTCGCCATGCGGCGGCGGGCCGCGGCGCGCCGCTGGCTGGAGGGGCTCGGCGACCGTGCGGTGGCGCTGGGCAGCCTGGAGGCCAAGGGCCTGGAGTACGACGCGACGGTCGTGGTGTCGCCGGCCGAGATCGCCGACGAGTCCCCGGCGGGGCTGCGGGTGCTGTACGTGGCGCTGACGCGCGCGACACAGCGGCTGACCGTGGTGCCGGGGCAGCGGGACGACCCGGACGAGCACGGCGTCCCCGATCTGTTGAGGGACTGAGACCGGGCGCCGGGGCGGCGGTGGAACCGACCCGCGAAATCGACCCGCAAAATCAACCGTGGGGGAGGGAATCACTTCCGGGGATGGTTTGTTAGCCTTGCTGTGGCACCGGCTCGATCCAAGCCCCCGGGCCCAACCTTCGTCGCTTCGAGCGACCACTTGCCGCGAGGCGAGCATGGCGGGTCGGTGCCACCTGGACATGGTGAAGAGGTCCGCGTCAGCTGTTGAGGACGCGGGCCTCTTCTCGTTTCGTCTCGTTTCGTCGGAGTCCTCGCCGGGCTGAACAATATCTCCGAAACTCGAGCCCGGTTACCCGGTACCGGAAGGTAGGTGTAACCATCTGAAGACCACTGTCCGAGGGCAGACCGGCGAACCACCACCGCGCCCCGGGACAACCTGAAACAAGGGAAAGCAGAGGAAGTCGGCCATGGCAACGGCGCCCAGCGTCTCGTACTCGATGACGGTCCGGCTGGAGGTACCGGCGAGCGGCACGGCGGTCAGCCAGCTCACCACGGCCGTGGAATCCTCCGGCGGCTCGGTCACCGGCCTCGACGTGACCGCTTCCGGCCACGAGAAGCTCCGGATCGACGTCACCATCGCCGCGACCTCCACCGCGCACGCCGACGAGATCGTCGAGAAGCTGCGCGGCATCGAGGGGGTCTCGCTCGGCAAGGTCTCCGACCGTACGTTCCTGATGCACCTCGGCGGCAAGATCGAGATGTCGTCCAAGCACCCGATCCGCAACCGCGACGACCTGTCCATGGTCTACACCCCGGGCGTCGCCCGCGTCTGCCAGGCCATCGCCGAGAACCCCGAGGACGCCCGCCGCCTCACCATCAAGCGCAACAGCGTCGCGGTGGTCACCGACGGCTCCGCGGTCCTGGGCCTGGGCAACATCGGCCCCAAGGCCGCGCTGCCCGTCATGGAGGGCAAGGCGGCCCTCTTCAAGCGCTTCGCGGGCATCGACGCCTGGCCGCTCTGCCTGGACACCCAGGACAGCGATGAGATCGTCGCGATCGTCAAGGCCATCGCCCCCGGCTTCGCGGGCATCAACCTGGAGGACATCTCCGCCCCCCGCTGCTTCGAGATCGAGGCGCGGCTGCGCGAGGCGCTGGACATCCCGGTCTTCCACGACGACCAGCACGGCACCGCCATCGTGGTGCTCGCCGCCCTCACCAACGCGCTGCGCGTGGTCAACAAGAAGATCGGCGACGTGCGCGTGGTCATGTCCGGCGCGGGCGCGGCCGGCACCGCCATCCTCAAGCTGCTGATCGCCGCGGGTGTGCGGCACGCGGTCGTCGCGGACATCCACGGCGTCGTGCACGCCGGGCGCGCGGACCTGGCCGGCGCGAACGGCAACTCCGACATGACCGCGCTGCGCTGGATCGCCGAGAACACCAACCCCGAGGGCGTCACCGGCACCCTCAAGGAGGCCGTGCGCGGCGCCGACGTCTTCATCGGCGTCTCGGCCCCGAACGTCCTGTCCGGCGACGACGTGGCCGCCATGGCCGACGGCGCGATCGTCTTCGCACTGGCCAACCCCGACCCCGAGGTCGACCCGGCCATCGCCCGCCAGACCGCCGCGGTGGTCGCCACCGGCCGCTCCGACTTCCCGAACCAGATCAACAACGTGCTGGTCTTCCCGGGCGTCTTCCGTGGCCTGCTGGACGCGCAGTCGCGTACCGTGAACGACGACATGATGCTGGCCGCGGCCCGGGCACTCGCGGACGTCGTCCACGACGACGAGCTGAATGCCAACTACATCATCCCGAGCGTCTTCAACGACAAGGTGGCGGGCGCGGTCGCCGGCGCGGTGCGGGTCGCCGCCAAGGCTGTGACCGGTACCACGGGGGTCTAGGCGGGGCTCGGCGCGTCGTACGGCGCGTCGCGCGGCGTTCAGCCGATCGGGCCCCCATAGGGTGTCGGGCAGAAACGGCCGCCACGGCGCTTTTCGCGCGACTCACCAGGCCCCGGATTGGCTTTCCCGCCACAGGTGGGGGCAGGATGCGTTCCGGGCGCGAGGGTCTGAACAGTAGACCCGGGTCCGGGGACTGTCCGAGGGCCCTGGCAGCATCGGCTTCGATCTCACGCCTAATGGCAAGATGAACACGGGAGTACAACATGAACCGCAGTGAGCTGGTGGCCGCTCTGTCCGAGCGCGCCGAGGTGACCCGAAAGGACGCCGACGCCGTTCTGGCCGCCCTCGCCGAGGTGACCGGAGAGATCGTCGCCAAGGGCGACGAGAAGGTCACCATCCCCGGCTTCCTCACCTTCGAGCGCACCCACCGTGCCGCTCGCACCGCGCGCAACCCGCAGACCGGTGAGCCGATCGAGATCCCGGCCGGCTACAGCGTGAAGGTCTCCGCGGGCTCCAAGCTCAAGGAAGCCGCCAAGGGCAAGTAGGACCCCATACGAAAGGGGCGGCCACCTCATCGGAGGGTGGTCGCCCCTTTCGGCGTTCCTACGGCCTCTGAAGGCCGTTCCCGAGCCTTAGGAGGCCCCCTCGCCGCCCGGGAGCTCGACCTTGGCGCCCAGATCCCCCAGCTTGCTCATGCTGTGCCTGCCCGGGGGCAACCCCCGGACCCCCGGCCGGGGGCGGCGGCGGGGCTCAGGCAGTCTTTTCGCCGCCCGGGAGCTCGACCTTGGCGCCCAGATCCCCCAGCTTGCTCATGAAGTTCTCGTAGCCGCGGTTGATCAGGTCGATGCCGTGGACCCGGGACGTGCCCTGGGCCGCCAGGGCCGCGATGAGGTACGAGAAGCCGCCGCGCAGGTCGGGGATGACCAGGTCGGCGCCCTGCAGCTTGGTCGGGCCCGACACGACCGCCGAGTGCAGGAAGTTCCGCTGGCCGAAGCGGCAGGCGGAGCCGCCCAGGCACTCGCGGTAGAGCTGGATGTGCGCGCCCATCTGGTTGAGCGCGGAGGTGAAGCCCAGGCGCGACTCGTAGACCGTCTCGTGGACGATGGACAGCCCGGAGGCCTGGGTCAGGGCCACGACCAGGGGCTGCTGCCAGTCGGTCTGGAAGCCGGGGTGGACGTCGGTCTCCAGGGCGATGGCGTTGAGCTTGCCGCCCGGGTGCCAGAACCGTATGCCCTCGTCACCGATGTCGAAGGCGCCGCCGACCTTGCGGTAGGTGTTCAGGAAGGTCATCATCTCGCGCTGGCTGGCGCCGCGCACATAGATGCTGCCCTCGGTCGCGAGCGCCGCGCTCGCCCAGGAGGCGGCCTCCAGGCGGTCCGGGAGGGCGCGGTGGTTGTAGCCGCCGAGCTTGTCGACGCCGGTGATCCGGATCGTACGGTCCGTGTCCATGGAGATGATCGCGCCCATTTTCTGCAGGACGCAGATCAGGTCTTCGATCTCCGGCTCGACGGCCGCGTTGGAGAGTTCCGTCACACCCTCGGCGAGCACCGCGGTCAGCAGCACCTGCTCGGTGGAGCCGACCGACGGGTACGGCAGGCGGATCTTGGCGCCGCGCAGCCGGTGCGGGGCCTCCAGGTACTGGCCGTCCGCCCGCTTCTCGATCGTGGCGCCGAACTGGCGCAGCACGTCGAAGTGGAAGTCGATCGGCCGGCCGCCGATGTCGCAGCCGCCCAGGCCCGGGATGAAGGCGTGGCCGAGGCGGTGCAGCAGCGGGCCGCAGAAGAGGATCGGGATGCGTGAGGAGCCGGCGTGCGCGTCGATGTCCGCGACGTTCGCGCTCTCCACATGGGTCGGGTCCAGCACCAGCTCGCCGGCCTCGTCACCGGGGCGTACCGTGACGCCGTGCAGCTGCAGCAGCCCGCGCACCACCCGCACGTCGCGGATGTCGGGTACGTTGCGCAGCCGGCTCGGCCCGCTGCCGAGCAGCGCGGCGACCATGGCCTTCGGCACGAGGTTCTTCGCGCCTCGGACACGGATCTCGCCTTCGAGCGGGGTGCCGCCATGGACGAGCAGGACATCGTTCGAGCGGGTCATCTGGTCTCGCGTTCCTGGGACGGTCGGGGGGCAAGAGGCAAGAGTAATGGCCGCGGAGAGAGCCTCCATCTGACCGACGTACCCACCGAACGGACATGAATGTGTCACAACACGTTCGGTTCAAAGCAGAAAGCGTACGGTTACATGCGCCGTTCCTGCTGTCGTACGCCCCGACCTGCTCTCACATGGGACTCGTCTTCCACTCCCCCTCCGGGGCGAACATGCGGGATCATGTGTCCATGACCGAGGTGTCCTCGCTCACAGGACGGCTGCTTGTCGCGACACCGGCGCTGGCGGACCCGAACTTCGACCGTGCGGTGGTGCTCCTCCTCGACCACGACGAGGAGGGGTCGCTGGGCGTCGTGCTCAACCGCCCGACCCCGGTGGGGGTCGGCGACATCCTGGAGTCGTGGGCCGCGCTGGCCGGGGAGCCCGGAGTGGTGTTCCAGGGCGGCCCGGTATCGCTGGATTCCGCGCTGGGGGTCGCCGTGGTCCCCGGCGAGGCCGGGAGAGCCCCCGAGGCCGGGAGAGTCTCCGCGCCGGCCGAGGACGGCCCGCTCGGCTGGCGCCGGGTGCACGGCGCGATCGGGCTGGTCGACCTGGAAGCGCCGCCCGAACTGCTGGCCGCCGCCGTCGGCTCGCTGCGGATCTTCGCGGGCTACGCCGGATGGGGCCCCGGGCAGCTGGAGGACGAGCTCTCCGAGGGCGCGTGGTATGTCGTGGAGTCCGAGCCGGGCGATGTCTCCTCACCCGCCCCGGAGCGGCTGTGGCGGTCGGTGCTGCGCCGCCAGCGCAGCGAACTGGCGATGGTCGCCACGTATCCGGACGACCCTTCGCTCAACTAAGCCCCGCCTCCCCGATCTCTGCGGCGTCTTTGTGGTGTATCCGCGGCGTCTTCGCGGCGGCGACACCGGTCGGCGCCGCGGGAGGCGCTGATCCCTCGTTCGCTCGGGGCGTGAGTACCCTAGGGCTGTATGAGCACTCTTGAGCCCGAGCGCGGGGCAGGCACGGGGACCCTCGTTGAGCCGACACCTCAGGTGTCGCACGGTGACGGCGACCACGAGCGCTATGCCCATTACGTACAGAAGGACAAGATCATGGAGAGCGCGCTCTCCGGATCCCCGGTGGTCGCACTCTGCGGCAAGGTCTGGGTCCCGGGTCGCGACCCGAAGAAGTACCCGGTCTGCCCGATGTGCAAGGAGATCTTCGAGGGCATGGGCGCCGGCGGCGACAAGGGCAAGGACGGCGACGGCAAGAAGTAGCCCCTCCGCCCCGGCACCACCCGCCGGAGCCCCGCGCGCGGCACGCCCGGCCCGCGCCCCCGGACCAGGGGCGCAGGCCGGGCGTAGCACGCTGTGCGTGCCCACACGTCTCCCGCGTACGCACGACATACCGCCGTATTTGGCATATGCCGCGCACCTGACGGCGTACGGCCCCGGCGGCGCGGTGTACGCCGTTAGGGTCGCCCCTATGAGCGGGCGCGGGGAGAGCGGTGCCGAGCGGGCGGCCTACCTGGTGTTCGGGGCGCGAGAGATCGACGAACCAGGCGAGCCCGACGGGGAAGGGGCGGCCGGGTACCGCCAGTTCGAGAAGGACTGGGACGCCCAGCTGGAGCGGTGCGCGCGGCTGGCCGCCGAGCGCGGCTACCGCCCGGCGGGCAGCTGTGTCGTCTCGGCCGCCCAGCCCACCCTGCCCAGGCTGCTGGAGTGGGCCGACGAGCCGGGCTGCGAGATCGTGCTGATCGCGGGCCGCGACGTACTGGAGCGGATGCGGAGCTGCTGGCCGGACTGGGAGCAGGTGGTGGTCCGCCTGGCGGCGGCGGGGGCCCGGGTGGAGGCCGTGCCGGATCCCGAACCGTTCGGTCCGGCCGAGGAGTTGCCGGGCGCCTGAGCGCCGCGGACTGCTGCGGGCCGGGAAGCCGTGAAAGGGTGAGCTTCGCCATGAAGCCCCCTGCCATGGAGCCGCCCGCCATGAACCCAGCGGATCTGATCCCGGCGCCCCGCGTCGCGCGCGAGCTTCAGTCCGGCGCCCGCTACCCCGTGGACGCCGAGACCCTGCTGCACGCGGGCCCGGGCACCGAGGCCACCGCGCGCTGGCTGAGGGCCACCGTCGGCGCCGCGACCGGCCTGCCGCTCGGGCCCGGTGAAGAGATCCTGCTCCAGATCGCCCCCGAGACCGAGCGGAAGCTCGGCCCGGAGGGCTATCGCCTCACCATCGACGGCTACGGCGTGATCCGGATCGAGGGCGGCGGCCCGGCCGGGGTCTTCTGGGGCGCGCAGACCTTCCGCCAACTGCTCGGTCCCGACGCGTTCCGGCGCGCGCCGATCGCGAGCCGGGAGGAGTGGACGGTGCCTTGCGTGCTGATCGAGGACGCCCCGCGCTTCGCCTGGCGCGGCCTGATGCTGGACGTCGCGCGTCACTTCATGCCCAAGGGCGACGTCCTCGACTACGTCGACCTGATGGCCGCGCACAAGCTCAATGTGCTGCATCTGCACTTGACCGACGACCAGGGCTGGCGCCTGGAGATCCGCCGCTACCCCAGGCTCACCGAGGTCGGCGCCTGGCGCGAACGCACCAAATTCGGGCACCGCGACTCACCGCTGTGGGACGAGCGCCCGCACGGCGGCTACTACACCCAGGACGACATCCGCGAGATCGTCGCCTACGCCGCCGAGCGGCACATCACCGTCGTCCCGGAGATCGACGTCCCCGGGCACTCTCAGGCCGCCATCGCCGCGTACCCGGAACTGGGGAACGCCGACGCCGTCGACACCGCCTCCCTCGGAGTCTGGACCACCTGGGGCGTCAACCCGAACGTACTCTCACCCGCCGACACCACGCTGCGCTTCTACGAGAACGTCCTCGAGGAGGTCCTGGAGCTCTTCCCGGGCACCTTCGTCCACCTCGGCGGCGACGAGTGCCCCAAGGAGCAGTGGCGGGCCTCCCCGGCCGCCCAGGACCGCATCCGGGAGCTGGGCCTGGCCGACGAGGACGAGCTGCAGAACTGGTTCCTGGGCCACTTCGGCCGCTGGCTGGCCGAGCGCGGCCGCCGCCTGATCGGCTGGGACGAGATTCTGGAAGGCAGCGCGGTCAGCGGCCTGGGGGCCGACCTGCCCGAGGGCGCCGCCGTGTCGTCCTGGCGCGGCTACGCGGGCGGCATCGCGGCCGCCCGCGCCGGTCACGACGTCGTCATGTGTCCCAAACAGCACGTCTACTTCGACTACCGCCAGGCCGCCGGCGACGACGAGCCGGTCCCCATCGGCTACGTACGCACCCTGGAGGACGTCTACCGCTTCGAGCCGGTTCCGCCCGAGCTCACCGGCGCGGAGGCGGAGCGCGTGCTCGGCGCTCAGGCCAACGTCTGGACGGAGGTGCTGGAGGACCGGCGGCGCGTCGACTACCAGACCTTCCCCCGCCTCGCCGCCTTCGCCGAAGCCGTCTGGTCGCCGCTTCCGCCCCCGTCCGAGCGGGACTTCGCGGGCTTCCGGGAGCGCATGACGGCCCACTACGCGCGCCTTGACGCGCTCGGCGTGGACTACCGGCCCCCCGGCGGCCCGCGCCCCTGGCAGCGGCGCCCCGCCCCCGAAGGAATGGTGGGCGGCCTCGGACGTCCGATCGACGGGTCGCCCCCGATCGTGTGAGGCACGCCGGAAGGTGCGCCCTGAGGCGGGTCGCCCCTGGGACCGTGGTCCCCGGCTCAACCCCAAGTCGTACAAGGGTCCCTGAAACGTGGCAATCCACATCTGGCGGAGACGTCGTCTGAAACCCGTACCATCCCCCTGGTCGGGGACGGATCCATGCTTCACGGACCCTCGCGACGGCGGACTCGGAAGATGTGCCAGAGTTGCCACGTCCGGGCTGTCAGCACGTACCGTACGGCGCAACAGCCGGGACACCGGGGAAGGGGCAGCTGGGTTGACCACGCACGCACCGCAGGCGGCGCACACGGTGACGTTGCCGGGCACGCTCGACGAGGCCGTGGCGGCGCTGGCCGCCATGCCCGCCGCCGTACCCGTCGCGGGCGGCACCGATCTGATGGCCGCCGTCAACTCCGGGCTGCTGCGGCCCGCCGCTCTCGTCGGCCTCGGCCGGATCAGCGAGATCCGCGGCTGGCGCTACCTGGACGGCCACGCCCTGCTCGGCGCCGGACTCACCCACGCCCGCATGGGCCGCCCCGACTTCGCCGCGCTCATCCCGGCGCTGGCCGCCGCCGCGCGCGCCGCCGGGCCGCCGCAGATCCGCAACGCCGGCACGCTCGGCGGCAACATCGTCACCGCCGCCCCCACGGGCGACGCGCTGCCGGTGCTCGCCGCGCTGGAGGCCACGGTCGTCATCGCCGGGCCCGAAGGCTCGCGCCGTGAGATTCCGGTCAGCCATCTGCTGGCCGGTGTCGAGATGCTGGGGCCCGGCGAACTCGTCGGCTTCGTACGCGTGCCGATCCTGCACGCCCCCCAGGCGTTCCTCAAGGCCACCGGGCGCACCGGCCCGGGCCGGGCCACGGCCTCGGTCGCCGTCGTCCTGGACCCGGCGCGGCGGGGCGTGCGCTGCGCGGTCGGCGCGGTCGCGCCCATGCCGCTGCGTCCGCTGGAGGCCGAGCGCTGGGTCGCCTCGCTCATCGACTGGGACGGCGACCGGGGGCGCCTGGACCCGCAGGTGACCGTGGCCTTCGGCGAGTACGTCGCCGCCGCCTGCATTCCCGACCCGGCTCCGCCGGCGGACGGCTCCGAGCCGGTGCCCCTGCCGCCCGCCGCCATCCATCTGAGGCGTACGGTGTCAGCCTTGGCCCGCCGAGCATTGGGGAGGGCACTCGCGTGAGTGACGAACAGCAGCCGCACCGGCCGGAACCCGGGAGCGGGTGGCAGCCGATGCCGCACGGCCCCGAGTACGACGCGGAGGCCACCGGCTTCCTGCAGCTGCCGCCCGACCACTCGCACCAGGACCCGGCCGCCCACACGGGCGGATGGGACCCGCTCGCGGCCCCCGGCACCGGCTATACCCCGCCGCCCGTGACGGGCGGGCCCGGCGCGCCCTCGCAGGGCGGCCAGTGGCAGCCGACGGCCCACGGGCCCGGCGCGCCCGCCGACCCTTCCGGGACCGGGCACTGGGCCGTGCCGATGGCTTCCGGCGCCGACGACTCCGGGCAGTGGGTCCAGCCCGGCCCGGGCGGCGACCCGGCGGGCGGATCCGGCGACTCGGGCGAGTACGCGTACGGGGAACACCAGGACCCGCACGGCTCGCATGACCCGCACGGCCCGCACACGACCGCGCAGTGGCACCTGCCCGGCGCGGGGCAACACCCGGGGCAGCCGGGGCAGCCCGGCCAGACCGCCCAGTGGTCGATCCCGTTCGCCGCCGACGAGGGCGTCGACGAGACCGGCGTCTACCAGGTGAACGACCCGGCGGCCGCGGCCCAGTGGCAGGTGCCCGAGTCGCCCGGCGGCCAGTGGACCGTCCCGGCCGCGGGTGACGAGGGCGTCGACGAGACCGGCGCATACCCAATCGACGACCGCACCGGCCCGGCGACGCGTCCGTACGGCGCGCATGACACCGCGCAGTGGACGATGCCCTTCGCGGACGGCGCGCCGGAGCAGCAGGGCCCGCACCAGGACCAGCGCCCGCACCACGACCAGCGGCAGGGTCGGCCGGAGCAGCCGGGCCAGCCCGGTCAGCAGCACGGCCAGCCCGGTCAGTGGTCGATTCCGGTCGCCGGTGACGACGCCGCCGCCGAGGACTCCGGCGAGTACGTGCTCGGCGACCACGCCGTCCGTGGCGGCCCCGCGGCCCCGACGCAGACAGGCAGGGGCCCCGCACGGCGGCGCCTGAGGCTCCCCGGGGGCGCCGACGTGCCCGTCGAGCACTCCGGCGTGCCCACCCCGCCGCACGGCAGCGCCGCGTCCGGCGCGCTGTCCACTCCGGCGGCGGGCACCGAGGTGCCCGAGGTGGACGACTGGCCCGAAGAGTTGACGCACGGCGGCCAGGGCGGCCCGGCCGGGGCCGACGGTCACGCGGGCCAGGCGACCCCGCCGCACGGCGTGGCGCCCGTGGGCGCCCGGGGCGGGTTCATGGACGACGGCTACGACGGCCATGACGGCCCGGTCGGGGCCGAGGGTCACGCGGCCCAGGCGACCCCGCCGCACGGTGTCGTGGCCGAGGCCGAGGGGCTCGTCCCTGAGGCGCTTGAGGCGGCTGAGGTTCCCCAGGCCCCGCAGGCGCCCACCGACCCCGTACAGGCCGGGGAATCGGCCGAGTTGGCGCTGGACGGCCACGGCGCGTCCCTCCCCGGAGCCGGAGTCGAAACCGACCCGTCGGTCGAGGACGTCGAAGGCGCCGCGGACGCCGAGCCCGCCGACGGCGAGGAGCAGCCCACCGCCGCGGCCGATCTGGCGGACACAGCGGACGCCGACGCCCAAGCGGACCCCGACACGGCCCTCGACACGGACCCCGACACGGCCCTCGACACGGCCCCCCAGGCCGACAGCGAGCACCCCAGCGCCTCCTACGTCCTGCACGTCAACGGCACCGACCGCCCCGTCACCGACGCCTGGATCGGCGAGTCGCTGCTGTACGTGCTGCGCGAGCGCCTGGGCCTGGCCGGGGCCAAGGACGGCTGCTCGCAGGGCGAGTGCGGGGCCTGCTCCGTCCAGGTCGACGGGCGGCTGGTCGCCTCGTGCCTGGTGCCCGCCGCGACCGCCGCGGGCTGTGAGGTCCGTACGATCGAGGGCCTGGCCGTGGACGGGCAGCCCTCGGACGTGCAGCGCGCGCTGGCCGCCTGCGGGGCGGTGCAGTGCGGGTTCTGCGTGCCGGGGATGGCCATGACCGTGCACGACCTGCTGGAGGGCAACCACTCCCCGACCGACCTGCAGACCCGGCAGGCGATCAGCGGCAACCTGTGCCGCTGCTCCGGCTACCGCGGGGTGGTGGGCGCGGTCCGCGAGGTCGTCGCGGGCCGGGAGGCGGCGGCCGCGGCCGCCGCGGAGGAGGACGCGGCGCCGGACGGCGGGCAGGACGCCGCCGCCCGCATTCCGCACCAGGCGGGCCCGCCGGGCATGAACGGCACCGGCGACGGGGGCTTCGACGGCAGCGGCACGGGCAGCGGGAGGGCGACGGCATGACTGGAATCGCGGACGGCACCGGCGCCGCCACCGCAACCCCCGCCGCCGGAGTCCCCCTCACGCCCAAGGAGCCGCCGACCATCGGCCTCGGGATGTCGCTGCAGCCCGCGGACTCGGCGGCCAAGACCTCCGGCACCTTCCCGTACGCCGCCGACCTGTGGGCCGAGGGGCTGCTGTGGGCCGCCGTGCTGCGCTCCCCGCACCCGCACGCCCGCATCGTCTCCATCGACACCGCGTCCGCCGCCCAGATGCCGGGCGTACGGGCCGTGGTGACCCACGCCGACGTGCCCGGCGACGCCGCGCACGGCCGCCGCGTCGCCGACCGCCCCGTCTTCGCCAAGGACCTGGTCCGCCACCACGGCGAGCCGATCGCCGCGGTCGCCGCCGACCACCCCGACACCGCCCGGCTGGCCGCCGCGGCCATCGCCGTCGAGTACGAGGTCCTGGAGCCGGTCACCGACCCCGAGCAGGCGTTCGCCGCCGAGCCGCTGCACCCCGACGGCAATCTGGTCCGCCACATCCCGCTGCGCTTCGGCGACCCGGACGTGGTCGGCGAGGTCATCGCGGAGGGCCTGTACCGGATCGGCCGTCAGGACCCGGCGCCCATCGGCGCCGAGGCGGGCCTGGCCGTGCCCCGCCCCGACGGCGGCGTGGAGATCTATACGGCCTCCACCGACCCGCACGCCGACCGCGACCTGGCCGCCGCCTGCTTCGGCCTGGAGCCGGAGCGGGTCAAGGTCGTGGTCACGGGCGTGCCGGGCGCCATGGGCGAGCGCGAGGACCCCGGCATGCAGCTGCCGCTCGGGCTGCTCGCGCTGCGCACCGGCCACCCGGTCAAGCTGGCCGCGACCCGCGAGGAGTCCTTCCTCGGCCACGCCCACCGCCACCCGACGCTGCTGCGCTACCGCCACCACGCCGACGCCGAGGGCAAGCTGGTGAAGGTCGAGGCGCAGATCCTGCTGGACGCGGGCGCGTACGCCGACTCCTCCGCGGACGCGCTGGCCGCCGCGGTGTCCTTCGCCTGCGGCCCGTACGTCGTGCCGCACGCGTTCATCGAGGGCTGGGCGGTGCGCACCAACAACCCGCCCTCCGGCCATGTCCGCGGCGAGGGCGCGATGCAGGTGTGCGCCGCGTACGAGGGCCAGATGGACAAGCTGGCGGCCAAGCTGGGCCTCGACCCCGCCGAGATCCGGCTGCGCAACGCCATGGCGACCGGCGATCTGCTGCCCACCGGCCAGACCGTCACCTGTCCGGCCCCGGTCGCCGAACTGCTGCGCGCCGTGCGGGACGCCCCGCTGCCGCCGCTCCCCAAGGACGACCCCGAGGAGGAGTGGCTGCTGCCCGGCGGTCCCGAGGGCGCGGGCGAGCCGGGCGCGGTGCGGCGCGGCGTCGGCTACGCCCTGGGCATGGTGCACATGCTCGGCGCCGAGGGGGCCGACGAGGTCTCCACGGCCACGGTCAAGGTCGTCGGCTCGGTGGCCACCGTCATCTGCGCGGCCGTCGAGACCGGCCAGGGCTTCACCACCCTGGCCCGCCAGATCGTCCAGGACGTCCTCGGCATCGAGGAGGTGCATGTCGCGCCGGTCGACACGGACCAGCCCCCGGCCGGCCCGGCGTCGCGCGGCCGCCACACCTGGGTGTCGGGCGGGGCGGTCGAGCGGGCCGCGAAGATGGTCCGCACCCAGCTGCTGCAGCCGCTCGCGCACAAGTTCGGCATGTCGACGGAGCTGTTGACCATCGCCGACGGCAAGATCACCTCGTACGACGGGGTGCTCAGCACCACCGTCGACGAGGCCCTGGAGGGCAAGGAGCTGTGGGCCACCGCGCAGTGCCGCCCGCACCCCACCGAGCCGCTGGACGAGACGGGCCAGGGCGACGCGTTCGTCGGCCTCGCCTTCTGCGCGATCCGCGCCGTGGTCGACGTCGACATCGAGATCGGCGCGGTGCGGGTGGTGGACATGACGGTCGCCCAGGACGTGGGCCGGGTGCTCAACCCCCGCCAGCTGGCGGCCCGGATCGAGGCGGGCGTCGCCCAGGGCATCGGCGCGGCTCTCACCGAGAACCTGCGCACCTCCCGCGGCGTGGTCCGCCACCCGGACCTCACCGGCTACACCCTGCCGACCGCCGTGGACGTCCCCGACATCCGCATCGCCAAACTCGTCGAGGAACGGGACGTGGTCGCCCCCTTCGGCGCCAAGGCCGCCAGCGCGGTGCCGGTGGTCACCACCCCGGCGGCGGTGGCCGCCGCGGTCCGCTCGGCGTCCGGCCGCCCGGTCAACAGGCTGCCGATCCGGCCCCAGTCGGCGGTCGTCAACAGAACCTGATCACGGCCGAGGGGGATCTGAGGGGATCTGAGGGGGGCTGTTGAGCGCGCGCATCCTGGTCGCCGAAGACGACGAGAAACAGGCGCGGCTGATCCGGATCTATCTGGAGCGGGAGGGGAACGCCGTCCAGATCGTCCACGACGGCCGCTCGGCGATCGACCGGGCCAGGGCCTCCCGCCCCGACCTCATCGTGCTCGACGTGATGATGCCGCAGGTCGACGGCCTGGACGTGTGCCGCATCCTGCGCACCGAGTCCCAGGTCCCGATCCTGCTGCTGACCGCGCGCTCCACTGAGGAGGACATGCTCCTCGGACTCGACCTCGGCGCCGACGACTACATGACCAAGCCGTACAGCCCCCGGGAGCTGACCGCCCGCGTCCGGGCCCTGCTGCGGCGGTCCCGGGCCGCCGCGGGGGAGCCGACGGTCATCCGGGCCGGGGCGCTGGAGATCGACACCGCGCGCTTCGAGGTGCGGCTGGCGGGCGAGGTGATCGGGCTGACCGGCAAGGAATTCGCCGTCCTGGCCCTGCTGGCGGGCGAGCCGGGGCGTGCCTTCACCCGGGCGCAGATCATCGACCGGGTCTTCGGCTTCGAGCAGAACGTATTGGAGCGCACCGTGGACGCGCATGTGATGAACCTGCGCCGCAAGCTGGAGCGCGGGCCTGGTGCGCCCCGCATGGTGGAGACCGTCTACGGGCGTGGTTATCGGCTGGCGGATGCGAGCCCGAGCCCGAGCCCGGACCCGGCCCCGGGCTCAGCTCGATGAGCTTCCGGCTGCGGGCGCTCGCCCTGGTCATGCTGCTCGTGGTCGCCGCGACCGTGGCCACCGCCTGGCTGACGCTGCGCCAGGCATCGCGGCAGGCGAACGAGACCGCCGCCGCGGACCGCGCCGACATCAACCGCGTCACGAGCGAGTTGCGCCAGTACGGCCTGCGGCACGGCACCTGGGACGGCGTCGGGTCCGCCGTGCGCGAGCTGTCCGCCGACACCGGGCAGCGCATACGGGTCACCATCGCGACCGGCTCCGGAGCGCCGCTGGCCGACTCGGACGTCCTGATGGGCCGTGAGCCCCGCAGGACCGGCCCGGGCGCGCCGCTCCTGGTGGACCCGCGCCCCGGGCTGCGACTGCCCGACGGGCTGGTTCCGGTGGCGGCGTTCAAGTTCACCATCACCGAGATCTCCAAATACCGCTCCGGGACGGCGTACGCGGCGTGTCTGACCCGCAACGGCTTCGAGGTGACGGTCGGGCGGGACGACCATGGCGTGCCGACGTACTCGGCGGGCCGGAAGACGGGAAGCGGCGGCACATCGGCGTCGCGCGGATCCTGTCAGCGGCCTGAGCCGACACCGGCGCAGTTCACCCGGTACGACAAGGCCGCGAGGCCCTGTGTGTCGGCCACGGACGAGGGGATCATCCCCTGCCTCCAGCGGATCTTCGCCGAGCAGATCAGCGACGCCGCCCCGGCGCCGCTCGAAGTCCGCCTCGGCGCCCTCGACGAGCCGCCGTCCGCCCTCGCCGCCGCGCCCGCGGTCACGGTGGCCGTGGCCGTCGCGGTGGCGGCCATCCTCGGCGCGCTGCTGCTCAGCCGGACGGTGCTCCGCCCCGTCAGCGCCCTGACCGCGGCCTCCCACGGCCTCGGTGAGGGCGACCTGGCCCGGCGGGTGCCCGTGACCGGCCGGGACGAGATCGCCGAACTCGGCCGGTCCTTCAACCGCATGGCCGAATCGCTGCAGGCCAGCGAGGAGCGTCAGCGCAGGCTCGTCGGCGATGTCGCGCACGAGCTGCGCACCCCGCTGGCCAACCTGCGGGGCTATCTGGAGGCACTGCGCGACGGCGTCGTCGACCCGGAACCCGAGCTGCTGGACTCGCTCCACGAGGAGGTCCTGCTCCAGCAGCGGATCGTCGACGACCTTCAGGACCTGGCGCTCGCCGAGGCGGGCGCGCTCACCTACCACCGCGAGGACATCCGCCTGGGCGATCTGCTGGAGACCTGCCGCACCGCCCACCGGGCCCAGGCCGAGCGCGCCGGCGTCGCCCTCACCGTCGAGACGCCGGGCGGCGACCCCGTGTACGCGCACGCCGACGCGGACCGGCTGCGGCAGGCCGTCGGCAATCTGGTGAGCAACGCCGTACGGGCCACCGCGCCCGGCGGCACCGTCCGGCTGTCCCTGGCGCGCCGCGGCGCGGGGGCCGTCGTACAGGTGAGCGACACCGGGCACGGCATCCCCGCCGAACACCTGCCGCACGTCTTCGACCGCTTCTGGCGGGCCGACGCCGCGCGGGGGAGGGCCACCGGCGGCAGCGGGCTCGGACTGTCCATCGCCCGTCAGATCGTGAAGGACCATCAGGGCACGATCGGGGTGGAGAGCGCGGTCGGGGTCGGCACCACGTTCACCCTCGCGCTCCCCACGGCCGCCGCCCCCGCCGTCCCCATCGACCCCGCCCTCTGACCCGGCCGGCTCGGGGCCCGGCGGCGGCGCCGGCGACCGGCCGGCTCGGAACGCGGCAGCCGCGCTGGTGACCGGGCCCGCTCAGGACCCGGCGAGGGCCTGGGTCGGGGCCAGCCGCCCGGCCCGTATCGCCGGGTACAGCCCGGCCAGCGCCCCGATGGCGAGCGTCACCCCCACCCCGGCCGCGGTGGCCCACAACGGCACCTCGGTGGGCCAGCCCCGCACCCCCGCGTACACGGCGGTGATGCCCGTGCCCAGCACCGCCCCGGCCGCCCCGCCCAGCGCGCACAGCAGCAGCGACTCGGTGACGAACTGCCCCCGGATCTGCCCGCTGGTGGCGCCCAGCGCCCTGCGCAGCCCGATCTCCGGGCGGCGCTCCAGCACGGAGATGACCATGGTGTTGCCCACCCCCACGCCCCCCACGAGCAGCGCCACCCCGCCGAGCCCCAGGAGCAGCCCGGTCAGCGCCGACTCGGCCGCCTCGCGCGCGGCCAGCGCGTCCGAGGGCCGCGAGACCACCACCTGATCCGGGTGCTCGGGGTTCGCGGTCGCCGCGAGCACCTCGCGTACGGCCGTCACCCGGCTGTCCTCCGTACGGACGTACACGGTCGACGGGTGGCCGTCGAAGCCCAGATACCGCTGGGCCGCGGGCCAGCCGACCAGCGCCGCCTGATCGAGCTCGGGCGCCAGCGGCACCGGATCCGCGATGCCCACCAGGGAGAACCAGGTGCCGCCCAGCCACAGCCGGGTGCCCGGGGTGTGCACATCCAGCCGCCGGGCCGCATTCCGGCCGAGCACCATCCCCGGGTACTCGGCGGTGGCCGAGTCCAGCCATCTGCCCGTACGGACCTTCCCGCCCACCGCGGCCAGCAGCCGCGGCTCGGCCGCCAGCACCTCGATGCTGCCGGTGCGCCCGCTGGGGATGTACTCGTTCCGGTACACCTTGGCGTCCTCGACCGCGCCCGTCGCGGCGACCTGCCGCACCGGCCCGATGCGCCGGATCATCGCCGGGGCCTCCTCGGGCAGCCGGGCGCTCTCCCCCTGCGTGGACTGGCCGCCCTGACCGGGGACGACGCGCAGGAGGTTGGTGCCCAACCGGTCGATCCTGCGGTCCACCTCCGCCCGCCCGGACATGGAGATCCCGACCACCGAGAGCATCGCGGCCACGCCGATCGCGATGCCCAGCGCGGACAGGAGCACGCGCAGCGGGCGGGTACGCAGCCCGGTGCCGCCCAGGCGGACGAAGTCCGCGGGCCGCAGCCGGGCGGGCCGCAGCCGCCGACTTCCTCCCTCCCGCCGACTCATGGCCGCCTCCCGGAGGAGGCCGCGTCCGCCGCGGCTGACGGCGCTGGCGGGGCTGCCGCGTCTGTCGGGTGGGGTGGGGGCGCCGGGGTTGGCGCGCTCGCCAGGGGTGCCGCGCTCGCCGAGTGGGCGGAGCTCGCCAGTCGTGCCGCGCCCGCCCCGTCTGCCCCGCTGTCGGCGACGATCCGCCCGTCGCGGATCTCCACCCGCCGGTCCAGCGCCGCGGCCAGCTCACGGTCGTGGGTGATCACCACCACCGTCGTACCGGCCGCGTGCAGCTCCCGCAGCAGCTCCAGCACCGCCGCGCCCGAGGCCGAGTCGAGATTGCCGGTCGGCTCGTCGGCCAGCAGCAGCGCGGGCTCCCCGACCACCGCCCGGGCCACAGCGGCCCGCTGGCGCTCGCCGCCCGACAGCTGATGGGGCAGATGGCCGGACCGGTGGCCCAGCCCCACCCGGGCCAGCGCCTCCGAGGCCCTGCGCCGGCGCTCCCGCAAGGGCACGCCCGCGTACAGCAGCCCGTCGGCCACCGTGTCCAGGACCGGCACCCCGACCGCCAGATGGAACTGCTGGAACACAAAGCCGATCCGCTGCGCCCGCAGCGCGGAGAGCTCCCGGTCGGACAGCCGGGCCACGTCGTGGCCGTCGACCGTGACCCGCCCGGCGCTCGGCCGGTCGAGCGTGCCCATCAGGTGCAGCAGGCTTGACTTGCCGGAGCCTGACGGGCCGACGACGGCGACCAACTCCCCGGAGCGGATCAGCAGATTCGTGTCACGGACCGCCTCGACCCCGCCGGGATAGGTCTTCGTGACCGCCTCGAAGGTGACGACGGGTCTCATTCGGGGATCCTCACCTTCATGCCCTCGCGTACGGCGGACCCGCTGACCTCGACCTTGCCGTTCGCGAACAGACCGGTCTCGACGGCGACGAACCGACTGCCCTTCTTCTCGCCGTCGCCGTCGGCGAGTTCGAGCCCGTGGCCGCCCTCGGCGAGTGCCACCAGCGCGGCCACGGGCACGGTCAGCACGTTCTCGCGCTTGCGCCCGACGTAGCGGATGGTCACGGGTGAACTGTCCAGCTTCCCCAAGGCCTTCTGGTCGCTGATACGGATCAGCACCGGAACAGTGGCGTTCTTGGCCGAGCCCCCGCCCCCGCCCGCGTCGCCGCCCCCGTCGCCGCCCTCGGCCCCGGCCCCCGCACCCTGCGAGGGGGAGGCGTCCTGGCCGATCTCGGCCACGCGCCCCTTGACCGAATGCCCGTCCGGCAGCTCGACGGTCAGCTGACGGCCCCGCTCCGCCCAGCCGGTGTCCCCGGCCGACGCCTCGACGGTCACCATCCGGGACGTGCTGGTGTAGCTCAGCACGTCCCCCGTGGCCTGGCCCCCCACCCGCGCGCTGGTGCGCGCGACCCGGATCGGGCCGGGTACGTACGCCACGTCCCCGATGCCCACCTTGCCGGTCCTGGGCCTGCCCAGGTCCCGCTGCCAGCGCTTGACGGCGTCGGCGGTCAGCTGCGAGTACGTGTCGTCCACGGTGAAGCCGGAGTAGCCGAGCGCGGCCAGGTTGGACTCGAACTGCCGGACGTCCAGGCCCCGGAAGGGCCGGTCCGCGTCCCGGCCGACCGCCAGCTCCCGGTACATCGGCAGATCCCCGTAAAGCAGCACGACGGGCCGCTCGTCCACCCGCAACAGCGTCTCGCCGCGCGCCACGGTCTTCTCCGGCGTCGGCAGCCAGGTGATGGTGCCCTCCGCCCGCACCTGGAAGGGCACCTCGGCCCCGTGGTCCAGCGTCCCGTCGACCTCCGTCTCGTCGACCAGCGTGGCCCGCGTGACCCGCACCGTGCCGCCGTCGCGCCCGGAGCCCGACCCGCCGGAGCCCGAACCGTCCCCGCCGCCGAGCCCCAGCGCGCCCACCACCGCCACGGCGGTGACGAGCACGGCCCCGGCCCCCACGAGTAGGGACCTGCGCCCGGCGCCCATCAGCCCTTGCCCTTGCCGGGGTTGGCCGGGCGCCCGATGATGTGCGCACAGGTGCGGGTGGCCCGCTTGGCGCCCGCCGACGTCTGGTCCCACATCTTCTCGTCGAAGTAGCCCTCGTCGTCGGTGTCCGGAAAGTCCGGGGCCCCGCTCTCCTGCATGCACTTCGCGTAGCGCTTCTTGGTCGCTATCTCCTTGGCGGACAGCTCCGGGCGGGTCTCCTTCTCCAACTCCTCGGGCAACGGGAGCGAGTATTCCGCGCACTTCTCCTGTGCCTGGCGGAACGTGGGGTCCGCCTTCAACTCCCGCGCATCGCCGAACTCGATGCGCCCCTTCGCATCCGGGTCGGGGACGTCGACCCCCTTGTCCCGCAGGCACTCGGCGTATTTGCGCTGCCCCTCGACGTACCGCGCGACCTCGCCTTCGCCGCCCTTCGCCGCACCGGACGCGCGCTTGCCGCCCTGGGCCGAGGCCACCTCGTCCCCGTCCCCGCCGCCCCCACCACACCCGGTCAGCCCCAGTGCCACCACCGACACCACCACGGCCGGCCACACCCGGGCCGCGAACCGCCGACGCGCACATGCCTTCATGGATACAGATCCCTCACCACTCGTGACCGCCCGGACGCTGGTGCGGCCGGGCGGGCTTGAACGTATGAGGGGCCCTATGAAGAACCTATGAAGAAGCCATCAAGAACCGACGCGGGAGCCGCCACCGCCGCGCCGCACTGGCTTTATCGAGCAGTAGTGGGTTCTGGCACAGATCTTGGGGAGCGGTCACAGAGCGTCATCCCGGTGTTCGATTGCGCGTGTCGGTTCGCGTGAGACCGCGTACGCCCTGCCGTCTGACATGCAGGAGTGACGCTCCGTCAGGTCTGGGACGATCTCTACCTTTGATCTTGCGCAGTGCGCCGGCCTGAAGGACTCTGCTGGCAAAGGCGTAATTCGGGCGCTCAGGCCGCGAGGATGAGGGCTTCGAGGTGGGAGGTGCGGGTTCCGCCGAGAGGGGT
>NZ_JARAXF010000004.1:496192-707858 GCF_033793745.1 Streptomyces sp. ME19-01-6 | reverse complement strand
GCGATCGCGCACGCCCGGCGTGGGTGTTTGTCACCGCACCCGCACCGGCCCCCTGACACCTGTCGGGGGCTGGGTGGATGCGACCCGTGACCGTCCTGTCGTAGAGGGCAGTCGGGAGCGCGACGAGGTGCGAACGACCGAGCGTACAAGCTCGGCCGTTCACGGCCGAGAAGGTGACATCGGGAGGTTGGACACCATGACCATCACCATCCCGGAGCTTGGCATCTGCGAGGTCGTCTCCAAGGGCAACAGCATCAAGGACACGAGCGAGATGGTCGGCTGGTACGCCGACGCAGCATCCCTGCCTATCTTCTGGTCGACCCCCGAGACGGGACCTGGACCCTGTACACCGTCCCTCGCGATGGCGCCTACCAGGGCGTACTCCACGGGCTGTACGGGGAGGACGTCGAAGTCCCGGCGCTCGGCGTGAAGATCTCCACCAGAGGCTTCACTCAGTACGCATGACGGCGGCGCCGAACCAGTGACCTGGTCCGGCGCCGCCGTCATGGGGCCGCGCGGAAGCGCTCAGAGGCGCTCGGGGGTGCGGATGCCGAGCAGGTCCATGCCCTGGTGGAGGGTGCGGGCGGTCAGGTCGCACGGGAAGAGGCGGTTCTCGACCTGGGCTGGGCCGCCCTCGGCTTCAGGACCGGGCACTTGTCGTAGAAGGTCGTGTAGTGCGAGGCCAGCTGGTACAGATACGCGGCCAGCTTGTGCGGCTCGTGGCCCGCCGCGACCTCCCGCAGCGTCTCCGCGAACTGGTCCAGGTGCAGGCCCAGCGCCCGCTCGGCAGGGGCGCAGGGGCAGCTCGGGGTGGGCGACCGGCTTCTGGCCCTCGGTGGCGAGGCGCAGGATCGACTGGATCCGGGCGTACGCGTACTGCAGATACACCGACGTGTCGCCGTTGAGCGAGACCATCTGGTCCAGGTCGAACTTGTAGTCGCGGGCGGCCGAGGTAAACAGGTCCGCGTACTTCACCGCGCCGATGCCGACCTGGGTGCCGCGCTCGGCGATCTCCTCCTCGGTGAGGTCGATCTTCCCCTCGCTCTTCTCACGGACGACGGCAGTCGCCCGCTCGATGGCCTCGTCCAGCAGGTCGATCAGCCGCACCGTCTCGCCCTCACGGGTCTTGAACGGCTTGCCGCCCTTGCCGAGAACCGTGCCGAAGGCGAGCTGGTAGGCGTGAGTCTTCTCGTTCAGCCAGCCGTACACCAGCGAGTCGGCCTGCAGGTTCAGGACGCGGTCCCGGATCGCGGACAGGTCGGTGGCCGCGTAGCCGAAGCCGCCGTCCGACTTCTGGACGATCAGCGGCACCGGCTTGCCGTCCGGGCCCTTGACGTCGTCGAAGAAGACGCACAGCGCGCCCTCGGAGCGCACCGCGATGCCGGACTCCTCCAGCAGCCGGCAGGTCTCGGCCAGCATGTCGTTGTAGCCGGACAACCACCCGGCGCCGGGACCGCTCCTTGAACTCCTCGTCGGAGTCGAAGAGCGCCCGCGCGGCCTTGTAGAGGCGGTTCAGGTTGGACATGGCCTCCTCGCCGGAGGCGGCCAGGTCCTTGTCGGCCTTGTGGTCCAGCTCGTGCGGGTGCTCGATCAGATACTGGATGAGCATGCCGAACTGGGTGATCACCGCCGAGCGCAGATGGCCGACGTGCATCTCCTTGGCCACGTTCGGCTGGGCGTAGTCGACCACGGTCGTGCCGGGGCGCTCCGCGTACGGAACGCCGAGGCGGGGGTCGGCTGCGCGGGCGGCGAGGGTCTTCTCGATCGCCCCGTCCGTCACCGTGATGTTGAGGAAACCGGGGCCGGAGACCTCGATGTCCGCGATCACCTCGCCGGCCGGCAGGCTCTCCACCACCTTCGCGGCCAGCTCGCGCGGGTTGCCCTTGAGCTTCTTCGCGCGCGCCAGCATCCCGTTGGCCTGGAAGTCGGCCCGGTCGCTACGTCGCAGCAGCGGGTCGGCGGCGCCGGCCTCCGGCAGGGCGGCCGAGAGGGCGTCCGTGAGACGCTGGTGGACCGTGGCGGCAAGGGATGGGACCGAGGCCATGGGAGGTATGCCGTGCCGATAGATGGTTGGATGCACCTCAGTATTTCACGGCGTGTCCAACGCTTTGTCCGGCGCTTCGGCCCCCTGTGGAAAACCTTTGGGGGCCTCGTTCCGTCTGGGACAATGGTCTGGCCATGACCGCAAGGAAGGAAGTGCCGACCGTGGCTCAGAGCACCGAGACCGACTGGGTCTCCCGATTCGCCGACGAGGTCATTGCCGAGGCGGAGCGTCGCGCCCCCGGCAAACCTATCGTCTGCGCCTCGGGCCTCAGCCCGTCCGGCCCGATCCACCTCGGCAATCTGCGCGAGGTCATGACCCCGCACCTGGTCGCCGACGAGATCCGGCGGCGCGGTTACGAGTGCGTGCACATCCTGTCCTGGGACGACTACGACCGGTATCGCAAGGTCCCGGCCGGGGTCGACCCCTCCTGGGCCGAGCACATCGGCAAGCCGCTGACCTCCGTCCCGGCCCCGCCCGGATCCCCGCATCCGAACTGGGCCGAGCACTTCAAGGCGCCGATGATCGAGGCGCTGAAGGAGCTGGGCATCGAGTTCCACGGCATCAGCCAGACGGAGCAGTACACCTCGGGCGCGTACCGCGAGCAGGTCCTGCACGCGATGCGCCACCGCGGGCAGATCGACGCCGTGCTGGACCGCTACCGCACCAAGGACAAGGCCAAGGCTGGGGCTGGGGCGAAGAAGGCCGCGGGGCAGCAGAAGCCGGTCGACGAGGCCGAGTTGGAGGCCGCCGAGGGCTCCGGCGCGGCCAGTGAGGACGACGGCAGCGCGGGCGGCGCGGGCTACTACCCGTACAAGCCGTACTGCTCGGTGTGCGAGCGCGACCTGACCACGGTCACCTCGTACGACGACGAGACGACCGAGATGGCGTACACCTGCGCCTGCGGCCACGGCGAGACCGTCCTGCTGCGCGAGCACGACCGGGGCAAGCTGGTCTGGAAGGTCGACTGGCCCATGCGCTGGGCGTATGAGGGCGTGGTCTTCGAGCCCTCGGGCGTCGACCACTCCTCGCCCGGCTCCTCGTTCGTGGTCGGCGGGCAGATCGTGCGCGAGGTCTTCGGCGGCGAGCAGCCCATCGGCCCGATGTACGCCTTCGTCGGCATCAGCGGCATGGCCAAGATGTCCTCGTCCAAGGGCGGCGTGCCGACCCCGGCCGACGCGCTGGAGATCATGGAGGGGCCGCTGCTGCGCTGGCTGTACGCGCGCCGTCGGCCGAACCAGTCCTTCAAGATCGCCTTCGACCAGGAGATCCAGCGGACCTACGACGAGTGGGACGCCCTGGAGCGCAAGATCGTCGAGGGCACGGCCCAGCCGGCGGACACCGCCGCGTACGGCCGCGCCACCCGCACCGCCTCCGGCGAGCTGCCGCGCACCCCGCGTCCGCTGCCGTACCGGATGCTCGCGTCGGTGGTCGACATCACCACCGGCCATGACGAGCAGACGTTGCGCATCCTCAGCGAGCTCGACCCGGAGAACCCGGTCAAGTCCCTGGACGAGACCCGGCCGCGGCTCGACAAGGCCGAGCGCTGGATCAACACCCAGGTCCCGGCCGAGCAGCGCACCCGCGTCCGGGACGAGCCGGACACCGAGCTGCTCGCCTCGCTCGGCGAGACCGAGCGCGAGTCGCTGCGGCTGCTGCTGGACGGGCTCGACACCCACTGGTCGCTGGACGGGCTGACCACGCTGGTGTACGGAGTGCCGAAGCTCCAGGCCGGGCTCGCGGCGGACGCCAAGCCGACGCCGGAGCTGAAGGTCGCGCAGCGCACGTTCTTCGCGCTGCTCTACCGGCTGCTGGTCGGCCGCGACACCGGCCCCCGGCTGCCGACGCTGCTGCTGGCGGTGGGCGCCGACCGGGTGCGCAAGCTGCTCGCGGCCTGACAACCCTCCAAGGCGCCTCCAAGGCGCCTCCAAGGCGCCTCCAAGGCGCGTCAGCGCTTCTCAAGCGCCGGGCGGGCCGGACTCCTCGGGAGTCCGGCCCGCCCGCGCTGTAGCGGATGGATGCGTTACGGGATGGACTCGGTCCCCATCTCCAGCTTGTAGCGCTCCTTGCAGTCCTCCAGGTGCCTGCGCACATCGCCGTCGTTGAGGTCGGTGATGCCGTACCTCTCGCGCAGCAGCCGGCCGAACTGGTAGGGGGAGGGGAACTTGCCGTTGTTGGTGACGTGCTGGCGGAAGGCCCCGTAGTACGCCTCGTCGCGCGGCATGTCGTCCGGCAGGTTCGCGGGCGGTATGGCTCCCTCGGAGAGCTCGGGCTCGCCGAAGGGCTCCAGTCCCCGCTGGGCCGGCACATACGGGACCTGGCTGCTGGTGCCCTGCCCGCCCAGCGCGCGGACACGGCCCGGGCCGACCGGGACGGTCAGCTGCGCCCCGGCGGCCTGCGCCTCGTCGGTCTGCGGCGGGAACTGCTGCGTCTGCGGCTGCTGGGCCGCCTGGGCCTCGGGCCGCGGCTGCTGGGTCTGGGGCTGCTGCCCCTCGTCCTGCGCCTGCGCCTGCGGCTGCCCGGCCGCCGGATGCCCCGCGGCCTGCTCGAAGCCGGTCGCCGCCCGCCCGTCGTGCTCGGGCGTGGCCGGCTGCTGGTACCCCTGCTGCTGGTACACCGGCAGGGGGAAGGAGAGCGGAAGCTCACGCTCCTGGGCCCCGGCCCGGTCCGCCCCCGCGGCCCCGACGGCCCCCTGCGCCCCCGCGGCCCCGGGAATCCCACCGGCCCCGGGAATGCCAACGGCACCGGCAGCCCCGGGAACGCCCGCGTTCCCGCCCCCGTAGGGCAGCGCGGGCAGCGCCGCAGGCGTCAGCTCGGCCGGATCCAGGCCCGCCGCCGCCAGCCCCGCCGGGGCGGTCTCCGCCAGCGGCACCCCGTAGCGCGCCAGGCGCAGCGGCATCAGCGACTCCACCGGGGCCTTGCGGCGCCAGGCGCGCCCGTAGCGGGCCCGCAGCCGGGCGCGGTAGACGAGGCGGTCCTGTTCCAGCCTGATGACCTGGTCGTAGGAGCGCAGCTCCCACAGCTTCATCCGGCGCCACAGCCGGAAGGTCGGCACGGGCGCCAGCAGCCAGCGGGCGACGCGGACCGACTCCATGTGCCGGTCGGCGGTGATGTCGGCGATCCGCCCGATGGCGTGCCGGGCGGCCTCGACGGAGACCACGAACAGGACCGGGATGACGGCGTGCATGCCGACGCCGAGCGGGTCGGGCCAGGCGGCCGCGCCGTTGAAGGCGATGGTGGCGGCGGTCAGCAGCCAGGCTGTCTGGCGCAGCAGCGGGAAGGGGATCCGCAGCCACGTCAGCAGCAGGTCGAGCGCGAGCAGGACGACGATTCCCGCGTCGATCCCGATGGGCAGGACGTTGGCGAAGGCGCCGAACCCCTTGTCGTGGGCGAGGTCGCGCACGGCGGAGTAGGAGCCCGCGAAACCGATCGCGGCGATCACCACCGCTCCGGTGACGACCACCCCGATCAGTATGCGGTGCGTACGTGTCAACTGCATCGCGGCCACCCGCGACCCCTCCCCCGTGCTACGGCATTCGGCGCCCCAGCGTCGCATACACGTCAAGGGCGGTGGACGGGAAGGGGGTCGCAACGGCTCTGACCGACGGCCGGTAGCGGTTACGCGGCGCTGCTGCTCGCGCCGCTGCCCGCGCTGCCCGCGCCGCTCGCGCCGCCCTTTTCGGCGTCCTTCTCGACGGAGGCGACGACCTCCCTGGCCCCGGTCTGGGCGTCCTTGAGCAGCGCCTTGGGGTCCGGGGTCTTCTCGTCCTCGTAGCCCGCGCCGTTGTACTCGAGGGTCAGGACCACGTTCGCGACGCGGACCACGATGGTCTGGTTCCGGAACTCGTCGCCGTCCTTCTTCGACTCCGTGCTGACGGTGGTGGCCGCGTCACCGATGCCGGACACCTGCCCCGTCTTGGCGTTCTTCGCGCCGTCGGAGCTGGTGGCCTTCTGGGCCTGGTCGGCGGCGTAGGCCTGGGCGCGCTTGTCGCCGGAGCCCAGCGACAGCTCGGATCTGAAGAGTTTGAGGGAGACGGTGAGCTGCCGGTACTTGAACCCGTTGAGGCCGGTCCACAGGCAGCTGGCGGACTGGTTGGCGTCGGCGGAGGGCAGTTCCTTGCCCTTCTTGCTCTCGGCCTTCGGGACCAGCTTGTCGATCGTCTTGGCGGACAGGGTCGGGCAGACCGCCGGGAGCTTGCTGTACTTTGCTGCCGCGACGGTCGGCGTCGGGCTGGGCGTGGCCGACTTCGACGCGCTGGACGAGTCCTTTGAGTCCTTGTCGGAGCCGGAGGAGCAGCCGGCGACGAGCACCACCGGTACGGCTGCGCTGACGAATATACGGGCGAGTCGAGGGGCTGTTCGGTGCATGGGTCCTTCGCTCGTTCTCGGTCGATGGGCGGCCGTCCCGCCCTCGTCATGAGACGGCACGGTACGCGGCCAATGCGCGCACGGCCCAATTCGGGCGCCTTGCGCAACACCCCGTCCACCGGTCTACTCGTTGAGCCGCCCGGTCAGCTCCTGGGCCAGATCTTCGGCGTTGACCTGCAGTTCTTCGCTGCTGGGAATGTGCTTCTTGTTGGTCGACCACTGGTCGTACTCAATGGTGGCAATCACATTCGAGGACCTGAAGACGACGGTGACATCGCGGTGGATGCCGGAGTCGCTGGTGATGAGCTGGTCGTCGAGGAAGGCGTCGTCGGCGAGGTCGTCCAGGCGGCGCGGCGCGGCGGTCTTTGAGGTGTCGGAGTCGCCGCCGGAGGCGTCGGTGCCCGGCTCTTCGGTGCCGGAGGCGTCGGGCGTGGCGCCCTCGACTTTGGCACCGTTTGTCTTGGAAGCGTCTTTCCCGGAGCTGTCGTTCCCGGAGCCGTTCTTCCCGGCGTCGTCTTTCCCGGAGTCGGAGGAGGCCGACGCGGACCCCTTCGGGGTGTCCTCGTCCGACGACCCGGAACCGGAGCCGGAGGGGGCGCTGGGGGTGTCCGAGGCGCCCGGGACGTGCGCTGCGGTGGCCTTCTTCTCGTACCGCTCCTTCGCCTGGTCGTCGTCGCTGACCGTCGGGTCGTACGAGACGACGCGCTCGAAGTCGAGCGTGAGATAGCGGGTGCCGCTCCCCGTCTCCAGCTTCCAGCGGCA
Source organism: Streptomyces sp. ME19-01-6 (assembly GCF_033793745.1). NCBI lineage: Bacteria > Bacillati > Actinomycetota > Actinomycetes > Kitasatosporales > Streptomycetaceae > Streptomyces > Streptomyces sp. ME19-01-6. Next base: position 700,687 of record NZ_JARAXF010000004.1, on the reverse strand, counting down.
GCCGACGCGCCGGTTGGTGTCGTAGGTGACGGTGGCCTGGCCGTCGTAGACCGGGTCGTCCTCGTCGGCGCCGGGCAGCAGCTGGCGCAGCGTCTTGGCGTCGACCGCGCCGCACGCCTCGGGGAGGGTGCGGTACTTGCCGGGCGCGGCGGCGGCCGGCGCCCCGGAGTCGCCGGGCTTGCCGTCGTCGAGGCCCGTGTGTGAGGCGGTGCTGGTGCAGCCGCTGAGGCCGATGGCGGCGAGTACGGTGGCGAGCACGGCGGCGGCCCGTGCGGCACCCGGTACGTACGCCCTTCGCTGCTGCGCTGGCTGCACTGTCCCCGTCCCTTCAAGATCTCCGAGCGAACACAGAGGGAAAACTGCTTGCCGCCCGTGGGCGGGGCCTGCAGACAATGTCTATCGCACGCGCCGCCACGTCCGCCGGTCGCCCGCCGACATCGGGGGCCTTGGTCCGGCTTTTGCGTTTTCGGTCTTCTATGGGGGAATGAGTAAAACATGTCGTATGTCGAGCTGCCCGGGGCGCGGGTTCCGATCCGTATGTGGACCGATCCCGCGACGGTCGAAGGTGTGGCCATGCAGCAGCTGCGCAACGTCGCGACGCTGCCGTGGATCAAGGGCCTGGCCGTGATGCCGGATGTGCACTACGGAAAGGGCGCCACCGTCGGTTCGGTGATCGCGATGCAGGGCGCCGTATGCCCGGCGGCGGTGGGCGTGGACATCGGCTGCGGCATGTCGGCGGTCCGGACCTCGCTGACGGCCGAGGACCTGCCCGGGGACCTCTCGCGGCTGCGGTCGCGGATCGAGCAGGCGATCCCGGTCGGCCGCGGGATGCACGAGGATCCGGTCGACCCCGGGCAGCTGTACGGATTCTCGGCGCCGGGATGGGACGACTTCTGGGGGCGGTTCGGCGAGGTCGCCGAGGCGGTCAGGTTCCGTCAGGAGCGAGCCGTGAAGCAGATGGGTTCGCTCGGCTCCGGTAACCACTTCATCGAGTTCTGCCTCGACGAGTCGGGCTCGGTCTGGCTGATGCTGCACTCCGGTTCCCGGAACATCGGCAAGGAGCTGGCCGAGTACCACATCGGCGAGGCCCGGAAGCTGTCGCACAACCAGGGTCTGGTCGACCGCGACTTGGCGGTCTTCATCGCGGACACCCCGCAGATGGCGGCGTACCGGCACGATCTGTTCTGGGCGCAGGAGTACGCGAAGTACAACCGCGCGGTCATGATGGCGCTCTTCCAGGACGTCGTCCGCAAGGAGTTCAAGAAGGCCAAGCCGGTCTTTGAGCCTGTCATCTCCTGCCACCACAACTATGTGGCGGAGGAGCGCTACGAGGGCATGGAACTGCTGGTGACCCGCAAGGGCGCGATCCGGGCGGGCAGCGGGGACTACGGGATCATCCCCGGTTCGATGGGCACCGGTTCGTACATCGTCAAGGGCCTGGGGAACCAGGCGTCGTTCAACTCGGCCTCGCACGGCGCGGGTCGGAAGATGAGCCGTAACGCCGCGAAGAAGCGCTTCTCCACGCGGGACTTGGAGGAGCAGACGCGAGGCGTGGAATGCCGTAAGGACGCCGGGGTCGTGGACGAGATCCCGAGCGCGTACAAGCCGATCGAGAAGGTGATCGACCAGCAGCGGGACCTCGTCGAGGTGGTGGCGAAGCTCAAGCAGCTGGTGTGCGTGAAGGGCTGACGCCCGCCCGGGTGCCGCGAGACGACGGCCCGCCCCGGTGTCGTACCGGGGCGGGCCGTCCGCGTGTGCGTGAGGGGGTCAGCGCTCCCGGTGCACCTTGTGCTGGGCTGCCTGCGCGCGGGGGCGGATGACCATCAGGTCGATGTTGACGTGCGAGGGCCGGGTGACCGCCCACTCGACGGTGTCGGCGACGTCGTCGGCGGTGAGGGGCTCGGCCACGCCCTCGTAGACCGCGGCGGCCTTGTCCTCGTCGCCGCGGAAGCGGTTCAGCGCGAACTCGTCCGTCCGGACCATGCCCGGGGCGATCTCGATCACCCGCACCGGGTCGCCGCACAGCTCGAGACGGAGGGTGGCGGCGATGGCGTGGGAGCCGTGCTTGGCGGCCACGTAACCGCCGCCGCCCTCGTAGGCGACGTGGCCCGCCGTGGAGGACATCACGACGACGGTGCCGTCGCCGGAGGCGATCAGCGCGGGCAGCAGGGCCTGTGTGACATTGAGCACGCCCACCACGTTGACCTCGTACATCGCCCGCCAGTCGGCCGGGTCGGCGGTCGCGACCGACTCGGTGCCGAGGGCCCCGCCCGCGTTGTTGACGAGCACATCACAGCGGTCCAGGCCCGCGGCGAAGGCGTCCACGGCGGCGCGCTCGGTCACATCCAGCGCGTACGCCTCGGCCTCGTGCCCGGCCTCGGTCAGCTCGGCGGCGAGGGCCTCGACGCGTTCCTTGCGGCGGGCGGCGAGGACGACGCGGAATCCGGCGGCGGCGAGGCGGCGGGCGGTCGCGGCCCCGATCCCGCTGCTCGCACCGGTGACGACTGCGGTACGGGTGGTCATCAGCCCTCCTGAGGCGACGTGTTGGGCGGGATCAGCGCATGTGCGATGTGCTTGTCATCCATACGCAGGATATGACGTACAGATTTGCCGCCAATCGGGGGACTGAAGATCGAAATCCGCTACGGCGGCAAGGGCCCGGGGAAGGGTGCACTGCGTCCGGCGCACTGCCAGGCCGGAGCCCCCTGTGCCAAGGAGTGAATACAGCCCATGACCCAGCACATCAGATTCACCCAGCTGCCCCGTCGTGCCCTCCGACGCTGGGGTGTCGCATCGGCCGGCGCCATCGCGGCCGCGGCACTCGTCACCGGTGCGCCGACGGCCGCCTGGGCGGCCGGCAGTGCCACCCCCGGCCCCCACTCGGGGGCAAGCAGCAACTGCCAGCAGGGCCACGAGGGGCAGCACGGGAACGGCCACGACAACGGCCGTGAGCATGAGAACAACGGTGAGCACGAGAACGGCGAGCACGACAACGGGCGCGAGCACAACAACGGCCGTGAGCACGACAACCGCCGTGAGCACGAGAACAAGGGCGAGCACGAGAACGGCGAGCACAACAACGGGCGCGAGCACAACAACGGCGGGCAGTACGGCGGCGGCCAGAGCCGGAGCCTCGCGCAGCCCTCCGCCGGCCAGGCGATGCATGAGGAGAACGCCGCCGAGCCCGAGGGTTACCAGGGCGACGACTACCGCTCGCTCCCCGTCGCCGGCCCGGCGTACGCCGGCATCGCCAAGTACACCGCCGGTCTCGCGCAGCCGTACGGCGCCGCCGAGTCCGACGCCGCCGCGAAGCCCCGCCAGGAGGCGCGTCACGGGGACGAGAACCGTCACGGGGACGAGAACCGTCACGAGGACGAGAACCGCCACGACAAGGGCGCACGCCACGACGACGAGCACAAGCGCGGCGGAGACCCCGTGACGCTCGAGGAGGCTGTCGAGATCGCCGAGTGCGAGGTCGGTGGCCGGGCCGTCAGCGCCGAGCTGGAAGACGCGTGCGAGGAGGAGGACGAGGCCAACAAGGGCCAGGCACACGACCAGGACCACAAGCGCGAGGACTCCAGGCGCAAGGAGGACTCCCGCAAGGACAACCACGGCAAGTACCCGCAGCAGCGGACCGCCGACAACAACAAGGACCGGGACCGGGACGACAAGACCCGGGACCACAAGAGCTGGGAGGACAAGAAGCGGGACCACGAGGACCCGCGGCACGAGCAGTCCAGGAAGCAGGTCTGGGACGTCGACGTCAAGCGCGGCCACGAGGTCTGGGAGGTCCTGATCGACCCGGACACCGGCTGCGTCCTGAGCGTGACCCGGGAGGCGGACGAGGTCGTCACCGACCACGCGGCGAATACATGATCACAGCCACGCCGACCAGGCAGATGAGCGCTCCGGCCACGTCGAAGCGGTCAGGGCGGTAGCCGTCGGCGACCATGCCCCAGGCGAGCGACCCGGCGACGAAGACGCCCCCGTACGCCGCGAGGATGCGGCCGAACTCCGCGTCCGGCTGGAGCGTGGCCACGAACCCGTAGGCGCCCAGCGCGATGATCCCGGCGCCGGCCCACGCCCATCCCCTGTGCTCGCGCACCCCTTGCCAGATCAGCCAGGCGCCTCCGATCTCCAGAAGGGCGGCCAGGCAGAACAGGGCAACGGAGCGTGCGACGAGCATGGGGGAAGGGTACGGGGGGCCGGTCGGCCACCTAGAAAATTCCGAGCTCTTATGAGAGCGACGGCCCATTACAACGGTCATTATTGATCAATTACAAATCTTGCTGGCTAACTGGGTAATTCCCCTGCTATAACTCGAATTTGGGTTGGCGCTAGGGGGAGGGGCAGCCCGATGGCCGGTGGGAACGGGGTCCACGTACACGGCGATGTCGAGGGACAGGTCGTCGTCGGCGATCGCAACGTCGTGATCAACGCCGAGCGCGGCTCCTCGGTGACCGTGCGGAGCGAGCCGCCGCCCTCGGCCCGCCGCCGCGCCCGCCCCGCGGGGCGCGCACTGCCGCACCGCGCGCCCGAACTGCTGGGCCGCGAAGGGGAACTGGCGGCGCTCCGGCGGTGGCTGTCGCAGGGCCACCCGGTGCAGATCTGCGGCCCGCCAGGCGTCGGCAAGTCCGTACTGCTGCGCCGGTTCGCGGCCGACGCCGCGGCCCGCGGTCAGGACGTGGTGTATCTCCCGGCGGCCGGGGCGCCCGTCGACGACCTCGTCCAGGAGCTTTTCCAGGCGTGCTACGAGGCGCCCGACTACAAGCCGGCGCCCGCGGTGACACAGCAGCTGATGGCGTCGGTCCACGCCCTGGTCGTGGTCGACGACTTCCAAGGCTCGGCCGAAGACCTGACGGAGCTGGTGGCGGCCGCGCCCGGGTGTGACGTCCTGGTGGTCACCGCCGAGCGCCAGGAGTGGGCCGAGGGGCGGACCCTGCGCCTGGACGGGCTGCTGGAGGAGCCCGCGCTCGCGCTGCTCACCGAGGAGCTGGGCCGCCCCCTGCGGGGCGATGAGCGGGACGCGGCAGAGCGGCTGATCGCCACCGTGCGCGGCCACCCCCTGACCCTGGTCCAGGCCGCCGCGGCTCTGCGCGCCGCGGGGCGTGCGGGGCCCGGTGGTCCTGCCGGTCCCGCCGGGCCTGCCGAGCCTGCCGGACCTCCCGGGCTTGCCGTGGACGAAAGAGCGCTCGCCGTTGGGCTGGCGGGTGAGCTCAGTGATGGGGCGGGCAAGCTCTTGCGCATCCTGTGCGCCGTCGATCCCCTGCCGCTGTCCCCGGCGCTCCTGTCCGTGATCGCTGCCGGACCAGCCGGACCAGCCGGACCAGCCGGCGCTGCCGGACCCGCCGGTGCCGCCCGAGTGGACCGGGGTGCCGTCGCGGAGCTGGAGGTTCTGCGTCTGGCCTCCCCGGAGGGCGGCGGCTTACGCGCCACGGGTCGGCTCGCCTGCCTGGTCGCCGAGCGCACCGGTCCCGCCCAGGACCCGGCCGGCCTCGCCGCCGCGCTGGTGGGCTGGGCGCGGGGGGCCACGCGCCATGACCTGGCCGCCGAGTCCGCCGTGATCCGCCGCGTTCTGGAGGTGGCCGCGCTCGCGGGCGGCCATGAGGCCGTCCGCGACCTCGCCCGCTTCACGGCCCCCGCCCTGGCCCGTTCGCTGCGCTGGGGGGCCTGGCGGCAGGTCCTGGGCCTCGGCGCGGGCGCGGCCCGCGCGCTGGGAGCCGCCGCCGACCTGGCGTACTTCACCCATGAGGAGGAGGCGCGCAGACGGGCCCTCGGCCTGGCGGTCGGGGTCGCGGCCGGCCTGTCCTTCGGCGTCGGCACGGCCGCCGGCCACCTCGGCGGCCCCGCCTCGGGCCACGCCGCGAGCCAGGCGGTGGGCCACGCCGCGGGCCATGGCTCGGCCGCGGCCGGCAAGTCGGCGCTGAGCTCGTTCGCGGCAAACCCGGTCGCCATCGGGACGGCGGCGGCCCTGCTGGTGGCGGGTGGCGTCTTCGTGGCGTTCGCGGGCACGGGAAACGAAAGCCCCCGCGCCGATCCCACCAGCTCCATCACGACCCTCGGCCCGACCCGCGCCCCAAGCCCGACCACCTCCGCCACCCCGACCGCCACGGTGACCACCGGCTCGCCCCCGACGAGCGCCGCCCCGACGACCACCATCGCCCCCGCCACCGCGACCACTCCCGTGCCCACCACCGGGCAGCCCACCTACGGCCCCGGCCAGTGCCCGCCCGTCGACCTGTCCGTCGACCCCTTCGGGCCGGTGGCGGCTGGGCAGCAGGACAGCAAGAGCGTCACCTGGACCAGCTACTGGGAGTGCGACGACGAGAAGACGCTCACCGTCAGCGACCCGAGCGCCTGGCGTGTCCGCGCGACCTCATGCCCCGCCACCCAGAAACCAGGCCCCCCGAGGTCCGCCTCCGGCAACTGTGTCTTCGAGGTCGTCTTCATCCCTCCCGCGTCCGCCGAGCCGGGCACCACATACACCGCGGAGGTCAGGATGCGCGACGACTGGGGCCATGTGGCGATGACCCTGTCCCTCAGCGGCAGCACCGCCTCCGCCCTTCCCACCGGCCCCGCCGAGACCCCCTCTTCGCCGCCGTCCGACCCCGTCGGCGGCTAGAGCCGCTTCGCGCTGCGGAGCAGTTGGGCGTAAAAGCCGTTGCCGTCGATGCGCGAGGCGCCGCCCTTGTCGCCCATGGTGGGGCCGTTGACCTCCTTGCGGCTGGAGATGAACACCCGGTGGCCGTCGGTGTCCACGCCGAGGTACAGCGCGACGTGGTCCATGTGGTTCCCCGTGCGGTGGTCCATCTTGAAGAAGAGCAGGTCGCCGGGTTGCAGCACATCGATGTTGGCCGGGCGCTCGTACCAGGGCGAGGGTCCCTGCAGCTTGATGATGTCGGTGCCCACCTGTGAGCGGGCCATGCCATCGGCGGTGCGCGGCAGCCCGTCCCCGACGGTGTTCGTGGCCCTCAGCGGGTAGCGGGCGCGATATCCCCACACCATGCGCATGAAGCCGGAGCAGTCCAGCGCGCGGTAGCGGTCCTTGCGCGGCTGCATCGTGGTGCCGTCCCGGAAGGTGTACGGGATGCCCAAGTAGTCGTAGAAGTCGTTCTGTTCCAGGCGGTCCACACCGTCCTGCTTGAACGGCCCGAAGACGGCGTCACCCGCGTACGGTATGCCCTCGTCGTCTTTCTTGACCGGCGAGCCCTGGCTGTACTGGAAGGCGATCGCGAAGATGTCGTCCTCCTCGCTGCCGTAGTACTGCTTGAACCAGTCCTTGAACCACTGCTCCTTCTCCGCCCCCTGGCGCCAGGGCTCGGGCATCAGCCGCACCCAGTCCTCCGTCACCACGCGGGACTTGGTGTTGGCGGGCTCGGAGAAGGTGCGGCTGGCGCCCTTGAGGGTGGCGGTGCGGGCGCCGTCCGTGAAGGTGGCGAGCACCTGGCCCTTCGAGCCGCGCAGCACGGTGCGCTCCGGGTTCTTCAGCCGCTCCCAGGTCCGGGCCCCGGTGTCCTGGGCGCTGGTCTCCAGCTGCGGGTCGTCCGTGACCTTCTGCACCGCCGGGGCCTTGGAGTCCTCCTCCTTCCGCAGCTCCACGGTCAGATAGGCGCTGGTGCCGAGCAGCGCGAGTACGGTCACGGCGTGCAGCACGCCGCGTTTCTTCGAGGTCTTCTTGGCAGACATGGTCGGCTCCGATGGTGGGGTCAGGCGGACGGCATGACGCCGAGCAGGATCCCGGCGGTGAGGACGACATACGCCATGAGCGTCACCGAGCCGGTGGCCAGCAGCGTGGGCCCCTTGGGCTGGCGCACCAGCTGGTAGGCGATCAGGCCGGGGACGATGAATCCGAGCGTCTGGTTGCTGTACATCAGCGGGAACTCGATGGTCAGCGCGATCATCACGGTGGCCTGCAGCAGCACGCCGGTGAGCACGACCGCCGCGAACAGCCGCTTGCCGTAAAGGATCACGAAGCGCTGCAGCAGCAGGACGCATACGTAGGTGAGGACCGTGACGCCGACGACCATCGCGGCGCGCTGGAGGTCCTCGACGAGGGTGAGCGCGAGCCAGCCCGGAGTGATCATGCCGCCGGGCGAGAGGTTCGTCGTCAGATAGCAGACGAGCGAGAACATGAGCCCGAGCGCGATACCGAGCGCGGCGATCTCTGGGGTGAGGACGGAGGGGATCAACGCGGCTCTCCTGAGCTGTGCCACTGCTGGTCTTCGGCGGGGGGCTGGTCTTCGGCAGCGGGCTGGTCTGCTGCGAGGGGCTGGTCTGCTACGGAAGGCTGGTCCGCTACCGGGGGCGGGTCTGCCATGAGGGGCGTGGGCGGTACTCGGGGCTCGAAGTAGCCGCGGGGGCGGGCCTGGCCGTCGTGCGCCGTCGGCTGCGGGGTGTGCTGCCGCTGCGCGTAGCGCGTCTCGTACGCCTCCGGGTACCGCTGGTAGGGGTCGATGCGGGGCGCGTACAGCTGCATCGTGTCGACGTGTTCGGGCAGGGCGGGCCGGGCGGGCAGGGCGGGCCGGGTCGGCTCGGTCGGCCGGGTGCCCCCGGCATCGGCCGGGGCGTCGGCGGGCGCGGGGGTGCCGACACCGTCGCCGGCGCCGTGGGCGCCGGCCCTGGCGCTGCTCCCGGCACTGGTCACGGCGCTGGGCTCGTCGGGGGACTCGTCGGGGGACTCGTCGGGCGGGAGCTCGGCGAGGTGCTCGAGGAGCAGTTCACCCTGGCCGTGGATGTTGCCGATGGCGACCAGCGAGGAGTTGGGCCCGAGCATGCCGAGCATCTGCGCCATGAACTCCTCCGGGTCGCGCCGGTCGCCGCCGAGATCGACGGCGCGCGAGCGGTACGAGGCCGGGATGGCGTCGATGGCGGACTTGGCCGGGTGGCCGATCACGAAGACGTGCTCGGGGTCGAGGTCGGGGATGATCTCGCCCATCTGGCCGTTGCGTTCGACGCGGTCGGGGCGGCAGTTGATCACCACGTTGAGCGGGCGGTGGATCGCGCCGAGGTCGAGCAGCTGGTTGATGTTCATCAGCGTCGACTCGGGGTCGTTGGCCGCGAAGACGTTGGCGAAGCGCAGCCGCTTGCCCTCGTCGGTGCGGTAGCGCTCGACCGACAGCACGCCGGGGTCCGGCGGCGCGTCGTACATGCCCTGCAGGGCCACCTTGCGCTCCACACCGAGGAGTTCGGCGACGGTGAGCGCGATCGCCACGTTCTCCTTGAACGTGAACCAGCTGAAGCCGCGCAGCTCCTCATCGGTGACCGTCTCCGGATCCGCGTAGATCAGACGGCAGTTCCGGGCGTCGGCCTCCTCCTGGAGGATGTGCAGGCGCTCCTTCTCGGCGGTGACGCAGATCCCGTCCTCCGGCATGGAGCGGGACAGCGAGCGCGCCACATCGTCCAGGGTGGGGCCCATCTCGGCGAGGTGGTCCTCGCGGACGTTGCACAGCACGCCGATCGTGGAGCGGATCAGCTTGGACTGGTTGATCTCCTGCAGGGCCGGCATGACGGCCATGCACTCGATGACCAGCGCGTCCGGGCGGTACGCGGCGGCGCGTCGCACGATGCCGATCTGCTCGACGACGTTGGCGATACCGAACTTGCGGTAGACCGGCTCCTCGGTGGCGTCGGGGTGGATGAACCGGGCGGCCGTACCGGTGGTCTTGGCGACGGTGACCAGGTCGCCGCCGCGCAGCGCGCCCGCGCACAGCCGGGTGATGGACGACTTGCCGCGGATGCCGTTGACCAGCACCCGGGTGGGGATGTTGTCCAGGTTGGCGAAGTGCCGCCGCTGCTCCACGACCCCGGCGACCAGCAGTATCGCGCTGCACACCATGAGCACGGTGTAAAGGAAGAGCACGGTGTTTTCAGTTCCTTCCGGCGAGGGACCGCGCGCCGTCGCGCCCGCGCTGCTGCCCCTGCAGCTGCTGCCGGATGAGCTCCAGGCTGCGGACGACGGCGCCGACCTCGTCGTGGTGGCGCGGGAAGAGGACGGTACGCCGGTCGCCGTCCGCGAGCGCCTCGGCCTGGTCGGCGAGCGCGCGCAGCGGGCGGACGACCACGATGTGCAGCCAGCCCAGGCAGGCCGCCGCCGCGGTGAGGCCGAGCAGCCCGACGAGCACGGTGCGGTTCTGCAGGGTGTACGCGGGGATGTCGAGCCGCGACGCGGGCTGCCAGCTGACAACGCTCCAGTCGAGGACCTTCGCCACGCCGCCGCCCGTCATCGGGGCCGCGGCCGCGATCCGCACGTCGTCGCCGCGCTGGACCTTGGCCTGCGCCTGCTTGCCGTCGACCAGTGGGGACAGGTGCCCGGGCATCTTCTGGAAGGCCAGGTAGCCGGTGTTCCCGGCGATGACCCGGCCCTTGGCGTCGACCACCCGGACCTGGCCGAGGCCGGCGCGGCGCAGCAGCGCGTTGACGAAGTCGATGTCGAACTCGCCCACGACCGCGGCGCCCGCCCGCCCCTGGAGGGGAGCGGTGGCGCGGATGAGGGGCTTCTTGCCGCCGTGCCCGGACAGCTTCAGGGGCTGGTCGGAGGGGCGCTCGCCGGACGAGTGGTGGGGCTCGTGCCCGGCCCGGGCCAGCACCTCGCCGTCGCCGCCGACGACGTAGACGGACGCGTAGCGCGGGTGTTCCTCGATAGTGCGTTCCAGTACGGCCGTCATGTCGTCGGCCGAGGTGCGGTCGCCGATCAGGGCGGCGACGGCGGACAGGTCCGCGTGGCCCTCGTTGAGCGCCCGGCGCACCCGGTCGCCGATCGTTTCGGTGCGCGCCTTCTGATCCATGACCACCTGGGTCGGGATGCGTACGGAGGAGTCCGGGCGGTTGAGCAGCAGGGTCAGCGGGACCGACCAGGTCAGCAGCAGCACGGCGGAGACGGCGACCAGGGCGCGGGTGCCCAGGCGCCGGCCGCGGCGCGCACCGGACGCGCCCTCCGCACCCTCGGGGGACTCCCCGTGCAGCTGCTGCCGCAGCCGCTCCAGGGCGCCGCCGATGCGGGCGGCCTCGCCGAACCGGGGCACGGTCACCGGGCGGGCCAGGTCGCCGCGGGTGAGCCGGCGGCTCTCCAGGAACAGCCGGATCAGGGGGCGCTGGACGGTGCCGAGCAGCACCGCGATGGCGAGTGCGCCGATGACCAGCAGCGCACCCGCGGCGGCCAGCCCGAACGCGGGCCTGGCCAGCTGGGAGGCGCGCTCGGTGACGCCGACCTGGGTGACGATGCTCAGCCCGAGGTCGCTGGCCACCGTGGACTCGCCCGGCTCGGCGGCGGCGAGCGAGGCGTAGCCGCCGACGGTCCGCCGGTCGCCCGAGGCGTCGCCGGTGAGGCTGCCGCTGACGCCCGCGTAGCCGCCGGCGCCCGGCTCCTTGGCGCTGATGGGGTTCTGCCGGGACTTCCTGGCGGCGGTGGTGGCGAACGTCTTCAGCTCGCGCTGTGCCCGCTCGCTGTCGAGGGCCCCGTCGCTGCTGAGGATCGTGCCGGTCGCGTCCACGACGCCGATGGCGCGGTCCTCGGCCAGGCGCATCCCGGGCACCTTCAGGTTGCTGGAGGCGATCAGGAGCTGCTGGGGCCGGCCCTCCCAGGAGAGCAGGGCGAGGGCGATCAGCCGGGTCTGGCCGTTCTTCAGCCGGACCAGGCGGGGCGCCAGGCCGTCCTTGCCGGAGAGCTTGGTGCGGTCGATCACGGTGAGCGGCACGGTCTCGCCCCGGGCGGCGAGCAGCTTGCCCGACCTGATCTCGATGACCGCGGTGCCGCTCCACTTCTGGTAGACGCTGCCCGTTTTGTCGAGCACGGCGTCGGCGGAGACGGGCTTGCCCTCGCTGAAGAGGATCGAGGTGCGGTTGAGGTCGGTGACCGACTCGTCGAGCGAGGCGCGCAGTGCGACGGCCCCGTCCTCGGCGAAGTGCTGCTGGGAGGTCAGCACGGCCTTGGGAACGAGGACGTTCTCGGTCTTGCCGAAGGTGAGGGCGGTGATTCCCGCCAGGGAGAGGAGCAGAGCCGAGAGTACGGCTATGGGAGGACGAATGCCGCCTATCAGCGACATATCAGCCCGTCGGCGGATCTTTCGCCGCCGCTTCGGCGCCGAAGCGGCCACGGGGGCTCCTCTCTGGAATTGCGTGGGGGTGTTCGCGCCGCTTCGAGGGCGCGCCAACGCGCGAGCCCCCCGGGCGCGCGGCCGCGCGTAAATACGCGACCCGTGGGGATTGGATCAACCAGAGGGGTTGAAGGTTGTGTGAGGAGAGGAAAATGTGAGTCAGATCGCTCGATCCCGAGCGCTGCTGATCGATGGCCGGAACCCGTTGCCCCGCTATCGTCCGATTCATCATGAGAGCCGACTCCACCATGAGAGCCGACCGCCCCCGGAAGACCACCCGCGCCGCCCCGAAGACCTCTTCCGCCGCTCGGAAAACCCGCTTTGTCATCGGCGTCGCGGCGCTCACCGCCGTGGCCGCCCTGCTGACGACGGTCCTCGCCCTGCGCGGCGACAGCCGCGACGACGGAACCACCGCCCCCAAGGCGGGCACCGACCTCGAGCGCCGGATCACCGACTACACCGCCCGGTTCGGCGCGGACACCGGCTATCTGCCGCCCAAGCGCTCCGACCGCCAGGGCGTCGCCCGCGCCGTCGGGCTCCTCCTGGACGGCCACCGCGAACAGGGCGCGGCCCGCCTCGACGCCCTGGACTTCGACCTCCGTACGATCACCGACAGCGCCACCGGTCGGCGCTACGCCGAGATCGCCGACCGTACCGACACCGGCCCCGCGCCGCGCGGTTGGGGGCGCGTCTACCTCGACCTCTCGGCCCCCGTGCGGTGGTCCGTCCAGATCCCGCACCCGGTGGCGGACGCCCGTACCGAACAACTGGGCGTCGGCGTCCTGCGCTCCACCCCCGGCGGCGCCCTCGTGCTCGCGGGCGCCCACCGCGACGCGGGCGCCGGTGACGCGGCCGACGTGGCCCACCGGCGCTACACCGTCTTCTCCGCCGTCTGCGCCGAACTCGCCGAACGCGGGCTCCCCGGCATCCAGATCCACGGCTTCGCCGACGACTCGGCCCCCGACTACGACGTCATCGCCTCCACCGGCCGGGCCACCCGCGAAAGCCGCACCGACGCCCGTACGCTCGCGAGCGCCCTCCGCGCCCGGGACTTCACCGTCTGCCGCGCCTGGGTCCGCTCCTGCCCCCTGGAGGGCCGCACCAACGAACAGGGCCGCGCCGCCGCGGCACAGGACAGCACCTTCCTGCACGTCGAATTCGCCAACGCGGTCCGCACCGACCGCAAGGAGGCCGCGCGCGCCGTCGCGGCGATGAACGTGGTGACCGCCCGCTGGTCGAAGCGGACTCCCCACCCGGACGCGACCGGCTGACCGGCCGCGCCCGGGTGGCCCCCAACGACGCGGACGGGCGTTACGGCGTCGTCCCCAATGCCTCCGCCGACTCGGCCGGATCCGTGGCGGCAGGCGCCGCCTGTCCGGCGGCGGCTCGCCGGAGCGGTAGGAAGGAGGCGAGGGCGAAGGCGAGGAGGGCGGCGCCGGCGCCGATGGCCATGACCACCTTGAATCCGTTCTCGGAGGTCAGGGCGTGGCCGTGGAAGTCGGTGGTCATCTGGGCCAGGATGACGCCGGCGACGGCGCTGGCGAAGGAGGTGCCCAGGGAGCGCATCAGAGTGTTCAGGCTGTTGGCGGCGGCGGTCTCGGAAGCCGGGACGGCGCCCATGATCAGGGCGGGCAGCGCGCCGTAGGTGAAGCCGACGCCGCCGCCGATGACGCAGGACACCAGGATCAGGTGCCAGACCTCGGACATCAGCACGATGTTCAGCCCGTAGCCGGTGGCCACGATCAGCGCGCCGATCATCAGCGTCACCTTCGGGCCCTTGGCCTTGGTGACGGCGGCGGAGACCGGGGCCATGGCCATCATGACCAGGCCCTGCGGGGCCAGGACCAGGCCGGCGGTGAGCATGGACTTGCCGAGACCGTAGCCGGTCTGCTCGGGCAGCTGGAGCAGCTGCGGCAGGACCAGGGACATCGCGAACATCGAGAAGCCGAGCGCGATCGAGGCGAGGTTGGTGAAGAGCACCTGGCGGCGGGCGGTGCTGCGCAGGTCGACCAGCGGCTGCCCGGTCCGCAGCTCGTACGCTCCCCAGGCGAGCAGGACGACGACGGCGGCGGCGAGCAGGCCGAGGGTGGTGGCGCTGGTCCAGCCCCAGTCGGCGCCCTTGGAGACGGCCAGCAGCAGGGACACCAGCCCGGCGGACAGGCCGAGGGCGCCGAGCAGGTCGAAGCGTCCGCCGGTGCGCACCTTCGATTCGGGCACGATCACGCCGACGAGCGCGAGGGCGACGGACGCGAGGGCGGCCGAGATCCAGAACAGGGCGTGCCAGTCGAAGTGGTCGGCGATGAACGCGGCGGAGGGCAGGCCGAGGGCGCCGCCGACGCCGAGGGAGGCGCTCATCAGCGCGGTGGAGCCGGCGAGCCGCTCGGGCGGCAGCTCGTCGCGCATGATGCTGATGCCGAGCGGGACGACGGCGGCCGCCAGGCCCTGCAGGGTGCGTCCGACGATCATCGGGACCAGGGACTCGCTCAGCGCGCAGACGACCGATCCGGCCACCAGCAGCACGAGGCTCACCAGCAGCATGCGGCGCTTGCCGAACATGTCGCCGAGGCGGCCGACGACCGGCGTGGCGACGGCGGCGGCGAGCAGCGTGGCGGTGACCGCCCAGGTGGCGTCCGACGGCGAGGCGTCGAGGTACGTCGGCAGCTCGGGGACGATCGGGATCACCAGGGTCTGCATCAGCGAGACGACGATTCCGGCGAGGGCCAGCACCGCCACCACGGCGTTCGGCCTCGGCGGGGCGGAACCCCCGGCGGCGGGTCGGGCGAGGGCGTCGGACATGGCAGGGGCCTCCAGGGGACAGGACATACCAAAAGGGTTGAGTGGCGTGAGCAAGTTGTGGAGCTACGGCTGCCCGTCGAAGGTGACGACGACCTTCTCCGCGGCCCCCGGCGTCAGGGCGAGTTCGAAGGCCCGCTCGACCTCGGAGAACGGCACGCGGTGGCTGATGAGCTTCGCGAAGCGCTCCTGGTGCTCGACGAGTTCGGGAGTGACCTCGAAGATCTCGGTGGGGTAGCCCTGAGAGGCGACGAGGGTCAGCTCGCTGCGCAGCATGCCGCCGAGGTCGATGGCGTCGGACTTCTTCTGCACGGCCACCATGGCCAGCTTGGCGCCCCACTTCGCGGATTCGACGGTGGTGTTGAAGACGGCGGGGACGCCGGCCGCGTCGATGTAGATGTCGGTGCCGGCCCGCGGCTGGCCGAGCGCGTTGGCCGCCCGGCCGTGCAGTTCGGTCAGCCGGGCGGTGACGTCCTCGGCCGCGGAGTCGATGACCGCGTCGGCGCCGACGGCCAGCGCCGTGCGGAGGCGCTCGGGAATGACGTCGGCGACGACCACGTGCTCGACCCCGCGCAGCTTCAGCCAGATGACGGCGCCGAGACCGATGGGTCCGGCACCGAAGACGACGACCTTGTCGGTCGGCTTCGCCTCGGACCGGTTGACGCAGTGGCGGGCCACCGCCATGGGCTCGTTGAGCGCGGCGACGTCGAAGGGCACGGTGTCGGGGAAGGCGGTGACGCTCCTGCCGACGACGGCGTCCTCGATGAGCAGGTACTCGCTCATACCGCCCAGCGCGCCCCCGCAGCCGATGATCCCGGAGGGGGCGCCCTGCGGATCGACGACCACGCGATCACTCACCTCCAGGCCCCTGACCTCGGCGCCCACCTCGACGACCTCGCCCGCCGGCTCATGGCCCAGCGGCAGCGGGACCATCGACCCGCCGGGCCCGAAGGGGACTCCGCCCAACTGGAGGAAGTGGGTGTCGGTGCCGCGGATACCGCAGGCGCGGGTCCGTACCAGGGCGTCCTTGGTGCCGGGGGCGGGGCGTTCGGCGTCGACGACGTCGATCTTGTGCTGCTCGCCGGTCCGGACGGACTTCATCGTGGTCATGGCGGGGCTCTCTTTCCAAAGGGGCGGGGGCACCGGTGTCGCCGGGCCCGGCGGCGGACAGGGGGTTCCGGCCGCCGGGCCCGGGGATCGCGCCGACCCCCGTCCCCACGGGTTCGGCGCCTGTCGGGGCCCTCTCCGCTCTCGGTGGCCCCGGTCCGGGTGCCCACGGCCGGGGGTGCCGTGGGCTGACTTGCTTGACTCAGGCAAGCATGAGGACTTACTTGAGTCAAGCAACTTTGTGGGATTTTGCTTGACTCAGTCAAGTAGCTGTTACGGTGGCCCCATGTCCACACCGTCATCCGCAGGGGCGCCCGTCTCGACCGACGTGATCGCGATCGAGCGCGCCCTGACGCGCATCGCCTACCTGGCCGGCCGGGCCCGGCAGCACGAGCGCCTGATGGCCCTGGCCGGACTGTCCCTGGACCGGGCCGCCGTGGCGATCCTGCGGCACATCGCCGAGAGCGAGCCGCTGCGCCCGGGAGTGCTGGCGGTCCGGCTGTCCGTGGAGGCCTCCCATGTCACGCGGCAGCTGGGGCAGTTGGAGAAGGCCGGCTATGTGATCCGCATCCCGGACCCGGACGACCGCCGCGCCCAGCGCGTCCAGCTCACCGACGCCGGCCTGGCCGCGGTCGAGCGCATCCGGGAAGCCAGCCGCCGCGGCATGGCGATGGCCCTGGCCGACTGGTCGCCCGAGGACCTGGGCCAGCTCGCCGGACTCTTCCACCGCCTGGCCGACGACTTCGTCACCCACGCCGAGGCGGACGTCGAGGTCCCGCCCCCGGCCTCAGCCTGACGGGGTCAGTGCCGGCTGGGGTGATCGCTCCGGCGAGCGACTCAAGATTCCGGATCAGTGCGGGCACCCAGGTTGGCCAGGTAGTCGTCCAGGAGCTCGACCTGCCGCTGAGGCGGGAACGCCGCCGGGTCGAACAGGGCCTGGACCACCAAGCCGAGAATGAAGGACCCGGCGCCGGCCGCGATGTGCGCGGGGTCGCCAGGGGGCAGCTCGCCGAGCTCCTGGGCCGCGGCCACTCGCTCGCTCAGCCTGTCGCGGCTCTGGGCGTACTTGCGGGCGTAGTCGGTGCTCAGGGCGGGGTCGGAGAGCGCGGCGTCCCAGGAGGAGACCCAGATCCGGTTGCTGTCGGTGGCCGTGGGAGTCAGCGGCAGGATATCGAGCAGCGCGTCCCTGAGGGCGGCCAGACCTTTGCCCGTCTGGCGGCGGGGACGGGAGATCGTGCGCTGTTCGAGGAGGTCGAGGGCGTACTCCACCAAGGCGTGTTTGGTGGGGAAGTAGTGCGTCAGCAGACCGGTGGTCGCGCCGAGTTCGGCGGCGACGGCGCGCAGGGTCAGGCCGGCGAAGCCGCGGGTGGCCATCACCTTCCAGACGGCTTCGGAGACATCGCGGCGGCGGGCCTCGTGATCTCCCTTGGTGCGTGGCATGCCGCCACGGTACATTGCCGTAACGCCTGTTATGTGAATGGGGAGGCCGCTCGTGTTCTCGCTGTCGCTGTGTGACGCCGCTCGCCTCGGTCCGCTGGAGGTCTGGCATGCCGAGGAGTTCGCCGACCATATGGATCGGGCTCGCGAGCACATTCGTCCATGGGTCGGGCCCACATTCGTCACCGATGACGTCGACGGGGCGCGGGCCACGCTCAAGCGGTACGCCGAGCGCCAGGCCGTTGACGGTGCCCGCCTGTACGGCATCTGGCGGGAGGGAGTGTTGGCCGGCGGCGTGATGTTCACCGATTTCGACGCCGCTTTCGGTACGTGCGAGGTCGGCTGCTGGCTGGAGCCGTCCGCCGAGGGCCACGGTCTGGTCACGCAGGCGTGTGGCGCGTTGCTGGACTGGGCGTTCACGTCCCGGGGGCTGCACCGGGCCGAGTGGCATTGCCGGGCCGACAATGACCGAAGCTCGGCGGTGGCCAAGCGGCTCGGGATGACGCTGGAGGGCGTGCGACGCGAGGCATGGCCGTACGAGGGCGTGCGCTACGACAAGCAGATCTGGGCGGTCCTCGCCCCCGAATGGCGAGCCCTGGGCCGGTGACCGCCAGGAGGTCGGGGTGTGGCGCCCGGGAGCCCCGGCCGGTGCGCACGCTGGTCGATGTCGCGCTGGGCAAGCCCTGGTCGGACGCATGGGTGGCGCCGCATACGCCGCGGTGCTCTTTCCCGTCGACCTGCTCAGCGAGCGGCACGCATGGCCGTTGCCCACCGGCCTTGGCGAGGGCGGTGGGCGCGGACTGTCCCTTCGTCGGCAAGATCGACTGCCACCAGCGCCCCCACCACGGCCAGCCCCGCCGACACCACCATCGCCACGTCCGCGCCCCGAGCCGACCCCCCGTCGGTTCCCGCAACGATCGCGATCGTCAGCGCGACGCCTGCGCACGAGCCGACGTACCGGAGCGTCTGCTGCGCTCCCGACCCCATCGCCACCCGGGCCGCCGGCACCGATCCCACGGCGAGCAGGGGCAGGGCGGCGTTGAGCAGGCCGCTGCCCACGCCGGCGACGATCAGGCCCGGCAGCAGGCGGTGCCAGGAGCTGGCGTCGATGGAGCCGAGCATGGTCAGAACTCCCGTGGCGTGCAGGGCGAAACCGAGTGCGAGCTGATCATCGGGGTGGCGGTCCTGCGTTCCGCGGCTGCAAAGAGGGCTAGGAGGACGACGGCGGTCAGGAGCAGCAGGTAGACCGGTGGGCGCAGCCGCCCCAGAGTCAAGGCCGCGATCAGGGAGACCTGTGCCGTTGCGAAGGCGGCCGCGCCGAGCAGGTCGGGACGGCCGCCGCGCGGGGAGCGGGACTCGGCCAGGGTGCGAGCCCCGACGGCCGCGAACAGCAGCGTGGTGGCGCCGAGGACGCCGTACACCAGTCGCCAGTCGGGCAGGGCGCCGCTGGCGACAGGGCCCGCCGCGATACCGGCGCTGACGCACGCGCCCCACACGCCGGTCAACCGCAAGCGGCCGCGTCGCGGGCTGGGGAAGGCATGCGCCAGCAGGCCCAGGCTGCTGGCGAGCAGCGCCGCGCTGGCCGCGCGCTGCGCGAACCGGGCCAGGGTGAACTGCCAGGTCGTCGTGGCGAAGGCGCCCAGCAGCGTGGTCAGGCCGAGGGTCAAGGGTTACGGTCGGATACTCAGGGCGAGGGTCAGCACGTCGTGGATCTCCGCGGCGACCGCCTCCATCGGCGCGATGCTCTGCTGCGCCCGGCACAGGACCACCGCACCCTCCTCCGCGGCGACGACAAGGGCGGCGAGCCTGCGGCTGCGCTCCTCGGGCAGGCCGTGCCGCCGGAAGCGGGCCGTGAACGCCTCCTGCCAGCCGGCGAAGACCGCGCCCGCGGACTGGGCCAGGTGCGGGGCCTCGTCGTTGGTCTCCACGGCTACCGCCACGATCGGGCAGCCGCCAGCTCCACCGCCTCTTCGACCAGCTGCGTCCGCCCGCCGGGGAAGTGGTGGTAGACCGAGCCGCGCGGTGCGCCGCCGTGGGCGAGCACCCGGTCGATGCTGGTCGCGCTCGCGCCGTACTCGCGCAAGAGGCCCGCCGTAGTGCGGACCATCCGCTCGCGGCTGTCGCTTCGTCCAGTGCGGCGAGTTCGCCCTTCTCCACTGCGGCGCGGAAGCGCTCGGTAGTCTCCATGGCCTCTCCCAATACTCAAGGATGTGAATAGTCATTTTCTTGAGTATGATGTAGGGGCGGGCGAGGAAAGAGGAGGGGCTGCTTCGATGGCCTTGCGGCATGCTGTGCTGGCAGCGATCCTGGACGCCGAGTACAGCGGATACCAGCTGGCGAAGGCGTTCGACGTCGGCGTCGCGAACTTCTGGCACGCCTCGCCCCAGCAGCTGTACGCCGAGCTGACCAAGCTGGAGAAAGAAGGGCTGGTCGCGGGTCGGCAGGTGGTCCAGGAGACCCGGCCCAACAAACGTCTGTTCCGGGTGACCGACGCCGGTCGCGCCGAGCTGGAGAAGTTCGCCGCAGCCGTATCGAAGCCCTCGTTCATCCGCGACGATCTGCTTGTCAAGGTCCAGGTCGCCGACCGCATTGGCACCGCACCGGTGATCGAACAGCTCGAAGAGCGAGCGTCCGCAGCCGAGGCCAAGATCGAGCTTCTCGGCAAGCTGCTGCGGCAGCTGCGCGGCGATGCGGACGAGGAGGAGTTCCTACGCCGAGGCGAGCGGATCGGGCCGTACCTGACCTGCCTGCGCGGCCTGACCTTTGAGCAGGAGCACCGTGACTGGTGCCTGCGGATCGCAGCCGTCCTCAAGGAAAGGCAGTCGACTCATGCCAAGCGGTGAATACCTGCGCTACGTCGCCCTGGGCGACAGCCAGACCGAAGGGCTCGGCGACGGGAACGACACCGTCGGCCTACGGGGCTTTGCCGACCGGCTCGCCGAGCACCTCGCGGCCGTCAACCCCGGGCTTCGGTATGCCAATCTGGCCGTCCGAGGACGTGTCACTGGCCAGGTGCGCACTGAACAGCTGGGGCCCGCCCTGGCCCTGCGACCCGACCTGGTCACCATCGTCGCCGGGGTCAACGACCTGCTCCGGCCCCGGTTCAACGCCGCAGAGGTGGCCAGGCACCTGGAAGAGATGTTCGCCGCACTCACGGCCGCCGGGGCCCACGTGGTGACCCTCACCTTCCCCGACGTGGGGAAGATCGCGCCCCTTGCCCGGCCCATCAGGTCCCGCGTGTTCGACCTCAATGCCCACATCCGCGCTGCGGCCTCCCGTCACGGGGTCACGGTTGCCGAGACCGGCCGACAGGCCGTCGCCACCGACCCACGGCTGTGGACCGCGGACCGACTCCACGCCAGCCCCCTCGGCCACGAGCGCATCGCCGCAGCCGTCGCCCAAGCCATCAACCTGCCCGGAAGCGACGACTCCTGGACGCTCCCCCTGCCGCCACAGACAGTCCCCGGGGGCTGGCAAGCCGCAGGAACCGAACTGCGCTGGGCGGCCGCATTCCTCGGCCCCTGGCTCGGACGCCGACTGCGCGGTCAGTCCTCCGGCGACGGCCGCACCGCAAAACGCCCCCACCTCCTGCCACTGAGCGCCACGCCAGGCTCCCCCGCAGACACCGGTCAACGGGAATGTTCATAGGGACAGGACCGGCCCCGGGCGGTCTCCTCTTGAACGGGCCGGCGCTGTGCAGTACGCCGGAGTGGGCACGTTCACGCGTACCCGGCTGGGTTTCCGCAAGTACGCGGACAGCTGGTCCCGCTTGACATGGTGCAGAGATGAAACCAATGTGCCCTGGCCGCCTGACGGCCCCTCTCCGGCACCAAAAAGGCGAGGTCCGAAGACCCCGCCCGCTACCAGTGAAACCCCAAGTCAGGGCCACACCAGGCAGTACGGCTGGTGTCCCGCCTCGTGCAGCCGGTGGGAGAAGTCCTGCCACTCGTGCAGCAGCCGGTAGACCGTGAAGGCGTCGCGGGGGCCGCCGCGGTCGGGGACGGTGGACCAGATGAAGGCGGCGGCGCCGACCGCTTCCTCGCCGACGCCGCGGAGCGGGTCGACGGCGGTCATGGGGAGCTTGACCACGGCGTAGTCGGGGTGGAGGACGACGAGTTCGAGCGGGGGCACCTTGTGGAGGGGGACGCCTTCGATGCCGGTGAGGACCATCGCGGCCACCGTCTCCGGCTTGATCTTGGTGAACATGCCATGGCCGAGCTCGTCGCCGCCGAGCTCCTCGGGGCGCATGGAGATGGGGACCCGGGCGGCGGTCGCGCCGTCGGGCGCGCCGAAATACTTGTACGTCACCCCCATGCGACCGCTCCCGCCCCTGTGTGCGCCGCCGTCGTCTCTGCGCCGATGGCGGCCGGGGCGGGCGCGCTCGGGACCTCGATCGTCGGTCCCTTCACCCAGTTCGCCACCGCGATGCATATCTCCACCCGACCACTCGCGGCACCTGCCGCGCAACCCGATCATCGTGTCAGAGACCTCCCCCGCGCCAGTCGCGTGAAACGCCCGGCGGCAGTTCTTAGTCAGCCTCTGACAACATGGCATGTGTGAGCTATTCGTACGCACCAGTTTCGCAGACGCTTTTCGACCGCGCGGCCGTCGTGACGCCCGGCGGCGTGAATTCTCCGGTGCGGGCCTTCCGCGCCGTGGGGGGTACGCCCCGGTTCATGGTGTCCGGTGCCGGTCCGTACCTCACCGATGCCGACGGGCGGGAGTACGTCGACCTCGTGTGCTCGTGGGGGCCGATGATCCTCGGTCATGCGCACCCCGAGGTGACGGCGGCGGTGCAGGCGGCCGTGGCGCGGGGGACCTCGTTCGGGACGCCGGGGGAGGGGGAGGTCGCGCTCGCCGAGGAGATCGTGGCGCGGGTCGGGCCCGTGGATCAGGTGCGCCTGGTCTCCTCGGGGACCGAGGCGACGATGTCGGCGATCCGGCTGGCGCGCGGGTTCACCGGGCGGGCGAAGTTGATCAAGTTCGCGGGCTGCTACCACGGGCATGTGGACGCGCTGCTCGCCGCGGCGGGGTCCGGGGTGGCCACCTTCGGGCTGCCGGACACGCCCGGGGTGACGGGCGCGCAGGCCGGGGAGACCGTGGTGCTGCCGTACAACGACCTGGAAGCGGTGCGGGCCGCCTTCGCCGCGCACCCGGACGAGATCGCGTGTGTGATCACCGAGGCGTCGCCGGGCAACATGGGCGTGGTGCCGCCGCTGCCGGGGTTCAACGCGGGGCTGAAGGAGCTGTGCGCCGAGCACGGCGCGCTGTACATCTCGGACGAGGTCATGACCGGCTTCCGGGTCTCGAAGGCCGGGTGGTACGGGCTCGACGGCGTGGAGCCCGACCTGATGACCTTCGGCAAGGTCATGGGCGGCGGCTTCCCGGCCGCGGCGTTCGGCGGGCGCGCCGACGTCATGGCGCGGCTCGCCCCGGCCGGCCCCGTCTACCAGGCGGGCACCCTGTCCGGGAACCCGGTCGCGACCGCGGCGGGCCTGGCGCAGCTGCGGCTGCTGGACGAGGCGGCGTACGAGGTGGTGGACGCGGCGTCCGCGCGGCTGCGGGCGATGGTGACGGAGGCGCTGGCCAAGGAGGGGGTCGCGCACCGGGTGCAGGCCGCCGGGAACATGTTCTCGGTGTTCTTCAGCGGGGACGAGGTCACCGACTACGAGAAGGCCAAGGCGCAGCAGGCGTACCGGTTCACGGCCTTCTTCCACTCGATGCTGTCCCAGGGCGTCTACCTCCCGCCGTCCGCCTTCGAGTCGTGGTTCCTGTCCACGGCGCACGACGAGCGGGCGCTGGAGCGGGTGGCGGAGGCTTTGCCGGGGGCGGCGCGGGCCGCCGCCGAGGCGACTGAATGATGGGCCCCATGACCCCTATGACGAAGAGCGACAACGAGATCACCGTCGTGCATGTGATGCGGCACGGCGAGGTGGAGAACCCCGCGGGTGTGCTGTACGGGCGGCTGCCCGGGTACCACCTCTCGGACCTCGGCCGCCGGATGGCCGACCGGGTCGCCGAGCACTTGGCCGAGCGCGACATCACCCATGTCGTGGCCTCGCCGCTGGAGCGGGCGCAGGAGACCGCGGCGCCGATCGCCAAGGCACACGGTCTGGACGTGGCCGCCGACCAGCGGCTGATCGAGGCGGCAAACGTCTTCCAGGGGAAGACCTTCGGCGTGGGCGACGGCGCGCTGCGCAGGCCGGCCAACTGGAAGCACCTCACCAACCCCTTTCGCCCCTCCTGGGGCGAGCCCTACATCGACCAGGTCGTGCGGATGATGGCGGCCATCGGGGTGGCGCGGGACACCGCGCGCGGGCACGAGGCGGTCTGCGTCAGCCATCAGCTGCCGATCTGGATCGTGCGCAGTTTCGTGGAGCGGCGGCGGCTGTGGCACGACCCGCGCAAGCGGCAGTGCACCCTGGCCAGCCTCACTTCCTTCACCTACCGCGGCGACAAGATCGTCTCGGTCGGTTACAGCGAGCCGGCCCGCGATCTGGTCCCGGCGCATCTGCTCGCGGGCGCCAGGCCGGTGAAGGGCGCCACGGCGCCCTCAAAGGGGTTCGGCGCATAACCGGCGTGTACCGGCGTGTAATGGAACGGAAACAGCGCGTCGACCATTCAATTCGGTGGCGCTGATTCGGAACCTCAGTATTCGCTCAGCCATCTCAACGGGCGTCCGCGGGACCTGGCGGACGTCGGACGCCGGTTACGGCGAGAGCGAATTGAGGACACGATGCGGGAGATCAGCCGGAGGGGGATTCTCGGTCTCGGAGCGGGAGCGGTGGCGTCGCTGGCCGCCGCCGGCTGCTCCTCCTCGTCGGATTCCGGTTTCACACCCCGGCCGGGCAGGACGACGCAGGCGCGGCCGACGCTCCGGCCGATCGGCGACGGCTCGACCGCGCACTCCGGGAAGCAGCCGAACCAGCCGTCCGCGCCGGAGCGGCTGGAGCCGGGTCAGAAGCCGCCGCAGTTCGTGGTCTTCTCCTGGGACGGGGCGGGGGAGGTCGGCAACGGCCTCTTCCCGCGGTTCCGCAAGCTCGCCGAGGACCACGGCGCGGCCATGACCTTCTTCCTCTCCGGGCTGTACTGCCTGCCGGAGTCGAAGAAGCGCCTGTACCGGCCGCCGAACAACCCGGTCGGCGCCTCCGACATCGGCTATCTCACCGATGACCACGTCCGGATGACCCTGCAGAACGTGCGCGAGGCGTGGCTGGAGGGCCATGAGATAGGCACCCACTTCAACGGCCACTTCTGCGGCGGGACCGGCACGGTCGCCAACTGGACGCCCGCCCAGTGGCGGTCCGAGATCGACCAGGCTGTGTCGTTTGTCACAAAGTGGCGGACGAACACCGGCTTCAAGGACCTCGACCCGCTGCCCTTCGACTACCGCAAGGAGCTCGTCGGCGGCCGTACCCCGTGTCTGCTCGGCCAGGACAACCTGCTGCCGACCGCCCGGGAGCTCGGCTGGCGCTATGACGCGAGCTCGCCCGGCGGGCTTCAGGTGTGGCCGTCGAAGAAGCAGGGCGTCTGGGACTTCCCGCTGCAGCAGATACCTTTCCCCGGGCATTCCTTCGAAGTCCTGTCAATGGACTACAACATCCTGGCCAACCAGTCCCGGAATTCGACGAATGCCCCGCCCGCCAACTACCCGGGCTGGCGGCGACAGGCAACCCAGGCGTACATAGCCGGATTCCAGCGGGCCTACGAGACCAACCGCGCTCCCTTCTTCGTCGGTAATCACTTCGAAAAGTGGAACGGCGGCATTTATATGGACGCCGTCGAGGAGGCGCTCAAGCACATCGCGGACGAAAAGCGGAAGGATGTGCGGCTGGTGTCGTTCCGGCAGCTCACGGACTGGATGGACGCCCAGGACCCCCAGGTCCTCGCGCATCTGCGCACGTTCGGCGTGGGACGGCAGTGGAGCGCCGCCGCCTGAGCGGGCGGTCCAGGTCCAGCCGGGCCTGAGGAGGGCGCCGAGGGGGGTGCCGAAGATCCGCGAAAGGCGCATGCGAAACTTTTCACATGAGTGCCCGCCGCGCCCCTCGGCGCCTCGCGACCCGCCGTCGCGCAACCGTGCTGGCCACCGGAGCCGCGGTTGCCGCGCTGACCCTGTCCGCCTGCGGAGCGGGCGGTACATCGGGTGGCTCCAGCGATACCAAGTTCATCCAGGGCAAGGGGGGCGTGGACACCGTCGCCAAGGGCGACCGCAAGCACGCCCCCGAGCTGGCGGGCAAGACCCTCGACGGCGGCAAGCTCGATCTCGCCGACTACAAGGGCAAGATCGTCGTGCTCAACGTCTGGGGCTCGTGGTGCACGCCCTGCCGGGCCGAGGCGCCCAACCTCGTCAAGGTCGCGAAGGACACCGAGGCGGACGGGGTGCGGTTCGTGGGGATCAACACCCGTGACCCGGACCCCGCCAACGCGATCCAGTTCGAGAAGGAATTCAAGGTCGACTACCCGAGCCTGTACGACCCGATCGGCAAGCTCATGTTGCGCTTCCCCAAGGGCAGCCTCAATCCGCAGGCCATCCCGACGACCATCGTCCTGGACCGGCAGGGCAGGATCGCGGCGCGCGCGCTCACCCCGCTCAGCGAGGAGAGTTTGCGCGAGATGCTCAAGCCGCTGATCGAGGAGAAGTGACGCTGTGAGCACCCTGGCCGCCGCCGTCTCCGGCGCCAACGAGACCGTCCTGACCGGGGCGCTGCTGGTGGCGCTGCCGGTCGCCGTCTTCGGCGGCCTGGTCTCCTTCTTCTCCCCCTGCGTCCTGCCGCTGGTGCCCGGCTATATGTCGTATGTCACAGGCGTCACCGGTACGGATCTGGGCGAGGCCAAGCGCGGCCGGATGGTGGCCGGCGCCTCGCTCTTCGTGCTCGGCTTCACCGCCGTCTTCGTCTCCGCCGGGGCGCTCTTCGGCAACTTCGGCTGGACGCTGCAGGAGCACAAGGAGACGCTCTCCAAGGTCCTGGGGGTCGTCACGATCGTCATGGGCCTCGCTTTCATGGGGATGCTGAAGGGCTTCGGGCAGCGGGAGTTCCGCTTTCATATGAAGCCCGGGATGGGCCTGGTGGGCGCGCCGTTGCTGGGTGCCCTGTTCGGCGTGGGCTGGACCCCGTGCCTGGGCCCCACGCTCACCGCGGTCAACGCCCTGGCGCTGAACGAGGCGAGCGCGGGGCGCGGGGCGCTGCTGATGGTCGCCTACTGCCTCGGACTCGGGCTGCCGTTCATCGCCGTGGCCATCGCCTACCGGCGCGTGCTGGGCGCGTTCGGCTGGGTCAAACGGCACTACGTCTGGGTGATGCGGATCGGCGGCGGCATGCTGGTCGCCCTCGGGGTGCTGCTGCTCACAGGTATCTGGGACAGCATGATGGGCGACATGCAGGCCTGGGCCTTGCGCTTCAACGTTGGGATCTGATCGATGTCCACCACCGATACCGACACCGCCACGGGGAGCGGAACCGTGCATGAAGCTGCCGAGGCCGCTGAAGCTGCCGAGGCCGCCGCATCCGCCGACGAGCGCGAGCTCGGCGCGGCGGGGGCACAGCTGTCCACGGCTCCCGCCGAGGAGATCAGCGTCCCCTCGATGGGGCCGATCGGCTGGGCCCGGTGGTTCTGGCGGCAGCTGACCTCGATGCGGGTGGCGCTGCTGCTGCTGTTCCTGCTGTCGCTCGGTGCGATCCCCGGCTCGCTAATCCCGCAGACGGGCATCGACCCGGTCAAGGTGGAGAACTTCAAGCAGCGACACGAGACGCTCGCGCCGATCTACGAGAAGCTGGGGCTCTTCCACGTCTACAGCTCGGTGTGGTTCTCGGCGATCTACATCCTCCTGTTCGTCTCGCTGATCGGCTGCATCGTCCCGCGCACCTGGCAGTTCATCGGCCAGCTGCGCGGCCGCCCGCCGGGCGCCCCGCGCCGGCTGACCCGGCTGCCCGCGTACACCACCTGGCGGACCGAGGCCGAACAGGAGCGGGTGCTGGAGGCCGCCCAGCGGATCATGAAGCGGCGCCGCTTCAGGACCCATACGGTCGGTGGCGCGGTGGCCTCCGAGAAGGGCTATCTGCGCGAGGCGGGCAACCTCCTGTTCCATATCGCGCTGATCGTGATGCTGGTGGCCTTCGCCGTCGGGCAGTTGTACAAGGCCGAGGGCGGCAAGCTGATCGTCGAGGGCGACGGTTTCGTCAACAACCTGACGCAGTACGACGACTTCAAGTCCGGCACCCTCTTCGACAAGAACGACCTCGCTCCCTTCGGCTTCCAGCTGGACCGCTTCACGGCGACCTACGAGCGCAGCGGCCCGCAGAAGCGCACCCCCCGCACCTTCCGCGCCGATGTCACCTACTGGGAGGGCGCGGACGGCAAGGAGCACAAGACCTCGATCGAGGTCAATGAGCCCCTGGAGGTCGCGGGCTCCAAGGTCTATCTGCTCGGCCACGGCTACGCCCCGGTTGTCACGGTCCGCGACGGGCAGGGCAAGGTCGCCTACCGCGGCGCCGTGGCCTCGCTGCCGATGGAAGGGGTCAACCTCACCGAGAACGTGGTGGTCAAGGTCCCGGACTATCGTGACAAGAACGGCAAGAAGGACCAGATCGGCTTCCAGGGCCAGTTCGTGCCGACCCTCGACCTCAGCACGGGCACGATGTTCTCCCAGTTCCCGGCGCTGGACAATCCGGCGCTGATCCTGACCGCCTATCACGGCAGCCTGGGCGTCGACGGCGGGGTACCGCAGAACGTCTACCAGCTCGACACGTCGCGGATGAAGCAGTTCAAGGAGTCCGACGGGTCGGCCTTCGCGAAGATGCTCAAGGTGGGCGACACCATGAAGCTGCCGAACGGCGCCGGGACCCTGGAGTTCGACGGCATCAAGACCTGGGCCACCTTCCAGATCTCCCACCAGCCTGGCACCGACTACGCGCTCGTCGGCGCCGTCGCCGCCCTGATCGGCCTCGCCGCCTCGCTGTTCATCCAGCGCCGCCGGGTGTGGGTCCGCGCGGTGACCGGAGCGGACGGCGTCACCGTCGTGGAGATGGCGGGGCTCGGCCGCAGCGAGTCCGCCAAGCTTCCCGAAGAACTCGCCGACCTCGCCGTGGCCCTGCAGTCCGAGGCCCCGCCCGCGCCGGAACCGGAGCCGAATCCGGACAACGACACCGCACAACTCGCTGATCCTGCCGAAGGAGCGCGCGCGTGAACCTCGCTGCCGAAACCAACGAGAGCCTGGCCAACATCAGCAATGTGCTGATCTACTCGGCCATGGCGGTCTACACCCTCGCCTTCCTCGCCCATATCGCCGAGTGGGTGTTCGGCAGCCGCAGCGCCGTCGGCCGCACCGCCGCCGCCATCACCGCCGACTCCGCCGCCTCCGCCTCCACAGCCTCGTCCAAGGCCTCCGTGCGGGGCACCCAGGGCGGCGGCACCGCCGTCCTCGAACGCCCCAAGATCGTCACCCGCTCCGCCGCGGGCACCCGCGACGTCCCCGACGGGCCCGGCGCCGCGGGCGGCACCGAACAGGGCGATCTGTACGGCCGGATCGCCGTCGGCCTCACCGTGCTCGCCTTCTTGATGCACGTCGGCGCCGTGCTCACCCGCGCCCTGTCCGTACAGCGCGCCCCCTGGGGCAACATGTACGAGTTCTCCACGACCTTCGCCATGGTCGCGGTCGGCGCGTATCTCACCCTTCTCGCGCTGAAGAAGAACGTGCGCTGGATCGGGCTCCCCCTGGTCACCACGGTCCTCCTCGACCTCGGTCTCGCTGTCTCTGTCTTGTACACCGCCAGCGCCCAGTTGGTTCCCGCCCTCCACTCGTACTGGCTGTGGATCCACGTCAGCTGCGCCATCATCTCCGGCGCCTGCCTCTACCTCGGTGCCGTCGCCACGCTGCTCTACCTCTTCCGCGACCGGCACGAGGAGAAGCTCGCCAAGGGCGAGGAGCCCGGCCGCTTCGCGTCCGTCCTGGAGCGGCTGCCCGCGGCCGGCAGCCTCGACAAGTTCGCGTACCGCATCAACGCCACGATCTTCCCGCTGTGGACCTTCACGATCATCGCGGGCGCGATCTGGGCCGAGGCCGCCTGGGGCCGCTACTGGGGCTGGGACCCCAAGGAGGTCTGGTCCTTCATCACCTGGGTCGCCTACGCCTGCTACCTGCACGCCCGGGCCACCGCCGGCTGGAAGGGCCGCAAGGCCGCCTACCTCGCGCTGATCGCGTTCGGCTGCTACCTCTTCAACTACTACGGCGTCAACATCTTCATCAGCGGCAAGCACTCCTACGCCGACGTCTGACCCGCCGCCGCACGAGGGGCCGGTTCGCGTGACCTGGGTCACGGGAACCGGCCTTCGTCGTCCGGACAGTCCCCGGTCGTGGAGACGACTCTTCGAACCCGTATCAGAGACGGGGACCCCGAAGCCTTCGGGGAGCTCTTTGACGCCTGCGCGCGCTCCGTCTACAACCACGCCTACCGCCTGACGGGGGACTGGTCGACGGCGGAGGACATGGTGTCCCTGACCTTCCTCGAAGCCTGGCGGCTGCGCGAGAGAATCGACGCGGAAGGCGGCAGCCTGCGGCCCTGGCTGCTGGGCATCGCCACCAACACCGTCCGCAACGCCCGGCGCGCCGCCCGCCGCCACGCCGCCGTCATCAACCGGCTGCCGCGCCGGGAGGCCGTACGCGACTTCGCCGACGACGTCGCCTCCCGCATCGACGACGCCGAGCTGCTCGCCTCCGTGACCACCGCCCTCCAAGCCCTGCGCCGCCCCGAGCGCGAAGTCCTCGCGCTGTGCGTCTGGTCCGGCCTCGACTACGCGGCCGCCGCCGAGGCCCTCGGCGTGCCCGTGGGCACGGTGCGCTCACGGCTGTCCCGCGCCCGCAAGAAGCTCGCCGCGGCCGCCGGAAAGACCCGGGAACCCGCCCGCCGCGGCGCACAGGTGAGAGATGGCCGCACATGCGCGGCCAGGCCCATCGAGGAGGGAAACCGATGAACGACATCCCGCCGCTCCCGGAGCGCGACCTTCCGCCGGGCCGTCAACGACTCCTCAAGGAGCACCTGATGCGCGAGATCCGGCAGCCCGACGCCAAGACCGCCGGAAAACCCCGTAGGACGTGGCTGCGCCCGGCCGTCGCGGGCCCCGCCCTCGCGGGCGCCCTCGCGCTCGCCGCGGTGTTGGGGGTCGCGGCGGTGGGCCTCGGTGACGGCGGCGGCGCCCGCACCGAGATCGCCAAGGACGGCAAGGCCACCTACGCCTTCGCGCCCCGGGCGGGCGCCGACACCAAGGGCGGCGCGGCCCGGGTGCTCGACCGCGTCGCGACGGTCGCCGAGAAGAAGAAGGCCGACGACGGCATCCGTGACGACCAGTTCGTGTACACCAAGAGCCTGGTCTCCTTCGCGACCGTCCAGGACGGCAAGCCGACCAGGCTCGCCCCGCTCCACCACCGCGAGGACTGGACGTCCGTGGACGGCACGCGCGAGGGACGGACACTCGAGCCGGGCGGGAACCCGCCCCTCGATCTGCCCAACGACCCCGACCCCGCCCCCGGGAAGCCCGGTTACGACCAGAGCACCAACTACCGCCATCTGCAGACCCTGCCGACCGACCCGGACGCGATGCTGACGTGGCTGTACGCCCACACCGGCCACGACGGGGAGCCCAAGGAGCGGGACAAGAACCAGGACGCCTTCGTCCTCGCCGGTGACCTCCTCCGGGGCATGATGCCGCCCAAGGTGAGCGCCGCCCTCTACCGCGCCGTCGCGAAGATCCCCGGCGTGGTGGTGGTCCCCGACGCCGTGGACGCCGCCGGGCGGCACGGCGTCGCGGTCGCGCGGGTCGACTCGTACAATCCCGGCCAACGCGACGAGTGGATCTTCGGAGAGAAGACCGACGAGTACCTGGGGACGCGCACCGTCGCCCTCAAGTCGTCGCACGGCGTGAAGGCCGGCCAGGTGACCGGGACCTCCGCGGTCCTCAAGCGCGCCGTCGTGGACGAGGTCGGCCGGCGCCCGTAGTCACAACAAGCCGGTGATACGCGAAGAGGCGTACGGGCCCACCGGCCCGTACGCCTCTTCGCGTCGCCTCTTAAAGGCTTACTCGTTCGCGTCCCCCGAACCCTCGTTGTTCTTGCGGCGCAGCTCCTCCTCGCGGCGGCGCAGGTCCGCCTCCCAGTCCTTGAGCAGCTCCTCGTCGTCCTTCTTGTCCTCCTCGCGGAGGGACTTGAGGAACTCGGGGTTGTCGTCCGGGGCGACCCACTGCTGCCGAGGCCCGGGCGAGGAACCTCCGCCGCCGGCGCCCGCGACCGCGGTCCGGTTCTTGCCCGCCACCAGCCAGGCGACCGGGCCGATCAGCACCTCGCCGAAGAGCAGCACGATGATCACCCAGACCACCTTGGGGAGATGGCGCACTTCCTCTTCGGGGGTGTTCAGGCAGTCGATGAAGGCGTAGATCCACAGCGCCAGGATGAGCAGGAAGGGCAGATACCTGAGCATGATGGCCGGTCCCCGGGGAATGATGGTGGGCCGTGCGAGGCCCCATGACGGATCCAGGGTAGTGCGTACCGGATACTGGAACGCATGGCTTATGACGATCTTCGCTCCTTTCTGCGGGCGCTCGACCGCGAGGGAGACCTCAGGCGCATCAAGGCCGAAGTCGACCCGTATCTGGAGATCGGGGAGATCGTGGACCGGGTGAACAAGTCGGGCGGCCCGGCCCTGCTCTTCGAGAACGTCAAGGGCTCGTCGATGCCGCTGGCGATGAACGTCTACGGCACCGACCGCCGCTTCCTCAAGGCCCTCGGACTCCGCTCGTACGAGGAGATCGGCGAGAAGATCGGCGGGCTGGTCAAGCCGGAGCTGCCGCACGGCTTCGGCGGGCTGCGCGAGGCGTTCGGGAAGCTCGGCGCCGTGGCGCATGTGCCGCCGAGGAAGGTGAAGGACGCGCCCGTGCAGGAGGTGGTGGTCACGGGCGAGGACGTCGACCTGGAGGCGCTGCCCGCGCTGTTCACCTGGCCCGAGGACGGAGGGTCCTTCTTCAACCTCGGCCTGACCCACACCAAGCACCCCGAGACCGGGGCGCGGAACCTGGGCCTGTACCGGCTGCAGCGCCACGACCGCCGCACCATCGGCATGCACTGGCAGATCCACAAGGACAGCCGCAACCACTACCAAGTGGCCGCCAGGCGCGGCGAGAAGCTGCCGGTGGCGATCGCCTTCGGGGCGCCGCCCGCCGTGACGTACGCCGCGACCGCGCCGCTGCCCGGCGACATCGACGAGTACCTCTTCGCGGGCTTCGTCCAGGGCCGGCGGGTCGAGATGGTCGACTGCAAGACGGTGCCGCTGCAGGTCCCGGCGCACGCGGAGGTGGTCATCGAGGGCTGGCTGGAGCCCGGGAAGACGCTGCCCGAGGGGCCGTTCGGCGACCACACCGGCTTCTACACCCCGCAGGAGCCCTTTCCGGCGCTCACCATCGAGTGTGTGACGATGCGGCAGCGCCCGCTGCTGCAGTCGATCGTGGTGGGCCGTCCGCCGACCGAGGACGGGCCGCTGGGGCGGGCGACGGAGCGGTTCTTCCTCCCGCTGCTCAAGATCATCATCCCGGACATCGTGGACTACCACCTTCCGGAGTCGGGCGGCTTCCACAACTGTGCGATCGTCTCCATCGAGAAGAAGTACCCGAAGCACGCCCAGAAGGTGATGCACGCCATTTGGGGCGCGCACATGATGTCGCTGACCAAGCTGATCGTCGTGGTCGACGCCGACTGCGACGTCCACGATCTGCACGAGGTGTCCTGGCGGGCGCTGGGCAACACCGACTACGCCCGCGACCTGACCGTCGTCGAGGGCCCGGTCGACCACCTCGACCACGCCTCGTACCAGCAGTTCTGGGGCGGCAAGGCGGGCATCGACGCCACGGCGAAGTGGCCCGAGGAGGGCTATACGCGCGACGGCGGCTGGCCGCGCATGGTCGAGTCCGACCCCGAGACGGCCGATCGGGTGACAAGGCGATGGAAGGAGTACGGGCTGTGACAGGCGCGTCGAGAACGGAGGCAGGCGGCATGGGCACGCCCCCCGCCGGGGTGGCCCGATGAGCGCCGATTCCGCGACCCCGGGCGTCCTCGGCCCAGAGTCCGCGCCGCCCGGCCGCGTCCGCGCCTTTCTGCGGCTGGTGATGATCGAGCACTCGGTCTTCGCGCTGCCCTTCGCCTATATCGCCTCGCTGACCGCGATGCAGCTGTGGGACGGCACGGTCCACTGGCTGCGGCTGCTGCTGGTGACGGTCGCGATGGTGGGGCTACGCACCTTCGCCATGGCCTGCAACCGGATCATCGACCGGGAGATCGACGCCCGCAATCCGCGCACCGCGGGGCGCGAGTTGGTCATCGGCGCCGTGCCCGTGCGCTCCGCCTGGATCGGCGCGCTGGTCGCGCTCGCCGTCTTCCTCGGCGCGGCCGCGCTGCTGAACCCGCTGTGCCTGGCCCTGGCGCCGGTCGCGGTCGTCCCGATGGTGGTCTATCCGTACGGGAAGCGCTTCACGAACTTCCCCCACGCCATCCTCGGCCTCGCCCAGGCGATGGGCCCGGTCGGGGCCTGGATCGGGGTCACGGGCGAGTGGTCCTGGGACGCGGTGATCCTCGGGCTCGCGGTCGGTATCTGGATCGGCGGCTTCGACCTGATCTACGCCTGCCAGGACGTGGCCGCCGACCGGGCCCACGGGGTGAAGTCGGTGCCGGCCCGCTTCGGTATCGCTGGGGCGCTGTACGGGGCGCGCGTCTGTCATGTCGTCACCACGCTGCTGCTGGGCTGGTACGCGCTGGCCACCGACGCCGGGTTCTTCTTCTGGCTGGGTCTGGTGGTCGTGGCGGCGGCGTTCTGGTACGAGCACTCGGTCGTGCGGCCCGGCGATCTGTCCCGGCTGAACCGCGCCTTCTTCACGGTCAACGGCTTCGTCGGCATCGCGCTGTTCTGCTGCGCGCTGCTCGACCTGCTGGTGCGGGGACTGAGCCTGTGAGACCCGCCGGTTAGGCTCGTCGTGTGGAGCCGCCGCACGAGCCGTACGGGCCGCACAGCCAGCCGTACAGGCCGCACGAAGAAGTGAGCCGGCGCCGGCCCTGGGTGGTCGGTGTCTCGGGCGCGTCCGGGACGCCGTACGCGGCCTCCGTACTGCGCGCGCTGCTGTCCGCGGGGGAGGCCGTCGACCTCGTGATCAGCCGGGCCTCACGGCTGACGCTGCTGGACGAGACGGGGATCTCCTTCCGGGACGCGCACTGGCGCCAGGACCTCGGCCGCTGGCTGGCGCGCGGTGCGGACGGCACGCCCGACGCCTTCGAGGCGCGGGTGGACGTGGCGGACGTACGCCACTGGGCGGCCGGGGACCTGGCCGCGGGCCCGTCCTCAGGCAGCTATGACGTCAAGGGGATGCTGATCGTCCCGGCGAGCACCGCGTGTGTGGCGGGGGTGGCGCTCGGCCTGTCGAAGGATCTGCTGCAGCGGTCGGCGAGCGTCACGCTCAAGGAGCGGCGCCCGCTCGTGGTCGCGGTGCGGGAGGCGCCGCTGAGCGGCCAGACGCTCAGACACCTGGTCGCGCTGGACGAGGCGGGCGCGGTCGTGGTTCCCGCCTCACCCGCGTTCTACGCGGGGGCGACCCACATCCAGGACCTGGTGGACTTCGTGGCGGGTCGGGTGCTGGACGCGGCGGGGGTGCCGCACAAGCTGTACCGCCGGTGGGAGGGGGAACTCCGGGGTGGTACCGCGGACGCGTAGCGGGCCGTACCGCCACTTCGCCTTGATACGTGGCCCGATACGGGGCTCGCCCGCACAGGCCGCAAGGTCGGCAGGTTTTAGAGGGCGAGATGCTCCTATGCCTTAGATTCTACGTGTAAACTTGCTGTATCTCTGAATAATGGAAGGCGCCGGCATATGGACGCGGTGGATAGGCAGCTCATCCAGGCCCTGCGGGAGAACGGGAGGGCCTCGTACGCGGAGCTCGGCCGCCTCGTCGGCCTGTCCGGACCCAGCGTCACGGACCGGATCAACCGCCTGGAGGCAGCCGGAGTGATCACCGGCTACCGCGCGACCGTCGACGCCGCGTCCCTCGGTCTCGGGGTCACCGCCCTCATCGGCATCCAGCTCTCCGACGCCGCCGATCATGAGGACGTGGCGGGGCGGATGCGCGAGCTGGCCGAGATCGAGGACTGTTGGTTCATCGCGGGCGACGACTCGTACATGCTCAAGGTGCGCGCCTCGGATGTGGACGGGCTGGAGCGGACCATTCGCCGGCTGTCCGGCACCAAGGGCGTCGCCCGTACGCGTACCACGATCGTGCTGTCCACGAAGTGGGAGAACCGGGTCGGCGAATTGCCCGACGACGTCAAGGCGTAGTCTCAGGAAGGCCACTTAAGCAAAGGCCTACATAAGCAGACGTATGGCAGACGTATGGGAGGCGGCCGCATGACTGCGTCTATCGAAGATGCGGGTCTCAAGCGCGAACTGGAAGAGAAGGTCCGCGCCGGAGAGCGGCTGTCGCGCGAGGACGGCATCGCGCTGTACGCATGCGACGATCTGGCCTGGCTCGGCGGGCTGGCCCATGAGGTGCGCACCCGCAAAAACGGTGACGTGGTCCACTTCAACGTCAACCGCCACCTCAACATGACCAATGTGTGCACCGCCTCGTGCGCGTACTGCTCCTTCCAGCGCAAGCCCGGCGAGAAGGACGCGTACACCATGCGCATCGAGGAGGCCGTCCGCCTCGCCAAGGCGATGGAGAACGAGAACCTCACCGAGCTGCACATCGTCAACGGCCTGCACCCCACCCTCCCCTGGCGCTACTACCCGCGGTCGCTGAAGGCGCTGAAGGAAGCCCTTCCGCAGGTGTCCCTGAAGGCCTTCACCGCCACCGAGATCCACCACTTCGAGAAGATCTCCGGGCTGCCGGCCTCGGAGATCCTCGACGAGCTGATCGACGCCGGCCTGGAGTCGCTCACCGGCGGTGGCGCGGAGATCTTCGACTGGGAGGTCCGGCAGCACATCGTCGACCACGAGACCCACTGGGAGGACTGGTCGCGCATCCACCGGCTGGCGCACGAGAAGGGCCTCAAGACCCCGTGCACCATGCTGTACGGGCATATCGAGGAGCCCCGGCACCGGGTGGACCACGTGCTGCGGCTGCGCGAGCTGCAGGACGAGACCGGCGGGTTCCAGGTCTTCATCCCGCTGCGCTACCAGCACGACTTCGTGGACATGAAGGACGGCAAGATCCGCAACCGGCTGCAGGCCAGGACCTCCATGGCCACCGGCGCGGAGGCGCTGAAGACCTTCGCGGTCTCCCGCCTGCTGTTCGACAACATCCCCCATGTGAAGGTCTTCTGGGTGATGCACGGCGTGCGGACCGCGCAGCTCGCGCTCACCCATGGCGCGGACGACATGGACGGCTCCGTCGTCGAGTACAAGATCACCCATGACGCCGACAACTACGGCACGCCGAACAAGCTGACCCGGGACGATCTGCTGGAGCTGATCCGGGACGCGGGATTCCGGCCGGTGGAGCGGAACACCCGCTACGAGATCATCCGCGAGTACGAGGGTCCGGACCCGGCCCGGCGCGAGGCGCCGCAGCCGATGCGCGTCTGACACCGGTCGGCCGGTGTCAGAGGCTGTCTGAGGGCCGCCGCGGCGGGTACCCGTGGCCCTATGGCCGCCGCCCGAGGGTCCGCGGGGAAGGACGCCGCCGAGGACGCGTACACCGCCGAACCCTTCGTGCCGCGCGGCGCCGATCTGGCCGCGCTGCGCGAGGCGGCCGCCGGGTGCCGCGGCTGCCCACTGCACCGCGAGGCGACGCAGACCGTCTTCGGCTCGGGCGCCGAGGACGCCCGCGTCATGCTGGTCGGGGAGCAGCCCGGAGACCAGGAGGACCGGCAGGGGCGCCCGTTCGTCGGGCCCGCGGGCAAGGTGTTGATGCGGGCGCTGGACGAGGCGGGCATCGACCCGACCGAGACCTACATCACCAACGCCGTCAAGCACTTCAAGTTCGGCCACCTCCCCGGGCGCGGCAAGCGGCGCATCCACAAGCCGCCGAGCCTGCGCGAGATGACCGCCTGCCGGCCGTGGCTGGCCGAGGAGATGCACCTGATCGACCCCGAGGTGATCGTGGCGCTGGGCGCGACGGCCGGGAAGGCGCTGCTCGGCCCCTCCTTCCGGGTCACCAAGCAGCGCGGGATGCTGCTGCCCGTCCCCGAGGAGGGGGCGCGCGAGTGCGTGGTCGCCACCATCCATCCCTCCGCCGTGCTGCGCGCCGATGACCGGGAGGCGGCCTACCAGGGCCTGGTCTCGGATCTCAGGGTCGTCGCGGAGGCCCTGGGACGTCCGTGATTCACTGGATGGGCAGGACTCCCCAGCAGAAAGAAGACGGCCGTGTCTTTCAAGCCGAGCGCGACGTTCCGCTACACCGCCCTGCGCGTGGGAATCTTCGTGGGCTCCTTCCTGGTGATGTGGGGCCTGGTGTACTTCCGGGTGCTGCCCTCCGGGCTCGGCGGCTCCAACCTCTTCTGGGTCGCGCTGCTGGCCCTGATCGTCTCGGCGCCGCTGAGCTTCGTCCTGCTGCGCAAGCAGCGCGACGAGATGGCCGCACAGGTCGCGGAGCGGGTGGATCGCGCCAAGGCGCGGCTCGCGGCGAACCAGGGCCAGGAAGACGGCGTCTGAGCCCCGCCCTGCCCCGCTCTGTCGCCGACAATCGTCCTGTAAGACTCCTCACACGCCTCCGACGCCCCGTCGGCCAGCTTCCGCTGGTCGACGGGGCGTTGCTCGTTCTCGCCGCCCATGTGTAAAAGCCTGGCTATGGGGAACTCAAAGCCAGGGTGTTAATGTTTTTGTCATGACGACAGCAGCCGCGCCCCGCTTGACCATGAGCGTTCCGCTCGTGGCGCGCCTGCACATCGATCTCTGCCGCTGCCGCTCAGCGGCCTGTCGCCGCCGCTGACCTCCCCGTTCCAGCGGCCGGAGGTCCCGTACGGACTCCTGGCTTCTCTCTGCCCTCCGTCACTTCCTCTGACTTTCCCCGACTTTCCCTGCCTTCGGAGTGTGTCCGTTGTCATCCGTCCCCGAGACGTCGTCCAAGACGTCCATACGCCTGCCCAAGGTGCCGTTCTGGGCGCAGATCCTGCTGGGCCTCGTGCTCGGCGTACTGCTCGGCTGGATCGCCCGCAGCGGTGACGTCAGCTGGCTGGTCACCACCCTGGACAAGATCGGTTCGATCTTCGTCCAGCTGCTGAAGCTCGCCGTCGCCCCGCTGGTCTTCTTCGCGATCCTGATCTCGATCACCAACCTGCGGAACGTCAACAACGCCGCGCGCCTCGCGACCCGCACCCTCCTGTGGTTCATGGCGACCTCGCTGATCGCGGTCGCCATCGGCCTGACGATCGGCCTGCTCACCAACCCCGGCTCGGGCACCGGCCTGACCCCGCAGGACGGCTCCAAGCCCGACCACGCGGGCTCCTGGCTGGACTTCCTCACCGGCATCGTGCCGACCGACGTCATCACGCCGTTCACCGAGCTGAACGTCCTGCAGATCGTCTTCATGGCCGCCGTCGCGGGCGTCGCCGCCCTCCAGCTCGGCGAGAAGGCGCAGCCGATCCTCACCCTCAGCCAGGCCATCCTGGAGCTGCTGCAGAAGGCCCTGTGGTGGGTCATCCGCCTCGCCCCGCTGGGCACCCTCGGCCTCATCGGCTACGCCATCGCCGAGTACGGCTGGGACCTCATCGGCAAGTACGCCACCTTCACCGCCGACATCTACGTCGGCTGCGCCCTGGTGATGTTCGGCGTCTACCCGACGCTGCTGGCCACCGTCGCCAAGGTCAACCCGCTGCACTTCTTCAAGGGCGCCTGGCCCGCGATCCAGCTCGCCTTCGTCTCCCGCTCCTCGGTCGGCACCATGCCGGTCACCCAGAAGGTCACCGAGCGCCTCGGCGTCCCCAAGGAGTACACCTCCTTCGCGGTGCCCTTCGGGGCGACGACGAAGATGGACGGCTGCGCCTCGATCTACCCGTCCATCGCCGCGATCTTCATCGCGCAGATCTTCGACGTGCACCTCGGCGTCGGCGACTACCTGCTGATCGCCTTTGTCTCGGTCATCGGCTCGGCCGCCACGGCCGGCCTCACCGGCGCCACCGTCATGCTGACCCTGACCCTGTCCACCCTCGGCCTCCCGCTGGAGGGTGTCGGCCTCCTCATGGCCATCGACCCGGTCCTGGACATGATGCGCACCGCGACGAACGTCGCAGGTCAAGCCCTGATTCCGGTCCTCGTCTCGGCCCGCGAGAAGATCCTCGACCGCCACGCCTACGAACACGCCTCCGCCTCGCCCCTGGACGACGCGGACGCGGCCGACGACCGCCGGGTGGTCCCGGCCGCCGCGTAGCGAACGCGTCGCCTAGAGCCAACTGCAACGTCGCCCCACTCTCCGCTGAGGGTGGGGCGACGTGCTGTTCGGATGCGTCCTCGCTCAGAGCTGTCCCGCAGTGCGCCTACCGCGTCGGTACCGGGGCGCCCAGGCATTGGAGGGCTGGCGTCCACTTTCTGGGCAGAGATGTCCTACTGGACCGGTCTTTGTAATGATCGTCCGGTGAGTGATGAACTGCGCATACTCCCTTGCAAGGTGGCCGACGAACATACGTCTTTGGCCTCATTCCTCGAATATCAGCGCGCCACCTTGGCCATGAAGTGCCAGGGGCTGTCCGGCGAACAGCTGAAGGCGAGGGCGGTTCCGACCTCGGACCTGACCCTCCTCGGCCTGGTCCGGCATGCGGCCGTGGTCGAGACCATCTGGTTCTGCAGGGTGCTGAACGGGGAACAGGTCACGCCCCGGTGGCCCGACGTCGACGGCCTCTGCGGGGAATTCCTCGTAGATGATGCCGACGTGGACGAGGCGTTCACGCTCTGGCAGGAGGCGTGCAAGGGATCCCGCACGGTTACGGACGGCTTCGCGTCTCTCGACGACACCGTGGAGTTCCGCGGCGAGACCATCTCGCTGCGCTATGTCCTTACGCACATGATCGAAGAGTATGCGCGCCACAACGGCCATGCTGACCTGCTGCGCGAAGCGATCGACGGAGCTGTCGGAGAGTAGGGCATCAGGCGGGGGCGAATCGGCAGGCCCGGCCAACTCGGCCGCCCGCCCAGTCGGCCGCCGCTCGAACAGCAGGTAAGCGCTGCCCTTCGGCGAGAGCCGGGGCTGCTCATGGTCGGTCAGCCTCACGCTCGCTCAGTGCTGACGCTGCCGTGTCCAGGGCCAATTGCCATGGGTACCGCTCAGGTCGGCCCGTGCCAGGCTCATTGGGGACGAATCCACCTTCGCCGTACAGCACGCGTACGCCCATCGCGCGGAGCGTGGCAACGCTGGTGTCGAACTGCGTGTGCTGCACGTAGGCGGCGTTGACGCATGGCATGGTCACGGTGGGGATGCCCTTGCCGATGGCCTCGGCCACGAACCCGACGACGAACTTGTCGGTGATCCCCAGTGCCCATTGATTGATCGTGTTGAAGGTGGCGGGTGCCACGACGGCGACATCTGCGGGGGGCCAGACGTCCGGCTCCCGGGGAAGCTTGTACTGGCTGCGCACTGGGTGCCCGGTCAACTCCTCCAGCGCTGGCAGATCATCACCAAGCCAGCGTGCGGCGTCATGGCGGCAGTTCACCGCGTCGTACCCCTCACCCGCAATCCCTGCTCGATCGGGGCTGGATCGCCGTTCACCGTCGCACATCACCGGAAACGGGCCGGACTGACTCAGCGCGGGCTGGCTCAGAGAGTTCCCTGTTCGTACACCCTGCTCACCCAGGTTGAGTCCGGGCACAAGCCGGAGGTGGCCGGCCGGGGTCCAGGCCGCGATGGCGACCAACGCGGCCTGGTGGAAGCGGATACGTATGCTGCCGTGGCCCGCCGCAGGGCGGCCGTCTCCGTAGGCGTCCCCGGGGACGTGTTCGGCCCGGCCGGTGAGGCCGAGGCATGTGCGCGGGGCCTGGGTGAGCGCCGGCACGGTCTCGACTCGCTGCTGCGCTCCGCAGGGCCCGCGCAGCCGTAGTGGCAGCCGTAGTAGCGGTGACGGTCAGCCCACGCCGTCCTCGGCCAGGACGCGGGCCATGGTGCGCTCGGCCAGGGCCGTGATGGTCACGAACGGGTTGACGCCGATCGAGCCCGGGATGAGGGAGCCGTCGGTCACGTACAGCCTGTCGTAGCCGACGGCCCGGCCGTACGCGTCCGTGGCGCGGCCCAGGACGCAGCCGCCCAGGGGGTGGTAGCAGAAGTCGGCGGCGAAGGCGCGGGTGTCGCCGAAGAGGTCGGAGCGGTAGATGGTGCCGTTGGCCGAGTTGACGCGGTCGAAGAGGGCCTTGGCGGCGGTGATGGAGGGGGCGCTCTGGGCGCTGGTCCAGTTCAGGGTGGCGGTGTCCTTGGCGGCGTCGTAGGTGAAGGTGCCGCGTTCGGGGTTCTTGGTGATGGCCAGGTAGAGGCTGGCCCAGGTCTCGAGGCCGGCCGGGAGCGGGGCGATCTCGGCGAAGACGGGGTTGGCGGCGTTGGCCCAGTCGTCGATGGCCATCACCGGGATGGTGGACTGGTTGGCGCCGGTCGGGTTCCATATGTGGTTGGCGCGGCCGAGCATGACGTTGCCGTTGCCGCCCCAGCCGCGGCCGATCTGTGGGCTCAGGGAGGGCAGGGTGCCGGTCTCGCGGGCGCGCAGCAGGAGCTCGGTGGTGCCGAGGCTGCCGGCGCCGAGGAAGAGCGAGCGGCAGGAGACCTCGT
The DNA here is from genome assembly GCF_033793745.1 of Streptomyces sp. ME19-01-6. Lineage (NCBI taxonomy): Bacteria > Bacillati > Actinomycetota > Actinomycetes > Kitasatosporales > Streptomycetaceae > Streptomyces > Streptomyces sp. ME19-01-6. Next base: position 658,496 of record NZ_JARAXF010000004.1, on the reverse strand, counting down.
CGGTGCCGACGACGGCGCCGGTGTCGTCGAGGCGGTCCACGGTCACGATGTAGGTGCCGTCGGTGGCTCTGCGGATGGCGCGGGCGCGGCTGAGGGTGCGGATGGTGACGTTTCCCGTGCCGAGGGCCGCCGCGAGGTAGGTCTTGTCGAGGCTGCGCTTGCCGAAGTTGTTGCCGTAGATGACCTCTTGGGCGAGGGCGGACTTGGTCGCGGTCCCGTCGGCCTCGCGCCGCATGTAGTCGAAGTCGTAGACATTGGGCACGAAGACGGCCTTCAGGCCCGCCGCCTTCGCCTGGTCGCGGGCGACGCGGGCGTACTTGTACCACTCGGTGGACTCGAACCACGCGGACGGGACGGTGGCCGTGCCGAGCATGCGATTGGCGCGCGGGAAGTAGGTGGCGTACATCGCGTCCGCGTCGACCTGGGGCAGGACCTCCTGGAAGTACGGACGGGACGGGGTGACCGCGATGCCGCCGTTGACGAGCGAGCCGCCGCCGACGCCGCGCCCGACGTAGACGGACATGTTGGGGAAGCGGACGCGGTCCAGGACGCCGGGGTAGGGCGTGATGTCCTTGTTGATGACGTCCAGCCACAGGAAGGTGGCCAGCGGCGCCTCGGTTCTGCTGCGGAACCACATGGAGCGCCGGTCGGGCGCGGTCATCGAACAGTAGATCTTGCCGTCGGCGGCCGGGGCGTTCCACAGCCGCCCCATCTCCAGGACCAGGGTCCGGACGCCCGCCTCGCCGAGCCGCAGGGCGGCGACCGCCGCGCCGTAGCCGGAGCCGACGACGACGGCCGGGGCGTATTCGGCGCTCGCCGTGGGGGCGGGGCGGTCGGCGGCCGCCGCCGGGGAGAGGGCTATCCGGGTGAGCCCGAGGGCCGCGGCGCCGCGCAGGGCGGCCAGACCAAGAATGTGACGACGCGTCAGATGTGCTGTCATGCTCGCATCATGTGCGGATTCCCGGGTTCCGCCCATCCCGTTCACACATGGTCTTTTGCTGACCACTCGCGTCACACGCCCACCAAAGGGTCATAGCAGCCCCTTCCGTCCCAGCCGCGTTATGAACGTCGGACGCGTACGGCGGCGGGCGGAGGAGCGATGGCAGTAGAGGCGAGGCGGGCGGAGCAGCGGGAGCCCGACCGGGAAAGCCGGAACAGAGTGGGCACAGTCATCATCGATTGGCTGACCACGACCGATCACAAGAAGATCGGCACCTTGTACATGGTGACGTCCTTCGCCTTCTTCCTCTTCGCCGGTTTGCTGGCGATGGTGATGCGGGCGGAGCTGGCGCGGCCCGGGACCCAGCTCATCTCCAATGAGCAGTACAACCAGTCGTTCACCATGCACGGCACCATCATGATGCTGATGTTCGCGACGCCGCTGTTCGCCGGTTTCACCAACGCGATCATGCCGCTCCAGATCGGCGCCCCGGACGTGGCGTTCCCGCGGCTGAACATGTTCGCCTACTGGCTCTATCTCTTCGGCTCGCTCATCGCGGTGGCCGGATTCATCACCCCGAACGGGGCCGCCGACTTCGGCTGGTTCGCCTATACGCCGCTGTCGGACAAGACGCATTCGCCGAGCTTGGGTGGCGATATGTGGGTCATGGGGCTCGCCTTTTCCGGATTCGGCACGATCCTGGGCGCGGTCAACTTCATCACCACGATCGTCTGCATGCGCGCCCCGGGCATGACGATGTTCCGGATGCCGATCTTCACCTGGAACGTCCTGCTCACCAGCGTGCTGGTGATCATGGTTTTCCCGGTGCTGGCCGCGACCCTCTTCGCGCTGGAGGCGGACCGCAAGTTCGGCGCGCGGGTCTACGACCCGTCGAACGGCGGTCCGCTGCTGTGGCAGCATCTGTTCTGGTTCTTCGGCCATCCCGAGGTCTACATCATCGCGCTGCCGTTCTTCGGGGTGATCACCGAGATCATTCCGGTGTTCAGCCGCAAGCCGATCTTCGGATACGTGGGTCTGATCGGGGCCACCATCTCCATCACCGGGCTGTCGGCCACGGTGTGGGCGCACCACATGTTCGTCACCGGGGCGGTGCTGCTGCCGTTCTTCGCCTTCATGTCCTTCCTCATTGCAGTGCCCACCGGGGTGAAGTTCTTCAACTGGATCGGCACCATGTGGAAGGGGGCGCTGTCGTTTGAGACACCGATGCTCTGGGCCGTCGGATTCCTTGTCACCTTCCTGTTCGGCGGGCTCACCGGGGTGCTCCTGGCCTCGCCGCCCCTCGACTTCCACGTCAGCGACAGCTATTTCGTGGTCGCCCACTTCCACTACGTCGTCTTCGGCACCGTGGTTTTCGCGATGTTCGGCGGCTTCTACTTCTGGTGGCCGAAGTTCACCGGAAGAATGCTTGACGAACGGCTCGGGAAACTCCATTACTGGACGCTGTTCACTGGGTTTCACACCACCTTCCTCGTCCAGCACTGGCTCGGCGTCACGGGAATGCCGAGGCGCTATGCCGACTATCTGGCCGCGGACGGATTCACCGCGCTGAACACCATCTCGACCATCGGCGCGTTCCTGCTCGGCCTGTCCACCTTCCCGTTCCTCTACAACGTGTGGAAGACCGCCAAGTACGGGGAAAAGGTGACCGTGGACGACCCCTGGGGATACGGCCGGTCGCTGGAGTGGGCGACCTCCTGTCCGCCGCCCCGGCACAACTTCCTCGCCCTCCCCAAGATCCGCAGCGAATCCCCCGCCTTCAACCTGCACCATCCCGACGTCGCCGCCGAGCCTGTGCACCGCGAGCGGGCGTAGGCACGCGTGCCCGATCCCTATGAGATCGAGTCGGGCATCGCCCGGCTGGAGGGCTATCTGCTGTGCCAGAGCGAGCTCGGCGACGCCCAGGCGGAGGCCGAGGCGTTCGCCGAACGGCTGGTCTGGCTCACCGTCGCCCAGCGCGAGGAGGTGGTCCGCCTGTACGCCGAGGAGCGCGTCGAGCTCTCCCGGCGCATGCTGCGCCGCATCGTCGACCGCTGCGAGGAGCTGCGCGCCGAGTACACGGCGCGGTACGACGAGCTGCGGCGGCGTCTGCTGTGCCGGTGCATCGCGGGGATCCTGGTGGCCGTGACGGCTCTGGCGGTCGTGGGCGCCGTCGCGCTGTGGGCGGCCCTGGGTGTGATCCCTTGATCCGGATCTTCCCGAACTGACGTGAGGCGTCTCCAGCAGCCTTAGGCTTGACGGCGGCCAGGCGACCCGGCGATCGAGGGCCGCCGGGCGGGCACGGGCGAAGGGGGCGGCCGGCGTGGGCGGGGCGACGAAGAGCAGGCGGATGCCGAGGGCGGTGCGTGAGCAGCAGATGCTCGACGCGGCCGTACGGACCTTCGCGCGGCGCGGCTACCGAAACGCCTCGATGGACGACATCGCCGAGCAGGCGGGGGTCTCCAAGCCGCTGGTCTACCTGTATCTGAACTCCAAGGAGGAGCTGTTCGCGGCGTGCATCCGGCGGGAGGCCGCCTCGCTGGTGGCGGCGATACGGGCCGCCGTCGAGCATGACGCGCCCGCCGACCGCCGGCTGTGGAGCGGGCTGCACGGCTTCTTCACGCACACCGCCAGGCACCCGGACGGATGGGCGCTGCTGCACGTCCAGGCCCGTACGCACGGCGATCCCTTCGCGCGGGAGGCCGCCGCGATGCGGGCGGAGATCGTCGAGTTCGTGACCCGCGTACTCCGGGCGGCCGTGCGGGAGAGTGCGTGCGGGGCGGCGCGGACCGGCCGGATGACCGGCGGCGAGGCGTCCGGGCTCGCGTACGCGCTGGTGGGCGCGGCGGAGTCGCTGGCCGAGTGGGCGGGTGACCGGACGGGCGGTGGGCCTTCGGCCGAGGAGGCGGCGGCCACGTTGATGAACTTCGCCTGGGCGGGGCTTGGGAACCTGCTGCGGGGCGAGCGCTGGTCGCCCGGCGAGCGGGCACCGGCGTAGCGCTCCGCCGGGGTGAGTCCACGGAGGAAGGTGGGTCCACGGAGGAAAACGACGACGAAAGCCGAAGTGAATAGGCGATTACGTCACTATGAAAGAGCTCGAGGTCGAAAAGAAGGCAGGACCCGGCCCCCCGCGGAAGCGGGGAAGGCCGGGTCCTTGGGTACTGCTTACTCAGGCCGCGCTGACGTTCTCCGCCTGCGGGCCCTTCGGGCCCTGGGTGACGTCGAAGGTAACGGCCTGGTTCTCCTCCAGAGAGCGGAAACCAGTCGCGTTGATCGCGGAGTAGTGAACGAAGACATCGGGGCCGCCGCCGTCCTGGGCGATGAAGCCGAAGCCCTTCTCGGCGTTGAACCACTTGACGGTTCCGGTAGCCATAAGCCCTCCTTGGGCCAAAGGGTTGCCCTGCTCCAGAACCTGCAAGAAGTCTGAAAATCTACAAAAGCCCGCGGTTACATGCTCCGCAGGCTTTGTACTGCAAGGAAACCAAACTGCAACTTGCGGTGAGCTTAGCACGCTGCGTGTGCACGGGGAAAGAGCCGAAGATCACGAATACGAGGGGTTTCCCTGACCGGCCGATTGGATAGAACCGCAGGTCGGGCAGTTCGCCCCCGGCCCCGAGGCGGCCCCGGGCGGCCCCCGCCGCCGCCGTCCACGAGGGGCGAGGCTAGCCTCCGTATGTGGACATTTCACCGAGTTCTTCTGCCCGGAGTGCATACGACGCCACAACCGCCGAAGGCGGTGCCCACCCCACCTGCCGGACCCGGCCGAGGGTCGGCCACATCCAGTACCTCAACTGTCTGCCCCTCTACTGGGGCCTGGCCACCAGTGGCGCCCTCCTGGACGTCGAGCTCACCAAGGACACCCCGGACGCGCTCAACGACAAGCTGGTCCGCGGCGATCTCGACATCGGCCCGATCAGCCTCGTGGAGTTCCTGCGCAACGCCGACGACCTGGTGGCGCTGCCCGACATCGCGGTCGGCTGTGACGGGCCCGTCATGTCCTGCGTGATCGTCTCGCAGCGGCCGCTCGAGCAACTGGACCGGGCCCGGGTCGCCCTCGGCTCGGCCTCGCGCACCTCCGTACGCCTGGCGCGGCTGCTGCTCGCCGAGCGCTACGGGGTCGCCCCCGACTACTACACATGCCCGCCCGACCTCAGCCTGATGATGCAGGAGGCGGAGGCGGCGGTGCTCATCGGCGACGCGGCGCTGCGCGCCAATCTGCACTACGCGCCGAAGCTCGGCCTCCAGGTCCACGACCTGGGGCAGATGTGGAAGGAGTGGACCGGGCTCCCGTTCGTCTTCGCGGTGTGGGCGGCGCGCCGTGAGTACATGGAGCGCGAGCCGGAGATCGTCCACAAGGTGCACGAGGCGTTTCTCGACTCCCGCGACCTGTCCCTGGTGGAGGTCACCAAGGTCGCCGAGCAGGCGGCGCGCTGGGAGGCGCTGGAGGCGCCGGTCCTGGAGCGCTACTTCACGACCCTCGACTTCAGCCTGGGCGCACGGCAGTTGGAGGGCATCGCCGAATTCACGCGCCGCACCGGCGACCCGGCGGCCGGCTACCCCGCCGACGTGCGGGTGCGCCCGGCGGGCCTGGGCTCCCGCCCGGGCGGCACTGTGGCCTGACCGCCTCGGGCGGTGGTGTTACGGCTTGGCGCGCATCGGGTTGCGTCCCGGGCGGTGTGTCGGGGGCAGGACCTAAGCTGGAGCGGAGCGGGCGAGGGGGGAGCGACGCGATGGAGCCGCTGGGAGCGGAGGACCCGCAAGTCATCGGCGCCTACCGGCTGCTCGGGCGGCTCGGCTCGGGCGGTATGGGCCGGGTCTTCGTGGGGCGTAGCGCGGGCGGCCGGACCGTGGCGGTGAAGGTCGTGCACGCACACTTCTCGCTCGACGCGGAGTTCCGCGCCCGGTTCCGGCGCGAGGTGGAGGCCGCGCGGCGGGTCGGTGGGGAGTGGACCGCGCCGGTCCTGGACGCCGACCCGGACGCGCGCGTCCCATGGGTGGCCACGGGCTATGTCGCGGGCCCGTCCCTGAGTCAGGCCATCGCCGCCGAGGGGCCGCTGCCCGAGCCGTCCGTACGGGTCCTGGGCGCCGGGCTGGCGGAGGCGCTGGTCGCCGTGCACGCGGTGGGCCTGGTCCACCGCGACGTCAAGCCGTCCAACGTGCTGCTCGCCCTGGACGGCCCGCGCCTGATCGACTTCGGCATAGCGCGGGCCACGCAGGGCACCGTGACCCTGACCTCCACCGGCGCCTCGATCGGCTCGCCCGGCTATATGGCGCCCGAGCAGATCCTGGGCAAGCGCGTGGGCGGGGCGGCCGATGTCTTCTCGCTGGGCGCCGTGCTGGCGTACGCGGCGACGGGCGAGCCGCCCTTCTCGGGCGACAGCTCGGCCGCGCTGCTCTACAAGGTGGTCCACGAGGAGGCCCGGCTCGGCCACGGCCTGACCGGGGAGCTGCGGGACCTGGTCGCCGCCTGCCTGGCCAAGGACCCGTCCGCCCGGCCCGCCCCGGAGCGGATCGTGAGCCGCCTCGCTCCGGACGGGGGCGCCTCGGGCCTGGTGCGGTCGGGGTGGCTGCCGGGGCCGCTGGTCGAGCGGGTGAGCCGGCAGGCGGTGGAGCTCCTCGATCTGGACGCGTCGGCGCCCGCCGCCCCCGCGATCACGTCGGCGGCTCCGCCGGCCTCCGGTACCCCGTCCGCTCCGGTGATTCCCACGGCTCCCGCGACCCCGGCGCCGTCGGCGGACACGCCCGCGATGCCCCTGGGGGCGTTCGGCCCGCCGGACCCGTCGTACGGCCGCCCGTCCCAGGCGGCCGCGCCGGAGGGCCGGGCTCCCGGCGCGCCCGCCCCGTCCGACGGACAGCCGTCCGAGGGACGCAGGGTCGCGGTGTCCGCCGCCATCGGGGGCAAGAACCGGCCCAAGGCGCTCAGCTGCACGCTGGTGCTGTCGGTCGCGGGCGCGCTGGCCGCCGCCACGACGGCGGCCGTCGTGTTCCACGTACTGCCGGGGACCGGCGGGGGCGCGGACGACAAGGGCGACGTCTCGGCCGAGAGCCCCAGCACGGGCGCGCCGGACCACGGTGGCGACGGTTCCAACGAGGGCGTGCCCAAGGCGTTTCTCGGCACCTGGAAAGGCGACCTGACCACCGACTCCAACCTGCCCGGGGGCGAGCTGACCATCACCATCCGCGCGGGGAAGCCGGGGGACAGGGTCGGCAGCGGCCGGGTCGAGCTGTCGGTACTCCGCTGCGACAGCAGCTGGAAGCTGGTCTCGGCCACCTCGACCGCGCTGGTCCTCGACTCGCGGATGAAGGAGAGCGAGAGGCAGACGGGCTGCAGCGCCGGCTCGGCCGAAGAGCGGTTCACGCTCGCCTCCGACGGCTCGCTGTACTACAAGACGAGGGACGAAGAGGGGGGCAACCCGAGCGGCACGCTGCGCAAGGTGAAGTGACCGCTCGTTCCGGGGGCCCGCCGAAGGCCGTCGTGGAGCTGTCGTGGAGCCGCCTCACAGTCGCCTGTGCGTCGTCGCGGAGTCGTTCGGGGGCCGGGGCAGAGTCGGCCGCGGGGCCTCGGCGGAGGGCCATGAGGGCTGGCGTACGCTGGGGCAGTCCGTCCGCAACCCGCCGAAAGGGACGCCCCGGTGACCGAGAACGCTTCGCTTCAGGCCGTCCTCGACCGCGCCGCCGCCGGGGGCCGTATCACCCCGCAGGAGGCGCTCGACCTGTACCGGTCCGCCCCGCTGCACGCGCTCGGCGCCGCCGCCGACGCGGCCCGCCGCCGCCGCTACGCGGGCGTCGAGCACATCGCGACGTACATCATCGAGCGGAACATCAACTACACCAACGTCTGCGTGACGGCCTGCAAGTTCTGCGCCTTCTACGCCCCGCCCAAGGACACCGCGAAGGGCTGGACCCGCGACCTCGACGACATCCTGCGCCGCTGCGCCGAGACCGTCGAACTCGGCGGCACGCAGATCATGTTCCAGGGCGGCCACCACCCGGACTTCGGAGTGGAGTACTACGAGAAGCACTTCTCGGCCATCAAGAAGGAGTTCCCGCAGCTGGTGATCCACTCGCTGGGGGCCTCCGAGGTCGAGCACATGGCCCGGATCTCCGGTGTGTCGGCCGAGGAGGCGATCCGCCGCATCCACGACGCGGGCCTGGACTCCTTCGCGGGCGCGGGCGCCGAACTGCTGCCCGAGCGGCCGCGCAAGGCCATCGCGCCGCTGAAGGAGTCGGGCGAGCGCTGGCTGGAGATCATGGAGACCGCGCACAACCTCGGGGTCGAGTCCACCTCCACGATGCTCATGGGCACCGGCGAGACGAACGCCGAGCGGATCGAGCACATCCGCATGATCCGCGATGTGCAGGACCGTACGGGCGGCTTCCGCGCCTTCATCCCGTACACCTACCAGCCCGAGAACAACCACCTGAAGGGGCAGACACAGGCGACCGTCTTCGAGTACCTGCGGATGATCGCGATCGCCCGGCTGTTCCTGGACAACGTGGCCCACATCCAGGGTTCCTGGCTGACCGTCGGCAAGGAGGCCGGTCAGCTGTCGCTGCACTACGGCGCGGACGACCTCGGCTCGGTGATGCTGGAGGAGAACGTGGTCTCCTCGGCGGGCGCCCGGCACCGGTCCAACCGGATGGAGCTGCTCCACCTCATCCGCACGGCGGGGCGGGTGCCCGCGCAGCGCGCCACCACGTACGAGCACCTGGTCGTGCACGACGACCCGGCGAACGACCCGGTCGACGACCAGGTCGTCTCCCACCTGTCGTCGACGGCGCTGGAGGGCGGCACCGCCCACCCGGAGCTGAAGCTGATCGACGCCTCCTGACACCCCTCCTGACACCCATTCCGATGCTCACCCTCCACGCCGCGCCCCTCGTCCGGCTCACCCCCGACGACGCGACGCCGCTGCGCGACGCCGCCGTCGCGGTCGACGGCGACCGGATCGCGGCGGTCGGGCCGCTGGACGCGCTGCTCCGGGCGTATCCGCAGGCCCGTGTGCGCCACTGGCCCGGCACGCTGGGGCCGGGCCTGGTCCACGACGCGCCGGTGCCGGACGCGCCCAGCCCGCGCGAGCGGATCCACGCGCTGCTGCGGCTGGGCGCGACGGCCGTCGTCGCGGCGCGGCTCACCGACCCCGAGCTGCTGGCGGCCGCGCGGCGGGGCGGCGTCGCCGTCCTGGACCGGCCGCGGCCACCCGCGCTGGCCGAGTCCGGCCGGGCGGACCTCGCGGCCTTCGACGCGGACGGCGCCTGCGTGGCCACGGTGCTCGCCGGGCGGCTGGTGCACCGCCGCCGCTGAGCGACGCAGGCGGGGTCCCGCGTGGCGCGCGGCGGGGCGGGTGAACAATGGGGGCGTGACCCGAGCATCCCTGGACAAGCAGCCGCACGAAGTCGCCGCGATGTTCGACGACGTGGCGGCCAAGTACGACCTCACCAACGACGTGCTCTCACTCGGGCAGGCCCGGCTGTGGCGCAAGGCCGTGGCGCGGGCCGTCGCCGCGCGCCCCGGCGAGCGCGTGCTCGACCTCGCCGCCGGTACGGGCACCTCCTCGCTGCCGTTCGCCGCCGCCGGCGCGTACGTCGTCCCCTGCGACTTCTCGCTCGGAATGCTCCAGGAGGGCAAGCGGCGCCACCCGCGGCTGCCGCTCACGGCGGGGGACGCGACCCGGCTGCCCTTCGCCGACGGGGTCTTCGACGCCGTCACGATCTCCTTCGGGCTGCGCAACGTCCAGGACACTCAGACCGCGCTGCGCGAGCTGCTGCGCGTGACCAGGCCCGGCGGCCGGATCGTGATCTGCGAGTTCAGCCACCCCACCTGGCGGCCGCTGCGCACCGTCTACACCGAATACCTGATGCGCGCCCTGCCGCCGGTCGCGACCGCGGTGAGCAGCAACCCGGACGCGTACGTCTACCTCGCCGAGTCGATCCGGGCCTGGCCCGACCAGGCCGGGCTGGCCGCGCGGCTGGGCCGGGCGGGCTGGGCGAAGGTCGCCTGGCGCGATCTGACGGGCGGGATCGTCGCCCTCCACCGGGGCGTCAAGCCGTAGCCGCCGGGGCGCCAAACCGTAGTCGCCGGGGCGTCACGCCACCGCGGCGTCATGCCGTGAGCGCGGTGAGCACGACCGGGGGTGGCCCTCCGTATCCGCCGGAGCACGCCCCATAGACTTCATCCGTCCAGTGCCCGGCGCGACCGGCACGCCGTTACCGAGCCTTCGGGAGACCCGCGTGAGCGAGACCGCACCCATGGAGCGGACCGCCGATGTCATCGTCGTCGGCGCCGGGCCCGCCGGCTCCACCACGGCGTACTACCTCGCCAAGGCGGGCCTGGACGTGCTGCTGTTGGAGAAGACGGCGTTCCCGCGCGAGAAGGTGTGCGGCGACGGCCTGACCCCGCGCGCCACCAAAGAGCTCGTCGCCATGGGCATCGACGTCTCCGAGGAGGCGGGCTGGCTGCGCAACCGGGGCCTGCGGATCATTGGCGGCGGGGTGCGACTGGAGCTCGACTGGCCGGAGCTGGCCTCGTACCCGGACTACGGGCTGGTCCGCAAGCGCGACGACTTCGACGAGCAGCTGGCGCGGCAGGCCCAGAAGGCCGGCGCCCGGCTGTACGAGCGCTGCAATGTGGGCGCCCCGGTCATCGACGACCGTACGGGCAAGGTCATCGGCGTCGAGGCCAAGCTCGGCCTGGAGAAGACTCCGGTCACCTTCCACGCCCCGCTGGTGGTCGCCGCGGACGGCAACTCCACCCGGCTCTCGCTGGCCATGGGGCTGCACCGGCGCGAGGACCGGCCGATGGGCGTGGCGGTGCGGACGTACTTCACCTCGCCCCGCCACGACGACGACTACCTGGAGTCCTGGCTGGAGCTGTGGGACCGCCGCGGCACCCAGGACCGGCTGCTGCCCGGCTATGGCTGGATCTTCGGCATGGGCGACGGCACCAGCAACGTCGGCCTCGGCGTGCTCAACACGTCCGGCTCCTTCAAGGAGCTGGACTGGCGCGAGGTGCTCAAGGTGTGGTGCGCCTCGATGCCCGAGGACTGGGGCTACACCCCTCAGAACATGACCGGCCCGATCCGCGGCGCCGCCCTCCCCATGGCCTTCAACCGCCAGCCGCACTACACCCGGGGGCTGTTGCTGGTCGGTGACGCGGGCGGCATGGTCAACCCGTTCAACGGCGAGGGCATCGCCTATGCGATGGAATCCGGCCGGATCGCGGCGGATGTCATCGTCCAGGCCCATGCCCGCGGCACCGCCGCCCGCCGCGAACTGGCCCTTCAGCGCTACCCGAAGATCCTCAAGGACACCTACGGCGGCTACTACTCGGTGGGCCGGGTCTTCGTGAAGCTGATCAGCAATCCGACGGTCATGAAGCTGGCGGCCCAGCGTGGTCTGACCCACCCGATGCTGATGCGCTTCACGCTGAAGCTGATGGCCAACCTCACCGATCCGACGGGCGGCGACGCCATGGACCGCATCATCAACGGCCTGGCGAAGGTGGCCCCCAAGGCCTAGCCGGGTGGGACGGGCCGGGCTGCGTCGGGCCGCTCAGCCGGCTGTCGCCGGGTTGGCGCTCGTGATGACGGCGAAGTGCGCGCCGGACGGGTCGGCCAGCCAGGCCATACGGCCGATGTCCTCGGCCGTCATGGCGGGCATCAGCACCGAGGCGCCGAGCTTCTCGGCCCGGTCGACGACCAGGTCGCAGTCCGCCACCTCGAAGTACGGCAGCCACTGCGCGACATCGTCTCCCTGCTGGAGCGGCGCCATGCCGCCGAAGGAGCCCTCACGGCCGCGCCCGGCCGTGGAGAGCACGGTGTAGCTCCCGCCGGAGAACGACATCTCCTCCGCGGTCCAGGCGAAGACCCGGTGGTAGAAGGCGAGATTGGCCGCCGGATCGGGGGTGTGCAGCTCCACCCAGCACAACGTGCCCTCCTCGGTGACCGCCTCGAGCCCCTGGGTCTTGCCGGGCTGCCAGACGGCGAACCGGGCGCCGCCGGGGTCGGTGAACTGGGCCATCCGCCCCTCGTCGAAGACATCGAACGGCTCGGCGCGCACCGTGCCGCCCGCCTCCGCGACCAGCGCGGCGGTGCCCGTGGCGTCGGTGGTGTGGAAGTACGGCGTCCAGGCGGGGCGGGCGCCCTCCTCGTGGAGCGGGCCGAGGGCCGCGGCCGTCCGCCGGTCCTTCTTGAAGAAGCCGTAGCCGCCCGCTTCGGGGCCGGCCGACTCAGAAGTCCAGCCGAACAGGCCGGTGTAGAAGGCGGTGGCCGTGTCGGTGTCGGGGGTGCCGAGATCGAGCCAGTTGGGCGCGCCGGGGACGTAGTCGGTGGTGAGCATGCGTGCTCCTTCGGCGGATGCTGATGAGCCGGGTTCGCTGGGGCCGAATCCCGCGCCGCCTCGGGGGCGACGGCGGCCGCCCCGGCAGTTCTCAGTCTGGCACCGGGCACCGGAGGCTGCCGCTGGGAGGCCGGAGCGGGCCGGAGGGCAGCTGGGGAGGGCCGCGGGCGGCGCCGGTCGCGAGGGTCCGGGGTGGTGGTGACAATGAATGGAAAGGGGGGCGCCGTGGCGTCGGCCGCGGTGACACCGGATCGGGCCCGCGGGTCGGTTCCGCGGCCGGTGGGCCGTCAGGAGGACACACCATGACCAAGGCCGCAGACATCATGCACCCGGGCGCGCAGTGGATCCCCGCCTCCCAGACGCTGGACCGCGCGGCTCAGCTGATGCGGGACCTGAACGTCGGGGCGCTGCCGATCGCCGACGAGAACGAGCGGCTGTGCGGCATCCTGACCGACCGCGACATCGTCGTCGGCTGTGTCGCCGAGGGCAAGGCCCCGTCCCAGGCGACGGCGGGGGACCTGGCGAAGGGCACGCCGCGCTGGATCCCGGCCGACGCGGACGTCAGCGATGTGCTCCGGGAGATGGAGCAGCACAAGATCCGCAGGCTGCCGGTGATCGACAAGGACAAGCGGCTGGTCGGCATCATCAGCGAGGCCGATCTGGCCCACCACCTCAGCGAACCCCAGATCGCCGAGTTCGTGGAGAAGGTTTACGCCTAGCCTGGGCGCGAAGAGCGGGCACGGAATGAGGCCGCCGCCCCGGACGCGTACGTACGGGAAGGCGGCCTCATGAGGCTCGCTCGGTGACTCCTCCGGCTCTCAAGGGGGCCTGGGAGCCTATGGGAGCCTAGAGGAGGCGGACGGCGCCGGTCGGCGGGTCGTAGCTCAGGTCGCGCTCGACGATGCCGGTGCTCGGGTTCTGGGCGCCGATGAACTTGCCGCCGCCGATGTAGACGCCGACGTGGTACGCGCTGCCCCGGGCGCCCCAGTAGAGCAGGTCGCCGGGCTGCAGGTTGTCCAGCGACACGGCGGTGCCCTGGCTGGACTGGTCCTGCGACACGCGCGGCAGGCTGATGCCGATCTGGTTGAAGGCGGCCTGGGTCAGGCCGGAGCAGTCGTACGAGGAGGGGCCGCTGGAGCCCAGGACGTACGCCTTGCCCAGCTGGGCCTTCAGGAAGTTGATGAGCGTGGCGGCATTGCCGGTCGCCTTCGTCGCGGTGGACGTCGCGTTGCTCGTCGCGGTGGAGAGGGTGGCGCGCTCGGCGGTGCGGGACGCCCGCTCGGCCTTCTCCTGGGCCGCGCGGCGGGCGGCGGCCTTGCGCGCCGCCTCCTTGGCCTCGCGGGCCTTGCGGTCGGCCTCGGCTTTGGCCTTCTTCGCCGCGGCCTTGGCCTTGGCGGCGGCCTGGTCCTGCTGAGCCTGGAGCTGGTAGTCGGAGGCCGCCTGCTGGGTGGCGTCGGCGGACTGCGCGGCGGTGCTCGCCAGGGTGGAGCCGAGGGTCGGCATCTCGAGCGTCGACTCGGCGGCGGCCGGCTCGGCGTCGGCGGCAAGGGCGGGAGTGGCGGCGCCGGCGACCGCGAGCGTGAGGAAGCCACCGGTGACCCCGGCGCGGAGTGCACGCGTGGAGGAGGCGGCACGACGGGGCTTCCGGTGGCTGGGTATGTGTGCGGTCTGGGACATAGGTCCAACCGCTATCAGGGTTCGGAGGCCGGGATCAAGAAAAGTGGAGTGCGCCACATTTGACGCGTACATGCCCGGAATCTCGGGTTCTCGATCTTGCTCCGCACCCGGGGTGTCGTGTCCGAATTTTTCGATCATGCGCATACGCACGGCATTTGACGGCCTCAGCGGGATCGTGTGCGGCCTACCATCAACCCGACTCGCGCACCAAGGATTCCCGTCAAATTGAGATCCACAACCTTTTGCGGGGTGGGATACCTCACTCCCGATCCCGGCTCGTGAACGAAAGCGCGTAGTAGCGATCAAGGGGCGGCGGGGAGAGGTGACCGTGCGGCGGTCCGTGGCCGGGTCACTCATCAGGATGGATGTCTCATATCAGGCAGAGGCGTCTATCGCAAATTTGCGTGTAGATGCCATATCTTATAAAGAGCGCAAGCCGCTCACCTGTGGTGATGGATCCATATGTCACTTCTCGTGATCGATCGGATGCTTCGAGTGCAAGATCACCGCTCATCCGACTTCATGATCCTTCGTCAGGTGGTGGAGATCACAAAGACGTTGTTGCACCCCGTGTCGCAGATCACATACCGACGGGCATAGGATGCAGGCGAAACGGGCTTGTGAACTGCCTCACATGTGCGCGATCTTCATGGGGGCGGTCCGTGAGTCCATGCGGTCCGCCAGACAGTCATCGTCGACTGAAGGGAGCGAGGACGGTGAACGCATACGCGCCCATCCTCGTACTGGGAGCCCTCGGGGCAGGTTTTGCGATCTTCTCGGTCCTCATGGCCGCGATCATCGGCCCCAAGCGCTACAACCGGGCCAAGCTCGAAGCCTATGAATGCGGCATCGAGCCGACTCCACACCCGGCCGGCGGTGGGCGCTTCCCCATCAAGTACTACCTGACGGCGATGCTCTTCATCGTCTTCGACATCGAGATCGTCTTCCTCTACCCCTGGGCCGTCACCTTCGACGCCCTGGGGCTGTTCGGGCTCGTGGAGATGCTCCTCTTCGTGCTCACCGTCTTCGTCGCCTACGCGTATGTGTGGCGGCGCGGCGGCCTGGAGTGGGACTAAGCGGCCTGGAATGGGACTGAGTGAGAGGAGAACCGTCGCATGGGTATCGAAGACAAGCTGCCGAGCGGCTTCCTGCTGACCACCGTGGAGCAGGCGGCGGGACTGGCGCGCAAGTCCTCCGTCTTCCCGGCCACCTTCGGGCTCGCCTGCTGCGCCATCGAGATGATGACCACGGGCGCCGGGCGCTATGACCTCGCCCGCTTCGGCATGGAAGTCTTCCGCGGCTCGCCCCGACAGGCCGATCTGATGATCGTGGCCGGGCGCGTCAGCCAGAAGATGGCCCCGGTGCTGCGGCAGGTCTACGACCAGATGCCGAATCCGAAATGGGTCATCTCGATGGGCGTGTGCGCCTCCTCGGGCGGCATGTTCAACAACTACGCGATCGTGCAGGGCGTCGATCACATCGTCCCGGTCGACATCTATCTGCCCGGCTGCCCGCCGCGGCCCGAGATGCTCATCGACGCGATCCTCAAGCTGCACCAGAAGATCCGCGAGGAGAAGCTCGGCGTGAACCGCGAGCGCGCGGCCCGCGAGGCGGAGGAAGCGGCGCTCAAGGCGCTCCCGACGATCGAGATGAAGGGGCTGCTGCGTTGACCAGTGGAGCCAATGGGGCCAATGGCGTTAACCCGGACCAGGACCTGAACGCCGAGAACCTCCCCGGCCGGCGAGGCGACCAGGGCGAGCCCATCCGCGTCCAGCGTGGCATGTTCGGCGCCAACAACGGCGGCGACACCTCGGGCTACGGCGGCCTGGTGCGTCCGGTGCGGCTGCCGGGCCCGGCCACCCGGCCGTACGGGGGCTGGTTCGACGAAGTCGCCGACGAGCTCGAAGGCGCGCTCGAGGAGCAGTCGCTGGTCCCGGAGAACGCGATCGAGAAGACCGTCGTGGACCGCGGCGAGCTGACCTTCCACATCGCGCGCGAGCACCTGCCGCGGGTGGCCAGGACCCTGCGTGACGACCCGGCGCTGCGCTTCGAGCTGTGCACGGGCGTCAGCGGCGTCCACTTCCCCGGCGACAAGGGCCGTGAGCTGCACGCCGTCTACCACCTGCGCTCGATCACCCACAACCGGCTGATCCGGCTGGAGGTGGGCGTCCCCGACAGCGACCCGCACCTCCCGTCGATCGTCGATGTCTATCCGACCAACGACTGGCACGAGCGCGAGGCGTACGACTTCTTCGGCCTGATCTTCGACGGTCATCCCGCGCTCACGCGGATCATGATGCCCGACGACTGGCAGGGCTTCCCGCAGCGCAAGGACTACCCCCTCGGCGGCATCCCCGTCGAGTACAAGGGCGCCCAGATCCCGGCTCCGGACCAGCGGAGGTCGTACAGCTGATGTCTGCCACCCACGCAACCCCCTCCGCCTCCACGCGCGAGACGACCGAAGGCACCGTCTACACCGTCACCGGCGGTGACTGGGACGAGGTCGTGGCCGCCGCGTCCCGGGCCGACGACGAGCGGATCATCGTCAACATGGGTCCGCAGCACCCGTCCACCCACGGTGTGCTCCGGCTGATCCTGGAGATCGACGGCGAGACGGTCACCGAGGCCCGCTGCGGCATCGGATATCTGCACACCGGGATCGAGAAGAACCTCGAATTCCGGAACTGGACGCAGGGCACCACCTTCGTGACCCGCATGGACTATCTGACGCCCTTCTACAACGAGGCCGCGTACTGCCTGGGCGTCGAGAAGCTGCTGGGCATCGAGGACCAGGTACCGGACCGGGCCTCGGTCATCCGGGTGATGCTGATGGAGCTCAACCGGCTCTCCTCCCACCTGGTGGCGATCGCCACCGGCGGCATGGAGCTCGGCGCGACCACCATCATGATCTACGGCTTCCGCGACCGCGAGCTGATCCTGGACATCTTCGAGCTGATCACCGGCCTGCGGATGAACCACGCGTACATCCGGCCCGGCGGGCTCGCCCAGGACCTGCCGCCCGGGGCGGTCGACCAGGTGCGCGCCTTCGTGAAGAAGATGCGCAAGAACCTGCCCGAGTACGACAAGCTCGCGACCGGGAACCCCATCTTCAAGGCCCGGCTGCAGGACGTCGGCTACCTCGACCTCGCCGGCTGCATGGCGCTCGGCGTGACCGGCCCGATACTGCGGTCCACCGGGCTGCCGCACGACCTGCGCAAGGCCCAGCCGTACTGCGGCTATGAGACGTATGACTTCGAGGTCCCCACCGCCGACACCTGCGACGCCTACGGCCGCTTCCTGATCCGGCTGGAGGAGATGCGCCAGTCGCTGCGGATCGTCGAGCAGTGCCTGGACCGGCTGGCGCCGGGACCGGTCATGGTCGAGGACAAGAAGATCGCCTGGCCGGCGCAGCTGTCGCTGGGGCCGGACGGGCTCGGCAACTCCCTCGACCACATCAAGAAGATCATGGGCACCTCGATGGAGGCCCTGATCCACCACTTCAAGCTGGTGACCGAGGGGTTCCGGGTTCCGCCGGGACAGGCGTACACGGCCGTCGAGTCGCCCAAGGGTGAGCTGGGCGTGCATGTGGTCAGCGATGGCGGCACCCGCCCGTACCGGGTGCACTTCCGCGACCCGTCCTTCACCAACCTGCAGGCCGTGGCGGCGATGTGCGAGGGCGGCCAGGTCGCCGACGTGATCGTCGCCGTGGCGTCCATCGACCCCGTGATGGGAGGCGTCGACCGGTGAGCGATGTGCAGCTGGGAATGCCGCAGCTCCCCGCCCCCGACTACCCGGCCGAGGTCCGGGCGCGGCTCGAGGCGGATGCCGAGGAGGTGATCGCCCGCTACCCCGACAGCCGCAGCGCGCTGCTGCCGCTGCTGCACCTGGTGCAGTCGGAGGAGGGCCATGTCACCCGCACCGGGGTCCGGTTCTGCGCCGAGGTGCTGGGACTGACCACCGCCGAGGTCACCGCGGTCGCCACCTTCTACACCATGTACCGGCGGGGCCCCTCCGGCGACTACCAGGTGGGGGTGTGCACCAACACCCTGTGCGCGGTGATGGGCGGCGACGCGATCTTCGAGGCCCTGCAGCGCCATCTGGGCGTGGGCAACGGTGAGACCACCGAGGACGGCAAGATCACCCTTGAGCACATCGAGTGCAACGCGGCCTGCGACTACGCGCCCGTGGTGATGGTCAACTGGGAGTTCTTCGACAACCAGACCGTGGAGTCCGCCACGCGGATGGTCGACGACCTGCGGGAGGGCCGCACCGTCGAGCCGACCCGCGGCGCGCCGCTGTGCACCTTCAAGGAGACCGCGCGCGTCCTCGCCGGTTTCCCCGACGCGCGCCCGGGCGCGGTCGAGGCGGGCGGCAGCGCCGGCCCGGCCTCGCTGGTCGGGCTGCGGCTGGCCAAGGGGGAGGCGGCGCCCGGCCGGGTCGTATCGCCCAGGTCCGCGAACCACCCGGTGGGAGAGCAGGCGGACGAGCAGGCGCCCACGCACCCGAGCTCCCATGACGCGCCACAGCGGACCTCGGCCTCCGACCCGCACCACCCGTCCGGTCCGGTCACAGAGGAGGGGGAGTGATGACCGTGACAGTCGAGCGGGGCGAGTCCAGCCCCGAGAAGCTGCTGGCACCCGTACTGTCGTCGTTCTGGGACGAGCCCAGGTCCTGGACCATGGACACGTATCTGCGTCACGAGGGCTACGAGGGCATGCGCAAGGCCCTCGCCATGGCGCCCGACGATGTGATCGCGCTGGTGAAGGACTCGGGGCTGCGCGGCCGCGGCGGCGCGGGCTTCCCCACCGGGATGAAGTGGCAGTTCATCCCGCAGGGCGACGGCAAGCCGCACTACCTGGTCGTCAACGCGGACGAGTCCGAACCCGGCACCTGCAAGGACATCCCCCTCCTCTTCGCCAATCCGCACGCCCTCATCGAGGGCATGATCATCGCCTGTCACGCCATCCGCTCCCAGCACGCCTTCATCTATCTGCGCGGCGAAGTCGTGCCCGTGCTGCGCCGGTTGCACGAGGCCGTACGCGAGGCGTACGAGGCGGGCTACCTCGGCAAGGCCGACGCGCGCAGGCAGAAGCTGGGGCTGGCTGATCTGCCCGATCTCGAGATCACCGTCCACGCGGGCGCCGGCGCGTACATCTGCGGTGAAGAGACCGCGCTGCTGGACTCCTTGGAAGGGCGGCGCGGGCAGCCCCGGCTCCGGCCTCCCTTCCCGGCGGTCGCGGGTCTGTACGCGTGCCCCACTGTCGTCAATAACGTCGAGTCCATCGCGTCGGTTCCCGCCATCCTCACCAAGGGCAACGAATGGTTCCGGTCGATGGGCAGCGAGAAGTCCCCGGGCTTCACGCTCTACTCGCTGTCCGGTCATGTCGCCAACCCCGGCCAGTACGAGGGCCCGCTGGGCATCACCCTGCGGCAGCTGCTGGACATGAGCGGCGGCATCCGGCCCGGCCACCGGCTGAAGTTCTGGACGCCCGGCGGCTCTTCGACGCCGCTGCTCACCGAGGAGCACCTGGACGTCCCCCTCGACTACGAGGGCGTGGGCGCCGCCGGGTCGATGCTCGGCACCAAGGCGCTGCAGTGCTTCGACGAGACGACCTGCGTGGTGCGCGCGGTGACCCGCTGGACCGAGTTCTATGCGCATGAGTCCTGCGGCAAGTGCACGCCCTGCCGTGAGGGCACGTACTGGCTGGTGCAGCTGTTGCGCGACATCGAGGCGGGCAAGGGCCGCATGGAGGACCTCGCCAAGCTGGCCGACATCGCCGACAACATCAACGGCAAGTCCTTCTGCGCGCTCGGCGACGGCGCCGCCAGCCCCATCTTCTCCTCCCTCAAGTACTTCAAGGAGGAGTACGAGCAGCACATCACCGGTGGCGGGTGCCCCTTCGACCCCGCCAAGTCCACCGTCTGGGCCGACGATCCGAGCTCCACTCACCTGGGGGTGACCGCATGACCGTGACCACCAATGCACCCTCCGGAGGCGGAGAGGCGGCGGTGCCGCGCGAAGATCTGGTCGCCGTCACCATCGACGGAATCGAGATCTCCGTCCCCAAGGGGACCTTGGTGATCCGCGCGGCCGAGCTGCTCGGCATCGAGATCCCCCGCTTCTGCGACCATCCGCTCCTCGACCCGGCCGGCGCCTGTCGCCAGTGCATCGTCGAGGTCGAGGGTCAGCGCAAGCCGATGGCCTCCTGCACGATCACCTGCACCGACGGGATGGTGGTCAGGACCCAGCTCACCTCGCCCGTGGCCGAGAAGGCGCAGCGCGGCGTGATGGAGCTGCTGCTGATCAACCACCCGCTGGACTGCCCGGTCTGCGACAAGGGCGGCGAGTGCCCGCTGCAGAACCAGGCCATGTCCACCGGGCAGGCCGACAGCCGCTTCGAGGGCCACAAGCGCACCTTCGCCAAGCCGGTGCCGATCTCCGCGCAGGTGCTGCTGGACCGTGAGCGGTGCGTGCTGTGCGCGCGCTGCACCCGGTTCTCCAACCAGGTCGCGGGCGACCCGATGATCGAGCTGCTGGAGCGCGGCGCCCTGCAGCAGGTGGGCACGGGCGAGGGCGACCCGTTCGAGTCGTACTTCTCCGGCAACACCATCCAGATCTGCCCGGTGGGCGCGCTGACGTCGGCCGCCTACCGCTTCCGCTCCCGCCCGTTCGACCTGGTCTCCTCGCCGAGCGTGTGCGAGCACTGCTCGAGCGGCTGCGCGACCCGCACCGACCACCGGCGCGGCAAGGTCATGCGGCGGCTCGCGGCGGACGACCCCGAGGTCAACGAGGAGTGGATCTGCGACAAGGGGCGCTTCGGCTTCCGCTACGCGCAGCTCCCCGACCGGCTCACCACCCCTTTGCTGCGCGACCGGGAGACGGGCGAGTTCACGCCCGCGAGCTGGCCCGAGGCGCTGGAGGCGGCAGCGCGCGGCCTGGCCGCGGCCCGTGGCCGTGCGGGTGTGCTGACCGGCGGCCGGCTCACCGTCGAGGACGCCTACGCGTACGCGAAGTTCGCGCGGGTCGCCCTGGACACCAACGACATCGATTTCCGGGCCCGGGCGCACAGCGCCGAGGAGGCCGACTTCCTGGCCACCCAGGTGGCGGGCCGGGGCCGTGACCTGGACGGCGGCGGGCTCACGTACGCCGCGCTGGAGAAGGCCCCGGCCGTCCTCCTGGTCGGCTTCGAGTCGGAGGAGGAGGCGCCCGGCGTCTTCCTGCGGCTGCGCAAGGCCCACCGCAAGCACGGCCAGCGCACCTTCTCGCTGGCCACCCACGCCACCCGGGGCCTGACGAAGGCGGGCGGCACGCTGCTGCCCGCGGCCCCCGGCACCGAGACCGAGTGGCTGGACGCGCTCGCGGGCCGCACCGGCCTGGACGCCGACGGGGAGCAGGCGGCCGAGGCGCTGCGCGCCGAGGGCGCGGTGATCGTCGCCGGCGAGCGGCTGGCGACCGTGCCGGGCGCGCTGACCGCCGCCGTACGGGCCGCCGCCGCCACCGGCGCCACGCTGGTCTGGATCCCGCGCCGGGCGGGGGAGCGGGGCGCCATCGAGGCGGGCGCGCTCCCCGGGCTGCTGCCCGGCGGCCGCCCGGTCACCGACCCGCGGGCCCGCGAGGAGACCGCCGAGGTCTGGGGCGTCGCCGAACTGCCCGGTCGGGCGGGCCGGGACACCGGCCGGATCGTCGAGGCCGCGGCCGACGGCGGGCTCGGCGCGCTGCTGGTCGCGGGCGTCGAGATCGCCGACCTGCCCGACCCGGCGCGGGCGCTCGAGGCTCTGGAGGCGGTCGGCTTCCTCGTCAGCCTGGAGCAGCGGCCCACCGAGGTCACGGCGCACGCGGACGTGGTGCTGCCGGTCGCGGCGGTCGTCGAGAAGTCAGGCACCTTCCTCAACTGGGAGGGGCGGGCCCGGCAGTTCGAGGCGGCCATCAAGCCCGACCAGATGACCCGCCGCCATGTCCTTCCGGACGCCCGGGTGCTGCACATGCTGGCCGACGCGATGGATGTGCCGTTCGACCTGCCGGATGTGCAGGCCGTACGGGCCGAGCTGACGCGGCTGGGCACCTGGGGCGGCTCCCGCGGCATCGGGCCGATGGAGACCGGCGGGCCGCTGCCCCGCCCGGGCGAGGGCGAGGCGCTGCTCGCCGGCCACCGGCTGCTGCTGGACCAGGGCCGGCTGCAGGAGGGCGACGCGGCGCTCGCCGCGACCCGGCACGCGGCGGTGGCCCGGCTGTCGGAGGCGACCGCGGCGGAGGCGGGGGTGCGCGACGGCGAGACCGTACGGGTCACCGGCCCGGCCGGGTCGGTCCACCTGCCCCTGGCGGTGACGGCGATGCCCGACCGGGTGGTCTGGCTGCCGCTGAACTCCACGGGCGGCGGCGCGTACGGCGACCTGGGCGCGCGCCCGGGTGAACTGGTCAAGATCGGCGCTCTCGCGACCGAACCGGAGGTGACCTCATGAGCCTGAGCTACCTCGCCGCAGAAGACCTGTCGATGTTCGGCCGCGACCCCTGGTGGCTGGTCCTGATCAAGGCGGTCTTCTGCTTCGCCTTCCTGATGGTGACCGTGCTGATCTCCATCGTCATGGAGCGCAAGGTCGTCGGGTGGATGCAGCTGCGCATCGGGCCGAACCGGCACGGCCCCTGGGGCATGCTGCAGTCCTTGGCCGACGGCGTGAAGCTGATGCTGAAGGAAGACATCGTCGTCAAGGGCGCGGACAAGGTGGTCTACGTCCTGGCGCCGGTCGTCGCGGCCATCCCCGCCTTCATGGCGGTCGCGGTCATCCCCTTCGGCCCGGCCGGGAACGAGATCTCGATCTTCGGGCACCGCACCACGATGCAGCTGACCGACCTGCCGATCGCGATCCTCTACATCCTGGCCACCGCCTCGGTGGGCATCTACGGCATCGTGCTGGCGGGCTGGTCGTCCGGCTCCACGTATCCGCTCCTCGGGGGCCTGCGCTCCTGCGCCCAGATGATCAGCTACGAGATCGCGATGGGCATGTCCTTCGCGGCGGTCTTCCTCTACTCCGGGTCGATGTCGACCTCCGAGATCGTCAACTCCCAGCACGACCGCTGGTACGCGCTGCTGCTGCCGGTCTCCTTCATCATCTACATCATCGCGATGGTCGGTGAGACCAACCGCGCGCCCTTCGACATGCCGGAGTCCGAGGGCGACCTGGTCGGCGGCTTCAACACCGAGTACTCGTCCATCAAGTTCGCGATGTTCATGCTCGCCGAGTACATCAACATGGTCACCGTCTCGATGGTCGCGGTCACCCTCTTCCTGGGCGGCTGGCGGGCCCCATGGCCGATCAGCACCTTCTGGGCGGGGGCCAACCACGGCTGGTGGCCGATGCTCTGGTTCGTCGGCAAGGTCCTCTCGCTGCTGTTCGCCTTCGTCTGGATCCGCGGCACGCTGCCGCGCGTGCGCTACGACCAGTTCATGAAGCTGGGCTGGAAGGTGCTCATCCCGGTCTCGATGGTGTGGCTGATGCTGGTCGCGACGGTGCGGGCGCTGCGCAACGAGAACTACGACTACCAGGACATCGTGCTGTACGTCGGCGGCGCGGTCCTCGTCCTCCTGCTGCTGTCGTTCGTCGTCGACATCTTCCGCGACAGGGAGGTCCGCGACCGGGAGACGGCGGAGGCGGAGGCCGAACAGGGCCCGGAGCCCGCCTTCGACCCGATGGCGGGCGGCTTCCCGGTGCCGCCGCTGCCCGGCCAGACCCTGCCGCCCGCACCGCGCCGACGCCCGCGACACGACCGCGAGCTGATTGTCAGTGGCGGGCCTGACACTGTCAGTGACGGAAAGGAGGCCGACGGTGTCTGACTTCCAGAACCCGGTGGCCGGCTTCGGCGTGACCTTCAAGGCCATGTTCAAGAAGCGGCTCACCGAGCAGTACCCCGAGGTGAAGAAGCCGACCGCGCCCCGATTCCACGGACGCCACCAGCTCAACCGCCACCCGGACGGGCTGGAGAAGTGTGTCGGCTGCGAGCTGTGCGCATGGGCCTGTCCGGCGGACGCGATCTATGTGGAAGGCGCGGACAACACGGACGAGGAGCGCTACTCCCCGGGGGAGCGCTACGGCCGCGTCTACCAGATCAACTATCTGCGCTGCATTCTGTGCGGCCTGTGTGTCGAGGCGTGCCCGACCCGGGCGCTGACCATGACCAACGAGTACGAGCTCGCCGACCGGACCCGCGAATCGCTCATCTACACCAAGGAGGAGCTGCTCGCGGGGCTGGAGGAGGGCATGGTCGACTCCCCGCACGCCATCTACCCCGGCATGGACGAGCAGGACTACTACCGCGGTCTGGTGACCGAGGCCGCGCCCGGGACGGAGCGTCAGGCGGCGGTCAGCAAGGGCGAGGTCCCTCCCGGGGGCGCCGTACCGGTCGCGGGTGACGAGGAGCTCCGGCAAGAGGGGGCGCAGGCATGAGCGTGTCTTGGCGCGCTGCGCGGGCTGGACTGAGGAGCCGCGCAGCGACGGAGGAGCGAGCAGTGACGAGGGAAGCCCGCGTGTTGGAGCGCGGCGGGACTGAGCGGGGGGAGGGGTGCGTGTCTTGGCGCGCTGCGCGGGCTGGACTGAGGAGCCGCGCAGCGACGGAGGAGCGAGCAGTGACGAGGGAAGCTCGTGCGTTGGAGCGCGCCGGGACTGAGTGGGAGGGAGGGGCATGAGCAGCACGCTGGCCGCCGCCGTGACCACCACCTCCACCGGCGAGGCCGTGCAGTTCTGGGTCCTGGCCACCGTGGCCGTGATCGGCGCGCTGGGCACGATCCTGATGCGCAAGGCCGTGCACAGCGCCCTGTGCCTGGCGGGCACCATGATCGTCCTGGCGGTCTTCTACCTGGCCAACGGCGCGTACTTCCTGGGCGTCGTCCAGATCGTCGTCTACACCGGCGCGATCATGATGCTCTTCCTCTTCGTCGTCATGCTGGTCGGCGTCACCGCCGCCGACTCGCTCAAGGAGACGCTGAAGGGGCAGCGCTGGCTCGCCGCCCTGTGCGGGCTCGGGTTCGGCATCCTGCTGTGCGCCGGGATCGGCAATGCCTCGCTGAAGAGCTTCAACGGCCTCGGCCAGGCCAACTCCGGCGGCAATGTGGAGGGCCTGGCCGCCCTGATCTTCACCAAGTACGTCTTCGCCTTCGAGATCACCGGCGCGCTGCTGATCACCGCGGCGGTCGGCGCGATGGTGCTGACCCACCGCGAGCGCACCGAGCGCGCGCTCAGCCAGCGCGAGCAGGCCGAGCGGCGGGTGCGCACCGGCACGCAGGTGCCGCCGCTGCCCGCGCCCGGCGTCTACGCCCGGCACAACGCGGTGGACATCCCCGGCCTGCTGCCCGACGGCACACCCGCCGAGCTCTCGGTCAACGCGACGCTGCGTGGCCGCGGCCAGGTCCGGGACGTCTCCGGGAAGGCGCTGGCCCAACTGGCCGCCCTGGAGCAGCGCTCGGCGCGCTGGCTGGGGCGGGACGCCAAGGGCGCGGGGCGCCCCGGGGGCGGAAAGGGTGCCGAGGGCGCCGAGGGACCCGCCGGCGAGAACGGCGCGGCCGGGGCGAACGGCGCGGCTGATCCGGCAGACGCCGAGCATCCCGAGGACTCGAAGGGGGTCGCCAAGTGAACCCGGTCAACTACCTTTATCTGGCCGCCCTGTTGTTCACCATCGGCGCGGCCGGGGTGCTGATCCGGCGGAACGCGATCGTCCTCTTCATGTGCGTCGAGCTGATGCTGAACGCCTGCAATCTGGCGTTCGTCACCTTCTCCCGGATGCACGGCAATCTGGACGGCCAGATCATCGCCTTCTTCACGATGGTCGTCGCGGCCGCCGAAGTCGTGGTCGGTCTCGCGATC
The DNA here is from genome assembly GCF_033793745.1 of Streptomyces sp. ME19-01-6. NCBI lineage: Bacteria > Bacillati > Actinomycetota > Actinomycetes > Kitasatosporales > Streptomycetaceae > Streptomyces > Streptomyces sp. ME19-01-6. The sequence continues at coordinate 632,692 of NZ_JARAXF010000004.1, read as the reverse complement.
ATCGTGTCGGTGTTCCGCGCCCGCCATTCGGCCTCGGTCGACGACGCCAGCCTGATGAAGCTCTAGAAGGGTCGCGTTCACGTGGAGAACCTCATCGGATTGCTTGTCGCGGCCCCGCTGCTCGGCGCGGCCCTGCTGCTGTGCGGGGGGCGGCGGCTGGACGGCAAGGGCCATTTGCTGGGCACCGCGCTCGCGGTCGCCTCCTTCGTGATCGGGGCGGTGCTCTTCGCCGACATGCTCGGCCGGGACGAGCACGACCGGGCCCTGCACAGCCACCTGTTCAGCTGGATCCCGGTCGGCGGCTTCCGGGCGGACGTCGCCTTCCAGCTCGACCAGCTGTCGATGACCTTCGTGCTTCTGATCACCGGTGTGGGCAGCCTGATCCACATCTACTCGATCGGCTATATGGAGCACGACGAGCGCCGCCGCCGCTTCTTCGGCTATCTCAACCTCTTCCTCGCGGCGATGCTGCTGCTCGTCCTCGCCGACAACTACCTGCTGCTGTACGTGGGCTGGGAGGGCGTCGGTCTCGCCTCGTATCTGCTCATCGGCTTCTGGCAGCACAAGCCCAGCGCGGCCACGGCGGCGAAGAAGGCGTTCATCGTCAACCGGGTGGGCGACGTCGGTCTGTCGATCGCCATCATGCTGATGTTCACGACCTTCGGGACGTTCGCCTTCGCCCCGGTGCTCTCCCATGCCACCGACGCGGGCGAGGGCAAGCTCACCGCCATCGGGCTGATGCTGCTCCTGGCCGCCTGCGGCAAGTCGGCCCAGGTGCCGCTGCAGTCCTGGCTCGGGGACGCGATGGAGGGCCCGACCCCGGTCTCCGCCCTGATCCACGCGGCCACCATGGTGACCGCGGGCGTCTATCTGATCACCCGCTCGGGCGCGATCTTCAACGCCGCGCCGGACGCCCAGACCGCGGTGGTCACCGTCGGCGCGGTCACGCTGCTCTTCGGTGCGATCGTCGGTTGTGCGAAGGACGACATCAAGAAGGCCCTGGCCGGCTCGACGATGTCGCAGATCGGCTACATGATCCTGGCGGCCGGGCTCGGCCCGATCGGGTATGTCTTCGCGATCATGCACCTGGTCACCCACGGCTTCTTCAAGGCGGGGCTCTTCCTCGGCGCCGGCTCGGTCATGCACGCCATGAACGATGAGGTCGATATGCGCAAGTACGGCGGCCTGCGAAAGTACATGCCGGTCACCTTCGTGACCTTCGGGCTCGGCTATCTCGCGATCATCGGCTTCCCGGGTCTCTCCGGCTTCTGGTCCAAGGACAAGATCATCGAAGCGGCCTTCGCCAAGGGCGGCACGGAGGGCTGGATCCTGGGCGGTGTGGCGCTGCTCGGCGCGGCCATCACCGCGTACTACATGACCCGCGTGATGCTGCTGACCTTCTTCGGCGAGAAGCGCTGGGGCACCACCCCTTCGCCCGAGGAGCCCAGCGCGGAGCCCGCCGCCGAGACCGCCGGGGCGCACGCCGAGCCGCACCCCCACGAGTCGCCGAGGTCCATGACCATCCCGATGATCGTGCTGGCCTTCGGATCGGTGTTCGCGGGCGGGCTGTTCAGCCTGAATGACGCGTTCCTGAAGTGGCTGGAGCCCGTCACCAGCCACAGCCACGGGGACTCCCCGCTCAGCGCCGCCACCGTCACCGCCGGGACCATGGTCGTCCTGCTGATCGGCGTCGCGCTCGCCTGGGCGCAGTACGGGCGCCGGCCCGTGCCGCGCACCGCCCCGCGCGGCAGCCTGCTCACCCGGGCCGCCCGGCGCGACCTGCTGCAGGACGACTTCAACCACGTCGTCCTCGTCAAGCCCGGCGAGTACCTCACCCGCGGACTGGTCTACGTGGACCACAAGCTGGTCGACGGCGTGGTCAACGGCACCGCGGCGTCGGTCGGCGGCCTCTCCGGGCGGCTGCGGAAGCTCCAGAACGGCTACGCCCGCACGTACGCGGTCTCGATGTTCGGCGGTACGGCGGTGCTCATCGCCGCGACCCTGCTGATGAGGGCGGTCTGAGTCATGTCATTTCCCCTGCTGACGGTCACGGCCGCGGTGCCCGCGCTGGGCGCGATCGCCACCGCCGCCGTGCCCGCCGCCAAGCGCACCGCCGCCAAGTGGGTGGCCCTGGGCTTCTCGCTGGCCACGCTCGTCCTGGCGGCGATCGTGCTGGTGCGCTTCAACCCGGACGGCGCCCACTTCCAGCTCACCGAGTCGCACGCCTGGATCAAGGACTTCGGCGTGCGGTACGAACTGGGCGTGGACGGCATCGCGGTCGCCCTGATCGCGCTGACCGCGGTCCTCATCCCCTTCATCATCCTGGCCGGGTGGCATGACGCCGACCCACTCGAAGAGGCCAGCCCCAACCGGCGCTGGCGGCCCACTCAGGGCTTCTTCGCGCTGATCCTGATGGTCGAGGCGATGGTGGTGATCTCCTTCGAGGCCACCGACGTCTTCGTCTTCTACATCTTCTTCGAAGCCATGCTGATCCCGATGTACTTCCTCATCGGCGGCTTCGGGGACCGGGCCGGGGGGCGGTCCGAGGAGGAGGCGGCCACCCAGCGCTCGTACGCCGCCGTCAAGTTCCTGCTCTACAACCTGGCGGGCGGCCTGATCATGCTGGCCGCGGTGGTCGGTCTGTACGTGGTCACCGCCGACGACCTGGGCACCGGCACCTTCTCGCTGCAGCAGATCACCGACGCGCGGGCCGCCGGCACCCTGGACTTCGCGACCAGCACCGAGCGGCTGCTGTTCCTCGGCTTCTTCTTCGCCTTCGCCGTGAAGGCGCCGCTGTGGCCGCTGCACACCTGGCTGCCCAACGCGATGGGGGAGGCCACCTCCCCCGTCGCCGTGCTGATCACCGCGGTGGTCGACAAGGTCGGCACCTTCGCGATGCTCCGCTTCTGCCTCCAGCTCTTCCCGGAGGCCAGCAAGTGGGCGACGCCGGTGATCCTCGTCCTCGCCCTCGTCAGCATCATCTACGGGGCGCTGCTGGCGGTCGGCCAGCGGGACATCAAGCGGCTGATCGCGTACGCCTCGATCTCCCACTTCGGCTTCATCATCCTCGGCATCTTCGCCATGACGACGCAGGGCCAGGGCGGAGCCACCCTCTACATGGTCAACCACGGCATCTCGACCGCCGCGCTGATGCTGGTGGCCGGATTCCTGATCACGCGGCGCGGGTCGCGGCTCATCGCCGACTACGGCGGGGTGCAGAAGGTCGCCCCGGTGCTCGCCGGCACCTTCCTGATCGGCGGTCTGGCCACCCTGTCGCTGCCCGGCCTGGCGCCCTTCATCAGCGAATTCCTGGTCCTCGTCGGCACGTTCAGCCGCTATCCGGTGCTCGGCGTCATCGCGACCGTCGGCATCGTGCTGGCCGCGCTGTACGTCCTGGTGCTGTACCAGCGCACCATGACCGGCCCGGTGAAGGCCGAGGTGCGGGGCATGCCCGATCTGAAGGTGCGCGAGCTGGTGGTGGTGGCGCCGCTGATCGCGCTGCTGATCTTCCTCGGCGTCTACCCGAAGCCGCTGACCGACATCGTCAACCCGGCGGTCGATCACACGTTGTCCGTGGTGGACAAGAAGGATCCCAAGCCCGATCACCCCGTCACTGACGCGGGCTGGTTCAGTTACAGCCCGATGCACGACCGTGCTTCCGGAGGTGCCAAGTGAGCCACGCGGCCACTGTCCACAACCTGTGGACGACAGCGGCGGTGTCGCCCGACAAGATCCCCGCGCCGGACATCGAGTACGGTCAGTTGGCGCCCACGCTGATCGTCCTCGGCGCCGCGATCGTCGGGGTGCTGATCGAGGCCCTGCTGCCGCGCCGCCACCGCTACGCCGCCCAGCTCTTCGTCTCGGTGGTCGCCCTGGCCGCGGCCTTCGCCGCCGTCCTGGGCCTGGCGGCCGGGGACTACGGCACGAGCAAGGCGCGCATCGCGGCCATGGGGGCCATCGCGGTCGACGGACCCGCGCTCTTCCTGGAGGGCACGATCCTCCTTGTCGCGCTGGTCGCGGTCTTCACCTTCGCCGAGCGGCGGCTCGACCCGGCGGCACACGGCAACCGCGTCGACTCCTTCGCCGCGCAGGCCGCCGCCGTCCCGGGCGGCGAGGCCGAAAAGGCCGCCGTCAAGGCCGGCTTCACCACCACCGAGGTCTTTCCGCTGGTCCTCTTCGCGGTGGGCGGCATGCTCGTCTTCCCCGCCGCCAACGACCTGCTGACCCTCTTCGTGGCGCTGGAGGTCTTCTCACTCCCGCTGTATGTGCTGTGCGCGCTCGCCCGGCGCCACCGCATGCTCTCGCAGGAGGCCGCCGTCAAGTACTTCCTGCTCGGCGCCTTCTCGTCCGCCTTCCTGCTCTTCGGGATCGCGCTGCTGTACGGCTACGCGGGCACCGTCACCTACGCGGGGATCGCCGATGTCGTCGACGGCCAGGTCCGCGAGGTCACCCCGGCGCTCGCCGGGACCATGGGCAATGACGCGCTGCTGCTCATCGGCGGCGCGATGGTCCTGATGGGTCTGCTGTTCAAGATCGGTGCCGTGCCCTTCCACATGTGGACGCCGGACGTCTACCAGGGTGCCCCGACCCCGGTGACCGGCTTCATGGCGGCGGCGACCAAGGTCGCGGCGTTCGGCGCGCTGCTGCGTCTGCTGTACGTCGTGCTGCCGGGACTGCGCTGGGACTGGCGGCCGGTGATGTGGGGCGTCGCGATCGTCACCATGCTGGGCGGCGCGATCGTCGCGGTCACCCAGACCGATGTGAAGCGACTGCTGGCCTACTCCTCGATCGCCCACGCCGGCTTCATCCTGGCCGGTGTCGTCGCCACGACGCCCGAGGGCATCTCCTCGGTCCTCTTCTACCTCGCCGCGTACTCCTTTGTGACCCTCGGCGCGTTCTCCGTGGTCACCCTGGTCCGCGACGCGGGCGGTGAGGCCACCCATCTGTCCAAGTGGGCCGGGCTCGGCCGCCGTTCTCCCCTGGTGGCCGCGGTCTTCGCGGTCTTCCTGCTGGCCTTCGCCGGGATCCCTCTGACGAGTGGTTTCGCGGGGAAGTTCGCGGTCTTCAAGGCGGCGGCGGACGGAGGCGCGGGGCCGCTGGTGGTGATCGGTGTGATCTCCTCGGCGATCGCCGCGTTCTTCTACATCCGGGTGATCGTCCTGATGTTCTTCAGCGAGCCGCGGACCGAGGGCCCGTCGGTGGCGGTGCCGAGCCCGCTGACGTCGGCGGCGATCGCGATCGGCGTCGCGGTGACGATCGTGCTCGGCGTCGCCCCGCAGTACTTCCTCGACCTGGCCGGCCAGGCGGGGGTCTTTGTGCGCTGAGCCGCCCGTCGCCTTCCGTGGCCGCTGGGCGGCCGTCCGCCCGGTCCCCCGTATGGAGGGCCGGGCGGACGGGCGTTCTGGCCTCCGGTCAGCCGCCGGTGACGCCGCCCACACTCTCCAGACCGGGGATGTCGGTCGGGAAGTCGGTGGGCATGTCGGCGGGCGTGGTCACCTTGGTGAAGGTGTCGTTCAAGCCGGCGTCCCAGCTGACCTTGAGGGTCTTGCCGTCCGCGCTCGCCTTCACCGAACCCATGGTGCGGTCGGTGTTGCCGTCGGCGCAGTCGAGCATCAGCATCTTGTTGCCCATGTCGGCGTACTCGCCTTTGCACTGGTGCTTGCCCGCGACCAGGGCTGCCGTTTCGCCCTTGATGGAAAGGATCAACGCGTCGCCGCCGGACTTCGCCACATAGGCGCCCGACACCTCGCCGCCCGCGCCCCCCTCCGCAGGGGCGCTCGACTGCTCGCTCGACGGGGCCTTCTTGGACGGATCCGACTTGCCGTCGCCCCCGTCGCTGTCGCTGCCGCATCCGGTCATCAACAGGGCGGCCGCGGCCGCCGCACCGGCGATGCGCACTGCCTTGATCACGTGTCTCTCCTCGATCGTGGGACGGGAACACGACAAGCTAGCAGCCGCTCACGGCACTGACGGGACGACGCAACCCGTTACTTCCCCTAGTGCGACAACGCTGTTACCGGGGCCCGGGGCCCAGGCGCTGAGGGTCACCTCGTCGCCGTCCTCCAGGAACGTCCGCTCTCCGTCGGGCAGTCGCAGCGGGTCTCGGCCCGACCAGGTCAACTCCAGCAGACAGCCGCGCTGGTGTGGCTCGGGGCCGCTGACCGTGCCGGAGGCGAAGAGGTCGCCGGTGCGCAGCGAGGCGCCGTTGACGGTCATGTGCGCGAGCTGCTGGGCGGCCGTCCAGTACATGGCGGCGAAGGGCGGGTGGGAGACGGGGTGGCCGTTGATGGCGACTTCGATGCGCAGGTCGAGCCCGCCCGGCTCAGCGGCCCCGGCGGTCCCGGCAGCGGAGTCGTCGAGGTAGGGGAGGGGCGGGACGTCGCGGGCGGGCGGGTCGGTGCGGGCGGCGGCGAGGGCGTCCAGCGGGGTGATCCAGGCGGCCACGGAGGTGGCGAAGGACTTTCCGAGGAAGGGCCCGAGCGGGCGGTACTCCCAGCTCTGGATGTCGCGCGCGGACCAGTCGTTGAGCAGGCAGACGCCGAAGACGTGGTCGTGGAACCCGGAAAGCGGCACCGGTGTATTCAAGGGTGAAGGGGCACCGACGACGAAGGCGACCTCCGCCTCGAAGTCGAGCCGGCGCGAGGGGCCGAACGGGGGGAGTGCGGAATGACCGGGAGGGGAGCCCAGTTGGCCGCGGGGGCGTACGACGGGCGTGCCGGAGACGACGACCGTGCCCGCGCGCCCGTGGTAGCCGATGGGCATGTGCTTCCAGTTGGGGGTGAGCGGCCCGCCCTCCGGGCGGAAGATCCTGCCCACGTTGGACGCGTGGTGCTCGCTGGCATAGAAGTCGACGTAGTCCGCGACGTCGAAGGGCAGATGGAGCGCGACGGTGGTGAGGGAGTGCAGAAGGGGCTCGATGGCGGACCGATGCGCCGACTCGGTCAGCCAGGCGCGCAGCTCTTCTCGCACCGCCCGCCAGACGGGGCGGCCCGCGGCCATCAGCGGATTGAGCGTCGGATGGCCGAGCAGCGCGGCGTGCGGGGAGCCGACGGCGGCCGCGGCGGCGCCCGCGTCCAGGACGTGGGCGCCGTAGCGGACCCCGATTCGGCGCAGGTCAGGGGCGTCGGGGGTGGTGAAGACGCCGTAGGGGAGGTTGTGCGGGCCGAAGGGATCGTCGTGGGGCAGGTCGAGCGGGCTCAGTGGGGGCATGGGACTGCCTCGCCTTCTCCTGGTCGCCGGAGGTTGCCGGGATCGCCGGGCCACACCCTACGGGGGCGGGCGAGTGAAGGGAGGGCTGTACCGACTACTGCCTAAAGAGCAGGCAATGTCCGGATAGTTCTTGCTGTGGTCGTCAATTCCCCAGTAGCGTCCTTCATCGGGTCACGCACAGTGGGGGGGCCACTGCGCTGCGGTGACCGAGGGGGACTCTTGACCTCCTCCGTCGGCTTGAAGGCCGTGGATTCTCCGTCTGACGGTGGCTTCTCGGAGTGGGAGACCACCGGCTCGGGCGGGTTCCTGTTTCCTCCCCACGTGGATGGGGGTTGTGCGCGCTGCCAGGGCATCCCCTGGTCTTAATGGCGCTCCGCAGGCGTTTACCCGTGCCGTTACCGGCTTGGGGCCCCAGGTCCTGGGGTGGGTGGTGCTGTCGTGTTGGCCGTGAGGATACGTCGGCCTTCGTCGCGGACGTTCCCGCCCGGCATTCCAGTCCCGGTCGTGCCGCGTGTGGCAGTGCGGGCATGTCCAGGTGCGGATGTGCAGGGGCTTGGGGCTGTCCCGGTGTCCGCAGGCGGAACATATCTGGGAGCTGGGGAAGTTGCGGGCGACGTTGACGAAGGCCCGTCCGCGTCGGGCTGCTTGTATTCGCAGCACATTACGAACTGTGCCCAGCCCGCGTCGTGCACGCTCTTGGCCAGCCGTGTGCGTGCCAGTCCTCGCACGTTCAGGGTCTCGGTGAAGACGGCTTGGTTCTCGCGCGTCAGCCTGTGGGACCACTGATGGTGGAAGTTCCGGCGCGCATCGGCCACGGCGGCGTGAGCACGGGCGACCTTGATCCGGGCCTTGTCCCGGTTGTTGCTGCCCTTCTTCTTGCGCGACAGCTCCCGCTGCCGCTTCTTCAGCTTCTTCTCCGCCCTCCGCAGATACTTCGGGGAGGCGATGTGCGAGCCGTCCGCGAGCACCGCGAAGCGGGTAAGGCCAAGGTCGATACCCTGGTCCCGCTCGGTCGGCGGGAGGAGGTCGTCGGCCGGGTCGGTCTCCACTGCGAAGGACACCCAGTACCGGCTGCAGCGGTCCTTGATCAGCGTCACCGAGCTGGGCTCGGAGGGCAGGGTGCGGGTCCACGTGACCCGCACATCACCGATCTTCGGCAGGCGAAGCCTGCCGGTCTTGAGGATCGACCAGCGGTCGGAACGGGTGAACCGCGCGGTCTGCCGATTGTCCTTGCGACTCTTGAACTTCGGCGGGGCGAGCTTCGGCCCCTTGCGCTGCCCGTCTTGGAGTCCTCGTGTGCCTTCCACGCCGCATCCAGATCGCGGAGGGTCTGCTGCATGACGCCGACCGGCGCATCGCATGGGAACGCACGCTGCTCGGTCTTCTTTGCCGCTGTGATCAGTGTCTTGCCCAGCTCGGCGTTCTTCGGGATCGGCTGATACGGGCCCTCAGTGATCCGGTCCCTCGGACTGCCGAGCAGCTTGTTCGACGCCTTGCGCGGCTTTTGCATCGCCAGCGCGTCGTTCCAGACCACGCGTCGGCACCCGAACACCCGGGCGGCGCGGATGCGCTGGGCGGGCGTCAGAGTGACGCGGTACTGGTAGCGAAGCTGCATGCTGGCATCGTACGAATGTTGCTTTTGGTCGAATACCAAGAGACCGGAACAGGCGTAAACTGCCGTTTTCTTCTCCATGTGCTTGGTTTTCGTTACGAAGTACAGGCACAACGCGTTCGCCGAACCAGCAGATGCGGGCCGTGCGCGCGCATTTCGAAATCGAACTCGCCGAGTTCGCCGCCACCGTCCCTGACGGCCTCTCTCCCACCGGGCCCGTCTCGCACAGCTCGCAACACCGCGACCTGGGGCGTTTCGCCGGGCGTGAGGTGGTGGTGGTCGGGGCCGGGCAGTCGGCGTTGGAGTCCGCGGTGCTGCTGGCCGAGGCGGGCGCCGCGGCGGTGCGCGTGGTGGCGCGCGGGAAGCGCGCGGTCGCGTTCGGTGCGCCGCCGGACCGTCAGCCGCGGCTGCGCCCCGAGTCGCCCTTCGGGCGCGCCTGGTCGCTGTACGCGCTCTCGTACCACGCCGCGGCCTTCAGGCGGCTGCCCGCGCCGGCCCAGCGGTCTTTGGTCCGCACGGTCCTGGGGCCGCTGGGCGCCTGGTGGCTGCGGGAGCGCTTCGCGGGGCGGGTGCAGGTCACGCAGGGGCAGCGGGTCACCCGGGTGGAGGTGGAGAGCGGCGGGCGCGTGGCGCTCTCCCTGCGCGGCGGCGGGCGCGTGGCGCTCTCCCTGCGCGGCGGCGGGCGCGCCGGTGAGCTGGCAGCCGACCATGTGATGGCCGCGACCGGATACCGGATGAATGTGGCGGCGCTGGGCTTCCTCGGGCTCGAGCTGCGGGCCGCGGTGGTGACCGGCGCCGGAGGGCCGTGGCTGGACGCGGGCTATGGCTCCTCCGTGCCGGGCCTGTATTTCACCGGATTGCCCGCGGCGGCGAGCTTCGGGCCGGTCATGCGGTTCGTCTGCGGCACCGAGAACGCCTCGCCCCGACTGGCCAAGGCGGTGGCGTTGGCCCGTGGGTGACGGTGTGGCCATCCGCCCGAGGAAGCCGTGTCAGCCGCTGATGTCACGGCCGTCACGGAATGACCGACTGTTGATCAGTGATCGACCCACAGTCGATCACTGATCGATCGGGGACCGGAGCACGATTGATCTGTCGGTGAGCGCGGAAAATGTCGTGGAGAGCCGGTCGGCAGAGCGCCGGAAGTGATAGCTCGCACAAGGCGGGAAGGCGCCCATGGTGATCGCCAGCCGACCGGATACGCTGCCTTTAGTGGAGACAGCGACACATCGACATTGCGTGTGACCGCAGGCAGACAGGAGTACCCCGTGAGCGTGGTCGGGCCCTTCGGGCTGAGCGTGCGGGACCGGACTCTGGAAGCCGATACCCAGGCCGGGCTGACAGCCGTCGAAGAGGGCCTGCTGGAGGCCACGAAGAGCGACGTGCCGTTCATCACCGAGGCCGCCCAGCATCTGATGCGGGCGGGCGGCAAGCGGTTCCGGCCGCTGCTGGTGCTGCTCGCCGCGCAGTTCGGCGACCCGTACGCGCCCGGGGTGGTGCCCTCCGCCGTCGTCGTCGAGCTGACTCACCTGGCGACGCTCTATCACGACGACGTCATGGACGAGGCGGACGTCCGCCGCGGTGTGGCCAGCGCCAACGCCCGCTGGGGCAATTCGGTGGCGGTGCTCACCGGCGACTTCCTGTTCGCCCGCGCCTCGCACATCCTGGCCGATCTGGGCCCGGAGGCGGTGCGGATCCAGGCCGAGGCGTTCGAGCGGCTGGTGACCGGGCAGATCCTGGAGACGGCGGGGCCGAGGGACGGCCGCGACCCGATCGACCACTACCTGGACGTGCTCCAGGGCAAGACCGGTTCGCTGGTGGCGGTCTCCGGGCGGTTCGGCGCGATGATGTCGGGGGCCGACGAGTCCGTCGTCAGCATCCTCACCCAGTACGGCGAGCGGCTGGGCATCGCCTTCCAGCTGGCCGACGATGTGCTGGACATCGCCAGCGACAGCCATGAGTCGGGCAAGACCCCCGGCACCGACCTGCGGGAGGGCATCGCCACCCTCCCCGTGCTCCATCTGCGGGCGCAGGCGGAGGCGTCCGGCTCGGCCGAGGACCGCGAGCTGTGCGAGCTGCTGGACGGAGACCTCAGCGACGACGGGCTCCACGGCGAGGTGCTGCGGCGGCTGCGTGCCCACCCGGCGCTGGAGCAGGCCCGCCGGGACACCCTGCGCTATGCGGCGGAGGCCCGCGCGATGCTGGCGCCGCTGCCCCAGGGAGCGGCGAAGGCCGCGCTCGAGGGGCTGTGCGACGCGGTGGTGCACCGGGCCGGCTGACCGCCGCCCGCGGCGCCGTTCGCGTCGCTGTCCCGGGTGGGCTCCGCGGGCCTCCCGGGCGCTCCTTCGGCTCAGCCCTGGGGTGCACCGGGTCCTACCTCAGGGGTACCCGGACGTGATCCTGTCGGCTGACGCGCCAAGACGGTCGATTTGGTGGGATTGAAGGACCACCACACGGCGGTATCGGGTGACAATGGCCCGAGAGGTGGACGAGTGCGAGGCTGACAACCGCCGCCGACGACGGAGGTAGAGCACATATGGCACGGATCCGACCGACACAGGTCGCCGACGACGGTTTCTGGGACGAGGATCGGCCGAAAGGGCGCCACAAAGCCGCCCGGTACGCCGCCCCGGTGGCGGTGGCCGGCATCGCGGCGGCGACGATCGGACTGGTCCCGGCGCTCGCCAGCACCGGGGCCCCCGATCTGCCGAAGATCACGGCAGAGGAGCTGATCAGCAAGATCGCCGCATCGGACACCGAGCAGCTGTCCGGCTCGGTGAAGGTCACGACCGACCTGGGCATACCGTCCCTGCCCGGAGGCGCCTCGCTCGGCGACCTCGCGGGCGGGCAGCAGGGGGACGGCGGCGCCTCGCCGGAGTCGAAGCTCGCCGAGCTCGCGTCCGGCACCCACACCCTGCGGGTGGCCGCCGACGGGCCGGAGCGGCAGCGGGTCTCGATCATCGAGAAGGCCGCCGAGTACAGCGTCATCCACAACGGCGACGAGGTGTGGGCGTACAACAGCGCCGACAACTCGGTTTACCACGCCGAGTCCCCCGCGAAGGCCGCCAAGGGCGACCACCGGCGGGACGTGCCCGAGGACCTGAGCGGCCTCACCCCGCGGGAGGCCGCCAAGAAGGCGCTCGCCGCCGTGGACGCCACAACCCAGGTCAAGGTCGACGGCACCGCGCGCGTCGCCGGACGGGACGCCTACCAGCTGCTGATACGTCCCAAGCAGAGCGATTCCACAGTCGGCGCCATCCGGATCGCCGTGGACGCGAAGAACGGCGTGCCGCTGAAGTTCGCCCTGGAGCCCAAGAGCGGTGGCAGGGCGGCGATCGACGTGGCCTTCACGCAGGTGGACTTCGGCAAGCCCAAGGCGAGCACCTTCCACTTCACCCCGCCCAAGGGGGCCAAGGTCACCGAGGAGGGCCGCGCCGAGCACAAGGCCAAGGGCGAGGAGAAGAGCCTTCGCGAGCTGTCCGGGCTGAATGTGGTCGGCAAGGGCTGGGACTCGGTGGCGCGGTTGGACCTCCCCGGCGGCCTGCCCGCCAGCGCGAGCGGCGGGGGCGAGCCCAGCGACTTCCTCGGCAGCCTGGGCAAGAAGGTCAAGGGGGACTTCGGCTCGGGCACGGTGCTCAGCACCCGCCTGGTCAACGCCTTGATCACCGATGACGGCAAGGTCTTCGTCGGCGCGGTGGACAAGAGCGCCCTGATCGACGCCGCGGACGCGGCCAAGTGACCGCCTGACGAAGGGGGAGCCTGTGGAGCCGTCCGCCGAGGACACGGCCGGGGCGCCGGCCGCCCGCGCGGCGACCGACGCCCGGACGGGCGCCGGGGCCGACGCGGCGGTCGACGCCGTGGTCGATGGCGTGGTCGAAGCCGCGGTGGAGACCCGCGGGCTCACCAAGCGCTACCGAGGCGGACAGCTCGCCGTCGACGCGCTGGACCTGATCGTGCCGCGCGGTAGCGTCTTCGGCTTCCTCGGGCCCAACGGCTCGGGGAAGACGACGACCATCCGCATGCTCATGGGCCTGATCGAGCCGACCGCCGGAAGGGCCCGGCTGCTCGGCGCGCCCATGCCGCGCGCCGCGCGCAGCGTGCTGCCCAGGGTCGGGGCCCTCATCGAGGGCCCCGCCCTGTACCCCTTCCTGACCGGCCGGGACAATCTGATCCGCTTCGACGCCGCCGACCCCACCGCGGATCCGCGCACCCGGGCCGCGCGGGTCTCGGCCGCCCTGGAGCGGGTGGGCCTCTCGGCCGCGGCGCGCAAGAAGGCCCGCGCCTACTCCCTCGGCATGAAACAGCGCCTGGGCCTGGCCGCGGCGCTTCTCCAGCCGCGGGAACTCCTCGTCCTCGACGAGCCGACGAACGGCCTCGATCCGCAGGGCATGCGGGAGATCCGCACCCTGGTGCGCGAGCTGGCCGAGGACGGCACCACCGTCTTTCTCTCCTCCCACCTCCTCGATGAGATCGAACAGGTGTGCAGTCATGCGGCGGTCATGGCCCAGGGCAGGCTCATCGCCCAGGGCACCGTCGCCGAACTGGCGGCCGGCAGCCGCGGCCGGCTGTCCGTCACCACCCCGGATGCCGCCGACGCGGTCCGCGTTCTGAAGGAACACGGGGTGACGGACATCGTGGTCCTGGACGAGCGCGTCACCGGGGAGCTGCCCTCGGCCTCGGCCTCCGCATCCGTGCCGGACGAGAGCGCCCCGCCGCTCGACCTCGCGGACCTCAACGCCGCCCTCGTACGCGCCGGGGTGCGGGTCCGGGCCTTCGGGGCCGAGCGGGCCTCGCTGGAGGACGCCTTTGTCGCACTGACCGGGGAGGGCTTCGATGTCGCAGGCTGACGTGAGCCGGGCCGAGGCGAGCAAGGGAGCGGGCAGGGCGAAGGCGACCGGCCCGGCCGGGGCGCCGGCCCGGCGGCCGAGCCCCCTGTGGACGCTGGCCCTGTTCCGCAGCGAGCTGGGCACCACCTTTCGCCGCTGGCGGACCATCGCCCTGCTCGGCGTGCTCGCGGTCATCCCGGTCCTCACGGGAATCGCGGTGAAGATCGAGACGAGCGACGGCGGCTCGTTCGGCGAGGGGCGCGGGGGAGACGGCCAAGGCCCCGCCTTCTTCTCGCAGATCACCAACAACGGCATATTCCTGGTCTTCGCGTCGCTGGCGGCGACGCTGCCCGTCTTCCTGCCGATGGCCATCGGCGTGATCGCCGGTGACTCCGTCGCGGGCGAGGCGGGCTCCGGGACGCTGCGCTATCTCCTGGTCGCCCCGGCCGGACGGACCCGCCTCCTCCTCGCCAAATTCACCACCTTGATGGCCTTCTGCCTGGTCGCCACGGGTGTGGTGGCGGCTGCCGGACTGGCGACCGGGGCGCTGCTCTTCCCGCTCGGCGATGTCACGCTGATCTCGGGAACCACCGTCTCGTTCGCGGACGGACTGCTCCGGGTCCTCGCGGTGGCGGGCGTCGTGGCGTACTCCCTCATCGGCATCGCGACGGTGGGCCTGTTCATCTCCACCCTGACCAACAGCGGGATCGCGGCCATGGCGGCGACCGTCGGTCTGCTGGTCACCGTGCAGATCCTGGACACCATTCCGCAACTGCACGCGATCCAGCCGTACCTGTTCCCGCATTACTGGCTGTCCTTCGCGGACGTCCTCCGGGACCCGGTCTACTGGGACCAACTCGCCAAGAACTTCCAGTTGCAGGCCCTTTACGTGGCGGTGTTCGGCTCGGCCGCCTGGGCGCGATTCACCGCGAGAGACATCACCGCCTGAATCGCGCCCTGCGCACAAGGGCGACGGCGGTCGCGGGTGGTGACACCCCGCGACCGCCGCTTGAGTGGCCCGCCGAAAACAGGTGCTGTCAGCTGCTGAGGGTCCAGATGGCGTAGGCGATGGCGTCGGTGTTGCGGTCCAGCGCGGTGTCGTTGATGTTGCTCGTGGTGTCGCAGGACCGGTGGTAGCAGCGGTCGAACGCCTGGCCGGAGGTGCCGCCCCACTTCTGCGCCTGGGCGGCGGTCTTGGTGTAGTCGGCGCCGCTGAACAGCCCGCCCACCGGCACGCCCACGTTCTTGAACGGCGCGTGGTCGGAGCGCCCGTCGCCCTCCGTCTCGATCTCGGTGGGCACGCCCTTGGCCGCGAAGAACTCCTTGAACACGGACTCGATGCGCGCGTCGTCGTCGTAGACGAAGTAGCCCGGGTTGGGCGAGCCGATCATGTCGAAGTTGAGGTACGAGTCGATCTTCGCGCGATTCGCGGTCGACAGGCTGTTCACGTAGTACCGGGAGCCCACCATCCCGAGCTCCTCGGCGCCCCACCAGCCGAACCGCAGGTGCTTGGTGGGCTGCAGCCCCGCCCGGGAGACGGCGAGCGCGGTCTCCAGGACGCCCGCGGAGCCCGAGCCGTTGTCGTTGATGCCGGGGCCGGCGCTGACGGAGTCCAGGTGGGCGCCCGCGAACACCACGTTGTTGGTGTCGCCGCCGGGCCAGTCGGCGATGAGGTTGTAGCCGGTGGCGCCGCCGGAGGTGAACTGCTGCACGGTGGTGGTGAACCCGGCCGCGTCCAGCTTGGCCTTGATGTAGTCGAGCGAGGCCTTGTAGCCGGGGCGGCCATGGGCGCGGTTGCTGCTGTTGGCGGTGGCTATGGACTGCAGCTGGCTCAGGTGGGCCTTGACGCCTGCGACCGGGATGTCGGGCGCGGCGAGGGCGGTCGCGGCCGCCGGGGCGGGCGCCGGGGCGGTCGGTGACAGCGGCGCGGCGGGCGCCGCCGCGGCCAGGGCAGCGACGACCGCCCCTGCCGCTGTGGCGGCGGTGGCGGCCCGGCGTATCAAGGATCTTCGGGTTGACGACATGGGGGGCTCCGGATTCCGAACGAGGACAGGACGGAATGAACGTGACGCTGTGTGGTGCACGCACCCGTGGGGCCGGGGGAGCGCTGAAGCGGTGACACGGTCGCGCGGTGGGACGGCGTAGCAGTGGCACGTATTGCGGAGTGTCGCAAAGGCAGATGCTCCGGGTCCGGTTGACGCCGCGTCAAGGGGGGAAACCGGACAGCGGCCGCCGCATATCGATCCGCGCGCCCTCGGCGGACGTGACCGCCGCGCTCTCAGCCGGGCACGGGGTCCTCTGCCGCCGCGTCGCCGTTCGGCGCCGCCGCCGCGGTGGCGCGCGCGGCGGCCTCGCGCAACTGGGCCCGCGCCCGGTGGGCCGTGTGCAGCGCGTCCCAGGTGAGCAGGGCGAGCGCGAGCCATACGAGGGCGAAGCCCGCCCATCGCTCGGGCGGCATGGACTCGTGGAAGACGGCGACGCCGAGCGCGAACTGGAAGATCGGGGCGACGTACTGCAGCATCCCGATCGTCGACAGCGGCAGCCGCACGGCCGCCGTTCCGAAGCAGATCAGCGGCAGCGCGGTGATCAGCCCGCTGCTCGCCAGCAGCGCCGAGTGCCCGGTGCTCCCGCTGCCGAAGGTGCTGTCCCCACGCACGGCCAGGAAGATCACGAAGCCGAGTGCGGGCAGGAACTGGACGGCGGTCTCGGCGGCGAGCGACTCCAGGCCGCCCAGCCCGATCCGCTTCTTGACCAGGCCGTAGGTGGCGAAGGAGAAGGCGAGCGTGAGCGCGATCCAGGGCAGGGTGCCGTAGCCGACCGACAGGACGGCCACGGCGGCCACGCCGACGCCGACCGCCGCCCACTGCACCGGCCGCAGCCGCTCGCGCAGCAGCAGGACGCCGAAGCCGATGCTGACCAGTGGGTTGATGAAGTATCCGAGCGAGGTCTCGACGACATGGCCGCTGTTGACGCCCCAGATGTACAGGCCCCAGTTGACGGAGATGACGGCCGCGGCGACCGCGATCATCCCCAGCCGCGCCGGCTGTCGCAGCAGCGGGGGTATCCAGGACCAGCGGCGCAGTACGAGCAGGACGAGCACGACGGCCACCAGCGACCACACCATGCGGTGGGCGAGGATCTCGACGGCCCCGGCGGGCTCCAGCAGCGGCCAGAAGAGGGGGACCAGGCCCCACATGCCGTAGGCGGCGAAGCCGTAGGCGAGTCCGCTGCGATGCTGCTGCTGGCTCTGCGGCTTCACATGTCCTCCCCGGCGGCACACGGCAACGCGTCGAACGTAGCGCCGAAGCGGCCCGCTGTCATCTCCGTATCGTCATACGGTCATGACAAGCGGGCCGCTGGGCCGGTGGCCCCGGAATTCCGGGCGCTCAGCCCTTGAGGGCCGCCGCGATCGAGTCCGCGATGGGGGTGGTCGGCCGGCCGATGAGGCGGGAGAGGTCGCCGGGCGTGCCGGCCAGCAGGCCGCGGGAGATCGCGGCGTCGACGTCCACCAGGATCTCGGCGAACGGCTCGGGGAGGCCGGCGCCGGTCAGGATGGTCTTGTGGGTCTCGGGCGGCACCGGGCCGTACGCGATCTCCTTGCCGGTCTGCTTGGCGATCTCGGCGGCGTACTCCTCGAAGCTCCAGGCGGTGTCGCCGCTGAGCTCGTACGTCTTGCCCTCGTGGCCCTCGCCGGTCAGCACCTCGACGGCGGCGGCCGCGTAGTCGGCGCGCGCGGCGGAGGCGACGCGGCCGTCGCCCGCGCTGCCGACGACGGCGCCGTGCTCCAGCACGGGGGCGAGCTGCTCGGTGTAGTTCTCGTTGTACCAGCCGTTGCGCAGCAGGACGTGCGGCAGGCCGGAGGCAAGGATGGCCTCCTCGGTGGCCTTGTGCTCGTCGGCCAGGGTGAAGTCGGCGGCGGGGCCGCCGAAGACGCCGGTGTATGCGAGCAGCGCGACGCCCGCCTCCTTGGCGGCGTCGATGACGGCCTGGTGCTGCGGAAGGCGCTGCCCGACCTCGCTGCCGGAGATCAGCAGCACCTTGTCGCCGGCGGCGAAGGCGCTCTGGAGGGTCTCCGGCCGGCTGTAGTCGGCGATGCGCAGCTGCACGCCGCGCGCCGCGAGGTCGGCCGCCTTGTCGGCGTTCCGTACCACGGCCACGACCTGGTCCGCGGGGACCTTCTCCAGCAGGCCCTCGACGACGAGGCGGCCGAGGTGGCCGGTGGCTCCGGTGACGACGATGCTCATGCCTGTTTTCTCTCTTTCATCCTTTTGGTGTCGGTCTGCGGGTCACTCTAGCCTTGACGCTAACTATTTGAAAGTACCCACTTTGAGGTAAGGTACTGGCATGCCGGTTAGTAACAAGGTCATCGACAAGACGCAGGGTGTGCTGAGAGGCGACCCCGATGCCGCCATGTGCCCGTCGCGTCTGGTGCTGGAGCATGTCACCAGCCGCTGGGGCGTCCTCGTCCTCGCCGTGCTGCTGGACGGCACGCACCGCTTCAGCGAGGTGCGGCGCGCGATCGGCGGCGTCAGCGAGAAGATGCTCACGCAGACCCTCCAGACCCTGGAGCGGGACGGCTTTGTGCGCCGCGAGGCCCATCCCGTCATTCCGCCGCATGTGGACTACTCGCTGACCGGGCTCGGCGAGGAGGCGGCGCGGCGGGTGTGGGCGCTGGCCCGCTGGACGGAGGAGAAGGTTCCGGAGGTCTTGGCCGCCCGTGAGGCGTACGACGCCGTCAAGTCCGGCTCTGCCAAGTAACCCCTCGCTTCAATCGGGCTGCGGCCGACGCCCCGCCTTCAGGGCCCGCACGGCCCGTGTGACATCGAAGGGCAGGATCGTCACCGCGACGCTCGGCAGGTGCTCAAGAGCCCTGGCCAGCGACTCCGCGGTGCCCCGGTGCAGCAGCTTGCCCAGCGGGGTGGCGTAGGTGCGGCGCGGCACCAGCAGCGTCAGCGCGGTCTCTCCGTCCTCGATGATCCGGGCCGCCAGCTCGACCACGGCCGGGCGCAGCTGCCGGTCCTGGCACTCCACCACCTCCAGTGAGATGGATGTGCCCGCCGTGGTCTCCCACGTCGCCATCAGCCGTCGGGCCTGTGTCTCGTCGATCATGAAGTGCACCGCGCGTACCGCGTCGGCCCGCAGCTCATGCGCGTACCGCAGCGCCTTGATCGTCGCCAGGTCGAGGTTCTCGACGAGTACGTGGACGACATGGCGCCGCCGGCGCGGTTGGTCCATGCCGATCCGCGGCGCCGCCTCCAGGGCCGCCGCCTCGGCGCGGTACTCGCGGTTGATCCGGATCAGCGCCCAGACCCCGAGCGGGAAGACCACCACGACCAGCCAGGCGCCCTCGGTGAACTTGGTGACGGCGAAGATCAGCACCACCGCCGCCGAGACGGTCGCGGAGGCGGCGTTGGCGGCGATCCTCCGGAGTCGCCCCGGCTCGCTGCGGCGCAGGTGATAGGCCGTCAACCCGGCGCCGGCCATGGTGAAGGCGGTGAACACGCCGATCGCGTACAGCGCCACCAGCCGGTCGACGTTCGCGTCGGTGACGATCAGCAGCGCGAGGGCGATCACGGCCAGCGAGATGATGCCGTTGGAGAACGCGAGCCGGTGGCCGCGCCGGGTCAGCTGCCGGGGCAGAAAGCGGTCCTCGGCGACAAAGCTGGCCAGGAAGGGAAAGCCGGTGAAGGGGGTGTTGGCGCCGGTGTAGAGGATGAGCACGGTCGCCAGCTGGACGAGGGCCAGTCCGGCGGCGCCGAACCAGCCGCCGCCGAAGACCAGGTGCGCCTCCTGCGCGAGAACGGTCGGGGTGCCGTCCCGGTAGGGCGTGGCATGGGTGAAGTGGGCGAGGGCCGAGACGCCGAGCACGAGGGTGCCGAGGATGCAGCTCATCGCGATCAGCGTGTGGCGGGCGTTGCGGCCCTGGGGTTCGCGGAAGACGGAGACGCCGTTGGAGATCGCCTCCAGGCCGGTGAGCGAGGAGCCGCCGTTGGCGAAGGAGCGCAGCACGATGAAGAGCGAGGCGCCGTAGAGCCAGCCGCTGCCCGGTTGGCCCACCTCGACGGCGCCGGGGGCGTGCACATCGGCGCGCGGCAGTTCCCCGCCGATGCCGCGGATCACGCCGATCACCAGCATCAGGCCGATGGCCGCCGTGAACAGGTAGGCGGGCGCCGTGAAGACCCGCCCGGCCTCCCGTACCCCGCGCAGATTGCCGTACGCGAGGATCAGCACCACGCCGACGGTGATGGGCAGTTGGAGGTGGTCGATGCCGGTCCACCGGCCGCCGATGAGATGGGCCCACGAGATGATCGCGTTGGTGCCGGCCGAGGCCTGCACGGCGACGGTGACGATGTAGTCGACCAGCAGCGCGACGGAGGCGATCTGGGCGATGTCCGGGCCGAAGTTCTCGCGGGCGACGATGTACGAGCCGCCCGCCCGGGTGTAGATCGTCACCACATCGCTGTAGCTGAGCGTGACCAGCACCAGGACGAGGAGGATCGCCCCGGTCACCGGGAGGAGGAGGGCGAAGGCCGCCACCCCGATCACCGGCACCAGGATGCGCAGCATCTCCTCACTGCCGTACGCGGTCGAGGAGATGCAGTCGGAGGCGAGGACGCCGAGCGCGGTGGGGTTGCCGAGCTTCTCCCCCCTGATGCGCTCGGTGACCAGCGGTGGACCGAGCAGCCGCCGCTTGACGTGGTAGACGATGCGGTCGCGGGGCGGAAGCAGTGCGGCGGGGTCGGCCATGGGCCCCATCAGAGCGGGTGCCCGCCCGAGGCGCCGTCAGACGCTCCGGGCAGGCACCCGCCCCGCGTACGGAGCCACTCACCCGTACGGGTGGGCGCGGTGGGCCGCCGCCGGGTCAGCCGACGACGGTCCAGGTGTCGTGGCCGGCGAGCAGGGCACCGAGGTCGCCCTTGCCCTTCTGCTCCACGGCGGCCTCGAGCTGGTCGGCCATCTCGGCGTCGTAGACCGGGCGGGTGACATCGCGCAGCACCCCGATGGGGGTGTGGTGCAGCGTGTCGGGGTCGGCGAGGCGGGTCAGCGCGAAGGCGGTGGTGGGCGAGTCGGCGTGCGCGTCGTGGACCAGCACCCCCTGGGCGCCCTCCCGGGTCACATCGATGACCTTGAGGTCGCCGGTGGCCGGGTCGCGGACGACGCCCTTGGAGCCGAGGCCGTCCCCGCCGTCCTCCTCGCTGAACGGCGCGCCGAAGCGGATCGGCTTGCCGTGCTCCAGGCGGATGACGGCCTCCTGCGCCCGCTCCTTGTCCTTGAGGGCCTCGAAGGCGCCGTCGTTGAAGATGTTGCAGTTCTGGTAGATCTCCACCAGCGCGGTGCCCGGGTGGGCGGCAGCCTCGCGCAGCACCTGGGTGAGGTGCTTGCGGTCGGAGTCCACGGTGCGGGCGACGAACCCGGCCTCCGCGCCCAGCGCGAGCGAGAGGGGGTTGAAGGGCGCGTCGAGCGAGCCCATCGGCGTGGACTTGGTGATCTTGCCGATCTCGGAGGTCGGGCTGTACTGGCCCTTGGTGAGGCCGTAGATCCGGTTGTTGAACAGCAGGATCTTCAAGTTGACGTTGCGGCGCAGCGCGTGGATGAGGTGGTTGCCGCCGATGGACAGCGCGTCGCCGTCACCGGTGACCACCCACACCGACAGATCGCGGCGCGAGGCGGCCAGGCCCGTGGCGATGGCGGGGGCGCGGCCGTGGATCGAGTGCATCCCGTAGGTGTTCATGTAATACGGGAAGCGGGAGGAGCAGCCGATCCCCGAGACGAAGACGATGTTCTCCTTCGCCAGACCGAGTTCGGGCATGAAGCCCTGGACGGCGGCCAGGACCGCGTAGTCGCCGCAGCCGGGGCACCAGCGCACTTCCTGGTCGGACTTGAAGTCCTTCATGGTCTGCTTGGTGCCGGCCTTCGGCACCAGCGAAAGCGCGTCGACGGAAGAGAGCCCTCCCGCGATCGTCTCAGTCATCGATGGCCTCCTTAAGGGCCGTCGCAAGCTGCTCGGCCTTGAATGGCAGCCCCCGCACCTGGGTGAAGGAGCGGGTGTCGACCAGATACCTGGCGCGGAGCAGGGTGGCGAGCTGCCCGAGGTTCATCTCGGGCACGACCACCTTGTCGTAGCGGGCCAGGACCGCGCCGAGGTTCCCCGGGAAGGGGTTGAGATGGCGCAGGTGGGCCTGGGCGATGGAGTCTCCGGCGGCGCGGACCCGGCGCACTGCGGCGGTGATCGGCCCATAGGTCGAACCCCAGCCCAGCACCAGCGTCCGGGCGTCGCCGGTCGGGTCGTCCACCGCGATCTCCGGCACCTCGATGCCGTCGACCTTGGCCTGCCGGGTGCGCACCATGTGGTCGTGGTTGGCCGGGTCGTAGGAGATGTTGCCGGTGCCGTCCTGCTTCTCGATGCCGCCGATGCGGTGCTCGAGGCCGGGGGTGCCGGGCACCGCCCAGGGGCGGGCGAGCGTCTCGGGGTCGCGCTTGTACGGCCAGAAGACCTCGGTGCCGTCCGCCAGGGTGTGGTTGGGGCCACCGGCGAACCGGACCCGCAGATCCGGCAGGTCCTCGAGGTCCGGCACCCGCCACGGCTCCGACCCGTTGGCGAGGTAGCCGTCGGAGAGGAGGAAGACGGGGGTGCGGTAGATCAGCGCGATCCGCGCCGCGTCCAGCGCCGCGTCGAAGCAGTCGGCCGGGGTCTTGGGGGCCACGATCGGCACCGGGGCCTCGCCGTTGCGCCCGTACATCGCCTGCAGCAGATCGGCCTGTTCGGTCTTGGTGGGCAGGCCTGTCGACGGGCCGCCCCGCTGGATGTCGATCACCAGCAGCGGCAGCTCCAGGCTGACCGCGAGCCCGATGGTCTCCGACTTGAGCGCCACGCCGGGGCCCGAGGTGGTGGTCACCGCGAGCGCCCCACCGAACGCGGCGCCCAGCGCCGCGCCGATGCCCGCGATCTCGTCCTCGGCCTGGAAGGTGCGCACGCCGAAGTTCTTGTGCCGGGACAGCTCATGCAGGATGTCCGAGGCGGGCGTGATCGGGTACGAGCCCAGGAACAGCGGCAGATCCGCCTGGTGCGAGGCCGCGACCAGCCCGTACGACAGCGCCAGATTGCCGGAGATGTTGCGGTACGTCCCCGGCGGGAAGGCGGCGGAGGCGGGCGCCACCTCGTAGGAGACCGCGAAGTCCTCCGTCGTCTCGCCGAAGTTCCAGCCGGCCCGGAAGGCGGCCACATTCGCCTCGGCGATCTGCGGCTTCTTGGCGAACTTCTGGCGCAGGAACTTCTCGGTGCCCTCGGTCGGGCGGTGGTACATCCACGACAGCAGGCCGAGCGCGAACATGTTCTTGCTGCGCTCCGCCTCCTTGCGGGACAGCCCGAACTCCTTGAGCGCCTCGATGGTCAGCGTCGTCAGCGGCACGGGGTGGACGTTGTAACCGTCCAGCGAGCCGTCCTCGAGCGGGCTCTGGTCGTAGCCGACCTTGGCCATCGGCCGCTTGGTGAACTCATCGGTGTTCACGATGATCTCGGCGCCGCGCGGCACATCGCCCAGGTTGGCCTTCAGCGCGGCCGGGTTCATCGCCACCAGCACGTTCGGCGCGTCGCCCGGGGTGAGGATGTCGTGATCGGCGAAGTGCAGCTGGAAGCTCGAGACGCCGGGGAGGGTGCCGGCAGGGGCGCGGATCTCGGCCGGGAAGTTCGGCAGCGTGGACAGGTCATTGCCGAATGACGCCGTCTCCGAGGTGAACCGGTCACCCGTGAGCTGCATACCGTCGCCGGAGTCCCCCGCGAACCGGATGATCACCCGGTCCAGACGGCGGACCTCTTTGCCACCGTCCGACGCTCGCTGTCCCCCGACGAGCGTCTGCCCGTCCTGCTGATCGGCTGGTTCGGCCTGCTCGGCCGGGCTACTGACCTGGCTGGTCACTGATTCGGACCTCCCTTGAGGCGGCGCTCATGGACATCGGTGCCGACCGGCTGTCCCATGGCCATCGTACGTCGGTAAGGGTCGCCTTCCCTGACCGGATCGCATAATGGACGGCCTGGCACCGCCCCTTTATTTCGTGAATTGTCATGCTCTGCATGCGCCCCCGTACTCATGTCGAGCGATCCTCCCCTTTAGGTCTTTGGTTTTACGACCGTCAGTTGACCGGTCCAGCTTGGCCCGGAGTCCCCATGCCCGTCTTACATTCCGTGCCGTCTCAGGAATCGAGATAGGTCAGCACCGCGAGCACACGGCGGTGATCTCCCTCACTCGGCGACAGGCCGAGCTTCAGGAAGATGTTGCTGACGTGCTTCTCGACCGCGCCGTCGCTCACCACCAGCTGCTTGGCGACCGCCGAGTTCGTCCGGCCCTCGGCCATCAGACCGAGGACCTCCCGCTCGCGCGGGGTGAGCCCGGCCAGCACGTCCTGCTTGCGGCTGCGCCCCAGCAGCTGCGCCACGACCTCCGGGTCCAGCGCCGTGCCGCCCCGGGCCACCCGCACCACGGCGTCCACGAACTCCCGGACGTCGGCCACCCGGTCCTTGAGCAGATAGCCGACGCCACGGCTGCTGCCCGCCAGCAGCTCCGTCGCGTACTGCTCCTCCACGTACTGTGACAGCACCAGCACACCGAGTCCGGGATGGTCGCGCCGCAGCCGGACCGCCGCCCGCACCCCCTCGTCGGTGTGGGTCGGCGGCATCCGTACGTCCGCGACCACCACATCCGGCAGCGCGCCCCCGCCGGCCAGCTCCTGGACCGACTTCACCAGCGCGTCCGCGTCCCCGACCCCCGCGACCACGTCATGCCCACGGTCGGTCAGCAGGCGGGTCAGCCCCTCCCGGAGCAGCACCGAATCCTCGGCGATGACCACCCGCACCCTGTCCTCCACAGCCCGCCCCCCACTCGTCGGATCCTCGGCCCCCAGCATCCCAGGGATCGGACCCGCCCGACGCCCGGCACGCTCACCGGGGCAGGGCGCGGCGGGGCGAAGGGCGGACCAGGGAGCGGGCGAGGCGCGGGCCGAGGGGCGGGCGGCGGGGGCGCGGGTCACCTTCGCCAGGGAAGCTCGGCGGTGACGGAGGTCGGGCCGCCGGCCGGGGAGTGCACGACGAGGAGACCGTCGACCGCGTCGAGCCGCTCGGCCAGCCCGGCGAGCCCCGACCCCGCCCGCGCGTCCGCACCGCCCCGGCCGTCGTCCGAGACCTGCAGCATCACCCGGTCCTCGGAGCGCCACACATCCACGGCGGCCCTCCGGGCGCCGCTGTGCTTGCTGATGTTCTGCAGCAGTTCGGAGACGGTGAAATACGCGATGCCCTCGATGGCGGGCGCGGGCCGCTGCGGCAGGTCCACCGTCACCGTCACGGGCACCGCGCAGCGGGCCGCCAGAGCGGACAGGGACGGGCCGAGGCCCCGGTCGGTGAGGATCGCCGGGTGGATGCCCCGGGCGAGGTCGCGCAGCTCCTGGAGGGCCAGCTTCACCTCGCCGTGCGCCTCGTCGACCATCACGGCCGCCGCCTCCGGGTCCTCCTGGAGCTTCTCCTTCGCCAGCCCCAGGTCCATGGCGAGGGCGACCAGCCGGGCCTGGGCCCCGTCGTGCAGATCGCGCTCGATGCGCCGCAGATCCGCCGCCGCCGTGTCGACCACCGTGCCCCGGTCCGACTCCAGCTCCCACACCCGCTCCGCGAGCCGCGAGGGGCCCAGCAGCCCGGCCACCATCAGCCGGTCGACCGAGGTCAGCCCCCGTATCACGAACGGCGTCCCCACCAGCAGCAGCGCCCCGGCGACGCTGGTGGCGGCTATGTCGAGCGGGGTGTCGAGGAAGAAGCCACGGCCGTCGACCTCGAAGAGCTGCACGCCTGGCTGGTCGCTGTAGGTGGGCAAGACCCACTGCCACAGCGGATAGGTCACAAAGCCCCAGGCGTTCACCCACAGCGCCAGCGACAGAGCGAAGGCGAAGATCGCCCACGGCAGGTGGATCACGGCGTAGAGGGCATGGCGCCAGGAGGTGCCGCTCTTGAGCAGCGCGCCCACCCACGCGAACGGACCGAACTTGCGCGAGCCGCGGGTCACCGCCCGCACCGGCTCGGGATCGGCGACCTCCAGGCGCAGCAGCGCGCGCGCCCTGGCCCGCTCCACGGCCCCGAGCGCCCGGCAGCCCGCCAGGGCGACACCGAGCACCGGTATGCCGAGGAAGGTGACCAGGAGCCCGACGCCGAGCGCGAGCATCGTGATCGCGTAGCAGAAGGCGAGCAAGGCCATCGGGAGGCTGAGCATCAGATACAGGAACTCGCGCCAGACACGGGCCTTGAAGGGCGCACGCAGCGCCGCGGGCACCAGGGAGCCGCGGGGCTCGGCCCCCGGCCCGTACGGTTCGTATGCGGTGGCCATCTTTCGTCCGTCCTCCGAAGGGTGGGGCGTGGTGCCCGGTGCTGCGTTGCGTACATCCAGGCTCCCGGAGCGCGCCCGGCCGGGCCATGGAGCAAGTAGGCGTCTTGACCGTGGGGCTAGCCCTACCGTCGGGGTAGCCCTGGGCATAACACCGGACGCGCACCCGCGCCTGACACCGGACGCGCGGCGCGCTTGAACACCGGGCCCGCGGCGCCTGGCACCCCGGTCTGGCGACGCCTGACACCCCGGCCCCGCGCGGCTACCGCGCGGCCCGGCAGGCCCGCGCGGCTCAGCGGTCGCGCCACGGCAGCTCGGCGATCACCGCCGTCGGGCCGCCCACCGGCGAATCCACCGTGAACAGGCCGTCGACCGACCCGAGTCGCTCCGCGAGCCCGGCCAGACCGCTGCCCCCGTCCGCGCTCGCGCCGCCGCGCCCGTCGTCCCGCACCTGGATCAGCAGCCGCCCGTCCGCCCGCCGCACCTCAATGGCGGCCGTCCGGGCGCCGCTGTGCTTGCTGATGTTCTGCAGCAGCTCGGAGACGGTGAAATACGCGATGCCCTCGATGGCGGGCGCGGGCCGCTGCGGCAGGTCCACGGAGACCACCACCGGCACCGTGCAGCGCGCCGCGACCGACGACAGCGCCGCGTCCAGGCCCCGGTCGGTCAGCACCGCCGGGTGGATGCCCCGGGCGAGGTCGCGCAGCTCCTGGAGGGCCAGCTTCACCTCGCCGTGCGCCTCGTCGACCATCGCGGCCGCCGCCCCCGGGTCCTCCAGCACCTTCTCCTTCGCCAGGCCCAGGCCCATGGCGAGGGCGACCAGCCGGGCCTGCGCCCCGTCGTGCAGATCGCGCTCGATGCGCCGCAGATCCGCCGCCGCCGTGTCGACCACCATGCCCCGGTCCGACTCCAGCTCCGCGATCCGCCGCTCCAGCTCGTCGGAGGGGGACAGCAACCCGCGCACCATCGCCCGGTCGGCGTTCGTCAGGCCCCGGGCGATCCAGGGCAGCACGGGCCAGGCGAGGAAGAGGGCGAGCAGGGTGACGCAGAAGGTGGCCACCGCCCAGGGCAGCCGCATGAAGGAGTACAGCGTGGTCCGCCAGCCCACCGGGTCCCGCAGCCGCGCCCACAGCCAGGAGAAGAAGCCGCCGTCCGCGCGGTGCCGCAGCCGGCTCGGCTCGTCGACGCGCACCCTGAGCAGCGCACGGGCGCGACGCCGCTCCAACGCGCCGTACAGCCGGCTGCCGCGCAGCCCCAGGGCCAGCACCGGCAGCCCCACCACGGTGATCGCCAGCCCCAGGCCCATGACGAGCCACACCAGGGAGTAGACGAAGCCGAGGATGCCCACGGGCAGATTGGCGAGGAGGTGGGCGATCTCCTTCCAGGTCTGCGGAGGAAAGCCGAAGGCGGGCGGCCGGGGCAGCCGCTCGTCGCCCTCGTCGGTTGAACTCGAGGTCATACGGCCAAGGTTGCCGGGCCTGCCCCCGCCTCGCCATGGGGTATGTCGCCGTGCCCGGGTAGGGGAAACCCCACCGCATGCCGGACGGGCGGCTCACCTGGACGGCGGCAGGGCCTACACTCCCGTGCGTACGTAGCGTCGAAGAACACACGACATCAACATCGACGAACATCAGGCGGGACAGGGAGCGAGGGGCGGACGTGCCGGAGGCGACGACCGTGCGCACCACAGCCGTGCCGCTCGCGGCCGACTACTTCCAGGGCTACTCGGTGGTCGGCCTGCTCGCGGTCGTCGGGGTGCTCTTCGTCGCCGTGGCCTTCGGGGCCGGGCGGCTGCTGCGGCCCGTGGTGCCCACCCCGGAGAAGCTGCTGACGTACGAGTGCGGTGTCGACCCCGTCGGCGAGGGCTGGGCCCACACCCAGGTCCGCTACTACGTCTACGCTTTCTTGTATGTGATTTTCGCGGTGGACTCGATCTTCCTCTTCCCCTGGGCGACGGTGTTCGCCGCACCGGGCTATGGCGGAACGACGCTGGTGGAGATGTTCATCTTCCTCGGTTTCCTCGCCGTGGGCCTGCTGTATGCCTGGAAGAAGGGCGTCCTGGAATGGACGTGACACCTGTGGATCTCCCGGAGCCGCGCCGCCTCGGGGCGCTCGCCAGGCTGGCGCCCGAGCCGATGAAGGTGGTCCTGAACTGGGGCCGCCGCTACAGCCTGTGGGTCTTCAACTTCGGGCTGGCCTGCTGCGCCATCGAATTCATCGCGGCGTCGATGGCCCGCCACGACTTCATCAGGCTCGGCGTGATCCCCTTCGCGCCCGGGCCGCGCCAGGCCGACCTCATGGTGGTGTCCGGCACGGTGACGGACAAGATGGCGCCCGCGGTGAAGCGGCTGTACGAGCAGATGCCCGAGCCGAAGTACGTCATCTCCTTCGGGGCCTGCTCGAACTGCGGCGGCCCGTACTGGGACTCGTACGCGGTCACCAAGGGCGTCGACCAGATCATCCCCGTCGATGTGTATGTGCCGGGCTGCCCGCCCCGCCCGGAGGCGCTGCTGCAGGGGATCCTGAAGCTTCAGGAGAAGATCGCGCGCGAGTCGCTGGGCGAGCGGTACGGGCGCGACAGCGATGCCCGGGGTGACGGCGGCGGTGTCCTGGACAGCGACGGCGCTCGGGGCGGCGACGGCGGGGCTTCTCGGCCGTCCGCCGCGGCGCTGCGCAGCGGCCTGGTCGCGCCGCCCACCCCGTCCTCCGCCCCGGCCACGGAGGAGGGCACGCCGTGACCGCGCCCGACGACCGGAACCAGCCCGTCGAGGCGGTCGCCGTGCCCGCGCCGCCGACGGTCGGCTGGCTGCCGCGGTCGGCCACCGAGCTGTTCGGAGAAGGCGCGACGGCGGAGGAGGCGTACGGGCTGCTCACCGTCGACGTCCCCGCCGACGCGTGGATCCCCGCGCTGGAGACCGCCCGCGACGCGCTGGGCTGCACCTACTTCGACTGGCTGAGCGCGGTCGACGAGCCCGGCGAGGGCTTCCGCGTGGCCGCGCATGTCGTCGCCCTCGGCCCGGCGGCCGCCCCTGCCGCTCCCGCGGTGCGCGGGCTGCTCGTACGCACCACCGTGACGCACGACGCGCCCGCCCTGCCGACCGCGACCGGCGTCTACGCGGGCGCGGCCTGGCATGAGCGCGAGACCCACGAGATGTTCGGCATCGACTTCGCGGGCCACCCCCACCTCGCGCCGCTGCTGCTCCCGGACGGTTTTGAGGGGCACCCGCTGCGCAAGGACTTCGTGCTGGCGGCACGGGTCGTCAAGGCCTGGCCGGGCGCGAAGGAGCCGGGGGAGTCCGAGGCCGCCCACGCGCCCAGACGGCGGCAGATGCTGCCGCCCGGCGTCCCCGACCCCAACGAATGGGGCCCCCTCAAGGGCCAGCTCCCCCCTGCCCCCGCCCGCCCGGCGCGTGCGACCCGCACGGCGGGCGCGGCAGGCGCTTCGGGCGCCGGGCCCGCCGGGGGCGAACGCCCGCCCCGCCGAGCCCGCAGCGCCTCCGCGGGCTCGGCCGGCCAGCGCGCCACGACGGGCGCCGAGGCGTCGGCGGGTGAGGGTTCGGCGAGCCGGCGGGGTACGGACGCAGCGGAGGGCGAGGCTGCTCGCCCCGCGCGACGGTCGCGCAGTGCGGGTGAGGGTTCGGCGAGCCTGCGGGGTACGGACGCAGCGGAGGGCGAGGCTGCCCGCCCCGCGCGACGGTCGCGCAGTGCGGGCGAGGGCTCCGCGAGCCAGCGCGCCGCGACGGGCGGTCAGGCCCAGGCGCGCCCGGACCGCCCCGCCGCCCGCCCGCGCTCGGCCGACGCCCCCTGGCACCACCCACGCCCGGCGCGGGAGGACGAGCCGACGGCCCCCGGAACGCAGTCATCGGAGTCCGCGTCCGGTGCTGCTGCTGCTGCTGCTGCTGCGGGCGAGGCCGAGGCCGACACCGAGTCGCGGCGGGACGCGGGGGAGCGGCGGGAGCCGTCCCAGACCGTCGCGGGCGAGGGCGTCCAGGCCTCGGGTGTCGTGGAGTCGTCGCCGCGCAGTGAGGCGGCGGGCCGGGAGGCCGGAGACCCCGGGCGCCACGAGGGGCCCCAAGGGCCCGCGCAGCCTGCGGCGTCCGAGGACGCCGGCGGCCCTGACACACCCGACGCGCCTGCCGAGTCCGACGCGCCCGACGCGCCAGCCGAGCCCGACACACCGGCTGAGGCAGCCGCGCCCGCCGAGCCCCACAAGCCCCGCACACCCCACGCACCCCACCCAAACACCGACGACCCGGCGGGAGGCACCGCGTGAACGACGTCCTCGACGTCGCGCTGCGACTGCTCGCGCTGCTGCTCGCCTTCCTCGTGCTGCCTCTGGTCGTAGGACAGGCCGAGCACAAGGTCATGGCCCATATGCAGGGTCGGCTCGGGCCGATGTACGCGGGTGGGTTCCATGGGTGGGCACAGCTGGTCGCGGACGGTGTGAAGTTCGCGCAGAAGGAAGACGTCGTACCGGCGGGGGCCGACCGGCGGATCTTTCAGCTCGCGCCCGCCGTCGCGCTGTTGCCGTATCTGCTCGTCCTGGTCGCGATCCCGGTCGGGCCCGGTGCCGTCGGCCGGTTCATCGACGCCGGCATCTTCTTCGTGCTCGCCGTGATGGGCGTCGGCGTGCTGGGCTCGCTCATGGCGGGCTGGGCGTCGGCCAACAAGTTCTCCCTCCTCGGAGGCCTGCGTACGGCCGCGCAGCTGATGGCGTATGAGCTGCCGATGCTGCTCGCCGCCGCCTCCGTGGCGATGGCCGCCGGTACCGTTTCGCTGCCCGGCATCCTCGACGCGTTCGAGTGGTGGTGGGTGCCGTGGCAGATCGTCGGCGGGCTGGTGTTCTTCACGGCCGGGCTCGCCGAGCTGCAGCGTCCGCCCTTTGACGCGCCGATCGCCGACTCCGAGATCATCTTCGGCGCGTACACCGAGTACACCGGGCTGCGCTTCGCGCTGTTCCTGCTGGCCGAGTACGCGGGCATCGTCGTTCTCTGCGGGCTGACCACCGTGCTGTTCCTGGGTGGCTGGCACGGTCCGTTCGCCCATGACCTGGGCTGGGTGTGGACGCTGCTGAAGACGGCCGTGCTCGCCTTCGTGGTGATCTGGCTGCGGGTGAGCTATCCGCGGCTGCGCGAGGACCAGCTGCAGAAGCTCGCCTGGACCGGCCTCATCCCGCTCGCTCTGGTCCAGATCGCCCTCACCGGCGTCGTCAAGGTGGTGATCTCCTGATGGGCATCCCCGGTTCCGGCCTGGCCAAGGGCCTGGCCGTCACCCTGCGCACGATGACCCGGAAGGCGCACACCGCGCAGTACCCGGACGTGCAGCCCGAGCTGCCGCCCCGGACGCGCGGCGTCATCGGCCTGTTCGAGGAGAACTGCACGGTCTGCATGCTCTGCGCGCGGGAGTGCCCGGACTGGTGCATCTACATCGACTCCCACAAGGAGACGGTGCCGCCGGCCGCGCCCGGCGGGCGCGAGCGCAGCCGCAATGTGCTGGATCGGTTCGCCATCGACTTCGCCCTGTGCATGTACTGCGGTATCTGCATCGAGGTGTGTCCTTTCGACGCGCTGTTCTGGTCGCCGGAGTTCGAGTACGCGGAGGAGGACATCCGCGACCTCACTCATGAGCGCGACAAGCTTCGCGAGTGGATGTGGACGGTGCCCGCGCCGCCCGCGCTCGACCCGGGCGCCGAGGAGCCGAAGGAGATCGCCGCCGCTCGCAAGGCGGCCGACAAGATCGCCGCGGCCGAGGCGGCACAGGCGGCACAGGTCGCGCAGGCCGAGGACGCGGCGGGGGCCGATGGCCCCACCGGCTCCTCCGGCCGGGACGGAGCGGCGTCGTGAGTGCCGCGGCGCAGCTCGCGGCCGCCGGTCACGGTTTTCTGTCACCCACCGGTGTGGAGATCAGCTTCCTTCTGGTCGCGGTGGTGACCCTGGGCGGGGCCGTCGTCACCGTCACCACCAAGCAGCTGGTGCACGCCGCGCTGTGGCTGGTGGTCACGCTCGGCGGGCTCGCGGTCGAGTTCCTCCTCCTCACGGCGGAGTTCATCGCCTGGGTGCAGGTGCTGATCTATGTGGGGTCCGTCGTCGTCCTCATCCTGTTCGGGCTGATGCTGACCAAGGCGCCCATCGGGCGGTCGCCGGACGCCGATTCGGGCAACCGCCCGGCCGCCCTCGCGGTGGCCGTGGCCGCCGCGGCCGCCCTGGTGTGGGTGGTCGTGGACGCCTTCCGGGCCACCTGGATCGACGTCGGCGCGGAGGTGCAGGGGTCCACCAAGGTCACCGGCACCAGTCTCTTCCGGCACTGGGTACTGCCGTTCGAGGCGCTGTCGGTGCTGCTGCTCGCCGCGCTCGTCGGCGCGATCGTGCTGTCCCGGCTGCGCTCCTCGCAGCGCACCCCGGGCACCAACGGGTCCTCCCGCGCCCACGGCCCCCGAGCCGACAGCGCCCGCGCCGCCGCTTCCGCCGCCTCCGACGCCGCCGAAAAGGAGGGCTGATGCACCTCGCCTACCCCGCCGTGCTCGCCGTCCTCCTCTTCTGCACCGGTCTGTACGGCGTCCTCGCCCGCCGCAACGCGATCCTGGTGCTGATGTCCGTCGAGCTGATGCTCGGCGCCGTCAACCTCAACCTCGTCGCCTTCGACGTCTGGCTCCGCGACACCCTGCACGCCGGCCAGGCCCTCACGCTCTTCGTCATCGCCATCGCCGCCGCCGAGATCGGCATGGGGCTGGCCATCGTCCTCCTCGTCTACCGCGACCGCGGCACCGCCGACATCGACAAGCTCCGGGGCCTCGCCGAGCCCCCGCCCACCGAAGACAGCGTGACAGCCGCCACTGACAACGGCACCGACACCAGTGCCGACCAGGGAATCCCCGCCCGGAGGCAGACCGCGTGACGACCACGAACGCCGCCGTCCTCGTCCCCCTCCTCCCCTTCCTCGGCGCCCTCGCCGGACTGCTGCTGGGCCGCCGCGCCCCCGGTTTCGTACGCCCCCTCGCCGTGCTGCCCACCGTCGCCGCGGCCGCCCTCGCCGTCCTCGTCGCCGTACGGCAGGGCGGGGAAGCGGGCGGCGGCAAGGGCACGGTGGACGCCGCGACCCGGCTCACCGGCACCGGCTCGCTCCCCATCGACCTCGCGCTGCACATCGACGGTTTCGCCGCCCTGGTCGCGGTCCTCGTCGGCGTCGTCGCGTGCTGTGTGCAGATCTACTCGACGGGCTATCTGCGCGACGACCCGCGCTACCCCTCCTACGCCGCGCTCGTCTCCCTCTTCACCGCCGCGATGCTGCTGGTCGTCTACTCGGACGACCTGATCGTGCTGCTCGTCGGCTGGGAGATCATGGGCATCTGCTCGTACTTCCTGGTCGGCCACTACTGGGAGACCGCGGCCGCGCGCTCCGCCTCCCTCAAGGCGTTCCTGGTCACCAAGCTCGGCGATGTGCCGTTCCTCTTCGGGATCTTCGCGCTCGGCGCCGACGCCGGTACGTTCCGCATCAGCCACATCTACACCCGGCTGACCTCCGCCACCTCGGACTTCCAGCTCGACCACCCCACCCTGATCGCGCTGCTGCTGCTGGCCGGGGTGGCGGGCAAGTCGGCGCAGTTCCCGCTGCACACCTGGCTGCCCGACGCGATGGCCGGCCCCACTCCGGTCTCCGCGTTGATCCACGCCGCCACCATGGTCGCCGCCGGCGTCTACTTCATCGCCCGGCTGCTGCCCGTCTTCGCGTCCTCCGCCGCCGCCCTCGCCGTGCTCGCGGTCATGGCGGCGGTCACCATGGTCGGCTCGGCGCTCGCGGCTCTGGCCCAGGACGACATCAAACGCGTACTCGCCTACTCGACCATCGGTCAGCTCGGCTACATGACCGGCGCGCTCGCCGTCGACGACCGCGGCGCCGCCGTCTTCCACCTGCTGGCCCACGGCGCGTTCAAGGCCCTTCTCTTCCTCGGCGCGGGCGTGATCATCCACGCGGCCGGGACGAACTCGCTGTCCGCGATGTCGCGCATGAGCGGCCTCGCGGGGCGCATCCCCGACGCCTACTGGACGATGACGGTCGCGCTGCTCGCGCTGGCCGCCCTCCCGCCGTTCGCGGGCTTCTTCTCCAAGGAGGCCGTCCTCGGCGCGGCCGAGCACGCGGCCACCGGGCACGCCCCGGCCGTCCCGGCGTCCGTCGGCTGGACCGTCCTGGTCGCCGGGCTGCTCACCGCCCTCCTCACCGCCGGCTACGCGGCCCGCCTGTGGCTGCTCGCCTTCCGCGGCAAGGGCACAAAAGCCCCCGACCACGGCCGCCAGCCCGTCGTCATGAACGCCGTCCTGTGGGTGCTCTTCGTCCCCGCCGCCGCGCTCGGCCTCGCCTTCGGCGCCCTCCCGGACTGGTTCGACGGCGAGTCCCTCGCCCCGACCCTCACCACCTCCGTGCTGGGCACCGGGCTGGCCCTCGTCGGCATCCTCGTCACGTACGGGGCCTGGCGGCACACCACGGCGCCGGCCGCCCGCACCCCGATCGGCGCCGTGGCCGCCCACCCGGACGCCGAACCCGCGCTCTCCGAGGCCGAGGCCATCGCCACGCACGAGCTCGCGTACGGCGACATCGCCGCGGCCCACGATCCCGCGGACCCCGGCCGGCTGCTCCTCGGCCCGCTCCACCGCCACGCGGCGGCGGGCTTCCACCTCGACGCCCTGTACGCCGCGCTGTTCGTACGCCCGGTGCGCGCCGCCGCCCGGCTCGTCGGCTTCCTCGACCGGGAGGTCGTGGAGACCTATGTGCGCGGCGCGGGCGGCGCACCCGGTCTGCTCGGCGCGGCCGTACGGCGCGCCCAGACCGGCAATGTGCAGACCTACCTCGGCGCGCTGATCGCGGGCTCGCTCGTCCTGGCCGTCGCCGTCCTCGTCGTAGCGGGAGCCTGACCCGTGAACCACACCGTCCTGCAGTCGCTCCTCGCGGCCCTGATCGTCATCCCTCTCCTCGGCTCGGCCGCCGCGCTCCTCCCCGCCCCGCCCGGGCTGCGCGGCCGCGGCCCGGACCAGGCCGTGCTGCGGCACGGCGTCACGGTCACCGGGGTCGTCCTGGCCGTCGCCGTCGCGCTCGCCGCGGGTTTCGACCACGACCGCCCGGCCGCCATGCAGGCGCAGACCGACATCAGCTGGATCCCGGCCCTGGACATCCGGATCCACCTCGGCGTGGACGGCGTCTCGCTCCCCCTCCTCGTGCTGACCGCGCTGCTGACCTTCCTGTGCGCCCTCTACAGCTACTTCAACATGCCCGCCGGGCCCTCCCCGAAGGCCTTCGTCGCGCTGCTGCTGCTCCTGGAGTCCGGCACCCTGGCCAGCTTCGCCGTCCTCGACCTGATGCTGTTCTTCCTGGCGTTCGAGACGGTGCTCATCCCGATGTACTTCCTCATCAACCGATGGGGCGGCGCCGGGCGCGAGCGCGCCGCCTGGAGGTTCATCCTCTACACGCTTCTCGGCTCCGTCGTCATGCTGCTCGGCCTCCTCCTCGTCGGGCTCAAGGGCGGCACCTTCGACATGGTGGCACTCGCCTCCGACAACGGCGGGAAGCTCAGCCACACCACCCAGCTGATCGCGGTCATCGCCATCGGCGTCGGCCTCGCCGTCAAGGCCCCCATGTGGCCCCTGCACAGCTGGCTCCCGGACGCCCACACCGCCGCGCCCACCGTCGGCTCCGTCCTCCTCGCGGGCGTGCTGCTCAAGATGGGCACGTACGGGCTGGTGCGCATCGTGCTGCCCATCGCGCCCGAGGGGGCCCACACCTTCGCGCCCTACCTCGCCGCCCTCGCCGCCGTCGGCATCGTCTACGGCTCCCTCGCCTGCCTCGCCCTGGCCCGCTCCGGGGCCAAGGGCGACCTCAAGAGGCTGATCGCGTACTCCTCCGTCGGCCATATGGGCTTCGTGCTGCTCGGCATCGCCACGCTCACCCCCACCGGGCTCAACGGGGCGCTGTTCGCCAACATCGCGCACGGCCTGATCACCGGCCTGCTCTTCTTCCTCGTCGGCGCCCTCAAGGACCGCTGCGGCACCACCGACCTGGACCAGCTCTCCGGCACCGGCGGAGCGGCCCTGTACGGCCGGGCGCCGCGCCTGGGCGGCCTCCTCGCCTTCGCCGCCGTCGCCTCCCTGGGGCTGCCGGGGCTCGCCGGGTTCTGGGGCGAGATGCTCGCCATGTTCGGCGCGTTCCAGCCCGCCGACGGGCTCAGCCGCCCCGCCTTCCTCACCTTTATGGCGCTCGCGGGCCTGGGCACCCTGCTGACCGCCGCGTACCTGCTCGTCGTCGTACGCCGCGTCTGCATGGGCGAGCACCCGGAGGCGGAGATGGGCGGAACGCTCACCGGGGCACCCGCGGGCGGGACCACAGGCGGGCCCGCGGAGGCCGCGGGGCCCGCCGGGGCGACCCTCGGGCCGCTCCGCCCCGCCCTGGCGGACGTACGCGGCTACGAATTCGCCGCCTGGACCCCGCTGGTCGCCCTCACCGTCCTCGGCGGACTGTGGCCCGCGGTCCTCCTCGGCCTCACCGACCCGGCCGTGCAGCAACTCCTCGCGGGAGGCCACTGATGACCGCGCTCGCCGGAGGCTACGTCCAGTCCGTCGACTGGCTCGCGATCGCCCCGCCCACCATCGCCGCCGCGGCCGCCCTGGCCGTCCTGGTCGCCGACCTCTTCCTCGCCGAGCGGAACAAACGCCTCCTGGGCTGGCTCGCGACCGGAGGCCTCGCCCTGGCCGCGCTCTTCCTGCTGCCGCTCCGCGCCGGGGACCGCCGCACCTTCTGCCTGACCTCCGACCCAGGCGTGTGCAGCTATACGGCCGACGAATTCGCCGTCGTCATCCAGTTCCTGGTGCTCGGCGGAGCCCTTCTGACGGCCCTGCTGTCCATGAGCATGGTTCACGACCGCGGACCCGAGGGCCCCGAGGACGCTGGAGGCCCAGGCGCGGGCAGCAAACTTCCCGCCGGCGAATTCTGGTTCCTGCTGCTGTCCTCCGCCTCGGGCGCGGCCCTCCTGCCCGCTTCCCGCGACCTTGCCACCCTCGTCGTCGCCCTGGAGGTCGCCTCTCTGCCGGCCTTCGCACTCGTAGGGCTGCGCCGCGGCGACCGCCTCTCCTCCGAGGCCGCCCTGAAGTTCTTCCTCTCCTCGGTCACCGCGACCGCGGTCATGCTGATGGGCGTCAGCTTCGTCTACGCCGCCACCGGCAGCCTCCACCTGTCCCGGATCGCCGCCGCCCTCGGCCACGTCGACCCGCGGCTGGACACGCTCGCCCAGGCCGGCGTCGTGCTCACCCTGGTGGGCTTCGCCTTCAAGACCGCCGCCGTGCCGTTCCACTTCTGGGTCCCCGACACCTACGTCGGCGCCCCGCTCCCGGTGGCCGCGTACCTCTCCGTCATCGGCAAGACGGTCGGCTTCTCCGGCCTCATCCTGGTCGCCGTCCTCGCCTTCCCCGCGTACGCCGACGTGTGGGGCCCGGCCGTCGCGCTGCTGGCCGCGCTCACCATGACTGCCGGCAACGTCGCCGCGCTGCGCCAGCGCCCCGAGCGCGCGCACAGCGCCGTACGCCTGCTGGCCTGGTCCTCCGTCGGCCAGGCGGGCTATCTGCTGGTCCCCGTCGCGGCGGCCGGTTACGCCGACTCCTCCGGCGACGCGGCGCACGCCGTCGGCTCCACGGTCGCGTACGCCCTCATGTACGCCGCCGTGAACCTCGGCGCCTTCGCGGTCGCCGCCCTGGTGTCGCGCACGCACCCCACGGGCCGCCTCAGCGACTACCGCGGCCTGTACGCCTCCCGCCCCCTGACCGCCCTCGCGCTCGGCTTCTTCCTGCTCTGCCTGGCCGGGCTGCCGCCCGGCGTCATCGGCCTGTTCGCCAAGGTCACCGTCTTCTCGGCGGCCGTGGACGCGGGGCTGGGCTGGCTCGCCGTCGTCATGGCCGTGAACGTCGTGATCGCGCTTTACTACTACCTCCAGTGGACGGCCGTCCTCTTCCGCGCGCCCGCGCCCGCCGCGGAGCCGGCGGCCCCGGAGACGGGGCCCGCGGCCACCCGCGCGGTCCCCGCCTCGCTCACCGCGGTCATCGGCCTTGCCGCCGTCCTCGGCATCGCCCTCTCCGGAGCCCCGCAGCTCGTCCTGCGCTTCGCCTCCGGCGCCCTGCTGTGACCTCTTCCTGAGGTCTCATTCCGGCGGCCCACCGGCCCGCCACGTGTGCACTAGGGAACCAGCGACCTCCGTATGGCGTTGACCAATGCGGAAGGGTCCACTGGAAGGTGGAGACACCGCGAAAAAGGGTTCTCTTGCGGCATCTTTTGGAGGGCGCACCGTGCATCGTCGGCACAACGGGCTCAAAACCGCCGTACTGCTCGGGGGACTGTCCGCCCTCATCATCGTCGTCGGCAGCCTCTTCGGCCGTACCGGCCTGATCGTGGCGGTCCTGGTGGCGCTGGGCACCAACGCGTACGCGTACTGGAACAGCGACAAGCTCGCCCTGCGCGCCATGCGCGCGCGGCCCGTGAGCGAGTTCGAGGCCCCCCAGCTCTACCGCATGGTCCGCGAGCTCTCCACCGCCGCACGCCAGCCCATGCCGCGCCTCTACATCTCCCCGACCGAGGCGCCCAACGCCTTCGCGACCGGCCGCAACCCGCGCAACGCGGCCGTCTGCTGCACCGAAGGCATCCTGCGCCTCCTGGACGAGCGTGAGCTGCGCGCCGTCCTCGGCCATGAGCTCAGCCACGTCTACAACCGCGACATCCTCATCTCGTCCGTCGCCGGCGCGCTCGCCAGCGTCGTGATGTTCCTGGTCAACTTCGCCTGGCTGATCCCGATCGGCCGGTCCGACGACGACGAGGGCCCTGGCTTCCTCGGCATGTTGCTGATCATGATCCTCGGCCCGCTCGCGGCCACCGTCATCCAGCTCGCCGTCAGCCGCTCCCGCGAGTACGAGGCCGACGCCTCCGGCGCCCAGCTCACCGGAGACCCCCTCGCCCTCGCCAACGCCCTCCGCAAGCTCGAGGCGGGCACCCAGCAGCTCCCACTGCCGCCTGAGCCCCGCCTGGAGACCGCGAGCCACATGATGATCGCCAACCCCTTCCGCGCCGGCGAGGGCATGGCCAAGCTCTTCTCCACCCACCCGCCCATGGCGGAGCGCATCGCCCGCCTCGAACAGATGGCAGGTCGCCAGCCATGAAGACGATCTTTAACCTCATCTGGCTGATCCTCTCCGGTTTCTGGCTGGCCTGTGCCTACCTGATCGCCGGGCTGCTCCTCTTCGTCACCATCATCGGCATACCCTTCGCCATCGCCTCCTGGCGCATCGCGGGCTTCGCCCTCTGGCCCTTCGGCCGCACCGCCGTCCCCCGCCGCGACGCCGGCGCGCCCTCCTGCGTCGGCAATGTGCTGTGGCTCGTCCTCGCGGGCTGGTGGCTGGCGCTCGGCCACATCATCACCGGCGCCATCCTGTGCCTCACGATCATCGGCATCCCGCTGGGCCTGGCCAACTTCAAGCTGATCCCGATATCCCTGACCCCCCTGGGTCACGAGATCGTCTCCTCGGACCGCCCCTTCGCGAGCGGGCGCTGGTAGCCGCTCCGGCGGAAGCGGACGGAAGCCGGCGGAAGACACACGCCAAGGGCGGGCAGCCCGGAAACAGGCTGCCCGCCCATACAAGGGAGAGCCGGAGAGGGCTCTGCCCGGACGGCAGTGGTGACGCTCACCGGTAGTTGATGAACTGCACCGCGAAGTCGAGGTCCTTGCCCTTGAGCAGCGCGATGACGGCCTGCAGGTCGTCCCGGCTCTTGGACGACACCCGCAGCTCGTCGCCCTGCACCTGCGCCTTCACGCCCTTCGGGCCCTCATCACGGATGATCTTGGCGACCTTCTTGGCGTTCTCCTGGGAGATCCCCTCCTGCAGCGAGGCGAAGATCTTGTACTCCTTACCGGAGGCCTGCGGCTCGCCCGCGTCCAGCGCCTTCAGCGAGATCCCGCGCTTGATCAGCTTGGACTCGAAGACGTCGAGGATCGCCTTGACCCGCTCCTCGGAGTTCGCGCGCATCTCGATCCGCTCGCCCGACCACGCGATCGAGGCGTCGACATTCTTGAAGTCGTAGCGCTGGGAGATCTCGCGGCTCGCCTGGTTGAGAGCGTTGTCGACCTCCTGCCGCTCGACCTTCGAGACGATGTCGAAACTGGAGTCGGCCATCTTGAGTTGGCTCCTCGTACATAGATCTGTCAGGGGCACGGCCCGCCGGACCGCACGGGCCAGCCTAGCCATCCCAGCCATGATCGAGACGGGATCAACCCAGTGGCGGAGCACCCCCTGTCATCGGGTATTGTTTACGTCGTCGCCAGGGGGTTCCCGACAGCGGGAGCAGAGCCCCTGGTCACATCCCAGGCGGTGTGCCCGAGTGGCCAATGGGAGCGGACTGTAAATCCGTCGGCTTAGCCTACCCAGGTTCGAATCCTGGCGCCGCCACGCTGGGAAAACGGCCCCTGAGCTGCGGAAACGCAGCCGGGGGTCGTTGTCGTTCAAGGAATCCTCACATTCGCTCAAGGACCTATCCTGAGACCGTCCGGCCAATCGAGGGCGGTGAGCACCGCATGGGGACCTTCGTCCGCAAGCCCCGCCGGCGGGTGGAGCTGAACCGGGTGGAGCGGAACAACGACCGGCACCAGTGGGAGAAGGACCGGGTGCGCCAGGCGCGGGGCGAGCGCCTGAAGACCGGCTCCACGGAACACGACACCGGGCTGGAGGTCAGCGACCTCGTCTTCCGCGCCGAGTACCGCGAGGCGAAGGCCGACGCGGATCGTGCGGCGGTGTTCGGCGTGCCGGTCGGCACGCGGCTGCTGGAACGGACCTACCGCACGAACTGCCGCGAGGGCTTCCCCTTCGCGCTCGTGCGCTCGTATCTCGTCCACGAGGTGGCGGCGGCCAACCCGGACCTGCTCGACGAGGCGAACGAACCGTGGCCCGGCGGCACGCAGAGCCAGCTCCACGCGATCGGCATCGAGCTGGACCGGGTGGAGGAGCGGATCACGGCTCGCCCGCCGACCGTGGAGGAGGCCGGAGAACTCGGGCTGGAGAAGGGCGTCTCGGTGATCCTCCTCCGGAAGATCTCCGTCGACATCAACGGCCGGGTCGTGGAGTTCTCCGACGTCACCCTGTCCGGGGACCGCACCGAGCTTGTCTTCACCACGCCCCTGAAGCGGTGGTGACCGAGCCAGGTCGGTTACTCGCCCGGTCACTCGCCCGGACAGGCCCCGAGCGCGTCGAGGGCACCGAGCTTCTCCCGGAGTTCGTCCGAGGCCAAGTGGTCGATCTCGTCGGCGATCTTCAGGGCGTGCTGCCATACGGATCGGGCCGCGTCGGGTGCGTCGCGGGCGGCGTGGCTGTCGCCGAGGTGGCCGAGGATCTCGACCTCTCCGCACCGGTCGCCGAATTCGCGCACGAGGTCGAGGGCGCGCTGGTAACAGGTGACGGCGTCGGTGTGGCTGCCGAGGTGGTGGTGGGCGTAGCCGAGGCTGTCCCATGCTCCGGCCTCGGCGTGCCGGTTTCCGGACTTCTGGTTGAGCTCGACGGCTTCGGTGCAGTAGTCGAGGGTGCGCTGGTATTCGCCGAGCATGGCGTGGAGCCAGCCGGCGTTGTTCAGCGACTTGGCCTGTCCGGTCGGGTGGTTTGTCCGCCGGTAGAGCGCGAGGGCCTGTTCGTTGTGGACGAGGGCGTCGCGCAGGCGGTCCTGCTCCACGAACACCCAGCTCAGTCCCCGGTAGGCGTGTGCTTGGCCGAGGGGTTCGGCTGAGCGGCGGTAGAGGTCGAGGGCGTGCTGGAAGTGGGTGTGGCCGTCGTCGAGACGTCTGATCTGGGTGTAGACCGCGCCGAGGCCGCGATGGGCGCCGGCCTGCCAGGACGCGTTGCCGAGGCGCTGGGCGGCGAGCAGCGCGATGTGCTGGGTGTCGGCCCAGTCGCGCCAGTGGCCGCGGTAGTCGAAGAACGGCTCGAGGGCCTGGGCGAGCATCCAGACGTGGGAGTCGAAGCCGAAGGCGCGGGCCAGGTCCAGGGCGCCGAGCAGGAACGGGTGCTCGGCGGTGAACCAGGTCAGGGCGCTTTCCTCGTCGGTGAACTCCTGGGGTGACACGCCTGGCCGGGGGTCGGGCAGGGGGATCCGGTCCCGGTGCGGGTCGAGGAGTTCGGCGGCGGCGCCGGCGGTGTGGAGGCAGAAGTCCAGGAGGCGGCGTCGGGCGGACTGGCGGTGGG
This sequence comes from Streptomyces sp. ME19-01-6, assembly GCF_033793745.1. Classification (NCBI taxonomy): domain Bacteria; kingdom Bacillati; phylum Actinomycetota; class Actinomycetes; order Kitasatosporales; family Streptomycetaceae; genus Streptomyces; species Streptomyces sp. ME19-01-6. The sequence continues at coordinate 590,445 of NZ_JARAXF010000004.1, read as the reverse complement.
CGGTGGGGAGGGTCTCGGCCTGTTCGGCGGCGTAGAGGCGGACGAGGTCGTGCACGCGGTGGCGGTGGGGGGAGTGCTGCTGGAGCAGGTGTGCGGCCTGCAGGGTGCGCAGGTGTGCGCGGGCCCGGGGTGTGGGGAGACCGGTGAGGCTCGCGACGGCGGAGACGCTGATGTCCGGCCCGGGGGCGAGGCCGAGGAGGCTCAGGGTTTCGGCCGCGTCGGCTCCGAGGGCGCGGTAGGAAGAGGAGAACACCGCCCGCAGGTCGGCGGCGACATCGCCGGTGTCCAGGGCGTCGAGTCTGGTGGCGGCCTCCTCGACCTCCTCGGCGAGGGCCGAGAGGGGGAGGTCCGGGTGGGCGGCGGCGCGGGCGGCCAGGATGCCGACGGCCAGCGGAAGTCCTCCGCAGTGGTTCAGGAGTGTGTGGACGGCCGCGGGTTCGGCCGTCACTCGGTGGTCGCCGAGGTGGCGGGTGAGGAGGGCGCGTGCCTCGGCCTCGGAGAGTACGTCGAGACCGAGGGCGCGGACTCCGTGGGTGGCGGCGAGTCCGGTGAGGCGGTGGCGGCTGGTGATCAGCACGGTGCAGGTGGGGCTGCCGGGCAGCAGGGGCCGGACCTGGTCGCTGTCGCGGGCGTTGTCGAGCAGGATGAGCAGGCGTTTGCCCGCGACCAGGCTCCGGTACAGCCCGGCCTGCCCCTCCACGTCCGAAGGTATGGCCGCCGGGTCGGCGCCAAGGGCGTCGAGGAGGCCGCGTATGGCCGCCGCCACCGGGACGGGCTCGGCGGAGGGGTCGAAGCCCCGCAAGTTGACGTAGAGCTGTCCGTCGGGGAAGTCCGGCAGGTGGTGGTGGGCCCAGTGCAGGGCCAGCCAGGTCTTGCCGATGCCGCCGGGACCGGTGATCGCCGCCATGGTCACGGGGCCGTCGGGCCCGGCGCGTCCGTCCAGGAAGCGGGCGAGTTGGTCCAGTTCCTGGGTGCGGCCGGTGAACCTGGCCGGGGGAGCCGGGAGGTGGGCGGGTACGGGGCGGCGGGCCGGCCGGGTCGGCGCGGGGGCGGGCGGGGCGAGCTCCGGGGCCGAGGTGAGGACCCGCTGGTGCAGCAGCCTCAGGCGCGGCCCGGGGTCGACGCCCAGCTCCTCGGCCAGCCTGCGCCGGAAGCCGTCGTAGTGGGTCAGCGCCTCCGCGGCTCGCCCGCCGCGGTACAGCGCCAGCATGATGTGGCCGGCCAGGCGCTCGTTGAGCGGCTGCTCCTCGACGAGGCCCAACAGCTCGGTCAGCAGCTCTTGGTGGCGGCCGAGCAGGAGTTGGGTGTCGCCGCGGTCCAGCAGGGCGGCAAGCCGCTCCTGCCGTAATCCCTCACGTACGGAACCGATCCACGGGGTGTCACAGGACGCGCAGAAGTCCCCCCGCCACGCCCCCAGGGCCTGATCGAAGAGAGGCGCGGCGACCGATGCCTCGTCGGCGGCGCGGGCCTGCTCGACCAGCGCGCGGAAGCGGTGCAGGTCCACGGCGTCGGGGTCGACCAGCAGCGTGTAGCCGCCCGAGCGCCGGGCGATCCGGCACTCCTCCTCGGCCACGGCCAACGCGCCCCGCAGCCGGGACAGATAGCTGTAGAGCGTCCCCTTGGCGCGCTGGGGGGCTTGTTCGCCCCAGATCCGGTGGACGAGCTGCTCCGCCGACACGGTGCGCTGAGCCTCCACCAACAGCACGGCCAGCACGGAGCGCTGCTGCGCATGGCCCAGGTCCAAGGCTTTTCCGTCGACGTACCCCCCGACGTCGCCGAGCACGCGGAACTCAACCGCCATGACCCGCTCCCCCCGTTGTCAGGTTTCCACCCTGCCAAAACCGGCTTCGAGCAGCCAGTTCAAGTTCAGGCCAAGGTTCCGCCAACAGCGCCGCGGAACTCTGCGGAATGTCACTCCGAAAAGCCCGGGCCATCAAGGAAAGGACAAAAGGAGATCCGATGAACACCGTAAAAGCTTGGAAGGACCGGAATACCGGGAGGCGCTCACCGCGCCCCCCGCCCACCCCTGACCATGCCTGATGCGCCATCAGCCGCAACGTCTGCCGGCGCTGATCCCCCACATCCGCCTTCCCCCGTGCCGCCCGCGATCACGGGGGAGGGCTGTTCGAAAGGCATGCCATGTCCTTCAGCGAGCTTCCCTGGCACAACGCCGCGTATCTGCACGAGAGGCCACCGTCGCCGGTGAAAGGCGACCCGAGTCGCTGGAGCGACACGCTCGGCCCGGGCGAGGCGCTGGCGTCGGCCGTCCACGCGCTCGGCCTCACCCACGACGACTTCCTCAACCGCCTCGGCCCGCAGTGCCGGCAGGACTGGCCGACGCCGACCCCGGACTGGGTACGGGCCGTCGACCGCCGGGCGGCTCTGGGTGAGGCGGAGGCGGACTCGTCGTCGCGGGTGTATCCGTATCTCGTCCGCGCCGACGAGATGGCGCTCATCCGCCCGGTCGCCGCCCTGGTCCGCGGCAGCCAGCGCGAACTCGGCGCCCGGGCCGCGGAGAGCACGGCGGGGTCGCGGCTGGCGACCCTCCCCGGCCTGCTGGCCCGGGCGTGGCCCAGCGAGGACATCGCCCGGATCACGGGGCGCACCATGGTGCGCGAGCTCAACGTGGCCCGGATCGAGGGGCGGCTGCGCGGGGACACGCCGCGGGAGCGGTACGCCGACTACCTCCGTCTGCTCGGCGATCCCGCGACGCGGCGGGCGCTGTGGGCCGAATACCCGGTACTGCTGCGCCACATCGGTGACCTGCTGACGGGCTGGGTGGACTCGCGCGCCGAGCTCGCGGAGCGTCTGGTGGCCGATCTGGCCGAGCTGGACACCTGGTGCGACGGCGGGCTCGGCGAGGTCACCGACGTGCGGTTCAGGGCGGGTGGCACCCACCGGCGCGGCCGCGGCGTCGCCATCGTCTCGTTCACCGGCGCCACCGTCGTCTACAAGCCGCGGCCGCTCGACGCCGATCTGGCCTGGGGGGAGGTCCTGGGCTGGTTCCACCGGCAGGCCCCGCCCCACGACCTGATCGCCCAGGCCACCCTGGCCCGCGACGGCTACGGCTGGTCCGGCTTCGTGGAGGCCCTGCCGTGCCGGACGCCCGAGGAGGTGCGGCACTTTTCCTGGCGCACCGGGGCGCTGCTCGCCCTGCACCACGTCCTGTGCGGCGTGGACGTGCACCACGAGAACCTGGTCGCCCACGGCGCGTACCCCGTGGTGATCGATATGGAGGCGCTGTTCCACGGCGCCCTGCCCGCCCCCGCCACCCGGCTGTTGACCGCTCCGGCCGACGGCCTCATGGCGGAGGGCGTGCTGTCCGTCGGCCTGCTCCCCTCGAAGCTCGTGGTCCGCGACCAGGGGAACGCGCGAGAGGACACGGCCGGCCGGCCGCGCCTGGACGGGGAGCCGGCCGATCCCCGCGAGCACGCGGCCGACCTGGAGGCGGGCTTCGCGTGGACGTACCGGGCGATCGGGAACGACCGGGCGGGCTGGGCCGCTCTGCTGGACCGGTTCGCCGATGTGGAGCTGCGTCATGTCCCGCGCGCCATCGCGTACTACTCCTCCCTGCTGGAGGACAGCCGGCACCCCGACTTCCTCCGCGACGCGCTCGACCGCGACCGGCTCCTCGCCCGCCTGGCGCTCGGCGCGGACGGCGGCCGGCCCTGGGAGCGGCTGGTGCCGTCGGAGCTGCGCGACCTGCGCCGGGGAGACGTGCCGTTCTTTTCGTCGACGCCCGGCTCGCGGGACCTCGTGGACGGCGACGGCGTACGGATCCCCGGCTTTCTGGAGGAGGCTCCCATCGAGGTGGCCCGCCGACGGCTCGCCGAGTTCGGCGAGGAGGATCTGGCCGTCCAGACGACGCTGATCAGGCGGGCCTTCGAAGCGCTGCGGCCCGCCACGGCCACCCGCCAGCGGGCTGTCCGGCTGCCCCTGCCCGACCGCGCGCCGGCGCCCGACGATGTGCTGGAGGAGGCGCTGCGGCTGGCCCACGGCCTGTGCGACACGGCGATCAGGCGACAGGACCGGCTCGGCTGGATCGGGCTCAACTTCCTCGACGATTCCAGCCGGCAGGTCGGGCCGCCCACGCCCGACCTGTACACGGGGATGCCGGGCGTGGGGCTGTTCCTGTCGGTCGCCGCCGCGCTGAGCGACGATCCGCGCCTCGGGGAGTACGCCGAGCTGACCGCCGCGTCGCTGGCCGGGCAGGCACTGGCCGTGGCCCACCGGCTCGCGTCCATGCCTCAGGCGCTGCTGAGGGAGGCGCTGGAGCAACACGCGGACGCGGGCGCCTTCGGCGTCACCGGCAGCCTGATCTACTACCTCGCCCACGTCGGCGCACGCCACCGGAGGGCCGATGTCCTCGACGCGGCCGAGCACAGCCTGGAGACGCTCAGCAAGCACATCGCGCTGGACAGCACGTACGACGTGATCGGCGGGAGCGCCGGCGCCATCCTGTCGGCGCTGGCCCTGCACGCGGCACGCCCCGGCTCCGCCGCGCTCCAGGTGGCCGAGCGGGCGGCGGCGCGGCTGCTCCAGGCCGCCGCGCCGATGGGCGACGGGCTCGGCTGGCCGACCAGGCCCGGTCCGCGGCCGCCGACCGGAATATCGCGGGGGGCGGGCGGTATCGCGTACGCGCTCGCGCGGCTGCACGCCGTACGGCCGCGGCCCGAGTACGCGCGGACGATCGCCGGGGCGCTGCGCTACGAACGGTCCGCTCTCGATACGGCGGTGGGCAACTGGCCCGGCCACCGGGCCGAGGAGCACGGCGGCAGCGGCGGACACCTGCCGGCCTGGTGCCACGGGGCCCCGGGAATCGGGATGAGCCGCCTCGGCATCCTGCGCGCCTCGGCGATGAGCGAGGCGGGTACGGCGGATACGGCGGCGGATACGGCGGAGTTGGCCGAGGAGGATCTGCGGATCGCCGAGCGCACCACCCGCGCCCATCTGTTCGGCCCCGACGGGGACGCGCTGTTCTCGATGGGGAACAACGGCCTGTGCCACGGCGACCTGGGCAACCTGGAGTTCCTCCAGCTCGCCGCCCAGCGGCGCGGTGACGAGGCCGGGACGGCGAGCGTGCGGCGGGCCGTCGGCGCCCTGCTCCGGCTGGGCCGCGAGGGCTGGCTGACCGGGCAGCTGAGCCCGGACTCCCTGCCCGGGCTGATGTACGGGCGGGCCGGCATCGGGTACAACCTGCTGCGGCTGACCTTCCCCGACCAGGTGCCGTCCGTGCTCCTGCTGGAGGGGCCGTGATGCGTGGCGCGGGCGTCCCTCGCCGGTGGAGCACCGGCTTCTGACGCTAAGGGTGACCGAGGTTAGGCGTCACCTCAGGCGACGTGCAGTTGGGCGGCGCGGCCACCGGTAGAGCTTTCTTGCATGTCGAATTGCGTGGGCAGGTTCCCGACCTGCTGCTTGGCGGCTTCGATGGTCGGTTCGAGCAGGACCGAGTCGTGCCGGTTGGCGCCGGCTGAGGCGAGACCGAGCGGTATCACGCCGCCGTCGACCAGGGTGGAACGCTTCAGCCCTTGCTCGGCCCGGTCGACTGGTGACGGCCCTGACTTGTCGCCCTTGCATGGGGCCTTGGTGTGACAGCCGTCGACGGACAGCTCGGACAGCTCCAGGCCGATCATCTTGTCGTACGCGGTCAGCGCGATGCGGTGCAGTTCGTGTGCCAGTCCCAGGTGGCTCCACTCTCTGAGCCTGCTGCGGATGGTCCAGTCCGAGCAGTCGGCGGTGGCGACTCGTTCGTATCCGGAGCCGTGTACCAGTGCTTCGACAACCAGTCCGAACACCATCCTGTCCGGAACGCGGCGGCGGTGGCAGCCCAGCGGATGCGTGGGGGCGAACTCGGGTCGCTCGGGCAGGAGAGCCGAGAACTGTTCCCGGAGAGGCTCAAAGAGAGATGACGGCACGGAGGGCAAGGCATCTCCTCGGCTTGCTCGGCGAACAGGGCGGCGAGAACAGCAGAGCCGCGCCTGTTCGCCACGTTCCCGGGCCGGGTCAGGGCAGCAGGTGTGCGGCGAGTTGCTTCCACTGCTGTGCGGGCAGGGTGTGGGGCGTGGTGGTGAGGAGGTGGAGGCTGACGTGGTCGGCCCCGGCGTCAAGGTGCTCGTGAACGCGGCGGACGATGTCCTCGGCGGTGCCGTGGGCCACGAGCGCGTCGACGAGCCGGTCGTTGAGCGAGTCCACGTTCTCGTACCCCAGGTCTGGGAGCAGGGTGCGGCGGTTGGGCAGGGCGGCTGCTGCCGTGGTGCGAGCCAGCGCCATGGTGTGCGAGCGGTCCGGGCCGAGCACGCACAGCTGGGTGACGGCCAGGAGCCCGGTGGGTCCGAGCACTGCTCTGGAGTTGCGGGTGTGTTCGACCGGCATGCCCAACGGGTTTGCGCCCCAGGCTCGTTCGGCGGCGAGTGCGAGCATGCCGGGGTCCAGGGCCGTGAGCACGCGGTGGGGCGAGGGGCCCGTGGCCGGCGGCCCGAACGGGGCGGTGTCCAGCGCGTCGAGGTAGGCGCGCATGGTGGGCAGTGGGGGGCCGAAGCGGTGGCCGCGGATATCTTCGGCGAGGCTGGGGTGGCTGTCCCACAGGCCGAGCAGGAAGCGTCCGGGGAATGCCTCCTCAAGGGTGCGCTGCGCGGCGGCGGTGGTCACCGGGTCGCGTGCGTAGATGTCCGTGCTGCCGGCCGCCACCACGATCCGGCGGGTCTGCGACAGCAGGATCCCGGCCTGCGCCATCGCTTCCCGCCCCGCCGTCTCGGGGAACCACAAGGTGCCGAAGCCGAGCTCCTCGATCGTGGTCACGGCCTCGCGGACACCGGCAGCCGGGCAGTCGTCGAGTTCGCCGGCCCAGATGCCGATACGCCCAAGGTGGGGCCTCTGACCGCTCACGCGTCCTGTCCCTCAGCATCCTGAGCGTTCAGGAATGCCGTGATCTGGGCTGCACCGGTTCGCTCCAGCCAGGTGCGGAAGTCCATCGCGGCGGGGTGCATCCGTCGCGTGGCGGGGATGTCGGCGCGGTAACCGCGTTCGTTCAGCCACTCGTGGGCGAACGCGAACTGCTCGTTTACGGCGCGGATCGTTTCTATCGGAATCCGGGCGTACGGAAGCGGGCGCCCGATTGCCGTCCCGATGTGCGCGGCGATCTGGACCGGGGTCAGTTCGTCGCAGGCCAAGGCCATAGCTCGCCCGATCCACTCCTGGGGCCGGGAAAAGGCCAACGCGGTGACAAAACCGACATCGTCCACGGCCATGATCTGCAGCGGAACGTCGGGGGCGATACCTGAGACCAGGTTGCCGCCTTGCAGGGCGTATTTACCGGTGTAGTTCTCCATGAAGGACACCGGCCGCAGAATCGTGGCGGGCAGGCCGAGCTTCGCGAGGTGCTGCTCGACCTGCCACTTGCTGATCAGGTTCTGGGGCAACGCCTCACGGCCGTGGCGGTCCGCGCCGGCGACCGAGCTGAAGACAAGGTGCCTGATGCCGGCGGTTTCGGCGGCTTCGGCGATGTTCATTCCCCAGCGGACCTCGTCCTCGGCGGAGAAGTCCGCCGCCGTACCGGGGGAGCCCACCGTGGGCTGGACGCTGAACAGCCCGTAGGCGCCTTCGGCAGCGTCGATGAGAGAGGAGACGTCCTCCATCTCCGCGCGTACGAGCTGCGCGCCGGCGCTGGCCAGGGCCTTGGCCGGCGCGCCGTCCGGATTGCGCGTGAGGGCGCGCACCTGCCAGCCACCGTCGAGCAGATGCCTGGTCACTGCCCGGCCCTGCAGGCCGGTCGCGCCCGTCACGACGATGGTCTTGTCCGTCGGTTCCACTGTCTCTCCTGGATGTCGCACACGCCGGGGAGGGCCACACCCATAACTGGGGTGGCCCTCCGGTTAATGCTCGATACGATATGGGGGACCACCCCGGTTAGCAAGCCGTCAGGAGCTCCCGTGTCCCAAGACGCCACCGTGCCGTCCTCGCCCAGGCGTCCCATGCGCGCCGACGCGCGGCGCAACTATGAACGGATCCTGGCCGCCGCCGGGGCCGCCATTGCCCAGCACGGCGTTGAAGCCTCCTTGGAGGAGATCGCGCGCCATGCCGGGGTCGGCTCAGCCACACTGCACCGGCACTTCCCCTCCCGGCAGGCGCTGTTGGAGGCCGTCTTCAAAGACCGGGTGGAGACCCTCTGCGCCAAGGCGCGCGACCTCGCGACCGAGCCTGACCGGGAAGCCGCGCTCGTCACCTGGCTTCACGCCGTCGGGGCACACGCCGTAACCAACAAGGGCCTGGGGGCAGCTCTGATGCCTGGTGCCGGCGATCCGACGCTTGGGGACACCTGCCACACGCTCATCGTGAACGCCGGCAGCGAACTACTCGCGCGCGCTCACCAAGCGCACGCCGTACGCCCCGAGGTCACCATCACCCAGCTGCTCAAACTCGTCGGAGCCATCGCCCTGGCCACCGAACACGACAGTGACGGCGCGGCCGAAACCGACCGCCTACTGACACTCGTTATCGACGGGGTGCGCCAGCACTGATGGCGCAGAGGAGATCGTCCGACATGACAGGCGAGGACAAGTAGAGCATGGGGGCGGTCCTCTGCAGTGACGGTCGGGATCAAGATGTGGGGCTGTAGTTCCGCTGGTTCGTCCTGGGCAGCAACAGCAGTTGGTGGGACAGGCCCTGGCCCGCTGCGGTGGTGGTCACCGGTGATGTTGCGGATGACGGCTCTCGGGAGGCGTACACGCGGGCGGGCGAGCTCCTGTCCGACTATGCCGGTCGACGCGGGGCGGAGGTTTTCTACACGACGGGTAACCACGACGAGCGCACCGCGTTCGGCGAGGTACTCGGCAGCGGCCACCGGCAGCCCGAGGCTGTTTATCAGGGGGCGGCGGGTGAGCGGGCAGCGGTCAGCACGGTGGGTGGATGGCGGTTGATCACGCTGGACACGCTCGTTCCGGGCAAGGGCTACGGCCGTTTGGACAACGGCCAGCTCGACTGGCTGCGTGAACTGCTGGCCATGCCCGCGCCTTTGGGAACCGTGCTGGCGTTTCACCATCCGCCGGTCGCCCTGGATGTCGATGTCCAGCGGGCCCTGGGCCTGCAGAATCACGCGGACCTGGCCGAGACGATCCGCGGGAGTGACGTCCAGCTCATTTTGGACACCGCACGGGCCGCTGATCCATACGCTTCACGCCCGGGATCCGCGCATGGGTGAGACGGCCTACGAGGCCGACGAGGCGGAGATGCACGACGTCATCAAGAGGCTCGGTCCTTCGCAACTGGCCTGAATTAGGGGCTGATGCGGGAAGACACTGATTGGCGAGGGGTCGGTGCCGTGGTGCTTCTACCGTGGCGGGGTGGAGGTGGGCGCCATGGTGTCGTTACCTCATTGCCGACCGCCTCGACATCACCGGCGCCCGATGGGGACTCGATGGCGCCGAAGCCGTCCTCCAGTTCCGTGCGCTGATCACGAACGGAGACTTCGAGGACTACTGGACCTTCCACGCGGCCCGCGAGCATCAACGCCTCTACCCCAACCCTGACCAGCAGAACTACGGCGCGGTCGGCTGCTGCTGCTGTTGTTGTTGGGGGTCCGGCTGGGGCGGCGGCTGCTGCTGCGGCGGGGACTGCTGCGGGTTCGGCTGGCTCTGGTCAGGTGTGGGCTGCTGCTGGGCCGGGTCGGACGGCGGGGGCGGAGGCGGGGGCGGGTTCGGCTGGGTCTGGTCAGGTGTGGGCTGCTGCTGGGCCGGGTCGGACGGGGGCGGCGGAGGCGGGGGCGGGTTCGGCTGCGTCTGGTCCGGCGTGGGCTGCTGGGTGTCCTGCGGCTGTTGGGACGGGGGCTGCTCAGGTGTCGGCTGGTCCGACTGATCCGTGGGGTCCTGCTGCTGCGCGGGCTGGTCCGCCGAGGGGGGAGCGGTTGACTCGGGCGAGGCGTCCGTCGCGGGCGGATCGGTCGAATCCGCGGGGGGATCGGATGAGGGATCGGATTCGGGTGTGGCCGACTCGGAGGAGGAATGGGATTTTTTGGGGGTGGTCGACTTGGGTGGGGAATTGGCGCTCGAGGCGTAGAAGATCGCGAAAACGATCAGGGCGGCCGCCGCGAAGCCGGTGCCGACGATCATTGCGAAACGACGCGAAAAACGCCATGAGTGCATACTCATATCTCCATCCTTCCGTCGCTTCCACTGTGCGCTCGCCATGGACCGCACACCTCCCCCGGCGGCGGGGGAATGTCCCCCTACCTTTGGGGGGCCTGCCGCGGTAATGCGCCCGTCCCAAGAACGCCGCGTATATTGCGCGATTTCTCATCGGGCGCGCCGGGATAACCGGTATTCGTGCCGCCCCCACCACGACCGGTTTTCCGGACCACCGGTGAAACCGTGCTGAAACCGCGGCGAAGGCCGCCGCCCGCAAGCTCCGCGGCATGACCCCACGACACGCCACCGCTGCCTCCCCCGTCCATCTCCCCCCGAGCTCGTCGAGGACCCGGTCGGCGCGTACGCGGACTTCCGTGCGCGGGACCAGCTCCCCCAGGTGGGGCTTCCGGGGCTGACGACCCCGCCCGGCTCGTCACCCGCTACGCCGACGTCAAGGCGGCCCTGGCCGAGCCGCGGCTCATCCGGGACCATTCCAAGGTGCCCGGCGGGGCCGGGGGAGGGGGATCCGCAGGCCGAGCTGGTGGAGGCCGCGTTCGAGGGATTTCCGACCGAGTACACGCAGTACGTCACCGGTCATCTGGCGCTGTTCGACGGCGAGGAGCACGCCCGGCGCCGCGCCCCGCTCACCCGGGCGTTCACCGCCCGGCGCATCGCGGCGCTGCGGTCGTTCGTGGAGCGGGCCGCCGAGGAGCTGCTCCGGGGGCCGGCCGAGAAGGGTGAGGCGGATCTGCTGGGCGAGTTCGCGTATCCGACCACCGTCGTCATCTGTGAGCTGATCGCGCGGCGGCGCGCCGAACCCGCCGAGGACCTGATCTCCGCGTTGATCGAGGGCGGCCGCGACACCGATGGCGGCGGCGAGCCTTTCACCGAGGACGAGCTGGTCTCGGTGGTCTTCCTGCTCATCAGCACCGGCATCACTCCGCCCGCCCTCTTCCTCGCCCACGCGGTCCTCGCCCTCTTCGATCACCCCGACCAGCTGGCCGGGCTCCGCGCCGAGCCCGGCCAGCTGGGGCGTGCCGTGCCCGAGCTGCTCCGCTACGTCACGCTCGTGAGGATCGGCGCCCCGATGTACGCCACCGAGGACTTCGAGTTCGCCGGGACCGCGCTGAAGAAGGGCGAGACGGTGACCGTGGCCCTGCTGGCCGCCGACCACGACCCGCGCGAGTACGGGGAGGCGCCCGAACGACTCGACATCACCCGGGAGTCCGGCCGCGGCGACGGCCATCCCGCCTTCGGCCACGGCGCCCACCTACTGCCTGGGCGCGGCCCTCGGCCGCCTCGTCGCCTCGGTGGTCTTCGACCAGGTGCTCATCCGGCGGCCGGGCGCCGCGCTCGCGGTCGGCCGGGACGAACTGGAATTCGGTCACTGGCCGGCGGACGGGTTCCACCTGCTGCGGCTGCCCGTACGGCTCTGAGGCGCCGGGAGGCGGTCTGTCGCGGGGGCGGCGAGCGGCGGGATCATCGGGGGATGTCGACCTTGAAGCCGCGTGTGCGGCTCGCCGCCGTCGGGGTGGCCTTCGCTCTCGCCGCGGCCACGCCCGTCGCCGCGTACGCCGCGCTCGACGACGAGCCCGCGTCCGCCGCCTCCTCGGGCCCCGCCTCCGCCGTCAGCCGGGGCAAGCCGTATGTCGAGACCCGGTTGTTCTTCGGGACGCAGCGGCCCGACGGCGGGCCGCCCGTGACCGACAAGCAGTTCATGGCCTTCGTCGACGAGGAGGTCACGCCGAGCTTTCCGTCGGGGCTGACGATCCAGGACGGACGGGGGCAGTGGCGGGACCAGAACGGGACGATCGAGCGGGAGCGGTCGTACGAGCTGATCCTGCTGTACCCGGTGTCCGAGGCGCGGGCGCACGACCCGCGGATCGAGCGGATCCGGGACGCCTACGAGCGGCGGTACGCACAGGAGTCCGTGGCCCGGGCGGACGAGGCCACCCGGGTGGACTTCTGAAGAGCACCCAAGGACACCGCGGCCGGAGCGCCTACGCGACCAGCGCCCGTACCGCCTCGGCCATCGGCGTCGGGCCGTTCACCAGCTCCAGCGTGCGGTGGGCCGTACGGGGCTCGTCGAGGAGGGCGAGCAGGGCGGCGGCCACGTCGTCGCGGGTGACCGAGCCGTAGTCGACGTGGTCGGCCAGGGTGATCTGGCCGGTGCCCGGGTCGTCCGTCAGGCGGCCCGGGCGCAGGATGGTCCAGTCGAGGGCCAGGCGGGCCCGTACGGCCGTGTCCGCCTCGGTCTTGGCGCGCAGGTAGGCGGCGAAGACCGGGTCGGTGTCCGGGGGGATCTCGCGGTCGGTGCCCATGGAGGAGACGACCAGGAACCGCCGTACGCCGGCCCGCTCGGCCGCGTCCGCGAAAAGCACCGTGGCGGCGTGGTCGACCGTCTCCTTGCGGGCGGCGTCCCTGCCGGGGCCCGCGCCGGCCGCGAAGACGGCGGCGTCGGCGGCCTCCAGGTGCTGGGCGAGGTCGTCCACCGACGCCTGCTCCAGGTCGCATACGACCGGTTCGGCCCCGGACGCCAGCAGGTCGCCCGCCTGCTCGGGGCGGCGGATGATGCCCGCGACCTCGTCCCCGCGCCGGGCGAGCAGCCGCTCCAGCCGCAGCGCGATCTGACCGTGTCCTCCAGCGATGACAATACGCATGATCCCGACCGTACGCCGTGCAACCCTCCTCGGCACTCGCGAGTCTGACCGGGAGATCAGGCGACGTTGTCTGTTCAGCCGACTGGAGGAGTCCCGATCACCGCCATGACCACCATGCGTAAGTCCCTGGTCGCCGTCGGCTGTACGACCGCCCTGGTCACCGGTGTCGCCGCGTGCGGCGCCATCGAGAACATCTCGGCCGGGAAGAAGCTGGAGAACGCGGCCGACAAGCTCGGCGAGCGCCGGTCCCTGTCGGTGGAGCTGGACCTCGACGCGACGCCCGAGCAGCTCATCGCCCTCTCCAAGAGCGACAGCGCGGCGGAGCCCATGACGCGCGAGGAGGCCGAGGCGCTGGCCGGGATGAAGGTCAGTGTGGCCGTCCAGGCCAAGAAGCCGCTGGCCGAGGCCGACGACAAGGACCTCCTCGGCACCCGGGTGAAGCTCAGCGGGCCCGACGGCGATCTTCTCGAGTACCGGGTCATGGGCGAGACGGCGTACATACGGGTGGACATGCGGGCGTTCGGGGAGCTGTCCGGCGAGCCCGTGCCGTCCGCCGACGAGCTGCCCGAGGACGCGCCCGGCGGCAAGGTGCTGCGCAAGCTCTTCGACGGCGGGTGGATCAAGGTCGACACCGCCGAGATGGAGAAGGCCCGCGACGAGTTCGGCGCCGAGGGCGGGAAGAAGGCGTCCGGCGGGTCCGAGATCTCCCCCGAGACCAGCAAGAAGATCACCAAGTCGCTCAAGAAGCTCTTCGCCCGTGAGGTCACCGTCAAGGACGAGGGTCGCCGTGACGGGGCGGACCACGTGGTGGCCACCGGGCCCGTCAAGACCCTGCTGACCGGTGTCTTCAACGAGCTGCGGCCGTTCACCGACGAGATCCCGGGCGGCGAGGACCTGCCGACCGCCAAGGACTTCAAGGATGTGCCGAACAAGAAGATCGCGGTCGACTTCGCCATCAAGAACGGCGCGCTCGCCGGGGCCCGCGCGGATCTCGCTCCGCTCGCCGAGGGGCTGAAGAAGGGTGAGAAGCTGCCGCTGAAGTTGACGTTCGGCGAGGCCGGGAAGATCGCGGCTCCGTCCGGCGCCACCGAGCTGGACATCACGGAGCTGATGGAGGCGGCCGCCGGGATGATGCTGGGCGACATCGATGAGGCCGGGGGCGACGCCGCCGCCGACGCGATCTCCGGGGACCACTTCACCGTGGACGATTCGGGGGAGATCTCGGACGGCGATCTCGACGGCCTCACCATCGACGTCGACGGCCTGGACAAGGCGGACGTGAAGGACTTCTGAGCCGACTCGGCCTGGCCGGCCAGGTCAGGCAGGCCAGGCAGGTCAGGCAGGTCAGTCGGCTCGCTCCGGCGGCTGCGGGCGGCCGCTGTGGTCCGGCCGTGCCTGCCGCGGCAGGTCCAGCGCCGCCGCCGCGGCCGCCGAGGCGCAGTACTCCCGCACCGCGCTCGTACGCGCCACCACGCGCCCCTGGTGGACCACCACCCGGCTGTACGCGAGCGAGAGCACGCCCGGCAGGCCGTCCCCGCGCACCGCGAGCAGCTCCGCCGGGAACCCGGCCTCCACGCGCACCTCGGGCAGCCCGAGCGCGGCCCGGGCGCGCCCGCAGACCGCCTCGTACGCCTCCTCGGGCTCCGCCTCGCCCCGCGAGGCCAGGAGGAAGGAGGCCTCCAGCGGGTCGCCCCGCCCGACCGGGTTGGCGGCGTCGCGCAGCGCCCCGCTGCCCGCGGCCACCCGGACCCCGGCCGAGCGCAGCAGCCGCACCGGCGCGCAGCTCGGCGCGTACGCCCCTCGCGCGCGCCGGTCCTCCAGCCCGGCGCAGTCGCCCTGGGGCAGGCAGACGACCGTGACGCCGGCCGCCGCGAGCCGGTCCGCCACCCGCGCCACCACGTCGCGCGGCAGCCGCGCCAGCCCTCCGCAGGGGCCGATCGTGACGCCCGGCCGCAACCCGCCGGCCATCGCCGCGAGCCGGGCGAGCCGCGCCGGGTCGTCGCCGTCCGTGTGCAGGTCCACGGCGCAGCCGTGGCGGGCCGCGATGTCGAGGACGGCCTCCACATGGCCGGTGGGGTCGGGGTCGAGGTCGGGGCAGCCGCCGATGACCCCGGCGCCCATCTTCACGGCGTCCCGCAGCATCGCCAGGCCGTCCGCCCCGGCCGCGCCGGTCAGCACCCGGGGCACGGCCACGGAGGACAGGTCGGTGAGCCCGCGCAGCGCCTCCCGGGCGCGCAGGACGGCCTCCAGGGACCGCAACCCGTGCACCCCGCCGATGGGCACATGCGTGCGCAGCGCGGTCGCTCCGTGGCCGAGGTGCAGCAGGGCGGCCTCGGTGGTGCGGCGCTGGACCTCCTCGGGCGCGTACGAGACGGGCCCGACGGTGTCGGCGGTGAGGGCGGTGTCGCAGTGGGCGTGCGGCTCGGCGGGGGCGGGGAGCAGCAGATAGCCGTCGAGGTCGATCCGGGTGCCGGGGACCAGGCTGCCCGCCGTGCCGACCGCCTCGATGCGCCCGCCGCAGACCCGTACGTCCACGGTGCGGCCGTCGGCGAGCCGGACGCCGCCGAGCACCAGTGCGGGGGCGACCTCGGGCGCCGCGCCGTCGTGGGTGGGCGGCTGCTGCTGCGGATGGCTGTCGGGCATCGCGCTCCTGGATGTCCTGTGGATGGATGTCCTGTGGATGTCCTGGGTTCAAGATCGCTCAGCGTGATCCGAGCCCGAGCCTAGGGCGCGCCGCGGGCGGCTTCCGGGAGGAGCCGAATAGTCGTACCGGTGTGGTGCCTGAGCAGACCCTGGGCGGACGGTCGGCGCCCCGATACGGATTTCACCTTCGGCGCCCGAGCGTGTAATGTCTTCATCGCTCGCCCCAATAGCTCAGTCGGCAGAGCGTCTCCATGGTAAGGAGAAGGTCTACGGTTCGATTCCGTATTGGGGCTCTGATGTGTGAGGTCTCCCGCTCGGCTCACGCCGGGTGGGTGCCAATCGCATCGCAGCGGTGTAGCTCAGTCGGTAGAGCAAGCGGCTCATAATCGCTGTGTCACCGGTTCAAGTCCGGTCACCGCTACTCACCGTAGCCGATTGCGGGGTCGGTCCTTCGATCGGCTACTATTTCTGCGTTCATCTATCCGTTCGTCAAGGAGCACTCACGTGGCTGCCACCGACGTCCGCCCGAAGATCACGCTGGCCTGCGTGGAGTGCAAGGAGCGGAACTACATCACCAAGAAGAATCGGCGTAACGACCCGGATCGTCTTGAGCTGAAGAAGCACTGCCCGCGTTGCAACGCGCACACCGCGCACCGCGAGACGCGATAAAGCGACGATCACATAGTTCGTATTCAAGGTCGCCCCCACCTGCGGGGGCGGCCTTGTTGCGTTCCACAACAACATCCTGAGCAACATCAACCGCAGGAGGTGCCGAGTCGATGGCGCTCGACCAGTCGTTCGTCGGGCGGTCCTACCCGCCCACCGCGCCCTACGAGGTCGGCCGGGAGAAGATCCGCGAATTCGCCGAGGCGATCGGCGACGCCAATCCGGTGTACTTCGATCCGGAGGCGGCCAAGGCATTCGACCACCCCGATGTGATCGCCCCGCCGACCTTCGTTTTCGCGCTCACCTTCAAGGCCGCCGGGCGACAGGTGATCGAGGACCCGCAGCTGGGCCTGGACTACAGCCGGGTGGTGCACGGCGACCAGAGGTTCGTCTACACCCGCCCGGTGCGCGCGGGCGACCGCCTCACGGTCACCTCGACGATCGACTCGATCAAGTCGCTGGCCGGCAATGACGTCCTGTCCGTCCGCGGCGAGGTGCACGACGAGGCCGGGGAGCACGTGGTGACCGCCCACACGACCCTCGTGGCCCGCGCCGCCGAGGCCCAGGGCGCCCCCGCGGCGGCCCGGGACGACGCCCAGGCAGCAAAGGAAGACACATGACAGCCAAGATCTCGTACGACGACGTCGAGGTCGGCACCGAGCTGCCCGCCCGGGAATTCCCCGTGACCCGCGCCGACCTCGTCCAGTACGCGGGCGCGTCGGGGGACTTCAACCCGATCCACTGGAACGAGAAGTTCGCCAAGGAGGTCGGCCTCCCCGACGTCATCGCGCACGGCATGTTCACCATGGCCGAGGCGGGCCGCGTGGTGACCGACTGGGCCGGGGACCCGGCGGCCGTCGTGGAGTACGGGGTGCGCTTCACCAAGCCGGTCGTCGTGCCGAACGACGAGAAGGGCGCGGCCATCGAGGTGACCGCCAAGGTCGCCGCCAAGCTGGACGACGAGGCCCGTACGGTCCGCGTCGACATCGTGGCGACCAGCGCGGGGCAGAAGGTGCTGGGCCGCGCCCGCGCCGTCGTCCGCCTCGCCTGAGGCCCCCGAGACCCCTTGAGAGCACGAGAGGCGCCCCACGGGGCCAGGCCGGGCCGCGCCGGGGCGCCCCCGTACTCTTGAGCGCGTGCAGGAACTCCACGACGCGCCCCTGGCCCCCCTCACCACCTTCCGCCTCGGCGGCCCGGCGGGCCGGCTGCTCACGGCCACCACCGACGACGAGGTGATCGCGGCGGTCCGGGAGGCCGACACGGCCGGGACCCCGCTCCTGGTGATAGGCGGCGGCAGCAATCTGGTCATCGCCGACAAGGGCTTCGACGGCACCGCCCTGCGCATCGCGACCAGCGGCTTCGCCCTCGACGGCAGCCGGCTGGAGCTGGCCGCGGGCGAGAACTGGTCGGACGCCGTGGCCCGCACGGTCCGGGCCGGTCTCGCCGGGATCGAATGCCTGGCCGGAATCCCCGGCTCCGCGGGGGCGACCCCGATCCAGAACGTGGGCGCGTACGGCCAGGAGGTCTCGGCCACGATCACCGAGGTCGTCGCCTACGACCGGCGCGCCGAGGCCGTCGTGACCATGCCCAGCGCCGACTGCGGCTTCGCCTACCGCCACAGCCGCTTCAAGGCCGATCCGCAGCGCTATGTGGTGCTGCGGGTGCGCTTCGCGCTGGAGGACGCGGGCGGCCTGTCCGCGCCGGTCAAGTACGCGGAGACCGCCCGCAACCTCGGCGTGGGGGTGGGGGAGCGGGTGCCCGTCGCCACCGCCCGCGACACGGTCCTCGGGCTCCGCGCGGGCAAGGGGATGGTCCTCGACCCGCAGGACCACGACACCTGGTCCGCGGGCTCCTTCTTCACCAACCCGGTCCTGACCGAGGACGCCCACGCCGCCTTCCTGGCCCGCGTCGCCGAGCGCCTGGGCCCCGACGTCACCCCGCCCGCCTACCCGGCGGGGGAGGGGCGCATCAAGACCTCCGCCGCATGGCTGATCGACAAGGCGGGCTTCACCAAGGGCTACGGCACCGGCCCCGCCCGCATCTCCACCAAGCACACGCTCGCCCTGACCAACCGGGGCGACGCCACGACCGAGGACCTGCTCGCGCTCGCCCGCGAGGTCGTGGCCGGGGTCGAGGCCGCGTTCGGGGTCACGCTCGTGAACGAGCCGGTGACGGTCGGCGTCAGCCTCTGACGGCACGGACCCGGCGACTACCCGGCGGCCACCAGCCAGCCGTCGATGTCGGCGAGCAGCCGCTCGGCCACCTCCTTCGGGGCCGCCGAGCCGCGGACGGACTGCCGGGCCAGCTCGGCCAGCTCGGCGTCCGTGAAGCCGTGGTGCTCGCGCGCCAGCTCGTACTGGGCCGCCAGCCGCGACCCGAACAGCAACGGGTCGTCGGCGCCCAGCGCCATCGGTACCCCGGCGTCGTACAGCGTGCGCAGCGGCACGTCCTCCGGCTTCTCGTACACCCCCAGGGCCACGTTCGAGGACGGGCACACCTCGCAGGTCACGCCCCGCTCGGCGAGCCGGCTCAGCAGCCGGGGGTCCTCGGCGGCCCGCACGCCGTGGCCCACCCGCTGCGCGCCGAGGTCGTCCAGGCAGTCGCGGACGCTGCTCGGGCCCGACAGCTCGCCGCCGTGCGGCGCCGCCAGCAGGCCGCCGTCCCGGGCGATGGCGAAGGCCCGGTCGAAGTCCCGGGCCAGGCCGCGCCGCTCGTCGTTGGAGAGGCCGAAGCCGATGACGCCCCGGTCGGCGAAGCGGACCGCCAGCCGGGCCAGCGTGCGCGCCTCCAGGGGGTGCTTCATGCGGTTGGCGGCGACCAGCACGCGCATCCCGAGCCCGGTGTCCCGGGAGGCGGTCTCCACGGCGTCCAGGATGATCTCCAGCGCCGGGATCAGGCCGCCAAGACGCGGCGCGTACGAGGTGGGGTCGACCTGGATCTCCAGCCACCCGGCGCCGTCCCGTACGTCCTCCTCGGCGGTCTCGCGCACCAGCCGCTGGATGTCCTCGGGCTCGCGCAGGCAGGACCGCGCGATGTCGTACAGCCGCTGGAACCGGAACCAGCCGCGCTCGTCGGTGGCGCGCAGCTTGGGGGGCTCGCCGCTCCTGAGCGCTTCCGGGAGGTGGACGCCGTACTTGTCGGCGAGCTCGAGCAGCGTGGCGGGGCGCATCGAGCCGGTGAAGTGGAGGTGCAGATGCGCTTTGGGGAGCAGATGTACGTCACGTGCCATCTGGAGATCCTGCCCCAGCCCGGGGCGCGCCGGTACCGCTTTCGCCGAACGGGGGCTTGCCCGCACATGAATGCGGGCGTAAAGGGCCGCGGGCGCCTGTGACCGCGCCCATGGCCGCTGGTACGACCGCGGGCGCCCGGCCATCGCCGAGCGCCCGCGTCGATGGGGGAGGGCGCGAAATCAGTCGCGCGCCTCGCCCAGCAGCTTCTGCAGCCGGGAGACCCCCTCGACCAGGTCCTCGTCGCCGAGCGCGTACGAGAGCCGCAGGTAGCCCGGGGTGCCGAAGGCCTCGCCAGGGACGACCGCGACCTCGGCCTCCTCCAGGATCAGCTCGGCCAGCTCCACGGAGCTCTGCGGCCGCTTGCCGCGGATCTCCTTGCCGATCAGGGCCTTCACCGACGGGTAGGCGTAGAAGGCGCCCTCGGGCTCGGGGCACTCCACGCCGTCGATCTCGTTCAGCATCCGCACGATGGTGCGGCGGCGGCGGTCGAACGCCTCGCGCATCGCGGCCACGGCGTCCAGATCGCCCGCGACGGCGGCCACGGCGGCGGCCTGTGCGACATTGCTCACGTTGGACGTGGCGTGCGACTGCAGGTTGGTCGCGGCCTTGACGACGTCCTTCGGGCCGATGACCCAGCCCACCCGCCAGCCGGTCATGGCGTACGTCTTCGCCACGCCGTTGACCACGATGCACTTGTCCCGCAGCTCGGGCACCACCACCGGCAGCGAGTGGAATTCCGCGTCCCCGTACACCAGGTGCTCGTAGATCTCGTCGGTGAGCACCCACAGCCCGTGCTCGGCCGCCCAGCGCCCGATCGCCTCGACCTGCTCGCGCGAGTAGACGGCGCCGGTGGGGTTGGACGGGGAGACGAAGAGCACCACCTTGGTGCGCTCGGTGCGGGCGGCCTCGAGCTGCTCCACGGAGACCCGGTAGCCGGTGGTCTCGTCGGCGACGACGTCGACCGGGACGCCGCCCGCGAGCCGGATCGACTCGGGGTAGGTGGTCCAGTACGGGGCGGGGACGATGACCTCGTCGCCCGGGTCCAGGATCGCCGCGAACGCCTCGTAGATCGCCTGCTTGCCGCCGTTGGTCACCAGGACCTGCGCCGCCTCGACCTCGTAGCCGCTGTCGCGCAGCGTCTTCGCGGCGATCGCGGCCTTGAGCTCGGGCAGCCCGCCGGCCGGGGTGTAGCGGTGGTACTTCGGGTTGCGGCAGGCCTCCACGGCGGCCTCGACGATGTAGTCGGGCGTGGGGAAGTCGGGCTCGCCCGCGCCGAAGCCGATCACCGGACGCCCGGCGGCCTTGAGGGCCTTGGCCTTGGCGTCGACGGCGAGCGTGGCGGACTCGGAAATGGCTCCGATACGGGCGGAGACACGGCGCTCTGTCGGGGACTGTGCAGGAGGGGTAGCAGCGGTCATATGTGCATCGTCCCAGACCGCCGAATACCGCGGCACGCGGGTTTACGGCCTGGGGGTCGGCAGGGATCGGTGTCGCGACGCCCGGCACGGCCCCCAGGCCGTTCCGGGCGCCATGGGCGCTTCTCGTTCGACGCCCGGCCCTCAACCACGTACACTCATCCGTCGTTGGCCGCTCAACAGCCGTTTCGCCTCGCGTACTCCATGGAGCCGGGTGGATGCGGTAGGTTGGGTGGAGCCGCAAAGGGTCGTAGCTCAATTGGTAGAGCACTGGTCTCCAAAACCAGCGGTTGGGGGTTCAAGTCCCTCCGGCCCTGCTACACGCACGTTTATCAAGGTGCGTGCGCGTGTACTGAAATACATCGCTGTGCGGCCGAGCCGGACGCGGCACGGCCACGATCCGGATTCAGGTGAGGACGTAGTGACGGAAGCCCTTGGCTCCACCGCGACGCCTGAAAGCGGTCGTCCCGAAGACGAGGTGGCGGCCAAGAAGAGCCGCCGTGGTGGCAAGCGCGCCAAGAAGGGGCCCTTCGGCAGGCTCGCGCTCTTTTATCGCCAGATCGTTGCTGAGCTGCGCAAGGTCGTGTGGCCCACACGTGGCCAGCTGTCGACGTACACCACTGTGGTGATCGTCTTTGTGCTCATCATGATCGGCATCGTTACCGTGATTGACTATGGGTTCAACCAAGCCATCAAGTACGTCTTTGGCTGATCCCGAAGGGTGGCGCTGTCTCAAGTTGCCCCTTCGCACGTTCCACCCCTCTTGAAGCCAGGAAGAAGCAGCCACCGTGTCTGACCCGAACCTGAACGAGGCCGCCGAGGCCGTCGAGTCCGCCGAGGACGAGCTCGACATCATCGAGGCTGCCGATGAGGACCAGGCCGAGGCTGCGGAGGCTGAGGCGGGAGAGCCGGCCGAGAAGGATGCGGTCCGCGTCGAGGACGAGGCCGCTGTCCTGGGGGCCGGGGATGCTGCCGACGCCGACGCAGAAGAGGCCGAAGAGGCTGAAGAAGAGGTCGCGGTCGACCCGGTCGAGGCCCTGCGCGAGGAGCTGCGTACCCTCCCCGGCGAGTGGTACGTCATCCACACCTACGCGGGGTACGAGAACCGCGTGAAGACCAACCTCGAGCAGCGCGCAGTCTCGCTGAACGTCGAGGACTACATCTTCCAGGCCGAGGTGCCGCAGGAAGAGGTCGTCCAGATCAAGAACGGCGACCGCCGCACCGTGCGCCAGAACAAGCTCCCCGGCTATGTGCTGGTGCGCATGGACCTGACGAACGAGTCCTGGGGCGTGGTCCGCAACACCCCGGGCGTCACCGGCTTCGTGGGCAACGCGTACGACCCGTACCCGCTGACCCTGGACGAGATCGTCAAGATGCTCGCCCCGGAGGCCGAGGAGAAGGCCGCCAAGGCCGCCGCCGAGGAGGCGGGCCTGCCGGCGCCGAGCCGCAAGGTCGAGGTCCAGGTCCTGGACTTCGAGGTGGGCGACTCGGTCACGGTCACCGACGGCCCCTTCGCGACGCTGCAGGCGACGATCAACGAGATCAACGCCGACTCGAAGAAGGTCAAGGGCCTGGTGGAGATCTTCGGCCGGGAGACCCCGGTCGAGCTGAGCTTCGACCAGATCCAGAAGAACTGACCCTACGCAACCTTCCGATCAGGTCAGACGGGCTTCGCGGCCGGTCTGACCTGCTCGGTTTTAGGCCGCACAGGTATACCCGTTATCGTTGTGCGGTATGCCTCCATCCGGACGATCCGGTTCGGAGGCGAACCACCTCTCACTAAGACCCGGAGAGAGCATGCCTCCCAAGAAGAAGAAGGTCACGGGGCTGATCAAGCTCCAGATCCAGGCCGGCGCCGCGAACCCGGCCCCGCCGGTCGGCCCCGCGCTGGGTCAGCACGGCGTCAACATCATGGAGTTCTGCAAGGCCTACAACGCCGCGACCGAGTCGCAGCGTGGCATGGTCGTGCCGGTGGAGATCACGGTCTACGAGGACCGTTCCTTCACCTTCGTGACCAAGACTCCGCCGGCCGCCAAGCTGATCCTCAAGGCCGCGGGTGTGGAGAAGGGCTCCGGTGAGCCGCACAAGACCAAGGTCGCCAAGATCACCCGCGACCAGGTCCGCGACATCGCCACCACCAAGATGCCCGACCTGAACGCCAACGACCTGGACGCCGCCGAGAAGATCATCGCCGGCACCGCCCGCTCCATGGGCATCACGGTCGAGGGCTGACACTCCCGCAGCACCACCGTGGCAGGGCCAGGCGCGGCCCGGACCACGACTCCATACGAATCCATCAGGAGCAGCAGTGAAGCGCAGCAAGACTTTCCGCAGCGCGGACGCCAAGATCGACCGGGAGCGCGTGTACCCCCCGCTCGAGGCGGTCCGGCTCGCCAAGGAGACCACCACGAGCAAGTTCGACGCCACCGTTGAGGTCGCCATGCGCCTGGGTGTCGACCCGCGCAAGGCCGACCAGATGGTCCGCGGCACCGTGAACCTTCCGCACGGCACCGGTAAGACCGCCCGGGTCCTGGTCTTCGCGACCGGTGACCGTGCTGCGGCCGCGGAGGCCGCCGGCGCCGACATCGTCGGCTCCGACGAGCTCATCGACGAGGTTTCCAAGGGCCGGCTGGACTTCGACGCCGTCGTCGCCACCCCGGACCTCATGGGCAAGGTCGGCCGCCTGGGCCGGGTGCTCGGTCCGCGTGGTCTGATGCCGAACCCGAAGACCGGCACCGTCACCCCCGACGTGGCCAAGGCCGTCACCGACATCAAGGGCGGCAAGATCGAGTTCCGCGTCGACAAGCACTCGAACCTGCACTTCATCATCGGCAAGGTCTCCTTCGACGAGGCCAAGCTGGTGGAGAACTACGCCGCGGCGCTCGAGGAGATCAACCGTCTCAAGCCGTCCGCCGCCAAGGGCCGCTACATCAAGAAGGCGACCCTGACCACCACGATGGGTCCTGGCATCCCGCTGGACGCCAACCGCACCCGCAACCTGCTGGTCGAGGAAGAGGCCGTCTGAGCACGTCCAGACACGTGTTCTGAGAGTGCCCTGAGTGCCGTATGAGGCGGCGCTCAACGTCTGTGAGCCGGGTTTCCATGCCTCCCTGAGGAGGACGGGAACCCGGCTCATCGCGTTGGGCGTCCCCTCAGATACAGTCTCAGCAGTCGTAAAAGATAAATAAGAAGCAAAGACATAGGGGGACCTGTGCGCGGTACTCGTTTCGCTGCTCGATGTGCGGCGGTGCTCAGTGGTGTGGTCCTGGTCGCCGGTCTCACCGCCTGCGGGAGCGACAAGGCCGACAGCAACAAGGGCGGTGACAAGTCCGACAAGGCCGCCGAGTCGGTGGGCAGCCCGCTGGCCGCGCTGAAGCTCGCCTCGCAGCAGACGGACCAGCAGCACTCGGCCAAGGTCGAGGGCACCACGCAGATGGGTGCACAGAACTCGACCATGTCCGGCGCGATGGACTGGGCGAACGGCATGCGCGCCAACATGACCATCACGCAGAAGGGCGGATCGGTCCAGAACTCGCCGCTGGCGGGCAAGCCCATGGAGGCGCGCTACACGCCCGACGCGATGTTCATGAACCTGGGCTCCGAGTTCGCAGCGCAGGCCGGCGGCAAGCACTGGATGAAGTACGACTACGACACCCTGGCCAAGCAGGCCGGCGCCTCCGGTGAGTTCCTCAAGGACCAGATGCAGAACACCGACCCGGCGCGCTCGGTGCAGCTGCTGATCGCCACCGGCAAGGTCAAGAGCGTGGGCTCGGAGTCGGTCAAGGGCGTCAAGGCGACCCACTACACCGGCACCGTGCAGGTCTCGGAGCTGGCCAAGATGCAGTCCAAGGACCTCTCCGAGAGCGACCTCACGGCGCTGCAGAAGCAGCTGGAGACCTCCGGCATGGAGACCGAGACCATCGACCTGTGGATCGACGGTGACAACCTGCTGGTCAAGAAGCGGGAGCAGGCCGACAGCAACAACGGGAAGTACGACTCGACGGTCTACTACTCGGACTACGGCACCAAGGTCACGGTCGAGGAGCCGCCCGCCTCGGACACCATGAACTTCGAGGACGCCCTCAAGCAGCAGTAGCCGACCTGGCCCCAGAGCCGATTTGCCTGGCCACGGCCCGTTCGCGTAGTCTTCCACAGAAGCCAAAGACCGCTGGTCGCTGCTGTGCTCCCGCAAGGGGTGCGGCGGCGTAAGGATCCGCTAGCTGCGGACGACCTGCGCAGGTGATTGTGGATGGACTCCCGATCGGGCCGTGAGCCCGTTAGGTCGAGTTACGCCCCGAGCGCCTGCGCCGGGGCGTTTCGTTTTG
Organism: Streptomyces sp. ME19-01-6; assembly: GCF_033793745.1. NCBI lineage: Bacteria > Bacillati > Actinomycetota > Actinomycetes > Kitasatosporales > Streptomycetaceae > Streptomyces > Streptomyces sp. ME19-01-6. Next base: position 565,388 of record NZ_JARAXF010000004.1, on the reverse strand, counting down.
TTCAGCCTCCTTTCCCGGCCGATGCGGTCCTCATCACCCGGAAGGAGGCCGAGGCTCATGGCGAGGCCTGACAAGGTCGCGGCCGTCGAGGAGATGACGGACAAGTTCCGTAACTCCAACGCTGCTGTTGTGACCGCGTACACCGGTCTCACCGTCGCGCAGCTCAAGGAGCTGCGCCGTTCGCTCGGTGAGAACGCTCAGTACCGTGTGGTGAAGAACACGCTGACCAAGATCGCGGCCAACGAGGCCGGGATCACCACGCTCGACGACCTGTTCGCGGGTTCGTCGGCCGTCGCCTTCGTGACCGGTGACCCGGTCGAGGCGGCGAAGGGTCTTCGTGACTTCGCCAAGGAGAACCCCGCGCTCGTCATCAAGGGCGGCGTCCTTGACGGCAAGTCGCTCTCCGCTGACGAGATCAAGAAGCTCGCGGACCTCGAGTCCCGCGAGGTGCTGCTCGCCAAGCTGGCGGGCGCCATGAAGGGCAAGCAGTCCCAGGCTGCGGCGCTCTTCCAGGCGCTCCCCTCGAAGTTCGTCCGCACCGCGGAGGCGCTTCGCGTCAAGAAGGAAGAGCAGGGCGGTGCCGGCGAGCCGGCTCCCGCCGAGGCCGCGGAGTAACTCTCCCGCTGCCCAGCGGGCCCGTGCCCGCCGACATGTACATCCGGCACCAGCCGATTTAGTGGAAGGACCGCCATCATGGCGAAGCTCAGCCAGGAAGACCTGCTCGCGCAGTTCGAGGAGATGACCCTCATCGAGCTCTCCGAGTTCGTGAAGCTCTTCGAGGAGAAGTTCGACGTCACCGCCGCGGCCCCGGCCGCCGTCGCCGTCGCCGCGGGTGTCCCGGGCGCCCCGGCCGAGGCCGCCGAGGAGCAGGACGAGTTCGACGTCATCCTCACCGGCGCCGGCGAGAAGAAGATCCAGGTCATCAAGGTCGTGCGTGAGCTGACCTCGCTGGGTCTGAAGGAGGCCAAGGACCTCGTCGACGGCACCCCGAAGCCGGTCCTGGAGAAGGTCAACAAGGAGCAGGCCGAGAAGGCCGCCGAGTCCCTCAAGGGCGCCGGCGCCTCCGTCGAGGTCAAGTGACCCGAGGGGTTCAGGGGCCCTGCGGACCCCGCTGACCCGCTCCGTTCCGTAAGGGCGATCACCCGTTGGGGTGGTCGCCCTTCGGCGCTCCCGCGACGGCTGCGTTGCCTTGTCGGTCCCTGAGGGTATGGTGATCTTCGTTGCCTGTCGCCACGCCCTGTGACGATCTCGCCGGAGTGGGGGGCCTTGACGAACGGCACGCAGCGCGCAATTCTCAGGACGCGACGTCACACCGATCCGAGTCCGAGGCATGGATCGGCGGCGAAGCGGGCAGTATCGATATGCGCTTGAGGCGCATGGGTGGCTGCAGGCGTTCGAAAACATAGAGAAGACAACGAGGGGGAGGGCCCCCTCACCGGAGGGAGAGATTGGCGCTGCCGGTCTCAGGAACTCGGAGCTGGACATCAGTGTGCCAAGTGGCTACACTGACCCTTTGCGCTGCCTGTTAGCTGCCTCCTGCCCGTCACCAGGGGCATGCCCACCTTAGAGCACGGCCGAGGGAATCTCTCTGACCAGGGATTTCCTCCATGGCTCGAGTTGGGACCGGCACGCGCGTAGTGAGTCCGAGCCCTCGGAAGGACCCCCTCTTGGCCGCCTCGCGCAACGCCTCGACTGCCAATACGAACAACGGCGCCAGCACCGCCCCGCTGCGCATCTCCTTTGCGAAGATCAAGGAGCCCCTCGAGGTTCCGAACCTCCTCGCGCTGCAGACCGAGAGCTTCGATTGGCTGCTCGGCAATGCCGCCTGGAAGGCTCGCGTCGAGGCTGCGCTGGACAGTGGCCAGGACGTCCCCACCAAGTCCGGCCTCGAGGAGATCTTCGAGGAGATCTCCCCGATCGAGGACTTCTCCGGGTCGATGTCGCTGGCCTTCCGCGACCATCGCTTCGAGCCTCCGAAGAACTCCATCGACGAGTGCAAGGAGCGCGACTTCACGTACGCGGCGCCGCTCTTCGTCACCGCCGAGTTCACCAACAACGAGACCGGCGAGATCAAGTCCCAGACGGTCTTCATGGGCGACTTCCCACTCATGACCGACAAGGGCACCTTCTGCATCAACGGCACCGAGCGTGTCGTCGTCTCGCAGCTGGTCCGCTCGCCGGGCGTCTACTTCGACTCCTCCATCGACAAGACGTCCGACAAGGACATCTTCTCCGTCAAGGTCATCCCGTCCCGGGGTGCCTGGCTGGAGATGGAGATCGACAAGCGCGACATGGTCGGTGTGCGCATCGACCGCAAGCGCAAGCAGTCCGTCACCGTCCTCCTGAAGGCGCTCGGCTGGACGACCGAGCAGATCCTGGAGGAGTTCGGCGAGTACGAGTCCATGCGCGCCACCCTGGAGAAGGACCACACCCAGGGCCAGGACGACGCGCTGCTCGACATCTACCGCAAGCTGCGCCCGGGCGAGCCCCCGACGCGTGAGGCCGCGCAGACGCTGCTGGAGAACCTCTACTTCAACCCGAAGCGCTACGACCTCGCGAAGGTCGGCCGCTACAAGGTCAACAAGAAGCTGGGTTCGGCCGCTCCGCTGGACGCGGGCGTCCTGACGGTCGAGGACGTCATCGCCTCGATCAAGTACCTGGTGAAGCTGCACGCCGGTGAGACCGAGACGGTCGCCGAGAACGGCCAGACGATCGTCGTCGAGACCGACGACATCGACCACTTCGGCAACCGCCGCATCCGTAACGTCGGCGAGCTGATCCAGAACCAGGTCCGCACGGGTCTGGCCCGTATGGAGCGCGTCGTCCGTGAGCGCATGACGACTCAGGACGTCGAGGCGATCACGCCGCAGACCCTGATCAACATCCGGCCGGTCGTCGCCTCCATCAAGGAGTTCTTCGGCACCAGCCAGCTGTCGCAGTTCATGGACCAGACGAACCCGCTGTCGGGTCTGACCCACAAGCGTCGTCTCAACGCCCTCGGCCCCGGTGGTCTCTCCCGTGAGCGGGCGGGCTTCGAGGTCCGAGACGTGCACCCGTCGCACTACGGCCGCATGTGCCCGATCGAGACGCCCGAAGGCCCGAACATCGGTCTGATCGGCTCGCTCGCCTCGTACGGCCGGGTCAACGCGTTCGGTTTCATCGAGACCCCGTACCGCAAGGTCGTCGACGGTGTCGTCACCGATGACGTCGACTACCTGACGGCCGACGAAGAGGACCGCTTCGTCATCGCGCAGGCCAACGCCCCGCTGACGAACGACCTGCACTTCGCCGAGAACCGCGTCCTGGTCCGCCGCCGTGGCGGCGAGGTCGACTACATCCCGGGCGACGACGTCGACTACATGGACGTCTCGCCGCGCCAGATGGTGTCGGTCGCGACCGCGATGATCCCGTTCCTCGAGCACGACGACGCCAACCGCGCGCTCATGGGATCGAACATGATGCGCCAGGCCGTGCCGCTGATCAAGGCGGAGTCCCCGCTGGTCGGCACCGGCATGGAGTACCGCTGCGCGGTCGACGCCGGCGACGTCATCAAGGCCGAGAAGGACGGTGTCGTCCAGGAGGTCTCCGCCGACTACGTGACGGTGGCCAACGACGACGGCACCTACACCACCTACCGCGTGGCCAAGTTCTCCCGCTCGAACCAGGGCACCTCCTTCAACCAGAAGGTGGTCGTGGACGAGGGCGCCCGGGTGATCGCCGGTCAGGTGCTGGCCGACGGCCCGTCCACCCAAGAGGGTGAGATGGCGCTCGGCAAGAACCTGCTCGTGGCGTTCATGCCGTGGGAGGGCCACAACTACGAGGACGCGATCATCCTCAGCCAGCGCCTGGTGCAGGACGACGTCCTCTCCTCGATCCACATCGAGGAGCACGAGGTCGACGCCCGTGACACCAAGCTCGGCCCCGAGGAGATCACCCGGGACATCCCGAACGTCTCCGAGGAGGTCCTGGCCGATCTCGACGAGCGCGGCATCATCCGCATCGGCGCCGAGGTCGTGGCCGGTGACATCCTGGTCGGCAAGGTCACCCCGAAGGGTGAGACCGAGCTGACCCCGGAGGAGCGGCTGCTGCGCGCGATCTTCGGTGAGAAGGCCCGTGAGGTCCGTGACACCTCGCTGAAGGTGCCGCACGGCGAGATCGGCAAGGTCATCGGCGTCCGCGTCTTCGACCGCGAAGAGGGCGACGAGCTGCCGCCGGGCGTGAACCAGCTGGTCCGCGTCTACGTGGCGCAGAAGCGCAAGATCACCGACGGTGACAAGCTCGCCGGCCGCCACGGCAACAAGGGCGTCATCTCCAAGATCCTGCCGGTCGAGGACATGCCGTTCCTGGAGGACGGCACCCCGGTCGACATCATCCTGAACCCGCTGGGTGTCCCGTCCCGAATGAACCCGGGACAGGTCCTGGAGATCCACCTCGGCTGGCTGGCCTCCCGCGGCTGGAAGGTCGAAGGCTCCGAGGAGTGGATGCAGCGGCTGAAGGCGATCGGCGCCGACGAGGTGGCCCCCGGCACCAACGTCGCGACCCCGGTCTTCGACGGCGCCCGCGAGGACGAGATCTCCGGTCTCTTCGAGTCGACGATCCCGAACCGTGACGGCGACCGTCTGGTCCAGTCGTCCGGTAAGGCCCGGCTGTTCGACGGCCGCTCCGGCGAGCCGTTCCCGGACCCGATCTCGATCGGCTACATGTACATCCTCAAGCTGCACCACCTGGTGGACGACAAGCTGCACGCCCGCTCCACCGGTCCGTACTCGATGATCACCCAGCAGCCGCTGGGTGGTAAGGCTCAGTTCGGTGGCCAGCGCTTCGGTGAGATGGAGGTGTGGGCGCTGGAGGCATACGGCGCCGCGTACGCCCTCCAGGAGCTGCTGACCATCAAGTCCGACGACGTCACCGGCCGCGTGAAGGTCTACGAGGCCATCGTCAAGGGCGAGAACATCCCCGAGCCCGGCATCCCTGAGTCCTTCAAGGTCCTCATCAAGGAGATGCAGTCCCTGTGCCTCAACGTGGAGGTGCTGTCGTCCGACGGCATGTCCATCGAGATGCGCGACACCGACGAGGACGTCTTCCGCGCTGCGGAGGAGCTCGGTATCGACCTGTCCCGGCGCGAGCCGAGCAGCGTCGAAGAGGTCTGACGGGTCTGGCTGGGGCGATCGTCCACCGCGACCGCCCCGGCCTCTCCCCGGACCCCCAGTCAGACCCGAAGACACGACCCTGAAAGAGGGATTGACGACAAGTGCTCGACGTCAACTTCTTCGACGAGCTGCGGATCGGCCTCGCCACCGCTGATGACATCCGTCAGTGGTCCCACGGTGAGGTCAAGAAGCCGGAAACCATCAACTACCGCACCCTCAAGCCCGAAAAGGACGGACTCTTCTGCGAGAAGATCTTCGGTCCGACCCGGGACTGGGAGTGCTACTGCGGGAAGTACAAGCGCGTCCGCTTCAAGGGCATCATCTGTGAGCGCTGTGGCGTCGAGGTCACCCGCGCCAAGGTGCGCCGTGAGCGGATGGGCCACATCGAGCTGGCCGCTCCCGTCACCCACATCTGGTACTTCAAGGGCGTGCCCAGCCGACTGGGTTACCTGCTCGACCTCGCCCCGAAGGACCTCGAGAAGGTCATCTACTTCGCCGCCTACATGATCACGTGGGTGGACGACGAGCGCCGCACGCGCGACCTGCCCTCGCTGGAGGCCCATGTCTCCGTCGAGCGCCAGCAGATCGAGCAGCGCCGCGACGCCGACCTGGAGGCCCGCGCCAAGAAGCTCGAGGCGGACCTCGCCGAGCTGGAGGCCGAGGGCGCCAAGGCCGATGTGCGCCGCAAGGTGCGCGAGGGCGCCGAGCGCGAGATGAAGCAGCTGCGCGACCGCGCCCAGCGCGAGATCGACCGTCTCGACGAGGTGTGGAACCGCTTCAAGAACCTCAAGGTCCAGGACCTGGAGGGTGATGAGCTGCTCTACCGTGAGCTGCGTGACCGCTTCGGCACGTACTTCATGGGCGGCATGGGCGCCGCTGCCCTGCAGAAGCGCCTGGAGTCCTTCGACCTCGACGAGGAGGCCGAGAAGCTCCGCGAGATCATCCGGACCGGCAAGGGTCAGAAGAAGACCCGTGCGCTCAAGCGCCTCAAGGTCGTCTCCGCCTTCCTGCAGACCCGCAACAGCCCCAACGGCATGGTGCTGGACTGCATCCCGGTGATCCCGCCGGACCTGCGTCCGATGGTGCAGCTGGACGGTGGCCGCTTCGCGACCTCCGACCTCAACGACCTGTACCGCCGTGTCATCAACCGCAACAACCGCCTCAAGCGTCTCCTTGACCTCGGTGCCCCCGAGATCATCGTGAACAACGAAAAGCGGATGCTGCAGGAGGCCGTCGACGCGCTGTTCGACAACGGCCGCCGCGGCCGCCCGGTCACCGGTCCCGGTAACCGCCCGCTGAAGTCCCTCAGCGACATGCTGAAGGGTAAGCAGGGTCGTTTCCGTCAGAACCTGCTCGGTAAGCGAGTCGACTACTCGGCCCGTTCGGTCATCGTCGTCGGCCCGCAGCTCAAGCTGCACCAGTGCGGTCTGCCCAAGGCCATGGCGCTGGAGCTCTTCAAGCCGTTCGTGATGAAGCGCCTGGTGGACCTGAACCACGCGCAGAACATCAAGTCGGCCAAGCGCATGGTCGAGCGCGGCCGCACGGTCGTGTACGACGTGCTCGAAGAGGTCATCGCCGAACACCCGGTGCTGCTGAACCGTGCGCCGACCCTGCACCGCCTCGGCATCCAGGCCTTCGAGCCGCAGCTGGTCGAGGGCAAGGCCATCCAGATCCACCCGCTCGTCTGCACCGCGTTCAACGCGGACTTCGACGGTGACCAGATGGCCGTGCACCTGCCGCTGTCCGCGGAGGCCCAGGCCGAGGCCCGCATCCTGATGCTGTCCTCGAACAACATCCTCAAGCCGGCCGACGGCCGCCCGGTGACCATGCCCACCCAGGACATGGTGCTCGGCCTCTTCTTCCTCACCACCGACGAGGAGGAGCGCGAGGTCATCGGCGAGGGCCGTTCCTTCGGCTCCACCGCCGAGGCGATCATGGCGTTCGACGCCCGCGAGCTCTCGCTCCAGGCGAAGATCGACATCCGCTTCCCGATCGGTACGGTTCCGCCGCGTGGCTGGACCCCGCCGGTCGCGGAGGCAGGGGACGACGGGCTTGGGGGCGGTGCCTGGACGCCGGGCGACAGCTTCCGGCTGCGCACCACCCTGGGCCGCGCGCTCTTCAACGAGCTGCTGCCCGAGGACTACCCGTTCGTCGACTACTCGGTGGGCAAGAAGCAGCTCTCCGAGATCGTCAACGACCTCGCCGAGCGCTACCCGAAGGTCATCGTCGCGGCGACCCTGGACAACCTGAAGGCGTCCGGTTTCCACTGGGCCACCCGCTCCGGTGTCACCGTCGCGATCTCCGACGTCGTCGTCCCCGAGGCCAAGAAGGCCATCATCGAGGGCTACGAGGCGCAGGACGAGAAGGTCCAGAAGCAGTACGAGCGTGGTCTGATCACCAAGGACGAGCGCACTCAGGAGCTCATCGCGATCTGGACCAAGGCGACCAACGAGGTCGCCGAGGCGATGAACGCGAACTTCCCGAAGACCAACCCGATCTTCATGATGGTCGACTCGGGCGCGCGCGGAAACATGATGCAGATGCGTCAGATCGCCGGTATGCGTGGTCTGGTGTCCAACGCGAAGAACGAGACCATCCCGCGGCCGATCAAGGCGTCGTTCCGTGAGGGTCTCTCCGTGCTGGAGTACTTCATCTCCACCCACGGTGCCCGTAAGGGTCTCGCGGACACCGCGCTGCGTACCGCCGACTCGGGTTACCTGACCCGTCGTCTGGTGGACGTCTCCCAGGACGTGATCATCCGTGAGGAGGACTGCGGCACCGAGCGCGGTCTGAAGCTCGCGATCGCGACCAAGGGCGCCGACGGTGTGCTGCGCAAGACGGAAGACGTCGAGACCAGCGTGTACGCGCGCATGCTCGCCGAGGACGTCGTTGTGGACGGCAAGGTCATCGCGCCGGCCAACGTCGACCTGGGCGATGTGCTCATCGACCAGCTCGTCCGGCACGGCGTCGAGACGGTCAAGACGCGTTCGGTGCTCACCTGCGAGTCCGCCGTCGGCACCTGCGCCTTCTGCTACGGCCGCTCGCTGGCGACCGGCAAGCTGGTGGACATCGGCGAGGCGGTCGGCATCATCGCCGCCCAGTCCATCGGTGAGCCCGGCACCCAGCTGACGATGCGTACCTTCCACACCGGTGGTGTGGCCGGTGACGACATCACCCAGGGTCTGCCGCGTGTCGTCGAGCTCTTCGAGGCCCGTACGCCCAAGGGTGTCGCCCCGATCTCGGAGGCGGCCGGCCGCGTCCGGATCGAGGAGACCGAGAAGACCAAGAAGCTCGTCGTCACTCCGGACGACGGCTCCGACGAGACGGCCTTCGGCGTCTCCAAGCGAGCCCGTCTGCTGGTGGACGAGGGCGATCACGTCGAGGTCGGCCAGCCGCTGACCCTGGGCGCCATCAACCCGCACGACGTGCTGCGCATCCTCGGCCAGCGCGCCGTCCAGGTGCACCTGGTCGGCGAGGTCCAGAAGGTCTACAACTCGCAGGGTGTGTCGATCCACGACAAGCACATCGAGATCATCATCCGGCAGATGCTGCGCCGGGTGACGATCATCGAGTCCGGCGACGCCGAGCTGCTGCCGGGCGAGCTGGTGGAGCGCTCGCGCTTCGAGTCCGAGAACCGTCGTGTGGTCCAGGAAGGCGGCCACCCGGCCTCCGGCCGTCCGCAGCTGATGGGTATCACCAAGGCCTCGCTGGCGACCGAGTCCTGGCTGTCGGCGGCGTCCTTCCAGGAGACGACCCGGGTGCTCACCGACGCGGCGATCAACGCCAAGTCGGACTCCCTGATCGGCCTCAAGGAGAACGTGATCATCGGTAAGCTCATCCCGGCCGGTACGGGCCTGTCCCGCTACCGCAACATCCGGGTCGAGCCGACCGAGGAGGCGAAGGCCGCGATGTACTCGGCCGTCGGTTACGACGACATCGACTACTCGCCCTTCGGCACGGGCTCCGGCCAGGCGGTCCCGCTGGAGGACTACGACTACGGTCCGTACAACCAGTAATCCCGTTCCAAACGGTCGCAGGGCGGTCCCCCTTCCGGGGTGGCCGCCCTGCGGCGTTTCCGCGTGGCTCAGCCGGGCGGCTGGAGGTAGGGCAGCAGGCGGTTCAGCCGGGCGTGGTAGTCGGGGTGGGAGTCGAGCAACCGGGCCAGTGCGCCCTTCCGCTCCACCGGCCGCCCGCTCGCCGCGGCGACCGCCGCGGCATGCTGCTGTGCGGCGTGCAGCCGGCCCAGGACCTCGGCCAGCATCGGCGCGAAGCCGAGCGCCGCCGCCTGCCGGTCGGCGTGGAACTCCGCGCGGCGGCCGACAGCGGCCAGCAGATACGGCACGACCAGCAGCAGGAGCGGCAGCCCGTACAGGGAGCCCACCGCCACGAACGCCGCGCAGCCGAGGACGAGTGCCACGATCGCGGGCCCGGCCCAGGAGAAGAGGCGGGACACCTGGAAGGCGACCCACGCCAGGATCAGCATCAGGTTCCAGGCGAGCCTTCCGGGGAGGGCGTACCAGTAGCCGAGCAGGCTGGACCAAGTGTGCCCGCCGACATGGTGGCCGAGCTCATGGGCGAGTACGGCGGCGAGCTGTCCCGAAGGCAACTGCTCGAGCGAGAAACGGGTCACGCCGACGATGTGGCCGGCGGCGGCGACGGCGTTCACCTCGTCGCTGTCCTCGACCCAGAGCTCATAGGTGTGCGCCTCGATACCGGCCCGTGCGATGACCTCCTGCCAGACCGGCGCGAGCCTGGCCAGCTCCTGAGGGGTGGGAGGGCGGAGCTTCAGCAGGAGCCGGGCGATGAGGCGCTCGGTGGGCCGGTGGAAGACGAGCGCGCCGCTGGCCAGCCAGGCCAGCACCAGGACGATGCCGAAGAGGCCGAGGAACGTGGCCACCAGACCGACGACCAACAAGCTGCACAGGAAGTTGGGCACATACAGCAGGAGACCGCCGACGGCGGCGTCGTCGGCGCCGCGCTGGTGCTCGGAGATGTGGACGCGGCGGCGCTCGAACCGCAGCTCATGGGGGTGCGGGGCAGGCTGGGGCGGGGCGGGTCGGGGCGGCGGTGGCGGCGGCAGCTCTTGCGGGCGCGCGGATTGCCGGGGGTACGCGGGGGGCTGCGGGTACTGGGGCGCTTGGGGGTACTGCGGTGGTGTCTGCGGGTATGGAGGCGGTGGCGCCTGCGGGGAGCGGGGTGTGGGGTACTGGGGCTCTGGGGGTTGGGACATGGCCTTCCTCTGTGCCGGGAGAGATCAGCCCGCGAGCAGCGACCCCGGAAGCAGCACCGCACCGCAGCCGAAGGCGATCAGCCCGGTGCGGATCCACTGGTGTTTCCGGGTGGCTATGCGGCTGGTTTCGATGAGTGCGGTCATCAGTCCGGAGACGGGGGCGCGTGCCGTGTCGGTGAGGGCGGTCGCCAGGTGGCCCTGCCGGGCGGCGCGCTGGATGTCGCCGAAGTAGGCGAGCGGCTGTCCCGGCGCCCAGGCGCCGTGGCCGTACCGCGGCAGCACGGCCATGACCAGGGCGAACAGGGCCAGCGCGAGGGCCAGCGTGCCCGTCCACCAGACGATGGCGCTCGGGGTGGACAGTTCGCTCGGGTTCCATTGGCTGTTGGCGAGCAGCCCGGTGAAGATCCCCGTCGTCATGCCGAGCACCGCGACCAGCACGGCGGCCTTGCCGTCGGCGTGGGCGATCTCGGCGCGTAGCTCGATGAGCAGACGCTGGGCGGTCCGCGCGCCGGCCGGATCGGGCGCGGGTGCGGGGTCGTCGGTCATGGCGAGTCCGCCTCCTCGGCGGGCGGTGCCGAGGCCGCGGGCGGAACCGGCGGGGGCGGCGGCACCGGCGGTACGGGTGGGGCAGGTGGGGCCACCGGTGGGTATGCGCCGGGCTGCGGTGCGTAGGGGCCTGCTTGCGGCGGCGCGTACGGGCCGGACTGCGGTGGCGCGCCCGAGGGCAGCTCGCCGCCCGCCTCGCCGGGCGGCGGGCCGTACGCCGGGGGCTCGGCCACCCCCGGCAGCCGCTGGTTGAGGATGTCGTTGACCACCTGCAACGCGAGCCGCCTCGGCTCCTCCTTCTGGTAGTCCTCGACGCCCTCGCCCTTGAGCAGCTCCGTGGCCACCCCCAGCTGGCTCTTGATCAGCGCCAGCTGGTCCGCCCGCATGCTCTCCATCACCAGCCGCGAGTCCTCCGGGTGTTCCGCCAGGTGGAGCGCCCAGGCGGCCACCCCGCCCTGCTGGAGGTGGTACTGGTAGAAGGCGATCTTCTGCGCGTTGATCTCCTGCGTCTGCTGGGCGCGGAGCAGCTCCAGCTGGTGCTGATGGTGCTGCCGTCGCAGCTCCAGTTCATGCTGCGGATCGAGCAGCTCGCCCGCGTAGCGGAGGCTGCGCAGCTCCTTGCGGTGGGCGATCGCCTCGTCGTCCAGCCGTAGCCGCGCCACGCAGGTGACCTGCAGCCCGATCCCCGTGGCGAACGCGCCGCCGTCGACGGCGAGTTGTACGGCCCGCTCGGCGGCGGCACTGTCCTCGATGGAGAAGCCGCGGCTGACCGGCCGGGCGAGCTGCTGGAACTCCCGGTCCAGCCGTGTCGGCACATCGCGTTCGCCGCCGGCCACGAAGCACGCGGGGTCGGCGACCCGCCAGGTGAGTTCGGCGGTGGCGCGGAAGTGGAAGGCGTCGTCGCTGCTGGGCAGTTCGAGCTCGAGCCGCACGGGGTGGCTGCCCATGTCCACCTCGTAGACCGCGGTGTGGCGCCTGGTCGCGGAGTCGGCGCGGCTGGGCCGGTGCGGCGGGATGTAGGTGTCGTACGAGCCCCTGGCGGTCACGAAGACCAGGGCGTGATCGATGGCGACGGCCGGCCTTCGGGCCGTGTACTCGAACCGTGAGATCGGCCGGACGGTCAGCACGGGGTCGATCAAATGGGTGTGGCGGTCGGCTTGTTGCCGCCATTCGGGCTGACGGCGAAGGTCCGCCATGGGGTCATCTCCTCGGTGGTCGAACGGTGGATCAGCGGGATGTGAGCGCGGAGAGCAGCCGGGCCGCGGCGCCCGGCGGCGGCCCGCCGTGTTCGCCCGGCATGGTGCGCAGCAGATGGCCGAGCCGGGCGAGTTCATCGGTGGTGACGGCCAGCTCCGGGAGGAGGGCGGCGACGGCCTCTTCCGTTGAGGGGTGCCGGTCGGCCTCGTACACCCAGGTACGCAGCCGGCCGAGCGCGTCCTTGGTGTGGACGCGGTCGTCGAGGGCGGCCCGCCACAAGGTGGCCAGGTCGCGGAGGGCGGCCTCGGCCCGGCCGCCGTCCTCCGTGAACCAGGCGAGCAGTCCGTCCTCGTCCGGCTCGCAGGCGGTCAGGAACGCGGAGAGGACGAGCGCGCGGACCGCGGAGGTTTCCTGCCGGAAGAACCGGACCAGCTCGGCGAGCATCGCCTCGCGGCTGCCGGCGGTCAGCAGCAGCGCGGCCGACTGGGTGAGATGGTGCCACTCGGCCTCGTTGCTCGCGTCCTCGCGGGCGCGGGCGGCCAGCGCCTCCAGGGCCTGACCCGCCTGGTCGGGGCGGAGCGGGGCGAGCAGCGCATAGGCCCGGATCGCCGTCCAGCGGCGGGCGGGGTGCGGATCGGAGCACCACTGGCTGAGGATGCGGGGGACCGCGGGAGCGCCCGACAGGTGGGCGAGGGTGAGGGCGTTGGCGGCGACCAGCCGTGGTGCGAAGGCGCGGGCTGTGGCCCAGCCGTCGATCAGCAGGGCCATGGCCGAGGGCAGGTCGGCGGCGGCGAGCAGGGCGGCGGTCGCGGCCGCCCGGGTCCGCACGACGGGGTGGCGGTCGCGGGCGAGCTCCTGGACCCAGCGGACCAGGGCGGGGCGCGCGGACGGATGGGCGGTCCACGTCTCGGCCAGGAGGAAGCGGGCCGTGTGGCTGTCCTGGAATCCCGTCACGAACTGGGGCACCGGACCCCACTCGGTGTTCTCGTGCTCCTCGCGGCCTCGGGCGTGGGCGTGCTGGAGACGGTCGTCGGCGGCCGGTCCGAAGACCGGGACCTCCGGGGTCACGGTGGGGTTCTGGACCTCCTGCAGCAGGGCGTAGAGCTGGTCGGCGAGCGCGGCGGCGAGCGGGTACGGGGCCTGGTCGAAGGCCGCGAGGGAGATCAGGAACGCCTTCTCGCGCAGGGGGAGCCCGGGATCCGCGAACCACTGGCGGACCCGCTTCTCGACGGTCCTGCGGCTGAAGGTGGCCAACTCCTCCAGGCCGGTCGCTTCCAGGCCGCGGTCGTACGAGGCGAGCTCCCGGGCGAAGGAGACGACGTCCGCCACCCGGTGGTCCTGGGCGAGGAAGCCGCGCACCGGTTCGAGGGTCATGAGCCGGTCGATGGCAGGGGCGTCCACGAGTTTGACCAGATGCGCGCGCAGAACGTCCTTTGCCGGGGGCGGCTTCCAGGGGACGGGGGTGACCCCGATCAAGGGGGCGTCGCGCTCCACGGTGATCACCAGATGGCCGCCCGTTTTCTCCAGCCGCTCCCGGACGGCCAGCAGATGGGTCCCGCGCAGGGGCTTGCCGCGACGGATGACCAGGTCGCACAGCACATGGCCGGGCGCATCGCCCAGCTGGTCGCGCAGCGCGGCGGGAGAGACCTCGGGGTCGAGCGCCCGGACGGTGGTGATACCCAGTCGGCGCAGCAGCATCAGGGCCGCCGCGTGCCGGCCGGTGGAGTGGGCACCGGCGAGGACGACATACCGGTCCGTGCGCATCCGGTCCAGGGCGGTGGTGAAGGCGCCGCTCTCCCGGAAGACCTCGTCGAGGGCTTCGATCTCGGCGGTGGGGATCTCGCCGGAGGCGTGCGCGGGCCCGGCCGCCCCATGGTGGTGGTGCTCGATCTTGCCGCCCATGACCACATCGCCGTGGACCTGCCCGCCGGACACGCCGTGCTGGCTGCCGCCGATCAGCGAGCCACCGAAGGCGGCGGACGCCTCGAACATGAACTCCGGGGCGTGGCCGTACAGTTCGCGCCGGGCCTCTCGTGCCTTCTGCGGCTGTTCCTCCGGTCCGGAGTCCTCCGCCTGCGGGGGCCGTCCCATCTCCCCGGGCCGCTCGGCGTCGTCGGGCGCTGCCGGGGGAGCGGAGTCGGGCACGCTCATCGGGAGCCGCCTCGGTCCATGCCGCCGAGGTGCACGTCACCGTGCACGGTCCCGCCCGAGACGCCGTGCTGATCGCCCGCGACGAGGCTGCCGCCGAAGGAAGGGGCGCCGCCGGTGAAGTGGAAGGCGGGGCCGGAGCCGTGCGGCGCCGTGGGCGGTGCGGGGGCCGGGGGCCGCCCCGCCTCAGGACCTCGGCCCTGGCCGGGGTTCCGGCCGTCACCCGGCAGCGCTTCCGGCAGCGCTTCGGGCGGCGCGTCCGGCAGCGGCCCGTGCAGCCATGCGCCCAGCGGCCCGTTCTTGCTGTCCAGGGTGACCGGGTGGAAGTCCTCCGGCGGGACACCGGCGTGGCCGTGCCGGACGATGCCCAGGTGTACGGAGTCGCTGACGCAGAGAGCGAAGTCGTTGTCCCGCTCGGCGAGCGCGGCGCGCAACAGCTTCGCGTCGAGCAGCCGGCAGGCGTGGTTGAGGTCGGAGCCGACCCAGCCGCCCTGACCGTCGATGGCCACGAAGCCGGTGGCCACGACCGCCCGCAGCCGGATCTGTGCGCTCTTGGCCGCCATCCGGTTGATGGCGCGCAGCTGGACCGGCGTCTCGTTGAGCAGGGCGCGCAGCAGTGCGGTGACGGACGCCCCCGACTCGATGAGTTCCATGACGGAGTCGCCGCGGTCGGCGCGCTGCCGCTGGGTCTCGTCGATGCCGGCGGCGTCCAGGGTGCGGTCAGCGACGTCGTACAGCATGCGTCGCAGATATGCCTGCTCCACGTCGTCGCGGTCGCTGTACCGCTCGATGTCGAAGAGCAAGATGGTGCGGCTGACGGGATCGGTCATGGTCGCCTCTCACTTGGGTGCCTGCGTGGCAGCGTGGCGTGCCGGGCGAGGCCGGTGTGAGGGCGGATGACGCAGTGGAAGTGTGACCGTGTGCACAGTTCCCGTGCACGGTCGGTTCGGATGCGCCGCGGGGGCGGTCGGTCGGGGAGGGCCGGGTCGGGAGAGGCGGTCAGGCGGACCGAGCGACCTGCCGCAGGATGTCGGGTCGGAGTATCACCAGCATGCGGCGCCCCGTGGCCACCGCCCGGCGCTCCCGCAGCTCCTTCAGCAGGCGCTGCACCATCTCCCGGGAGGCGCCGATGGAACCGGCGAGCTCCTGCTTGCTCAGCGGTACGGCCAGCTCGATGCCCTCCGGGGTCCGTCGGCCGTGGGTCCTGGCCAGGTCGAGCAGCAGCACGGCGAAGCGCTCCCGCACGGTCAGCGAGGCGAAGTCCAGACGGCGCCGGTCGGCGGCGCGCATGCGGTCGGTGGTGAGTTTGAGCAGGGTCAGCGAGGCCTCGGGGGAGTGCCCGAGGAAGTCCCGGAAGCGGTCGTGTTCGACTGCCACGGCTTCGACGGCCTCCAGCGCGGTGACCGTCGCGGCGCGCGGGCGCCCGGTGAGGGCGGAGGACTCGCCGATGATGTCTCCGGGGCCGCGGAGCGCGAGGAGGGCCTCGTAGCCGTTGGCCGCCGCGGCGGTGACCTTGGTCCAGCCGTGGAGGATGAGCAGGATGTGGGACGACGGCTCGTGCTGGTGAATGAGGGGCACCCGAGGGGTGAATCCGAGTACCCTGCCGAGGGCGAGGAGCGCGACGCGGTCGTCCCGCTCCAGCCGGGCCAGGAAGGGCACTCGGTCGTCCAGGCCGCCTTCGAGGCCGCCGTCCTTGAGTATGTCCGCTTGCGCCATGTCATCTCCCCGTCACACGGAGTGCCGCAGAAGAACAACAAGGTACAGAAGCCGACCGACAGGTAATGGCGACACGCCGCGGGGACCTGTGGAGGGGCGAGACGCAGGCGGGCAAATCCGGCGTGTCGGGGCCCGCCGCATTTGTTTTGACCGAAGTCCATGAGGTAGGTACGCTCAGACCTTGTGCCTGGGGTGTGCCCGGGTCCTTGCGTGCGCGCCCCCGCCGACTCAGGTCGGAGGGCGCCAAGTACGCGGGACGCCGAGGCCGACACGCCGATCCGATCGCACTTTCCGCCCCGCGGGAAGCGTGTGGAGATCGCGACACACCCGACCTCGTGGGTCGGAGAAACCCCAGGTTAGCTTTATCGAGACTGGCACACAGAAACCGGAGAAACGGTGCCTACGATCCAGCAGCTGGTCCGCAAGGGCCGGCAGGACAAGGTCGAGAAGAACAAGACGCCCGCGCTCGAGGGTTCCCCCCAGCGCCGTGGCGTCTGCACGCGTGTGTTCACGACCACCCCGAAGAAGCCGAACTCGGCCCTGCGTAAGGTCGCGCGTGTGCGTCTGACCAGCGGCATCGAGGTCACCGCTTACATTCCGGGTGAGGGCCACAACCTGCAGGAGCACTCCATCGTGCTCGTGCGTGGCGGCCGTGTGAAGGACCTGCCGGGTGTTCGGTACAAGATCATCCGCGGCTCCCTCGACACGCAGGGCGTCAAGAACCGCAAGCAGGCTCGCAGCCGCTACGGCGCCAAGAAGGAGAAGTAAGAATGCCTCGTAAGGGCCCCGCCCCGAAGCGCCCGGTCATCATCGACCCGGTCTACAACTCTCCTCTGGTGACGTCCCTCATCAACAAGGTGCTGCTGAACGGCAAGCGCTCCACCGCCGAGCGCATCGTCTACGGCGCCATGGAGGGCCTGCGCGAGAAGTCCGGCAACGACCCGGTCATCACGCTCAAGCGCGCGCTGGAGAACGTGAAGCCGACCCTCGAGGTCCGCTCCCGCCGTGTCGGTGGCGCCACCTACCAGGTGCCGGTCGAGGTCCGCCCCGGCCGCTCCTCCACCCTCGCGCTGCGCTGGCTCGTGGGCTACTCC
This sequence comes from Streptomyces sp. ME19-01-6, assembly GCF_033793745.1. NCBI lineage: Bacteria > Bacillati > Actinomycetota > Actinomycetes > Kitasatosporales > Streptomycetaceae > Streptomyces > Streptomyces sp. ME19-01-6. Next base: position 548,307 of record NZ_JARAXF010000004.1, on the reverse strand, counting down.
CGCGCCCGTCGCGAGAAGACCATGACCGAGCGCCTGATGAACGAGCTGCTGGACGCCAGCAACGGTCTGGGCGCCTCCGTCAAGCGTCGCGAGGACACCCACAAGATGGCCGAGTCCAACAAGGCCTTCGCGCACTACCGCTGGTAGTCGCTACCCCATCGAGAACCGAGAGAAGACTGAGCCATATGGCCACCACTTCACTTGACCTGGCCAAGGTCCGCAACATTGGGATCATGGCCCACATCGACGCGGGCAAGACGACCACCACCGAGCGGATCCTGTTCTACACCGGCGTGAGCTACAAGATCGGTGAAGTCCACGATGGCGCTGCCACCATGGACTGGATGGAGCAGGAGCAGGAGCGCGGCATCACGATCACGTCGGCCGCGACGACCTGTCACTGGCCGCTCGAGAACGTCGATCACACCATCAACATCATCGACACCCCGGGCCACGTCGACTTCACCGTCGAGGTGGAGCGCTCGCTGCGCGTGCTCGACGGCGCCGTGACGGTGTTCGACGGTGTGGCCGGTGTGGAGCCGCAGTCGGAGACTGTGTGGCGTCAGGCGGACCGCTACGGCGTGCCGCGTATCTGCTTCGTCAACAAGCTCGACCGCACTGGTGCCGAGTTCCACCGCTGTGTGGACATGATCGTGGACCGCCTGGGCGCGGTGCCGCTGGTCATGCAGCTGCCGATCGGTACCGAGGCCGACTTCAAGGGTGTCGTCGATCTCGTCACCATGAAGGCGCTGGTCTGGTCCGCCGAGGCGACCAAGGGCGAGATGTACGACACCGTCGACATCCCGGACACCCACCTCGAGGCCGCCGACGAGTGGCGCGGCAAGCTCCTCGAGGCCGTCGCCGAGAACGACGAGCAGATGATGGAGCTGTACCTGGAGGGCGAGGAGCCCACCGTGGAGCAGCTGAACGCGGCGATCCGCCGTATCACCATCGCCTCCACCGGCACCGAGGGCTCGCCGACGATCACCCCCGTGTTCTGTGGCACCGCCTTCAAGAACAAGGGTGTTCAGCCGCTGCTCGACGCGGTGGTGCGCTACCTGCCCTCGCCGCTGGACATCGAGGCCGTCGAGGGCCACTCGGTGAAGGACCCCGACGAGGTCCTGAAGCGGAAGCCGTCGGACGACGAGCCCTTCGCGGGCCTGGCGTTCAAGATCATGAGCGACCCGCACCTCGGCAAGCTCACCTTCGTCCGGGTGTACTCGGGCCGCATGGAGACCGGCACCCAGGTGCAGAACTCCGTGAAGGGCAAGAAGGAGCGCATCGGCAAGATCTACCGGATGCACGCCAACAAGCGTGAGGAGATCGACTCGGTGGGTGCCGGCGACATCGTCGCCGTCATGGGTCTGAAGCAGACCACCACCGGCGAGACCCTCTGCGACCCGGCGAACCCGGTGATCCTTGAGTCGATGGACTTCCCGGCCCCGGTCATCGAGGTCGCCATCGAGCCCAAGTCGAAGGGCGACCAGGAGAAGCTGGGTGTGGCCATCCAGCGCCTCGCTGAGGAGGACCCGTCCTTCCGGGTCAAGACCAACGAGGAGACCGGCCAGACCATCATCGCGGGTATGGGCGAGCTGCACCTCGACGTGCTGGTCGACCGTATGAAGCGTGAGTTCAAGGTCGAGGCCAACGTCGGTAAGCCGCAGGTGGCCTACCGCGAGACGCTCCGCAAGAGCGTCGACCGGGTCGACTACACGCACAAGAAGCAGACCGGTGGTTCGGGCCAGTTCGCGAAGGTCCAGATCGCCATCGCGCCGCTCGAGGGCGACGGCTACGAGTTCGAGAACAAGGTCACCGGTGGCCGCATCCCGCGGGAGTACATCCCGTCCGTGGACGCGGGCTGCCAGGAGGCCATGGAGTTCGGCGTGCTCGCGGGCTACCCGCTGACCGGCGTCAAGGTCACGCTCCTCGACGGTGGCTACCACGAGGTCGACTCCTCCGAAATGGCCTTCAAGATCGCCGGCTCGATGGCCTTCAAGGAGGCCGCCCGCAAGGCCTCCCCGGCCCTGCTGGAGCCGATGATGAAGGTCGAGGTCACCACGCCCGAGGACTACATGGGCGACGTGATCGGTGACATCAACTCCCGCCGTGGACAGATCCAGTCCATGGAGGACCGTAGTGGCGCCAAGCTGGTCACCGGCCTGGTTCCGCTGTCGGAGATGTTCGGTTACGTGGGCGACCTGCGGAGCAAGACCTCCGGTCGCGCAAGCTACTCCATGCAGTTCGACTCCTACGCCGAGGTTCCCAAGAGCGTCGCCGAGGAGATCATCGCGAAGGCCAAGGGCGAGTAAGGCGGATTCATCCGCGTTTCTCACCCTTTAGGCTGGAGCAAAGGCATCGGGGCAATCCGCCGCAGATCGCTCATCGTGGCGTCTGTGACGGGCCCCGGCCGCCGGCCCCCACACGAATACGGCGAAGGGGATCCCCCTCGGGGTCCTGGCCGGTTCGGTAAGACCACCTGAACCCATCCGCAAAGTGTGGATGCGTACAGAACCACTCCCCAGGAGGACCCCAGTGGCGAAGGCGAAGTTCGAGCGGACTAAGCCGCACGTCAACATCGGCACCATCGGTCACATCGACCACGGTAAGACGACCCTTACCGCGGCGATCACCAAGGTGCTGCACGACAAGTACCCGGACCTGAACGAGGCCTCGGCCTTCGATCAGATCGACAAGGCTCCTGAGGAGCGCCAGCGCGGTATCACCATCTCCATCGCGCACGTCGAGTACCAGACGGAGTCGCGTCACTACGCGCACGTCGACTGCCCGGGTCACGCGGACTACATCAAGAACATGATCACCGGTGCGGCGCAGATGGACGGCGCCATCCTGGTGGTCGCCGCCACCGATGGCCCGATGCCGCAGACCAAGGAGCACGTGCTCCTGGCTCGCCAGGTTGGCGTTCCGTACATCGTTGTCGCCCTGAACAAGGCCGACATGGTGGACGACGAGGAGATCATGGAGCTCGTCGAGCTCGAGGTCCGTGAGCTCCTCTCGGAGTACGAGTTCCCGGGCGACGACCTCCCGGTCGTCAAGGTCTCGGCGCTCAAGGCGCTCGAGGGCGACAAGGAGTGGGGCGAGTCCGTCCTCAAGCTGATGGAGGCCGTGGACGAGGCCATCCCGCAGCCTGAGCGCGACGTGGACAAGCCGTTCCTGATGCCGATCGAGGACGTCTTCACCATCACCGGTCGCGGTACGGTCGTCACCGGCCGTATCGAGCGTGGTGTCCTGAAGGTCAACGAGACCGTCGACATCATCGGCATCAAGACCGAGAAGACCACCACCACGGTCACCGGCATCGAGATGTTCCGCAAGCTGCTCGACGAGGGCCAGGCCGGTGAGAACGTCGGTCTGCTGCTCCGCGGCATCAAGCGCGAGGACGTCGAGCGCGGCCAGGTCATCATCAAGCCGGGCTCGGTCACCCCGCACACCGAGTTCGAGGCCCAGGCGTACATCCTGTCGAAGGACGAGGGTGGCCGCCACACGCCGTTCTTCAACAACTACCGTCCGCAGTTCTACTTCCGTACCACGGACGTGACGGGCGTTGTGACCCTCCCCGAGGGCACCGAGATGGTCATGCCGGGCGACAACACCGAGATGTCGGTCAGCCTGATCCAGCCGGTCGCCATGGAGGAGGGCCTGAAGTTCGCCATCCGTGAGGGTGGCCGGACCGTCGGCGCCGGCCAGGTCACCAAGATCGTCAAGTGACCTGACGCTTACGCTCTACGGAGCGGGCTGTCCAAGGGCCCCGCACCCCGTCCGCGAGGACGGTGGAGCGGGGCCTTTGGCGTGCCCAGGGCTACGGCGCCTCAATGTGCTCGATCACATGGTCGCGGAACGCCGCGACCGCGGGCGGCAGCACCCGGCGGGCCATGGACTGGATCTGCACGCTGCGGCGGGACAGCTCCGGATTGCTGAGGGGAACGAAGGCCAGCCCCTCGGTGTGCAGCAGGCGCCGGAAGGTGAGATATCCGGCGAGGGTCACGCCCCCGCGGTTCTGTACGAAGCCCTGCAGCGCGCCGGAGTAATTGCTGACGAAGGCCGGCTCGAAGGTCAGCCCCTCCAGGCTGACGCAGATGTCGAACAGCTGCCGGATCGTCGTACCGGGCTCCATGAGGGCGAGGGGGTACGGCAGCAGATCCGCGAGCGACACCTCGTCGCGCTCCGCGAGCGGATGGTCCGCGGGCACCAGGGCATGGATCGGCTGCCGTCGTGAGTACTCCACCCTGACCCCCTCCTCCGGGGCGACGGAGTAGGTGACGGCCAGGTCGGCGGTCCCGTCGCGGACCTCCCGGGTGGCGTCCGCGGGGGAGGCGACGCGCAGCCGGAACCGTACGCGCGGAAATGAAGCGCGGAACGCGACAATGGCTTCCGGGAGAAAGTCCCTCGCGAACCCCTCCGAACTCGCCAGTTTGATGGTGCCCTGGCTCAGGGCATCCAGGCCGCGCAGGTCCGCGAGAATCTGCTCGGATTCCAGCTGGCTGCGGCGCGCATAAGCGGCCAGCATCTCTCCCGCGTCGCTGAGCGCCATGCCGCGCGGCTGCCGCTCGAACAGCGGGACGCCGATGTCGTGCTCCAGCTTGGCTATCTGCCTGCTGATGGCGGAGGCCGCGACCAGCAGCCGCTCCGACGCCTGGCTGATCGAGCCGGTCCGCGCGACCTCCAGGAAGTAGCGCAGCGATGTCGCGGTCAGATCCATGCCGCGCGTCACCCCGACCTCTCGGCTCGATGCCTTGCCCACGGGGCAACGCCGCCTTCGAAATTCGGTCATTGTACCGGCGATCCGGTCTCACTAGCCTCTGGTCGATATCGGAATTCACGTCGTTCCGGTAATTCCCACATTCTGAGAAAGGGGCACGGTGACGCGCTCCACGGCGATCCGGCATGCCTGCGATTACTTCGACTCCGGCGCATTCCGCGCCGATCTGGAGCGGAGGGTCGCCATGCCCACCGAGAGCCAGGACCCCGAGGGGCACGGCCGGTTGCGCGGGTACCTCGAAGCGGAACTGCTCCCGGCCGTGGAGCGGCTCGGCGCCACCGCCCGGATCGTCGACAACCCCGTCCCCGGCGGCGGCCCGTTCCTGCTCGCCGAGCGCCGCGAGGGCGACGGGCTGCCGACCGTGCTGATGTACGGGCACGCCGACGTCGTCCCCGGGGACGCGGAGCACTGGCGGCCCGGCCTCGAACCCTGGCGGCTGGTGGTGGAGGGCGACCGCTGGTACGGGCGCGGCGCCGCCGACAACAAGGGGCAGCACACCATCAACCTGGCGGCGCTCGAACACGTGGCGCGCGCCCGCGGCGGGCGGCTGGGGTTCAACCTCAAGGTCCTCGTCGAGACCGGAGAGGAGATCGGCTCGCCCGGCCTGCGCGCGCTCTGCGCCGAGCGGCGCGCCGAACTCGCCGCCGATCTGCTGATCGCCTCCGACGGGCCCCGCGTCCGCGCGGACCGCCCGACGCTGTTCCTCGGCTCGCGGGGCGGGGTCAACTTCACCCTGCGCGTAGCGCTGCGCGAGGGCGCCCACCACTCCGGGAACTGGGGCGGGCTGCTGCGCAACCCCGCGACCGTGCTGGCCGCGGCCCTGGCGACCCTGGTCGACGGCCGGGGCCGGATCCTCGTCCCCGGGCTGCGGCCGCCCGAGATCCCGCCGAGCGTCAGGCGCGCCCTTGCCGACCTCCCCGTCGGCGGCGGCGCCGACGACCCCGACATCGACGAGGACTGGGGCGAGCCGGGGCTCACCCCGGCCGAGCGGCTCATCGGCTGGAACACCCTCGAAGTGCTGTCCCTGTCCGCCGGGAACCCGGACGTGCCGGTGGGCGCGATCCCCGGCACCGCGACCGCGCACTGCCAGTTGCGCTTCGTGGTCGGCACGGACGCGGCGGGCGCCGGGCAGGCCCTTCGCGACCATCTCGACGCGCACGGCTTCCCCATGGTCGCGGTGGAGGTCGGGCGCGTCATGGCCGCGACCAGGACCGACCCCGATGAGCCGTGGGTGCGGTGGGCCGCGGAATCGGTGGAGCGGACCTGGGGCGGGCGGCCGGCCATCATGCCCAATCTCGGCGGCACCATCCCCAACGACGCTTTCGCCGAGGAACTGGGCCTGTGCACGGTCTGGCTGCCCCACTCCTACCCCGCGTGCGCCCAGCACGCGCCGGACGAGCACCTGCTCGCGCCGCTGGCGCGAGAGGCGCTCCAGATCATGGCCGGTCTCTTCTGGGACCTCGGAGAGCCCCGGGACTGAGAGGGAGAATGTTATGGACACGTCGGCCGCCGACACGAGAGCCGCCGCGGAAACGGACGACCCGCCGGGGCCGGGCATCCCGCCCAAGGCCCATCGGGTGATCATCGCCGCGTCCGTCGGCAACGCGCTCGAATGGTTCGACATCGCGATCTACGGTTTCTTCGCGGCGACCATCGCCAAGCTGTTCTTCCCCTCCTCCGACGACACGGTCTCCCTCCTGCTGGCGTTCGGCACCTTCGGCGTCTCGTACGTCGTACGGCCGCTGGGCGCGGTGGTGCTCGGACGGTACGCCGACCGGGTCGGCCGCAAAGCGGCGCTGATGGTGTCGATCAAGCTGATGATGCTGGGCACACTGCTGATCGCCGCCATGCCGACGTATGACGTCATCGGCGCCGCCGCCCCGGCCGCGATCCTGCTGGCCCGGCTGATCCAGGGCTTCTCGGCGGGCGGCGAGTTCGGCAGCTCGACGGCCTTCCTGGTGGAGCACGCGCCGCGGCTGCGCGGCTTCATGTCCAGCTGGCAGTTCGCCAGCCAGGGGGTCTCCACACTGCTCGCCGCGACATTCGGCACCGTCCTCACCGGCTCGCTGTCCACCGCGCAGATGGAGTCGTGGGGGTGGCGGGTCCCGTTCCTCTTCGGGCTGCTGATCGGCCCGGTCGGGTACTACATCCGCCGCCATGTGGACGAGGCCCCCGCGTTCGTGCGGTCGGCGGACGCGGAGCCCGAGCGGGGGCCGGTGGCGGAGGTGCTGCGGCACCACAAGGGGCGGGTGCTGCTCGCGATCGGCGTGCTCGCCGTGTCGACCGCGATCACGTACCTCATCACGTACATGCCCGTCTACGCGGTCAAGGAGCTGGACCTCCCGGCCTCCACCGGGTTCGCCGCGACCATGGTGACCGGCGCCGTCCTGACCGTCGTCACCCCGCTGATCGGCCTGTGGTCGGACCGGGCGGGCCGGATCCGGATCATGGCGGCCTTCGCCGCACTGATCCTGGCGCTGCTCTACCCGACCTTCGCCTTCCTGGTCGCACACCCCGGCTTCGGGGTGATCCTCGCGGTGATGTTCCTGGTCGGCGTGTTGAAGGCGGGATACTTCGGGGCGCTGCCCGCGCTGCTGTCCGACCTCTTCCCGGTCTCCAGCCGGGCCACGGGGATGTCGCTCAGCTACAACCTGGGCGTGATGCTCTTCGGCGGCACCACTCCCGTGGTGATCGTGTGGCTGGTCGACGCGACCGGCAACAGCCTGGCCATGACCTGGTACCTGTCGGCGCTGGCCCTGCTCAGCCTGGCCTGCGTGCTGCTCGCGCGCCGACGCTACGCCGTGCGCTGACGTCTGCGGCGGGCGCTGTGTCGGCATGGCGGCGGAGGGCGCTCGGTCACGCGCCGGCGGAGAGGACGATCTTTCCGGTGGTGCGGCCGGTTTCCCCCAGCGTGTGGGCGGCGGCGGCTTCCTCAAGAGGGAAGACCGCGTCCGCGATCACGCGCAGGCGCCCGCTCTCGACCAGGTCGCTGATCTCGCGCAGCCCCGTCTGGTCGGGTTCGACGAGCATGAACACCGCGCGCACCCCGGCCGCTTCGGCCTCCGCGCGGGGGAAGGTGTCGTCCAGCGGCAGGATCGAGACCAGCGTTCCGCCCGGGCGCAGGGTGCGCAGGGAGCGGGCCCAGTCGGGGCCGCCGAGGCTGTCCAGGACCACATCCACGTCGCGGACGGTCTCGGCGAAGTCCTGGGTGCGGTAGTCGACGAGTTCGTCGGCGCCGAGCGAGCGCAGCAGGTCGTGCTTGGCGGCGCTGGCGGTGCCGATCACATGGGCGCCCCGGGCCTTGGCGATCTGGACGGCCAGGTGGCCGACGCCGCCCGCGGCGGCATGGATGAGAACGCGTTGGCCGGGCCGGATGTGCGCGGTGTCGACCAGGGCCTGCCAGGCGGTGAGCGAGGCCAGCGGGAGGGCGCCGGCCCGGATGTGGTCCAGGCCCTTGGGGCGCGGGGCGAAATGACGGGTCGGGGCGGTGACGTACTCGGCGTAGGCGCCGGCCGGGTGCGGGAAGCGTGGCATCCCGAAGACCTCGTCACCCACCTGGAAGAGGGTCACGCCGTCGCCGATCTCCGCGACCACCCCGGAGACGTCCCAGCCCAGAGTGAAGGGGGGCTTCGCCCCGTCCGCGAACACACCCCGCTCGCGGGTCTTCCAGTCAGCCGGGTTCACGCCCGCCGCGTGCACCCGGACCAGGATCTCGCCCCGTCCCGGCCGCGGGCGGGGCATCTCGACGGCCTTGAGGACGTCGGGGGCTCCCGGGGCGTCCTGGGAGACGGCGCGCATGGTCGCGGGGGCGGAGCCGGTGGTGGCCTGAGGCATGGTCACGTTCTCTTTCCGGTGGCTTTTCTTGTCGTACGTGCCCGTTTCCTGATTCCTGGGGCTCGGTGGGGCACGTTCTCAGGCTGCCGGAGCCGCGGGCGCCCCAGTAGCGGCCTGATGGTCATGGCCTGAAAGGATCCGGCCATGCATCACGTCGGCGTTCTGGCCCTCGACGGAGTCGTCCCGTTCGAACTCGGCATCCCCGCCCGCATCTTCGGCGCCGCCCGCGACGGGGCGGGCAACCCGCTCTACACCGTGACCACCTGCAGCCTGGACGGCCGCCCGGTACGCGCCGAGGCCGACTACGGCCTCACCGTCGCCCACGACGCCTCCCTGCTGGCCGGCGTCGACACCGTCGTCATCCCGCCCTCCCACGCCCTCGGCCCGATCCGCGAGGAGGGGCGCCTGCCCGGGGCGCTGCGCGACGCCCTGGCCGCCATCCGCCCCGGCACCCGGATCGTGGGCATCTGCACGGCCGCGTACGTCCTGGCCGCCGCCGGGCTGCTCGACCACCGGCCCGCCACCACCCACTGGCGGGAGGCCGACCGGCTGCAGCGGATGTTCACCACCACCCGCGTCGACCCCGACGTCCTGTTCGTCGACGACGGCGACATCCTCACCTCCGCCGGAGTCGCCGCGGGCATCGACCTGTGCCTGCACATCGTCCGCCGCGACCACGGCAGCCGGACCGCCAACGAGGTCGCCCGCTCCTGCGTCGTACCGCCCTGGCGCGACGGCGGCCAGGCCCAGTACATTCAGCGGCCCGTCCCCGACCCCCGGGCCCCCGGCACCGCCGCCACCGCGGCATGGGCCCTGGAACACCTCGCCGAACCCCTCACCCTGGCCGACCTCGCCGCCCACGCCAACATGAGCGTGCGCACCTTCACCCGCCGCTTTCGCGACGAAGTCGGCACCACCCCCGGCCAATGGCTCACCCGCCAACGCGTCGACCTCGCACGCCACTTGCTGGAGACCACCGACTGGCCCGTCGACCTCGTCGCCCACCGCGCCGGCTTCGGCACCGGCGTCTCCCTGCGCCAGCACCTCCACGCCGCCATCGGCGTCACCCCGCAGGCATACCGCCGCACCTTCCGCCCCGCAGCCGCCTGATCGGGGGAGACAGGGCCTACGCGTCGGACGTGGCGCGGGGGCGCCAGATCCAGGGGGTGGCCCCGGGGGACATACCCACCACGCGTACCTCCCCGCCCTCGCCCGCCAGCAGCGCCGGGGCGCCCACCGGCACCAGCCGGCTCGTGGGCCGCAGCGGTTTGGCGGCGGGCGTCGTGCCGTACTGGACCTGGACATCGCCGTTCAGGTCCCGGCCCAGCAGCAGGAGCGGGCCCTGGCGGCCCCCGGACGCGGCCAGGGCGTGGGCGGTGACCAGGCCGTAGCCCTCGAAGTGGCGCAGCGGTACGGAGGTGCCGCCGCTGTGGAGATACGGCACCGCACCGGCGGGCGGGCGGTAGACCAGCGCGATCGACCCGTCCGGGGAGGGCGCCGCGCCCGGCTGTTCGCCCGGCACCGGCAGCCCCGCGAGCGGCCGGAGCATCACGGGGCCGCCCGGCCGGTCCTGGGCCCAGTGGTGCACGGTGTCACGGCCCGCCGCGACGACATGCACCCGCGCCCGCCGGTCCAGCAGCACGGTCAGCCCGTCCTGGACCTCGCCGCCGTCCAGCCGCTGCCAGGGCCCCCAGGCCCCGGCCGCGTCCCGTACCCGGGTGGCCAGGCCCTTGTCGGCGGTGCGTACGAAGAGGTGGACCCGGCCGTCCGGGGTGGCCACGGCCGCCGGGCAGCCGACGCGGCGCCCCTGCTCGGGGTCGGAGTCGGGGGTGCCGAGGCCCGTCCAGGCCCGGAACGGCCCGCCCGGGGTGCGCTGCTCCAGCGCCACCAGCTCGCGGGTGTTGGCGCCGCCCTGCCCGTCCAGCGCGGAGAAGCGCAAGCTCACCAGCACATGGCGGCCGCGGGAGTCCCGCACCGCGCACAGCGCCGGGGCCATTGGCCCCCCGCCCAGGCCCTGCGGGGCGCCGAAGCGCCCGCTGCCGGGTGCGGTCTCACGCCACCGCACGGCCTGCGCGCCCAGCGCGCCGTACGCGACGAGGCGGCCGTCGGCGTCGGTGAGCGGCGTGGGCAGGGCGCTGGGGTAGCGGTAGTGGGTGGAGCGGATCCAGCCCTTGCGGTTGGTCAGCGAGTGGGTGCCGCCCTGGCCGTAGTCGCCGCAGCCGGCCGTGTTGCCGCAGTTCCACAGCGGGCTGCCGCCGTACGCGGCCACGGCGCGGGCCTTCTGCGCGAGCACGGCGGGCGGCAGGTTGTGCGGCCAGCGCTGGTTGTAGTAGCCGCGGAACGCCGTGGTCGTGAAGCGCGGCGCGCGCTTCTCGCGCCGCGCCACCTCGTCCGCCCACTGCGCGATGGCCTTCCAGGTGAACAGCGCGACCGGGGTGTGGTCCCGGTGGTCGGAGCAGCCCGGCTGGTCGTTGTCGCGGGGGTGGGTGGCGTCGTGCACCTGGAAGTCGGGGTCGGGGTCCAGGGTGTGGATCACGGTGGGCCGGTAGCGGTCCATGATCCCGGCGAGGACGTCGACGAGGGTCTGGTGGCGGTAGGTGCTGGGGGTCCGGACCGGCGAGTCGGCGGCGATGAGCGTACGCATGAGGATGCCCGGGAGATCCCACAGCTGTGGGATGCGTACGTTCCCCGCCGACAGCATGGCGATGTTGAGGAAGATCAGCCGCACGCTGCGCCCGCCGTTCCCCAGGACGTTCGTCTCCGCCGTGACGCCGCCGGGCAGCTCCATCGCCGAGCGCCGCCAGCGGGTGAACTTGTCGAGCCCCAGCATCTGTGCGTACGCCTGGCGCAGCCCCTGGTGGCGGGCGGCCGAGTAGGCGGCCTTGTCCGCGCCCGGCCGGGGCGTACCGGCCTCCCGGTTGACCCCCGCCGCCTCGCCCGCCGTGACGTACACGCAGACCACGGGCACCCCGGCGGTCAGCATGTGCTCGGCGTCCGGGTTCATGAAGTACAGGTCGTCGTCGGGGTGGGCGAGGATCTGCAGCAGCAGCGCGTTCTCGGTGTTCGCGAACGACTCCGCGGCGCGCGGCGACAGCGGCCGGGCCGGGACGGCGGAGGTGGGCGAGGCCCCCGAGGAGCCGCTGCAGGCCGCGGTGGTGGCGGCGGTGAGAGCGGCCAGCGCGGCGAGTGCCTGCCTGCGCGTGGCGGCAGGCGCGAAGGATCGAATGTTCAAGCTGGTGACCTTGTCCCGTTGTGCAGCACGGGTGCCTCCGGCTGCTTCTCCGTGCTAGGGGACGGTCGGTGATCTTGGAAGGTTGTCCGTCTTGGGCATGGTGTCGGTCACGAATCGGGCAAGAGTTGGTTTGCGGAGGCCCGGTCCGGGCAAACGAGGCGGCCCCGTCTGCGCTCGGCTGACGCGGCAGGGAGTAGGGGCGGGAGTGACGGCTGCGCCCTCGGCGCCCGGCCGCTACGCTTCGCTCATTCCGCTTGGGGGGCACGAATGGTGGCGCGGGTTCTGGTCGGGCGTTACGAGCTGGTGCGGTTCGTCGGCCGCGGCGGTATGGGCGAGGTGTGGGAGGGCCGTGACCGGGTGATCGGGCGGCGGGTGGCGGTCAAGCTGCTTCCGCACGACAGGAGCGATACCGCCGCTGCCGACTTGTTCCGCCGCGAGGCCAACACCGCCGGAGCGCTGAACCATCCCGCCGTGGTCACCATTCACGACTTCGGTGAGGACGCGGCGGACGGGACGCTGTTCCTGGTCATGGAGTTGCTCGTGGGGCGGGACCTGGCCTCGGTGCTGCGCGAGGACGGCCCCCCGCCGGTGGCCACCGCGGTCGACTGGGTCGCGCAGGCGGCGGCCGGGCTGGCCCGGGCGCACGAGGCAAACGTCATCCACCGGGATCTGAAGCCGGCGAACCTGCATCTGGCCGCGGACGGGCGGGTGAAGATCCTCGATTTCGGCATCGCCCGATTCATGGAGGCGCTGCCGTCGAGCAAGGTGATGGGGACGTTCCCGTACATGCCGCCCGAGCGGTTCGACGGGCACTCCGGCGATCCACGCTCGGACCTGTACTCCCTCGGCTGCGTCCTCCACGAACTTCTCACCGGGCGGCTCCCGTTCCAGGCCACCAGCCCGGCGTCGATGATGAGCGCCCACCTGAACCAGCTCCCCGCGCCCCCGGGGCGGATCCGGCCCGGGGTGTCGGCGGCCCTGGACGACCTCGTCATGGAGTTGCTCGCCAAGGCGCCCGAGGACCGGCCGGTCTCCGCGGCCCAGGTCCACGACCGCCTCCGCGCCGCCCTCTCGTCCCCGACACCCTCCGGCCCGAGCCTGCACGACAGCCTGCATGACATGGCCACGCGCACCGCCGACGCCAGGGGCGCCAGGGATATCGCACCCGCCGGCCCCGCTGCGCCCGCGACGGCGGACGCACTGACCGAGACGGCCGGGCCACCGCACACACCGGGACCGGCCCGGGCAACCACAGGCCGGGCAGGGTTCGTCACCCGGCGCAGGGCCTTGTGGCTCGGTGGCGCCGCCATCGCGGCCGGTGCGGGCGTCACGACCGGCTTCGCCCTTCTCAACGACGGGGCTTCTCCCGACGAGGGGAAGTCTCCCGACCACGGGACGTCGGCAACCGGGGCATGGTTCGCCGCCGGTGGCCAAAAGCTCTCACCCCCGGTGGTGGACGGCAAGGTGGTGTACATCAAGGGGCAGGACATCCAGGACGCCACGGTGTACGCGCTGGACGGGGCCACCGGGAAGAAGAAGTGGTCCCACCCCCTCAAGAACGGGGGCTACGGCCAAGCCGGCGCCAAGGAGGGCGACTCCCTGAACGTCCCGCCTCCGGCGGTGATCGGCGGAGCGGTGTACGTCATGGGCACGGACCAGGAACTCCGCGTTCTGGACGCGGCCACCGGAAAGAAGAAGTGGGATTTCTCCCCCGGCGGCAGCATCACCTGGTTGACGACGGTCGGCAGGACGGTGCAGGTGTACGTCTTGGACGATGACGCCATCCACTCCTTGGACGCGGCCACCGGGACCGAGAAGTGGGCTACGCGACGCGGAATCGGCGGTGTCAAGGACTATCTGGCAGCGGACGACGGGGCGGTGCACGTCTACATCGACGACAAGGGCGACATGCGGGCGCTCGACGCGGCCACCGGCAGGAAGAAGTGGGAGTTCACCGGCCGCTGGGCCGATCGGCTATGGGCGGTCGGCGGGCTGGTGTACACCCGTACGGTCGTCGAGCCCATCAGTATGTATGCGCTGGACGCGGCCACGGGCGCGCGGAAATGGGAGTTCGTCAGTCCCACTAACCAGTTTGCGGGCGGCTCCTCCAGTGCGCACAAGGGCACGGAGGTGGTCGGCGGAGTGGCATATGTCGTCGGGTCCTCCGTCAAGGATTACGACCAGAAGGTACATGCGCTGGATGCTGCCACCGGGAAGCAGAAGTGGTCCGTGTTCCTGGGAGACCACCTGGGCTTCGGCACGCTGACGGCAATCGATGGGGCGTTGTACGTACGTGGGCGCGATCAGACGTATGCTCTGAACGTGGCCTCGGGGAAGACGGAGTGGTCGATCACCAGCCCTGAGCGTCAGACGTTGGTGGGTGCCGACGGGGTGGTGTACGTCAGCCAGACCGCCGACAACCCCCACGTCCAGGCGCTCCATGCGGCCACCGGCACGAAGAAGTGGACCTCGGAGATCAGCGGCAGTTCCCTGCGGATCGCCGGGAAAGTGCTGTATGTCACCAGCAAGAACAAAGAAGCCGTGTATGCCCTGGACGCGGCCACTGGGGCAAGGGCAAGAGCCTGAGATATCGGGCGATGCCATAGGGGAGCCCGGCGGCCGCATGAAGGGCGTCGGCTGTCAGTTCTCCGCCGGGTAGCGGGGGAGGTCGTCCAATCAGCTCGGCGTGGCGTATACGTTGCGCTCTGTCAGGTCCGGGAGGAGACGTGCGGCCGCGCGGAAGTCGGCGTCGTCGTGCAGTACAACAAGGCCGTGGTGCGCGGCCGTGGCACAGATCAGCCAGTCGACAGCGGACAGGCTCTGGTGCTGACCGCGTTGAGCGAGGCGGTATTGGCTGGCTTCGATCCATTTCCAGGCGGTCTTTGGGACAGAGACATCCGGATACAAATCGGCGAACATCGCGTCCATCCCGTCGTACTCGTCGAGACTCCGCGCGGACTGCCTGAATTCTGTGCGCTGTGCGGCGCATGAGCCGATCGCACCCTCGTCGAGTTCGTGTTCCCATAGATCGTTCAACTTGCGATCTCGCTCGAGGCGCCAGACGGCGGTGGAGTCAGCGAGGTAGCGGATCATGGTCAGGCGGCGCCCTTCTCCGTGCTGTCAGCGGCGCCCTTCTCGGCCGCATGGCGCTGCCAGAACCCTTCCTCGTCCCAGTGCTGGGCCGCTTCGAAGTGGCGCAGGCGCGCCTCGGTGCGCGCGCGCCGCTCCGCGTATTCACGCAGGGCGATATTGACCATCTCCTTCTTGGTCCTGGCGCCGGACAGCCGCATGGCTTCCGCGAGGGCTTCGTCATCGATGTCGATCTGGGTGGCTGACACCGCTACCTCCGTAGCATGGGATACATACAAGGCTAGCGGATATTCCATACAATGGGAGAGTGCTTCGCTCAGGTGCCGGATCCGCTCAGGCGGCGACGCGCGTCCGGGCTTGTTGGGCCTCTCGGCAGTCTCGGCAGAGGCCGGGGCGGGGTGCGCGGAAGGCGCGGTCGCAGCCGCCGCAGTTCTGGAGGGGAGCTGGGCGCGACCTGGCTTTGGCTGTCGGCAGAGGTGGCGGGAGCTGCGCGGTGAGGCGGTGGGCGAGGAGCGCGGCCGGGTGGCGCAGGTTGGGTGGGAGGCCGACGGCCAGGGTGCGGCGTACGGCGTCGGGGGCGGCCCCGCGTTCCAGCCAGGCGGCCACGCCCGGGGCGAGGCGGCGTACGTCGCGCTCGGCCAGCAGTAACCGCTCGTCGTCGCGACGCAGCTCGGCGAGGAGCGCGGCGGCGGTGCGGTGGAGCTGCGGCGCGGGTGTATTGGGCTCGGGGAGCGGTGGCGGTGCCGTGGGGGTGGTGACGCTGCTCGGCGGCGGTGGCGGCGTGGTGGCCGCCGGGGGGCGTACGGCGTGCTCGGGCGCGGGCAGGGTGGGCCGCTCGACGACCGGCTCGGTCACGGAGGTCACGGGCTCGGCCGCACGGCGGGTGCCGGTAGCTCCGGGGACGTTGTACGACAGGGTCCGGGTGACGATCCGCCCCTCGGGCGTACGCTCCCGGACCCGCTTGAGATACCCGTGGTCCTCCAACTCCCGCAGCGCGGCGGCGATCCGGTCCCGCCCCTCGTGGAACTTCCCGGCCAGCGTACGGATGTCCACGGCGGCGCCGTCGGGCAGCGACTGGATGTGCGCGCCGAGCCCGATCGCGGTCAGGGAGAGGTCGTGGTGCTGGGTGAGGTGATCGCCGATGATCGTGTACCGCTTGGGCTGGTAGTCGCTGATCTGGGTGACTCCGCCTGCGGATTGGCGAACCACGGAATGGGCGCGCGGGTGCGCGCTAAGCTGCTGCTCAGCCATCGGGAAGGTCTCGCTTCCTCGGTGGTCAGGCCCTCGATCGGGATTGCGAGTCCCGGCCGGGGGCCGTCGCATGTCTTGGGTTGTCGAGCCCGAGCCTGCCTCGCCGAACCGCTTGAGCGCCAGCCCGGTTGGGCGGAATCACCCGCGCGGGTGATGGGGGTGAGGTTTGGTTGGGTTGGGTGGGTTCTTTCCAGCGGTTCTTTGTCTTTGATCGCCCGACGCCGGGGCGCACGGGCCACCGAGGACCGTCTTTCCGGGCTTCGGTGACGCCGCTGTCGGGCCGGGGATTAGGCTCGCTCGACTTAGACTAACTTGACAAAGTCTAACTCTGGAGTATGTCCACCAGGCCTCTTCGACCGCGAGACCGAGTGGGGCGACCTGGAGTGTTTCGTCTGCCCCGCATTCGATCGGGCGGCCGAGGTTGGTCAGGGGCGGAGGGTGAGTTCGGCCCAGACCGTCTTGCAGATCAGTTCGGGCACGACGCCCCAGCGGTCCGCCAACTCCTCGACGAGCAGTAGTCCATGGCCGTTCTCGCCGGGCTCGCTCGCGCCCTCCTTCGGGCGGACGTTCGGCAGCCGTTCCGGGCAGGGGTCCCGCACCTCGATACGGAGGGTCGGGCCGGTCACGCTGAGCGTGAGACGGAAGTTCCGGCCCGGTACGCGGCCGTGCAGCGCGGCGTTGGCGGCCAGCTCGGCGATGACCAGCGCCGCCGTCTCGAACGGCAGTCCCCACGAGCGCAGCCGCTCGGTCGCGAGGAGTCGGGCGAGGCGGGCGCCCTTGCGGGTGGCGGACAGGAGCACGGTGAAGTGGAGGGCGGCGGGGACGGAAACGGAAGTGTCTGTTCGAGTGATTTGTTGGCTCATGTCACTCAGCGTGGCCGCGCGTGCCTAGGCTGAAAAGTAGCGACGCCAATACGGACGGTGACCGTCCGGTGATGGTCCGGCCTTGTCCGGTCCGTACGCCGTGACGTGGCCCGGGGAAAGGCGTTGGGCACGGACGGACATCGGAGGTGGGGCATGGATCAGGAGTGGGATGACGACAGCGGCGCGGTGATGAGGGCGGTCGGCCGCCAGATCAAACTGTGGCGGGAGGCGGCGGGGCTGAAGCAGGCGGAGTTGGGGGTGCTGATCGGTTACGGGGAGGAGCTGGTTTCGGCCGTCGAGCGGGCGCGGCGGATTCCCCGGCCGGAGTTCCTGGACAAGACGGATGAGGTCCTGGGGGCGGGCGGCAAGATCGCGGCGATGAAGAAGGACGTCGCGGAGGCGCGATATCCGAAGAAGGTTCGGGATCTGAAGAAGCTGGAGGATGACGCGGGAGAGCTGTGCGCGTACAACAACTCGGTCATCCACGGGCTGCTGCAGACCGAGGAGTACGCGCGGGCGGTGTTCGGCGGTCGGCGTCCGAGGTTCGCCGAAGATGATCTCGAGCGTCGGGTGGCTGCACGCATGGCCAGGCAGGAGATCATCACCGTCGCCACCGAGCGGCCTGTCTTCAACTTTGTGCAGTGCGAGTCGACGCTGCGCCGCCTCATCGGGGGCAGAATGGTGATGCGTCGACAGCTCGAACACCTGTTGGGGATCGGCCAGTTGCGGAATGTGGACCTTCAGATCCTGCCTCTGAGTCGTGAGGAGAACTCCGGCCTCGGTGGTCCGTTCCGGTTGCTGAGGCTCAAGGATGGAACGACCGTCGGACACACGGAAGTACAGCTTTCCAGTCGTGTGATCGCCGCCCCCAAGGAGATCCATATCCTTGAGATGCGCTATGGGATTATCCGGGCGCAGGCTCTCACGCCGCAGGAGTCGCTGGCCTTCATCGAGAAAGTGCTGGGAGAGACATGACCCTCAAGCCCTTTGAGTGGATAAAGAGCAGCTACAGCACGGACGATGGCCCGGACTGCGTTGAGGTCGCCTGGGCCAAGAGCAGCTACAGCACGCCGGACGGCCCCGCTTGCGTCGAGGTCGCCACCACCCCCGACACCATCCACATCCGCGACTCCAAGACCGCCCCCCAGGGCCCCTCGCTCGCGTTCACCCCGGACGCCTGGACCCGCTTCGTGGCGTACGCGTCCGAGCGCTGATGCGGAGCTCCCGGCGCCGTTCGGGCCGGGAGCTCTCGCGGTGTCGACTCCCGAGAAGGGCCGCCGGTTTTCATAGATCGCTGAACTCGCTGTACATCTCGCACTGCGCGTACATCTCCGAGGCGCGCTCTTCCTCGCCGAAGTCCCTGAGCGCTCCGGCGAACTTGAAGCCGATGTTGTCGACCTGTGGATCGTCGATGCAGCTCTGCACCCACGACAGCGTGAACTGCATGGTTCCGTTCTCGCCAACGGCGAGCACCGCGCGCAGGTCCATGCCCTGCCCGTCGATGACACACCGAACACCGTGACAGGTGTCGGCCAGTAGCTCAGCCAGGTAAACCGAGTACGCCAGAGACTTGACCGCTCGCAGGGACGGTTCCTCGTCGGTGTCCTTCGCCATTGATCCGAGGACTCCCTGGACGAACCAGACGCTCTCGTCGGTGCCGTCGAGGTCCGCGCCCTGCTCCCGCGCCCAGTCCAGGAACCGGTGTGCTTCAGCCAAGAGTTCACTCATCAGCACAAGCTATAACCCCGGCAAGGTGCGGCTACGCCTCGGCCTTCTGCATGATCTCCAGCAGGCTGGAGAAGCTGTCCGCCGCGTGGCCCGCATCCATGCCGCGCCGGACGAGGCCGGCGACGGCGGCCGGGAGGGTGGTGTCGACGCCCGAGTCCGCGTTGGTGTGCAGGACGTGGTCGACGCTGGCCATCCCCATCGCCAGCCGGTCCACGTCGCCGGCGTGGTTGCCCGCGTCGATGCGCTCGGCGTAGAAGGCGAAGAAGCCGGGCAGCGAGTTCGCCGTGTCCGTGGCGTGCTGCAGGATATCGGCCGCCGCCAGGCCGTTGGCCTTGGCGAGGCCGATCGCCTGCCAGTAGCTCAGCATCGAGGTCCAGAACATGACCATGCCGAGCTGGTAGAAGAGCGCGGCGAGCCCCGGGTCCTCGCCCCGGTAGTCGGTGCGGCCGGTCACGACCTCGAGCACGGGCCGGTGCTTCTCGAACACCTCGCGCGGGCCGCTGTAGAAGGTGGACGACTCGGGCTGCCCGACTCCGGAGGGCGGCACGGTGATGCCGCCGGTGAGGTGCACGGCGCCGCGCTCGGCCGCCCAGCGGGCGGCGGCGCGGGCCTGCTCGGGGGTGTCGGAGCTGAGGTTGACCAGGACGCGGCCGGGCAGCGCGGTCTCGGCGGGGCCGAGGACGTCGTACATGGCGGCGTAGTCGGTGAGGCTGAGGATCACCACCTCGTTGGCCGCGAGCGCCTCCGCGACACTCGGCGCGAGTGTCGCGCCGCGGGCCACCAGGGCGTCC
This sequence comes from Streptomyces sp. ME19-01-6, assembly GCF_033793745.1. Lineage (NCBI taxonomy): Bacteria > Bacillati > Actinomycetota > Actinomycetes > Kitasatosporales > Streptomycetaceae > Streptomyces > Streptomyces sp. ME19-01-6. The sequence goes on along the minus strand of NZ_JARAXF010000004.1, from coordinate 528,741 downwards.
GCGCGGGACGGGGTGCGGTTCCACAGGGTGACCTCGTATCCGCGGTCCAGGAAGGCCGTGGCCATCGCCTGGCCCATGGGGCCGAGTCCGATGACGGCGACCGACTGCTGATGGGTGCTGCTGCTCATGTCGAGACCTCTGCTTCTCGCTAAAAAGAACGTTCTACTTAGGGCGCGGCGGAAACGTATCACAGCTCTAGAACGAACGCTCTACTCAGTCGCCCGGTACGGTGACCCCATGCAGACCAGCACCCGCGACCGGATCGTCGTCACAGCAGCGCGCCTCCTGCAGCGGCAGGGCTACGTCGGCACGGGCATCAAGCAGATCGCCAAGGAGGCGCAGGCCACCCTCGGCTCCGTGTACCACTTCTTCCCGGGAGGCAAGGAGGCCGTCGCCGTCGCGGCGATCAAACACGGCGACCAAGAGTTCGCGACGCTGCTCGCGAAGGCGCTGGACGGCGCGGAAGACCCCGCGGAGGCCGTGGAGGGCTGCGCCCGGCAGCTCGCGACGGGGCTGCGCGAGTCGGGCTGGGTCGACGGCTGCCCCGTCACGGCAGCCGCCCTGGAGACGCTCGGCACCGACTCGGAGATCCAGCAGGCGTGTGCGGAGGCGCTGCGCAGCTGGGAGGGGTTGGTCTTGGACAAGCTGCTGCGCTATGGCTTCGAGGCCGAGGACGGACGGGAGTTGGCGACCACGATCATCAGCGCCTTGGAAGGGGCGGAGGTCACGGCGCAGGTCAACCGCAGCGAGGAGCCCTTGCGGGCGGCGGGTCGGCAGCTGGCCCGCCTGGTGCGCTCGTACGACGTCCGGCCACCCCGCTAGCGAGCCTCTATAGTGGCGCTATGGCAACGACGACGATTCAGGTCTCCCGGGATACCCGCGACCATCTGGCCCAGCTTGCGAAGGAACAAGGCCTGAGTCTCGGGCAGTACGTCGAGCAGCTTGCCAAGCAACAGCCCACCGAGGCGCAACGGGCCGAGCGGCTGGCCGCCGACCGTGAGGCACTGCGCGCGCTGACCGGCTGCGACATCAGTGATGACGAGTTCGACCAGGCTCCTGATGTGCTGGGCAACATCTACCGCATCGCCGCGGAGAAGGTCCGGGCCGCGCGGGGCGACGCTGCGTGATCATTCTCGACACCGGCGCGGTGCTCGCTCTTGCCGGTGGGCACAAAGCCCTGAATCTCCTCGTGGGCAACATGGCCCACACCCCGGGTGACCGCCTGCGCGTTCCCGCCCTGTGTCTGATGCAGGCCGAGACACGAGATGAGAAGGCGTCCCGCATCGTGCTCGCCCTCTCCGGGGTGGCCGTCGATGACCTCGACACGATCGCGGCGGTGAGCGTCGGCACAATGATCCGGGATGGCTATGGCGGTCCTGATATCTGCCATGCCCTCTACTGTGCGCTGCCTCGCGCCGAGTTCACGGGTATGTCGATTCTGCTGACGGACAACGAGGACGCGTATCCGCCCGGGGTCCTCACCGTCGATATCGACTCGCCCGGCATGCTGGGCTTCCACTGACTCCGCGCTATGTGCGAGCGCTGATGCTTCACGCCGGCTCGGGGCCTCGGAGGTCGGCGAGCATGGTGTGGGCCTCGCGGGCGCGGCGCAGGTGCTCGGGGTCGAGGTCGGCGACGAGCAGTTCCGCTTCGGTGGGGCCCGCTTCGGCGAGGAGGCGGCCGGTGGGGTCCCAGACGGCGCTGGCGCCGCAGGTGTGCCAGCCGCCGGTGGTGCCGACGTGGTTGGCCAGCAGTGTGTACATGGTGTTGTCGAAGGCGCGGGCGGGAAACCACATGCGGGACTCGTGGTGGCCGTTGCCCACGCTGAACAGGGCGCCGACCAGGTAGGCGTGGCAGCCGTCGAGCGCGGCGGCGCGGGCGTGCTCGGGGAAGCCGGAGTCGTAGCAGATGCCCAGGCCCAGCCGCCATCCGTCGACCTCGACGGAGCACCCTGCGCGTCCCGGCCGGTAAATGTCGCGCTCGGAACGGAACAGCATCTGCTTGTCGTAGCGGGCCGCCCGGCCGCCGTCGGAGTCGATCACCAACGCGGACACGTACAGCTCGCCCGCCTCGTGCACGGCGGCGCCGACGACGGCCACGGTGCCGGTGCCCCGGCACGCCTCCCGCAGTGGGCCCAGCCGCGCGTCACCCCCCGACTGGACCGCGCAGCGCTCCGGGTCCGCGCGGATGAGTTCCGGCTCGTACCCGGTGAGGAACTTCTCCGGGAAGACGATCACGCGCGCCCCCGCCTCGGCGCCCTGGCGCACCATCGCGGAGGCGGTGGTGACATTGACGGCGACATCGCCGGGTGCGGGGCAGGCCTGGGCGGCGGCGACGCGGAGCGGGCGAGCGGGCCAGGAAGCGGGATCGATCACGGACGCCAGAGCCTGTACGTCGCGGTGACGACTCCGGTCGCAGGACCCGGGTTTGCCGTCGGGAAGGCCGACGGAAGGGATCAGGGAGCTCGAGCAGGCGGCCGGGCTCCCCCAACGAGGCGCCTTGCCCGGCGCTTCAGCTCGACCGACGCCGGACGCGCCAGAGGCCGAAGGCCGTCAGGAGGGCGCTGACCGCGAGGTAGAGCGCCGTCTCCATCCATTGGAACGGCCAATAGCGTTCCTTGGGGTGGTACGAGACGTCGACGTGGAGGTCGAGTGCGCCGAGGCACACCGCGGTGTCCCCGAACCTGCCGTCGGCGCCCGTCTCCGGTGGGTCGTCGAGGCACTTGTTGAACACCGCCTCGCCGAGTGACCGGCCGTCCGCGGTGCGCAGCGGGCTCGTGTGGCTGATCCAGGCGCCGGGGGCGTCGGGCAGCTCCAGGCCACCGATGACGACGCCGCCGCTGATGCTGCCCAAATTTTCGGCCTCGTTGATGGCCTGGGTGGTCATGGGCAGCGACGCCGACTCGGGGGACATGAGGTGGGGTCGCACGAAGTTGGGCACCAGGAATTGGAGCGCGAGGAAAGCCACGAGGGTGAGTGCCATCGCGGGCAGGGTCCGGCGCAGCAGAAGCCCGATGACGGCGCCGAGCACGACGGCGAGGGCGGCGTAGCCGATGGGCACGATGCCGCGGGCGCCGAACACCAGGGCCTCGAAACGGTCCTGGGCGACCTGGTCGAACGGGCTGGTCGCCCAGGTGAGCAGCGCACTGGCCGCGCCCGTCACGGCCATGGCGGCCAGACCGACAACCAGGAGCTTGGTCAGGAGCCATCGGCGGCGGGTGACGCTCTGGTTCCACACCAGCCGGTGGGTGCCGGCTTCGAGCTCCCGGGCGATGAGCGGCGCGCCCCAGAACGCGCCGATGACGGCGGGGACCAGCGCGAGCCCACAGGCGAGGAACAGCAGCGTGTTCTTGTAGGCGCTTTGGAACTGGGCCGCGGCCTCGGCGCAGTCACCCGCGTTCCGGCACCGTGCCTGGTACGCGTCGTGGGCGTCGCGGATGTCCAGGCCGAGATACCCCAGGTAGGCGGCGGCCAGAGCCAACGCGACGATGGCGACGAGCGCCTGGGCGCGGAACTGCCGCCAGCTCAGCCAGATCATCGCTCGTTCCTTCCCGTGGTGGCCCCGACGCGGGCGGCGGGCCCGGTCGCCCGGGTCATGTAGGCGAGGACGAGCTCTTCGAGCGTGACGGGCTCGACCGAGCCGGGCACCGGCAGCGGCGGCCCTCCCGCCTCGCCGCGTACGAGCGCGCTGACGCGCCGCCCGCCGTCCTCGTCCGTCACCTGGATGACCTCGACCCCGGCGGGCAGCCGGTCGAGTGCGTCGCGCGGTGCGACCAGCCGGTGGTGGGCGGCCAGCAGGTCGGGGATGTCGCCGGCGAGCTGCACCCGGGAGGCGCACAGCACGATGAGGTGGTCGCAGACCCGCTCGATGTCGCCGAGAAGGTGTGATGACAGCACCGCGCCGGCGCCGAGCTCGGTGACGAACTCCATCAGATTCGCGAGGAACGCCTGTCGTGCCAGCGGATCGAGCGCGGCGGCCGGCTCGTCGAAGATCAGCAGCTCGGGGCGGGTCGCGGCCGCGATCGTCAGCGCCAGCTGCGCGCGCTGGCCGCCGGAGAGCCGCCCGGCCTTCTGGGCCGGGCCCAGCCCGACCTGCGCGATCCGCCGCTCGGCCAGGGCCTGGTCCCACGAGGGGTTCAGCCGCGCGCCCAGGCGCAGGTGATCGGCCACGCTGAACGACCCGTACACGGGTGTGTCCTGCGCTACGAACCCCACCCTCGCCAGGTGCGAGGCGCTGGCCGCCGGGCGGGATCCCAGCACGTCGAGCCGGCCGGACGTCGGCTCGGTCAGCCCGCAGGCCAGGTGCAGCAGTGTCGACTTGCCGGCCCCGTTCGGGCCGACCAGACCGATGACGCGGCCGGGGGGAACGGTGAGGTTGATGTCGTTCAGCGCCGTGCGGCGGCCGTACCTCTTGGTCAGGCCCTGGGCCTGAAGTACCGGTGGGGATTGCTCGTTGGGCATGGCCCCATCCTGGAAACCGGTGCCGTTCCCCGGCACCGGCCCAAAGCACGGTCCTGGCCGCTGGTGACCGGTCTTTCGGCCGGTCTTTCCCGGGGAGCCGGGCCGGTCGTGTTTTTGTTCGGGGAGGAGGAGAGGGCCGCTACGTGGTACTCACCACGACGCGGTTCTCCCAGGCCCAGGCGGCGATCGCGACCCGGTTGCGCACCCCGAGCTTGCGCTGGATGACGGACAGATGGCTCTTGACCGTGCTCAGGGAGATGAACAACTCTGTCCCGATCTCCTGGTTGGTGCGGCCGCGCGCGATGGCCCGCACGACTTGGAGCTCGCGCTCGGACAGCGGCAGTGGCTCCTTGCCGGCGGAGCCCGGCGCCCCGGAGGCCGCCAGGTGCCGCAGCAGCCGAACGGTGACGGATGGTGAGACCAGCGCTTCACCGTTCGCGGCCGCCCGGATGGCCTCGACCAGCAGGGCGGGGCCGGCGTCCTTGAGGACGAAGCCCACCGCACCGCCGCGCAGCGCGCCGTACACGTACTCGTCCAGGTCGAAGGTGGTGACCACGACGACCCGCAGCGGGTCGCGCACACCGGGGCCGGCGAGCGCGCGGGTGACGTCGATTCCGTCGAGGCGGGGCATTCTGACGTCCACGAGGCACACGTCCGGGCGCAGCCGTCGGGCCAGGGAGACGGCCTCGGCACCGTCCGCGGCCTCCGCGACGACGCTGATGTCGGGCTGGTCCTCGAGGATGAGTCGCAGACCGCTGCGGATCATGGCCTGGTCGTCGGCGATCAGGACGTTGATGGTCATGATGGCTCCCCCGTGGGAATGGGCAGGGTGGCCCGCACGGACCAGCCGGCGCCGTGGCGAGGGCCGGCGGACAGCGTGCCGCCGAGTGATTCGACCCGCTCGCGCATACCGATCAAACCGTACCCACCGCGGTGTGCGGGCCGTCCGGGGCCGGGCGGGGCGTCGTCGACGACCTCGACGGTGACGAGTCGCGGGCCGTGGCCGACGGTGACCGACACCGAGCCGGCCTGCGGCGCGTGGCGCTGGACGTTCGTCAGAGCTTCGCGAACGATCCGGTACACGGTGCTGGTCACCTCCGGTGGCCACGCCGCTTCACCGTCGGAGCTGTCGGGCATCCGCAAACAGACCCGCGGGCCTTGGTGGTTGAAGCGCTCGACCAGTGCGCTGAGCCTCTCGGGGCCCGGCGAGGCGGGCGCCGCGTCGTCGCGCAGCAGCCCCACGACCCGGCGCATGGCGGTGAGGGCGTCGGAGGCACAGGCCTCGATGTCGGCCAGGGAGTCCGCCACCTTCCCGGGGTCCTTGCGCCCGACGAGCTGAGCGGCCTGGGCCTGGATCAGCATGCCGGTGATGTAGTGGGCCACAACGTCGTGCAACTCCCGGGCCAGCTCAAGACGCTCATCCCGGCGCACCCTCTCGGCGGTGGCCAGAGCCCGGCCGTCGAGTAACCGCAGCGAGAGCCCCACGACGACGGCGGCCAGCCAGGCCAGGCCGTTCACTCCGGTCACTCCCGTGATGCCGGAGGTGGCCGGTCGGGCGGCGAACTGGCCGCCGACCACCACCGTGAGCCCCGCGGCGGCGATGGCCCCGGCGGGTACGGGCGGCAGGGTCCGGATCGCGGTGCCCACGAGCACGGAAAGGCCGAGCGCTGTGGCGGGGCTCGGCTCCTGCGGCAGGTCGGCGAGCCCGGACACCGTGATGGCGGCGGCCGCGACGGCCAAGCCCGCGACCGCGAACCAAGCCCGCTGCCGACGACACAGCAGTGCGAGCAGGCACACCGTCACCGCGGTGACGGCGCCGGGGAGCCAGTACCGGGCGCCCCAGCTCTGCGCGATGGCGACGGCCTGGGTGACGAGCGCCGCGAGAAACAGGGCACCGAGTCCGGTGGCGGAGGCGATCCTGGCGCCGCGGTCCAGCATGGTCACCGTGCTCACGCTACAGATCCGCCGACTACCGGCCGTGCCGCTCGGCGGGGCCGCGGTGGCCCTTGCCGAGGGTCCGCAGGCCAACGCCCGTCACCAGGGCGGCGATCCAGGCCAGTGTGGCCAGCACCGGGATGGCACCGGCTCCGAAGATCCAGGCGCCCGCCACCACCGCGAGCCCCGCCAAGGCGATCCCGCCGGCCTGTGCGGGCGGCAGGGTCCGGATCGCGGAGCCGATGAGCACGGAAAGGCCGAGCGCTGTGGCGGGGCTCGGCTCCTGCGGCAGGTCGGCGAGCCCGGACACCGTGACGGCGGCGGCCGCGACGGCCGAGCCCGCGACCGCGGTCCGCGCCCGCTGCCGCTCGCGAAGCAGGGCGAGGGAGCACACCCCCACGCCGACGCCGGTCGTGAACACCCAGGAGGCCCCGCCCCAACTGCGGATCAGCATGAAGGCCGTGAAGGCGATCCCCAGCGCGAACACTGCGCCGAGCCCGGCGTTGACCGCGCCTCCGCCCGGCCTCGTGCGCCCGGCCGTGTTACCCGTATCCATACCGCTGACGCTAGAAACCGAGGGTGCAGGGCGGACCGGCCGAAAGTACGGTAACGGCCGCCAGGAGCCGTGCTTTGGTCTGATCCTCGTGTGACGCCGACAAGCGGCCCTCGAGATCCTGCCACCACACCCCCAGGCCCGCTCAGCGGTGGCGGGGTCGCGGAGGTCGGCGAGCATGGTGTGGGCTCCGCGGCGGCGCAGCCGATACTCCGGTCAGCCGTCAACCTCGTGCGATGCGTTTCCTCCGTATGTGCGGCTTTGTCGCAGGCTGGGGCGCTGCCTTGGGTACACGGTCGAAGATCTCGCCCATGCAAGCACCGACCACACGGCTACACCGTGGACGATCTCTTCAATGGGCCCGACCTCCCGCGACACACCGAGCTGATCGACGGGAACCTGATCGTTGCCGGCCCGTCGTCCTGGGCCCCCGTGACGCCCCGGACCTGACCCAGATCGATCACATGTAGTCGTCATGGGACCGCCGGGCCCTCGATGTACCGGCCTTTCGCGTCGTAGGGCCACTCGTTCGCGACACAGCCCTTGAGTCCGTATATCTGCTGCATCATCACCGGCGCCCGTCTGCCCTTCCCCGGGCAGGTCTCGTGGCCGTGGCCGATGCGGTGGCCGACCTCGTGGTTGACGATCAGCGCCCGGTAGCCGCTGATGGGGCCGGAGAACTCGGGCGAGCCGGTGTTCCAGCGCTTGAGGTTGACCATGATCTGGGTTCCGGCGTCGCAGTTGACCTCGCCGTGGGTGTCCAGGCCCACGGCGCCGCAGATCTTGTCGACCGTGTCCGGGGTGGCGATCTTGACCTCGAAGTCGGAGGGGCCGTCGGCGACCAGCCGGAAGGAGTGCTCGCCGTCGTTGGTCCAGCCGCGCTTGTCGGCCAGGACGGCGGAGATCTCGGCGGCGGCCCGCTTCGGGTCGACGCCGGTGCCCTTCTCCACCATGACCTTGAACCGCAGCAGGTCGCTTCCCTCGCCGATCACCGCGCCGGAGGACTTCGCGGTGACGAACACGCCGGTCGCGGTGGCGGGAGAGCCCGGGCGAGGGGGTCTGGAGGTGGCCGAGATGGCGTCGGGCAGCGGGGTCGCCGGGTCCGCGGCGCGGGGCGTGCCGCCGTCTCCGCCGCCGTCGCGTAACGCGAACACCACCCCGGCGATCAGGGCCGCGCCGGCGGCCAGCGCCACAGCCATGTTCCGGGGGCGGGTGCTCCGGGTGCGCCGTCGCCGTGGGGGCGAGGCGGGCCGCTTGCGGGCCTGCGCGGTGAAGGTCATGGGGGCACTTCCAGCGGGTGTCAGCGGGGCGGGCGTATCGGCCGCGTGAGCATGTCCGTGCCCCGGAGTCCGTCGTGTGTTCCCCCGGAGAGAGACGCGCGGGGAGTGGCGCGGGTTGGGCCGCGCACCCTGCTGTGCCCGGGGTCACATTCGGTGACATCCTGGTGAGGGCACAGTGACACGTGTCCGTGTGCTGGGGCCTCGGGCGCGCGCAGAGTTTGAAGAGCCCCCCTCAGGGGGTACGCTTCCCCGCTTCCCAATTGGCATCCGGCATGGTCCGTGTGGCAGACTGTCCGGGTTGCTCGGTTGAGTGCCGATGCTGCGCGCCTCCCGCCGGGAGGACCGGAAGCGAGTCCCACAGTACTCGTCGCCTCTTATCAGGGGCGGACGTACGGGAATCTTCCGGGAAGTGTCAGCGGGGCCCCGGCCAGGCACCCGGTGGGTGTTCTTCCCCCACAACCCTCTTCCATAAGGGATTTCTCCTGCGGAGATTTGCTGGAGGGGGCGCGACACGCCCGACCGCGTGGGTCGGAGGTGAGGCGGGGAAGGGCGGGAGCCGACCGGGTTCCGGAGCGTTACGAGAGACAGGACTACGAAGTAGCCATGGCGGGACAGAAGATCCGCATCCGGCTCAAGGCCTACGACCACGAGGTCATCGACTCCTCGGCGAAGAAGATCGTCGAGACGGTGACCCGCACTGGTGCGTCGGTCGCGGGCCCGGTGCCGCTGCCCACAGAGAAGAACGTGTACTGCGTCATCAAGTCGCCGCACAAGTACAAGGACTCGCGCGAGCACTTCGAGATGCGTACGCACAAGCGCCTCATCGACATCCTCGACCCCACGCCGAAGACCGTCGACTCGCTGATGCGTCTCGACCTGCCGGCCGGCGTCGACATCGAGATCAAGCTCTGAGGTGACGCGCGAGATGGCTAAGCAGATCAAGGGCGTCCTGGGCGAGAAGCTCGGCATGACGCAGGTGTGGGACGAGAACAACCGCATCGTCCCGGTCACCGTCGTCAAGGCCGGTCCCTGTGTCGTGACCCAGGTCCGTACCGCTGACTCGGATGGCTACGACGCCGTCCAAATCGCCTTCGGCGAGATCGACCCGCGCAAGGTGAACAAGCCCCTCAAGGGCCACTTCGCCAAGGCCGACGTCACCCCGCGCCGCCACCTGGTGGAGCTGCGTACCGCTGACAGCAGCGAGTACACGCTCGGCCAGGAGGTCACCGCCGAGGTGTTCGAGTCCGGTGTGAAGGTCGATGTGACCGGCACCAGCAAGGGCAAGGGCACCGCCGGTGTCATGAAGCGCCACGGCTTCAAGGGCCTGGGCGCCGGCCACGGCACCCAGCGCAAGCACCGCTCGCCGGGCTCCATCGGTGGCTGCGCCACCCCGGGCCGCGTGTTCAAGGGCCTGCGCATGGCCGGCCGCATGGGCAACGAGCGGGTCACCACCCAGAACCTGACCGTCCACGCCGTTGACGCGGAGAAGGGCCTGCTCCTGATCAAGGGAGCGGTTCCTGGTCCGAACGGCGGCCTCGTCCTGGTCCGTACCGCGGCCAAGGGGGCCTGAGGTAACCGATGAGCACCATTGACATCCTTTCGCCGGCAGGCGACAAGGCCGGGACCGTCGAGCTCCCCGCGGAGATCTTCGACGCGCAGGTCAGCGTTCCGCTGATCCACCAGGTCGTCGTCGCCCAGCTGGCCGCTGCCCGCCAGGGCACGCACAAGACCAAGACCCGTGGCGAGGTCCGCGGCGGTGGCAAGAAGCCGTACCGCCAGAAGGGCACCGGCCGCGCCCGTCAGGGCTCGACCCGCGCGCCGCAGTTCGCCGGCGGTGGCGTCGTGCACGGCCCCGTGCCGCGCGACTACAGCCAGCGCACCCCGAAGAAGATGAAGGCCGCCGCGCTGCGCGGTGCCCTCTCGGACCGGGCGCGCCACAGCCGCATCCACGTCGTGACCGGCGTGATCGAGGGCGAGGTCTCCACCAAGGCCGCCAAGACCCTGTTCGGCAAGATCAGCGAGCGCAAGAACCTGCTCCTGGTCGTCGAGCGGAGCGACGAGGCCGCGTGGCTGTCCGCCCGCAACCTGCCCCAGGTGCACATCCTGGAGCCGGGCCAGCTGAACACGTACGACGTGCTCGTCTCCGATGACGTGGTCTTCACCAAGGCCGCCTTCGAGTCCTTCGTGGCTGGTCCCAAGGCCGCTGAGAAGACCGAAGGGAGCGCCGCCTGATGAGTGAGGCGACCGCTGTCACCAGCAAGACCTTCACGGACCCCCGCGACGTTCTCGTCAAGCCGGTCGTGTCCGAGAAGAGCTACGCGCTGCTCGACGAGAACAAGTACACGTTCATCGTCGCGCCCGGCGCCAACAAGACCCAGATCAAGCAGGCCGTCGAGGCGGTCTTCTCGGTCAAGGTCACCGGGGTCAACACGATCAACCGGCAGGGCAAGCGCAAGCGGACCCGCACCGGTTTCGGCAAGCGCAAGGACACCAAGCGCGCCATCGTGACCCTCGCCGAGGGCGACCGAATCGACATCTTCGGCGGCCCGGTCTCCTAACGGAGATCGGAGCGTCCAGAAGTCCGGAATCTTCCGAGGACTGAGAAATGGGTATCCGCAAGTACAAGCCGACGACCCCGGGCCGTCGTGGCTCCAGCGTCGCCGACTTCGTCGAGATCACGCGGTCCACGCCGGAGAAGTCGCTGGTCCGCCCGCTGCACAGCAAGGGTGGTCGTAACAACGCCGGCCGCATCACGGTCCGCCACCAGGGTGGCGGTCACAAGCGTGCGTACCGCGTGATCGACTTCCGCCGTCATGACAAGGACGGCGTCCCGGCGAAGGTCGCACACATCGAGTACGACCCCAACCGCACCGCGCGCATCGCGCTGCTGCACTACGCCGACGGCGAGAAGCGCTACATCATCGCGCCGCGCGGCCTGTCGCAGGGCGACCGGGTCGAGAACGGCCCCGGGGCCGACATCAAGCCGGGCAACAACCTGGCGCTGCGCAACATCCCGGTCGGTACCACGATCCACGCCATCGAGCTGCGGCCCGGCGGCGGCGCGAAGTTCGCCCGCTCCGCGGGTGCCTCCGTGCAGCTGCTGGCCAAGGAGGGCTCCTTCGCGCACCTGCGCATGCCCTCCGGTGAGGTCCGCCTGGTCGACATCCGCTGCCGCGCCACCGTCGGCGAGGTCGGCAATGCCGAGCAGTCGAACATCAACTGGGGCAAGGCCGGCCGTATGCGCTGGAAGGGCGTTCGCCCGACCGTGCGTGGTGTCGTGATGAACCCGGTCGACCACCCGCACGGTGGTGGTGAGGGCAAGACCTCCGGTGGCCGCCACCCGGTTTCCCCGTGGGGCCAGAAGGAAGGTCGTACTCGCTCGCCGAAGAAGGCCAGCAACAAGTACATCGTCCGCCGCCGCAAGACGAACAAGAAGCGCTAGGAGCGGGTTTAGATGCCGCGCAGTCTCAAGAAGGGGCCCTTCGTCGACGACCACCTGATCAAGAAGGTGGATGTCCAGAACGAAGCCGGCACCAAGAACGTCATCAAGACCTGGTCCCGCCGCTCGATGATCGTCCCGGCCATGCTCGGCCACACGATCGCGGTGCACGACGGCCGCAAGCACGTCCCGGTGTTCGTCACCGAGTCGATGGTCGGCCACAAGCTCGGCGAGTTCGCGCCGACCCGCACCTTCCGCGGCCACGAGAAGGACGACCGCAAGTCGCGTCGTCGCTGATCAGCGGAACAAGCGAATGACTCAGACAGACACCGAAGGGACAACCATGGAAGCCAGGGCCCAGGCGCGGTACATCCGCGTCACGCCCATGAAGGCCCGCCGCGTGGTGGACCTCATCCGTGGCATGAACGCCACGGAGGCTCAGGCGGTCCTGCGATTCGCTCCGCAGGCCGCGAGCGTGCCGGTCGGCAAGGTGCTGGACAGCGCCATCGCCAACGCCGCGCACAACTACGACCACACCGACGCCGACAGCCTCGTCATCTCCGAGGCGTACGTCGACGAGGGCCCGACTCTGAAGCGGTTCCGTCCGCGCGCCCAGGGCCGCGCCTACCGGATCCGCAAGCGGACCAGCCACATCACCGTGGTCGTCAGCAGCAAGGAAGGAACCCGGTAATGGGCCAGAAGGTTAACCCGCATGGGTTCCGGCTCGGCATCACCACGGACTTCAAGTCCCGCTGGTACGCCGACAAGCTGTACAAGGACTACGTCAAGGAAGACGTCGCCATCCGCCGGATGATGACGAAGGGCATGGAGCGCGCCGGTATCTCCAAGGTGGAGATCGAGCGCACCCGTGACCGCGTCCGCGTCGACATCCACACCGCCCGGCCGGGCATCGTCATCGGCCGCCGCGGCGCCGAGGCCGACCGCATCCGCGGCGAGCTGGAGAAGCTCACCGGCAAGCAGGTCCAGCTGAACATCCTCGAGGTCAAGAACCCCGAGGTGGACGCTCAGCTGGTGGCCCAGGCCGTCGCCGAGCAGCTTTCCTCCCGCGTCTCCTTCCGTCGTGCGATGCGCAAGTCGATGCAGAGCACGATGAAGGCCGGCGCCAAGGGCATCAAGATCCAGTGTGGTGGCCGTCTCGGTGGCGCCGAGATGTCCCGTTCGGAGTTCTACCGTGAGGGCCGCGTGCCCCTGCACACGCTCCGCGCGAACGTCGACTACGGCTTCTTCGAGGCCCGTACGACCTTCGGCCGCATCGGCGTGAAGGTCTGGATCTACAAGGGCGACGTCAAGAACATCGCCGAGGTCCGCGCTGAGAACGCCGCCGCCCGTGCGGGCAACCGCCCGTCGCGTGGTGGTGGCAGCGACCGCCCGCAGCGCCGTGGTGGCGAGCGCGGTGGCCGCGGCCGTAAGCCGCAGCAGCAGAACGCCGCCGCCGAGGCCCCCAAGGCCGAGGCCGCCGCCGCTGCTCCGGCTGCTGAGAGCACCGGAACGGAGGCCTGACCGACATGCTGATCCCTCGCAGGGTCAAGCACCGCAAGCAGCACCACCCGAAGCGGTCGGGTATGGCCAAGGGCGGCACCGAGCTGGCGTTCGGCGAGTACGGCATTCAGGCCGTCACCCCGGCGTACGTCACCAACCGTCAGATCGAGGCCGCGCGTATCGCGATGACCCGCCACATCAAGCGTGGCGGCAAGGTCTGGATCAACATCTACCCGGACCGTCCGCTGACGAAGAAGCCCGCCGAGACCCGCATGGGTTCCGGTAAGGGCTCGCCGGAGTGGTGGATCGCGAACGTCAAGCCCGGTCGGGTGATGTTCGAGCTGTCCTACCCGAACGAGAAGACTGCGCGTGAGGCGCTCACCCGCGCTGCTCACAAGCTCCCGATGAAGTGCCGGATCGTGCGGCGCGAGGCAGGTGAGTCGTGATGGCGGCCGGTACCAAGGCGTCCGAGCTGCGTGAGCTGAACAACGAGGACCTCGTTGCCAAGCTGCGTGAGGCCAAGGAAGAGCTGTTCAACCTCCGCTTCCAGGCGGCGACCGGACAGCTCGAGAACCACGGCCGGCTGAAGGAGGTCCGCAAGGACATCGCCCGGATCTACACCCTGATGCGGGAGCGCGAGCTTGGCATCGAGACGGTGGAGAGCGCCTGATGAGCGAGACGAATGTGACTGCAGAAACGAACGAGCAGCGCGGCTTCCGCAAGACCCGTGAGGGTCTGGTCGTCAGCGACAAGATGGACAAGACCGTCGTCGTCGCCGTCGAGGACCGCGTCAAGCACGCGCTGTACGGCAAGGTCATCCGCCGTACGAACAAGCTCAAGGCGCACGACGAGCAGAACGCCGCGGGTATCGGCGACCGCGTCCTCCTGATGGAGACCCGGCCGCTGTCCGCGACCAAGCGCTGGCGCGTCGTCGAGATCCTCGAGAAGGCCAAGTAATTTCCTGAGGGCAGCAGCCCCCAGGCCAGTTCCGCCAGGCTCGGCAGGGGCCCGTAACAGGGCCCTTGCCGGGAACCGGCAGACGATCAGGAGATAGACGTGATCCAGCAGGAGTCGCGACTGCGCGTCGCCGACAACACGGGCGCGAAGGAGATCCTTTGCATCCGTGTTCTCGGTGGTTCCGGTCGCCGCTACGCGGGCATCGGTGACGTCATCGTCGCCACCGTCAAGGACGCGATCCCCGGTGGCAACGTGAAGAAGGGCGAGGTCGTCAAGGCGGTCATCGTGCGCACCGTCAAGGAGCGCCGCCGCCCGGACGGCTCGTACATCCGCTTCGACGAGAACGCGGCCGTCATCCTCAAGAACGATGGCGACCCCCGCGGCACCCGTATTTTCGGCCCGGTGGGCCGTGAGCTGCGCGAGAAGAAGTTCATGAAGATCGTCTCGCTCGCGCCGGAGGTGCTGTAACCGATGAAGATCAAGAAGGGCGACCTGGTTCAGGTCATCACCGGCAAGGACAAGGGCAAGCAGGGCAAGGTCATCCAGGCCTACCCCCGCGAGGACCGCGTCCTGGTCGAGGGTGTCAACCGGGTCAAGAAGCACACCAAGGCCGGCCAGACCGCTCGTGGCTCGAAGACCGGCGGCATCGTGACGACCGAGGCCCCGATCCACGTGAGCAATGTTCAGCTCGTGGTGGAGAAGGACGGTAAGAAGGTCGTCACCCGCGTCGGATACCGCTTCGACGACGAGGGCAACAAGATCCGCGTTGCCAAGCGGACCGGTGAGGACATCTGATGACTGCCACCACCACTGCACCGCGCCTCAAGCTGCGCTACCGCGAAGAGATCCAGGGCAAGCTGAAGGACCAGTTCTCCTACGAGAACGTCATGCAGATCCCGGGTCTCACCAAGATCGTGGTCAACATGGGTGTGGGCGACGCCGCCCGCGACTCCAAGCTGATCGAGGGCGCCATCCGTGACCTCGCCACGATCACCGGCCAGAAGCCGGCCGTCACCAAGGCCCGTAAGTCCATCGCGCAGTTCAAGCTGCGCGAGGGCCAGCCGATCGGTGCCCACGTCACCCTCCGCGGTGACCGCATGTGGGAGTTCCTGGACCGCCTGCTGTCGCTCGCGCTGCCGCGCATCCGCGACTTCCGTGGTCTGTCGCCCAAGCAGTTCGACGGCCGGGGCAACTACACCTTCGGTCTCACGGAGCAGGTCATGTTCCACGAGATCGACCAGGACAAGATCGACCGGGTACGGGGCATGGACATCACCGTGGTGACCACGGCGTCCAACGACGAGGAAGGCCGTGCCCTGCTTCGTCTCCTCGGCTTCCCGTTCAAGGAGAACTGACCGTGGCGAAGAAGGCTCTGATCGCGAAGGCCGCCCGTAAGCCGAAGTTCGGTGTGCGCGGGTACACCCGCTGCCAGCGCTGCGGCCGGCCCCACTCCGTCTACCGCAAGTTCGGCCTGTGCCGCGTGTGCCTTCGTGAGATGGCTCACCGTGGCGAGCTGCCGGGCGTGACCAAGAGCTCCTGGTAATCCCCGAATCGGGATGAACCAGGACTCTCGGTAAGCAAATGGATGGCGGGAGCCCGCCCCACAATCCCGTAAGCTTGTGGGGTTGGGCCCCCGCTGCCCACATCGTCCGCGGGCGTAGCCCGCTGTATGACGCTTACTACGCCGTAGGTCCCCGCGCCGCACCCGTGCCCACCAGTGAGTGGGTGAGAGGGATGGCGCAGATAGGAAACCCCGGCGAGAGAGGCCGAAGGCCATCATGACCATGACCGATCCGATCGCAGACATGCTGACCCGTCTGCGAAACGCGAACTCGGCATACCACGACTCCGTCGTGATGCCGCACAGCAAGATCAAGTCGCACATCGCGGAGATCCTCCAGCAGGAGGGCTACATCACCGGCTGGAAGGTCGAGGACGCCGAGGTCGGCAAGAGCCTCGTCCTCGAGCTGAAGTTCGGCCCCAACCGCGAGCGCTCGATCGCCGGCATCAAGCGGATTTCGAAGCCGGGTCTGCGGGTCTACGCAAAGTCCACCAACCTGCCGAAGGTGCTCGGCGGCCTGGGCGTGGCGATCATCTCCACGTCACACGGGCTCCTCACCGACAAGCAGGCAGGCAAGAAGGGTGTGGGCGGGGAAGTCCTCGCCTACGTCTGGTAACCAGGGAACGGAGGAAGAGCCATGTCGCGAATTGGACGGCTGCCCATCCAGGTTCCCGCTGGTGTGGACGTCACCATCGATGGCCGTACGGTCGCAGTGAAGGGCCCCAAGGGTTCTCTCTCGCACACCGTCGCCGCGCCCATCGAGGTCGCCAAGGGTGAGGACAACACGCTCGTTGTCATCCGCCCGAACGACGAGCGTCAGAACAAGGCCCTGCACGGCCTGTCCCGCACGCTGGTGGCGAACATGATCACCGGCGTGACCCAGGGCTACAGCAAGGCGCTCGAAATCAGCGGTGTCGGTTACCGCGTCCAGGCGAAGGGCTCCAACCTGGAGTTCGCCCTGGGCTACAGCCACCCGATCGTGGTTGAAGCCCCTGAGGGCATCTCCTTCAAGGTGGAGTCCCCGACCAAGCTGAGCGTCGAGGGCATCGACAAGCAGAAGGTCGGCGAGGTCGCCGCGAACATCCGCAAGCTGCGCAAGCCCGACCCGTACAAGGCCAAGGGCGTGAAGTACGCGGGCGAGGTCATCCGCCGCAAGGTCGGAAAGGCTGGTAAGTAAGCCATGGCATACGGTGTGAAGATCGCCAAGGGCAACGCCCGCAAGGCCGCTGCCGTCAAGCGCCGTCACATCCGCGTCCGCAAGCGGATCTCCGGTACCTCCGAGCGCCCCCGCCTCGTCGTGACGCGCTCCAACCGTCACATGGTGGCGCAGGTCATCGACGACATCGCGGGCCACACGCTGGCCTCGGCGTCGACGCTGGACACGTCCATCCGTGGCGCTGAGGGTGACAAGAGCGCGCAGGCCAAGCAGGTCGGCGCCCTGGTGGCCGAGCGGGCCAAGGCGGCGGGTGTCGAAGCCGTCGTCTTCGACCGCGGTGGCAACCAGTACGCCGGGCGGATCGCCGCTCTGGCGGACGCCGCCCGCGAGGCCGGGCTGAAGTTCTAGCCCAGGTCCCTACGCACAGCGGACATAAACGAGAGAGGTAATTCCAATGGCTGGACCCCAGCGCCGCGGTGGCGGCGCCGGTGGCGGCGAGCGGCGGGACCGGAAGGACCGGCGGGACGGCGGCGCAGCTGCCGAGAAGACCGCTTACGTCGAGCGCGTTGTCGCGATCAACCGCGTCGCCAAGGTTGTGAAGGGTGGTCGTCGCTTCAGCTTCACCGCGCTGGTCGTGGTGGGCGACGGTGACGGCACCGTGGGTGTCGGTTACGGCAAGGCCAAGGAGGTGCCGGCCGCCATCGCCAAGGGTGTGGAGGAGGCCAAGAAGCACTTCTTCAAGGTCCCCCGGATCGCCGGCACCATCCCGCACCCGATTCAGGGCGAGAAGGCCGCGGGCGTCGTGCTGCTCAAGCCGGCTTCGCCCGGTACCGGTGTGATCGCCGGTGGCCCGGTGCGCGCCGTGCTGGAGTGCGCGGGCATCCACGACGTGCTCAGCAAGTCGCTCGGCTCGTCGAACCCGATCAACATCGTGCACGCCACGGTGACCGCTCTTCAGGGCCTTCAGCGCCCCGAGGAGATCGCCGCCCGTCGTGGTCTGCCGCTCGAGGACGTCGCCCCCGCAGCTCTGCTGCGGGCGCGTGCCGGGGTGGGTGCGTGAGCATGGCCCGCCTGAAGATCACGCAGACGAAGTCGTACATCGGCAGCAAGCAGAACCACCGCGACACCCTGCGCTCGCTCGGCCTGAAGCGGCTGGGCGACACGGTTGTCAAGGAGGACCGCCCCGAGTTCCGCGGCATGGCCCAGACCGTGCGGCACCTCGTGACGGTCGAGGAGGTCGACTGACATGGCGGACAGCAACAACCCGCTGAAGGTCCACAACCTCCGGCCCGCCCCGGGCGCCAAGACCGCCAAGACCCGTGTCGGTCGTGGTGAGGCGTCCAAGGGTAAGACCGCTGGTCGTGGCACCAAGGGCACCAAGGCCCGCTACCAGGTTCCGGAGCGCTTCGAGGGTGGGCAGATGCCCCTCCACATGCGGCTCCCGAAGCTCAAGGGCTTCAAGAACCCGTTCCGCACCGAGTACCAGGTCGTGAACCTGGACAAGCTGGCCGCGCTCTACCCGCAGGGTGGCGAGGTCACGGTGGCCGACCTGGTCGCCAAGGGCGCGGTGCGCAAGAACCAGCTCGTCAAGGTGCTGGGCACCGGCGAGGTCTCCGTGGCGCTCCAGGTGACGGTCGACGCCGTCTCCGGCTCCGCCAAGGAGAAGATCACCGCCGCTGGAGGCACGGTCACCGAGCTCGTCTGAGAACGGTGGCACACCTGGCCGGGGATGCCCCAGATACGGGGCATCCCCGGTTGGTCGTTCCAAGGGGGGCCAGGTCGCCGGTAAGGTGGCGTGCGTTGTTACCTTCCGCGCGGTCTGTGCTCGCGCGGGCCTTGCCCTATAAGTACTCGCCGTAACTTATTCGTCGATCCTCAAGACCGTCACCTCTCGCGCCTGACGCGGGGGGCGCAGGAGGCACCGTGCTCACCGCGTTCGCCCGGGCGTTCAAGACGCCCGACCTGCGCAAGAAGCTGCTGTTCACGCTGGGCATCATCGTGTTGTTCCGGCTCGGGCAACATATCCCGATCCCGGGCATCGACTACAAGAACGTCCAGACCTGTATCGATCAGGCGAAGGGTCAGCAGGGGCTCTTCGGCCTGGTGAACATGTTCAGCGGCGGCGCGCTGCTGCAGATCACCATCTTCGCGCTCGGGATCATGCCGTACATCACGGCGAGCATCATCCTGCAGCTGCTGACCGTGGTGATCCCGCGCCTCGAAGCCCTCAAAAAAGAGGGCCAGTCGGGTCAGGCGAAGATCACACAGTACACCCGCTACCTGACCGTGGCGCTCGCGATTCTGCAGGGCACCGGCCTGGTGGCCACCGCCCGCAGTGGCCAGCTGTTCCAGGCATGCGACGTCGGCAACCAGATCGTCAAGGACGACGCGATCTTCACCACAGTCGTGATGGTCATCACGATGACCGCGGGCACGGCGCTCATCATGTGGCTCGGTGAGCTGGTGACCGACCGCGGCATCGGCAACGGCATGTCCATCCTGATGTTCGTCTCCATCGCGGCCGGCTTCCCGAGCGCCATGTGGGCGATCAAGCAGCAGGGCAAGATCATGGGCGGCTGGCTGGAGTTCAGCCTGGTCGTCGCGTGTGGTCTGGTCATGGTCGGCCTGGTGGTCTTCGTCGAGCAGGCGCAGCGCCGCATCCCGGTCCAGTACGCCAAGCGCATGATCGGCCGTCGCTCGTACGGCGGAACCTCGACCTACATTCCGATGAAGGTCAACCAGGCGGGTGTGATTCCCGTCATCTTCGCGTCCTCGCTGCTGTACATTCCCGCGCTGATCGTTCAGTTCAGCGGGTCCAAAGCGGGCTGGGCCCAGTGGATCGAGACCAATTTCGTCAGGGGCGATCACCCGTACTACATCGCCACCTACTTCCTGCTCATCGTCTTCTTCGCTTTCTTCTATGTGGCCATCTCCTTCAACCCCGAAGAAGTTGCCGACAACATGAAGAAGTATGGTGGGTTCATTCCGGGCATCCGGGCAGGTCGTCCCACAGCTGAGTATCTGAGCTACGTGCTGAACCGCATCACGTGGCCCGGCTCTCTCTACCTGGGGCTGATCGCCCTGGTGCCCACGGTGGCGCTGGTGACGCTCAAAGCCAATCAGAACTTCCCGTTCGGCGGGACCAGCATCCTGATCATCGTGGGTGTCGGCCTGGAGACCGTGAAGCAGATCGAGAGCCAGCTTCAGCAGCGACATTACGAAGGGTTCCTCCGCTGATGCGAATCGTCCTCGTCGGGCCTCCTGGGGCTGGCAAGGGTACGCAGGCCGCGTACCTCGCCAAGAACCTGTCGATCCCGCACATCTCCACGGGCGACCTCTTCCGCGCGAACATCAGCCAGGGCACGCCCCTCGGCCGACAGGCGCAGGAGTACATGCGGGCCGGGCAGCTGGTGCCGGACGAGGTCACCATCGGCATGGCCGAAGACCGGATGCGCCAGCCGGACGCCGCGCAGGGCTTCCTGCTGGACGGCTTCCCGCGCAATCTCGCGCAGGCCGAGGCGCTGGACGCATTCCTCCGGGAGAACCAGATCTCGCTGGACGCGGTGCTGGACCTGGAGGTCCCCGAGGACGAGGTCGTCCGGCGCATCGCCGGGCGGCGCATCTGCCGCAACGCCAGCAGCCATGTCTTCCACGTCACCGGCGCTCCGCCGAAGACCGAAGGCGTATGCGACGAGTGCGGCGGTGAGCTGTACCAGCGCGAGGACGACAGCGAGGAGACCGTCCGCAAGCGGCTGGAGGTCTACCACCGCGAGACGGAGCCGATCATCGACTACTACAAGGCCAAGGGCCAGGTTGTGACGATCCCGGCGCTGGGCAAGGTCCCCGAGGTCACTCGGCGGGCCATGGACGCGCTGGCGGCCAAGGCGGCCTGAGGGCGGTCTGGAGTCGATCCGGCCAACGGCCGCGGTGCCCCTCGGGCGTCGCGGCCGTACTGTTGAGCAGACACTGTTGAGCAGACGGCGTCGCCAATGGTGAACGACAGCAGCGACGGAAACGCGGGAAGGCAGTCCTAGTGGTGGAGATAAAGACCCCCGAGCAGATCGCGAAGATGCGTGAGGCGGGACTGGTCGTCGCGGCCATCCACCAGGCGACACGTGAGGCGGCCGTCCCCGGCGCGTCGACGAAGGACCTGGACGACGTCGCCCGCAAGGTGATCGCCGACCACGGCGCCAAATCGAACTTCCTCGGCTACGGGGGCTTCCCCGCGACCATCTGCACCTCGGTGAACGACGTCGTGGTGCACGGCATCCCGGACCGCGAGACCGTCCTGAAGGACGGCGACATCATCTCCATCGACGCGGGCGCGATCGTGGACGGCTGGCACGGCGACGCCGCCTTCACCGCCTTCGTGGGCGAGGGCCACGCGCCCGAGCTGCACGAGCTGAGCCGGGTGACCGAGGAGTCCATGTGGGCCGGCATCGCCGCGGTCCGCAAGGGCAACCGCCTGGTCGACATCTCCAAGGCCATCGAGGGCTACATCCGGCGCCAGCCGCGCCCGGCCTCCGGCAAGTACGGGATCGTCGAGGACTACGGCGGCCACGGCATCGGCAGCCAGATGCACATGGACCCGCACCTGCTGAACTACGTCTCGAAGAAGCGCGGCAAGGGCCCTCGGCTGGTGCCCGGGTTCTGCATCGCGATCGAGCCCATGGTGAGCCTGGGCACCGCGAAGACCCACGTGCTGTCCGACGACTGGACGGTCAAGACGGACGACGGCACCTGGTCCAGCCACTGGGAGCACACCGTCGCGCTGACCGAGGACGGCCCGCTGGTGCTGACCGCCGTGGACGGCGGAGCGGCCAAGCTCGCCGAGTACGGCGTACAGACGGCCCCGGACCCCCTGGCGTAAGATCCCGAGCGGCTTAATGATCTCGGTATTCGGGCATACTGCCCCGGATTCGTGTTTCCCGATGCGCTGACGTAGACTGACACGTCGGCTCACGCATGTCCTTCGGCATGTCGCGAACCGATCAAGGTAGCCGATCCCGAAAGCAGGACATGGCCAAGAAGCAAGGCGCCATCGAAATCGAGGGCACCGTGATCGAGTCTCTCCCGAACGCGATGTTCAAGGTGGAGCTCCAGAACGGTCACAAGGTCCTCGCGCACATCAGCGGCAAGATGCGTATGCACTACATCCGCATCCTGCCCGATGACCGGGTCGTCGTGGAGCTGTCTCCGTACGACCTGACGCGCGGACGGATCGTCTACCGCTACAAGTAGATCTCACGACCCGGAGAACCTCACACCCATGAAGGTCAAGCCGAGCGTCAAGAAGATCTGCGACAAGTGCAAGGTGATCCGCCGCCACGGTCGGGTCATGGTCATCTGCGACAACCTGCGCCACAAGCAGCGCCAGGGCTGACGCACGCCTGACCGCACGACCTGCACCTCGCAGTACTTCGCGCGACGCATACACATACGTACATACGCAGTCATCCGTTCCCGCCTTCGCGGGGACGACACCCCCGGTCGGAGGCCGGGGACCCGGCGGCCGCCGCGCGGCGGCCGGGAGTGATGCTGCGGAAGACCTCCGACAACCATCTGGAGCCAGATTCATGGCACGCCTCGCAGGCGTTGACCTCCCGCGCGACAAGCGCGTCGAGGTCGCCCTCACCTATGTCTTCGGCATCGGCCGCACCCTTGCCCAGCAGACCCTCGCCACCACCGGCGTGAACCCGGACACCCGCGTTCGCGACCTGGCCGAGGAGGACCTGGTCAAGATCCGCGAGTACGTGGACAACAACATCAAGACCGAGGGTGACCTCCGTCGCGAGATCCAGGCCGACATCCGCCGCAAGGTCGAGATCGGCTGCTACCAGGGTCTGCGTCACCGCCGCGGCCTGCCGGTCCACGGCCAGCGCACCAGCACCAACGCCCGCACCCGCAAGGGCCCGCGTCGCGCCATCGCCGGTAAGAAGAAGCCGGGCAAGAAGTAGTCCGCACCGGACGCTGATCAAGCGGTCCGGCTGTAGGACCGACCACCTCCACGGGAGATACACCGAATGCCTCCGAAGAGCCGTACGGCCGGCGCCAAGAAGGTGCGCCGCAAGGAGAAGAAGAACGTCGCCCACGGGCACGCTCACATCAAGAGCACGTTCAACAACACCATCGTCTCGATCACCGACCCGACCGGGAACGTGATCTCTTGGGCCTCGGCCGGCCACGTCGGCTTCAAGGGCTCGCGCAAGTCCACTCCGTTCGCCGCGCAGATGGCCGCCGAGTCGGCCGCCCGCCGCGCGCAGGAACACGGCATGCGCAAGGTCGACGTGTTCGTCAAGGGTCCGGGCTCCGGCCGTGAGACCGCGATCCGCTCGCTCCAGGCCACCGGCCTGGAGGTGGGTTCGATCCAGGACGTCACTCCGACTCCGCACAACGGATGCCGCCCGCCCAAGCGTCGGCGCGTCTGACCAGCTGAAGTAGGAGACAAACTACAAAATGGCGCGTTACACCGGGGCCGACTGCAAGCGATGCCGTCGGGAGAAGCAGAAGCTCTTCCTCAAGGGGAGCAAGTGCGAGAGCGCGAAGTGCCCGATCGAGATCCGTCCTTACCCCCCGGGTGAGCACGGTCGCGGGCGCACCAAGGACAGCGAGTACCTTCTGCAGCTCCGTGAGAAGCAGAAGGCCACCCGCATCTACGGTGTCCTTGAGAAGCAGTTCCGTGGTTACTACGCGGAGGCGAACCAGAAGTCCGGCAAGACCGGTGAGAACCTGCTTCGCATCCTCGAGTCGCGGCTGGACAACGTGGTCTACCGGGCCGGCTTCGCCAAGTCCCGCGACCACGCCCGGCAGCTGGTCCGCCACGGGCACATCAATGTGAACGGCCGCAAGACCGACATCCCGTCGGCCCGCGTCGCCGTGAACGACATCATCGAGGTCCGCCCGAAGTCCCGGACTCTGACCCCCTTCCAGGTGGCTCAGGCCGAGGCCGGCGAGCGCACCGTGCCGGCGTGGCTGGAGGCCATTCCGTCGCAGCTGCGGATCCTCGTCCACTCGCTGCCCGAGCGCCAGGTGATCGACACCCAGGTGCAGGAGCAGCTGATCGTCGAGCTCTACTCGAAGTAAGTACTCCCCGTAGTACTACTGGACGTAGTAGCTCCGGCTACGGGCGGTACGAGCCGTTTGGCCCGTGCCGCCCGTACCATCGTCAGTACAGAGGGCGTCATATAGCGGGCGCCCACGACTGAAGGATCAAACACCATGCTGATCGCTCAGCGTCCTTCGTTGACCGAAGAGGTCGTCGACGAATTCCGCTCCCGGTTCGTGATCGAGCCGCTGGAGCCGGGCTTCGGCTACACCCTCGGCAACTCCCTGCGTCGTACGCTCCTCTCCTCGATCCCCGGTGCGGCTGTCACCAGCATCCGGATCGACGGGGTCCTGCACGAGTTCACCACCGTGCCGGGCGTCAAGGAGGACGTCACCGACCTCATCCTCAACATCAAGCAGCTGGTCGTCTCCTCCGAGCACGACGAGCCGGTCGTGATGTACCTGCGCAAGCAGGGCCCCGGCCTGGTCACCGCCGCCGACATCGCCCCGCCGGCCGGTGTCGAGGTGCACAACCCCGACCTGGTCCTGGCCGCGCTGAACAGCAAGGGCAAGCTGGAGATGGAGCTGACCGTCGAGCGCGGTCGCGGCTATGTCTCCGCCGTCCAGAACAAGCAGGTCGGCCAGGAGATCGGCCGGATCCCGGTCGACTCCATCTACTCGCCGGTGCTCAAGGTCACCTACAAGGTCGAGGCGACCCGTGTCGAGCAGCGCACCGACTTCGACAAGCTGATCGTCGACGTCGAGACCAAGCAGGCCATGCGCCCGCGTGACGCCATGGCCTCGGCCGGCAAGACCCTGGTCGAGCTGTTCGGCCTGGCCCGCGAGCTGAACGTGGACGCCGAGGGCATCGACATGGGCCCGTCCCCGACGGACGCCGCCCTGGCCGCCGATCTGGCGCTGCCGATCGAGGAGCTCGAGCTCACCGTCCGTTCGTACAACTGCCTCAAGCGCGAGGGCATCCACTCCGTGGGTGAGCTCGTGGCGCGGTCCGAGGCGGACCTGCTCGACATCCGCAACTTCGGCGCCAAGTCGATCGACGAGGTCAAGGCCAAGCTGGCCGGTATGGGCCTGGCGCTCAAGGACAGCCCGCCCGGATTCGACCCGACCGCGGCCGCGGACGCGTTCGGCGCGGACGACGACGCGGACGCCGGTTTCGTCGAGACCGAGCAGTACTGAGCCACGGGGCCCCGAGCTCTGAGTTCGGGGCCCTCGGTTCTGCCTGAAACTTCCGGCGGGCACTCGCCCGTCGGTGACTGACACCGGTACCTCATACGGCCGGTGCAGACCGAAGGAGAAACACATGCCGAGGCCCACCAAGGGCGCCCGTCTGGGCGGCAGCGCTGCGCACGAGCGGCTCATGTTGGCGAACCTGGCCACCTCGCTGTTCGAGCACGGCCGGATCAAGACCACCGAGGCGAAGGCCCGCCGCCTGCGCCCGGTCGCGGAGAAGCTGATCACCAAGGCGAAGAAGGGCGACCTTCACAACCGCCGTCTGGTGCTGCAGACCATCCGCGACAAGAGCGTGGTGCACACCCTCTTCACGGAGATCGGTCCGCGCTACGAGAACCGGCCGGGCGGCTACACCCGCATCACGAAGATCGGCAACCGTCGTGGCGACAACGCCCCGATGGCGATCATCGAGCTGGTCGAGGCGCTGACCGTGCAGCAGGAGGCCGTCGGCGAGGCCGAGGCCGCCACCAAGCGCACCGCGAAGGACGCTGCCGGCGACCAGGCGATCGAGGGCCTGAAGAAGGACGAGGCTGCCGAGGCTCCGGCCGAGGCTGCCGAGGCCGAGGCCCCGGCGGAAGAGTCCAAGGACGCCTGAGCGTTCTGACGGCTTTGAGGTGACGGGCCCGCCCCAGCGACTTGGGGGCGGGCCCGTTCCCTATGGAGACGAGATTCAGCGAGATCGATGGAGGAACCGCGGGTGACGGACGAGGCGCCCGAAGGCTACGTACGCGTCCGGCTGGACCTGTCGTACGACGGCACGGACTTCTCAGGCTGGGCCAAGCAGCGCGGCCGGGACACGGTGCGCACCGTGCAGGGCGAGCTGGAGAGCGCCCTGCAGGTCGTCATGCGCATGCAGGACCTGGTGCAGCTGACGGTCGCGGGCCGCACCGACGCCGGCGTCCACGCGCGCGGCCAGGTCGCCCACGTCGACCTCCCGGAGCCCATCTGGGCCGAGCACCGCGAGAAGCTGCTGCGCCGCCTGGCCGGCCGGCTCCCGCACGACATACGCGTCTGGTCCGTCACCGAGGCCCCGCCCGGCTTCAACGCCCGCTTCGCCGCCATCTGGCGCCGCTACGCCTACCGCGTCGTCGACCACCCCGGCGGCGTCGACCCGCTGCTGCGCGGCCATGTGCTGTGGCACGACTGGCCGTTGGACGTGGACGCCATGAACGAGGCCGCGCAGCAGCTGCTCGGCGAGCACGACTTCGCGGCGTACTGCAAGAAGCGCGACGGCGCCACCACCATCCGCACCCTCCAGCACCTCAGCTGGGAGCGCGGCCCCGACGGCATCATCACGGCGACCGTCCGAGCTGACGCCTTCTGCCACAACATGGTCCGCTCCCTGGTCGGCGCCCTCCTCTTCGTCGGCGACGGCCACCGCCCGACCGACTGGCCCGCCAAGGTCCTGGCCGCCGGGGTCCGCGACTCCGCGGTCCACGTCGTCCGCCCCCACGGCCTGACCCTCGAAGAGGTCGGCTACCCCGCCGACGACCAACTCGCCGCCCGCAACCGCGAGGCACGCAACAAGCGGACGCTGCCGCTGGTGGGCCCGGCGGCGGGGGCGGGGTGCTGCTGAGCGCTACTGGGGGACGGTGACGGCCAGATTGTTGGCCTTGGTGAGGTAGGGGCGGATCCCGTCGGTGGCCGGGTAGAGGTCCGTTCTGTTGCGTTCGACGATGTCGCCGATGATCCGGCCGACGCGGAGCGGAGCTCCGGTGTCCGGGGCGTCCGTGTTCGGGGCCAGACGTAACGTCAGGTCCCACACCGGCGCCTTGGCTGACGCCGCGTGGGTCTCGCGGATCCGGTCGTAGGGGATGGCGAAGCGGAACTCGGCCGGGCCGAGGGCCGTGACGGGGGTGGTGAAGGGGCGGGACGGGCCGCCGCGGGGGATGGCCCAGATGGTGGGGGTCGCGTTCGCCGGGAAGGTGGTGCCGTGCAGGGTGCCCGCCACGTTGATCGCCTCGGCGTCGGCGTGGAGCGTCCGGGCCTCGGCGTGGGCCCGGCGGTGCCAGGTGCGCAGGGTCAGATGGCCGCCCGTGGTGCGGTACGGGATCCACCAGGAGAAGGGGGCGTCGGGCAGCGGCTCCAGGCCGAGCAGGCCGCGCCCTTCCGCGAAGCGGCAGTGCACCCGGCGGCGGGCGCCGTCGGCGGGTCGTATGACGTGCAGGTCCCAGCGGCCCTCGGAGAGGGTGAGGGCGCGGCGGTCGAGCAGCGCGGTCCAGGGGGCGTCGTCGGTGGCGGGGGGCCGCAGGGGCAGGGTGACGGGGGCGGCTCCCTGGCCGTCGCAGTCGTCGCGGCGGGTGAGGGTGAGTGCGAGGTCGGAGCCGCGCACGTCCGTACGGTCGATCAGGACGGTCAGGTTGCCGTCCGGGGTGACGCGGCAGGAGGCGGTGGGGCGCAGGGGTTTGCGGATCAGCTGCTTGACCGCGCCCTTGAGGGTGGTCTTCAGGGGCGCCATCGCCAAGGGGGTGCGGAGCCCCAGCAGCGGGCCGCGTCCGCGCCGGGTGGCGGGGGCGGCCGCGCCGCGTGCCTCGTACAGCTCCGTGAACAGCTGCTCGTACGCCTTGGCCACGTGCTCCGGCGCGTACCGCTGCGCCGCCGTGCGCGCCGCCGCGCCCATCGAGCGGCGCAGCTCGTCGTCCTCGATCAGGCTCAGCAGCCCCTTGGCGATGGCGTCGCTGTCGCCGACCGGTACGAGGAGGCCGTCCTGGCCGTGCGTGATGATCTCGCCGGGCCCGTGGGGGCAGTCGGTGGCGACGACGGGCACACCGCAGTGCATGGCCTCCACGATCGTCATGCCGAACGACTCCTCGCGCGAGGTGACGGCGGCGATCGAGCCCTTGGCCCACTCGGCCTCGATGGGGGAGTGGGCGCCCATGAGCGTGATGTGGTCGGCCAGGCCGAGTTCGTCGATCCGGCGGCGGAGTATGGGCTGTTGGGGGCCTCGGCCGTAGAGGCGCAGATGCCAGTCGGGGTGCTTGGCGGCGACCGTCTCCCAGGCCTCCACCAGCAGGTCGTACCGCTTGACGGGGATGAGCCGCCCGGCCGCCACGACCAGCTTCGCCGAGCCGTCGGAGGGCTCGACCTCCGTGGCGGGGACCCCGTTGGGCAGCCCGACGATACGGGTGGCCACGTCGGGCAGATGGGCGCGGTGCGTCCCGGCGTCGGCCTCCGAGACGGTGGTGTAAGCGTCCAGGCCGGCGATGGCGGCGTCGCAGGCGGCGCGGAGCTCTGCCTGGTGCGTGCCGTAGATCCGGTGCTCCTGCCCGATCCGCAGATAGCGGCGCTGCCCGAACTCGGCGAGGTAGATCACCAGACCGGGGCGGGTCGCGATGACCACATCCGCGTCGGTGTCCGCGAGGTACGCGGCGATGCGCTGGTCGGTCAGCGCGTTGAAGTTCGTGGTGCCCTTCGCCTCGGCGGCGGGGATGTGCGAGGTGGGCTGGTGGAGAAGGGGGTTGTCCGCGTCGCTCGCCTTCTCGTCCGGGCGCCGGTCGATCAGCGGTGTGATCCGGACGGCGGGGTGGAGGGGGAGGCTGGGCGCGTCGTGGGTCCGCATGACGGTGACGATCTCGACCGTGTGGCGGGCGGCGAGTGCGCCGGCCATGTTGAAGGTCGTGCGGATGGTGCCGCCTATTCCGTACGCGTTGTGCAGCAGGAATGAGATCTTCATGGTGATGTACGCGCGGCCGGTGCGTACCGTCGCGCCGCTGCCTCCCCTTCGGCTCTCCGTAATGCGCTCAACTCACAAACCACTCTGAAATAGGCCCACATGAGGTCGGCATGGGGCTGGTATGGGTTCGGTAAGGGTTGATCGGTCGTTAAGACCGTTGGGCGCGGGAAAGGTTGCTTATGCGTGTGGTGATATGAGATGGCCCACATCTGGTCCGCGTGATGCAACCTTTGGTGGGGCTTGGCTGTCTGAGGTCTGACGCGCGGCGGTTTGTGGTGGGGATGAGACGGCGACACGCCGAGGCGTCGCCGCCGGGCCGTTGCGATCTCGTGATCCGGCGTTGTGCAACCTTTTCGGCGATATCGGATCGTCACGGAAACCTCTGTTCGATCCGGCGCGACCCGATGTTTGATGACCCCAACCGCGATCGCGGGAGAGTCAACAAAGGGTGGATCAAAAAGTGAGTAAGTCTGTGTCGCGCGTCGTGTTGGCGGTCACGGCCGTGGCGGCGCTGGGGTTGGTGACCGCGTGTGGCGGTGACTCCGACGAGGACAAGAAGTCCGGCAAGTCGGCTGAGCAGACGGTCGAGAAGACGCCGGGGGCCGACAAGCAGGCCGCGCCGCTCTCGAAGGCCGCGCTGGAGAAGGCCGTGCTCGCTAAGGCCGACGTCAAGGGCTTCGAGATCGAGAAGATGACGGAGAAGGAGTTCACGGACGGCGGGGAGGCGAAGGCCGCGAAGGCCGAATGCCAGCCGGTGGCGCAGCTGATGGGCGCCAAGACGGCCCCGGCGCCGAAGGCTTCGGCGTACGTCACGTTCGCCTCTGCCGGCGCGCTGGGGACCGAGGACAAGGCGCCGTCGGGCGGCACGGGCATGATCCGGTTGTCCTCGTACGCGGACTCCGGCGCCGAGCAGACCTTGAAGGACCTGAAGGGTGCCATCGAGGCCTGTGCCGGCGGGTTCGCCGCTACCGACGGGACCGGCACGAAGGCGGACGTCGCGAAGGTGGAGTCGCTGACCGCGCCGAAGCTCGGCGACGAGGCGCTGGCCTTCACCATCACGGACGCGGACAAGAAGGACGGCGGCACGGTGAAGTTCACGGTCGTGCGCTCCGGTGCGCACGTGTCCGTGCTCTTCGGTGTCGACCTCATGAACCCCGCCAAGCCCGTCCTCCCGGACGCCGTGGTCTCGGCGCAGATCACCAAGTTGGAGAAGGCGCTGAAGGCTTGAGGCAACCACCGCCCGCCCGGCCCGGCCGCGGAAGCGGGGTACGGGCGGGCGGTGAGACGGCTGTCAGGGTGTGGGGCCTTTAGCCGGTGGCCGTCGCCGCCGCCGACGCCTGCTGGTTGCCGCGCTCCAGGATGCGGCGGAAGGCGTAGTCCGCGATGTCGCGTCCCGCCCCCACCGCCTTGGTGTCGCCAGTGGTCACGTCCGCGCCGGAGGTGTAGCCGGCGATGGTGAAGTAGGCGTAGCGGCCGATGGCGTTGGTGGAGGCCTGGCAGTCCGCCTGGCGGCAGAAGACGGGCACGCCGCCGCCGGAGAGGGACGCCACATTGGGCGCCGCCTGCTGCTTGGCCCGCTCCGCCGCCGCCTTGGTGTCGAAGACGGCGATGCCGACGGTGACCGCGACGCCGTCCTTGGAGTAGGTCGCGCGGAACAGCTGGCGGCAGCCGTTGTTGGTGAGGACGGAGGCGAGGCCGCCCTGGGCCGCCGTCGCGCAGCTCTTCGTGGCGGCGGTCGCGGCCTTGGTGTACTCGTGGCCGTTCCCGACGGCCTTCTTGGGGAAGAGCGTGCCGGTGCTGATGGGCGCCGTGTCCCGCTTCGCGCTGGAGATGATGTCCAGGGGCTTCGGCGGGGCCGGCGGGGCCACGTCGGAGAAGGTGGGCTCGGGGGTGGGGGACTCGCTGGGCAGGTCCTGGGGCGAGGGCAGCTGACTGGCGGACTTGTCCGACTTGTGGGAGGACTTGCCCTTGTCGCCGCTGCTGATCACGGCCGTGGCGACGATCGCCCCGATGGCGGCCGTCGCGAGCACACCGCCGCCGATGAAGAGCAGCTTGCGGCGGCGGCCGCGCCTGGCGCTGTCGTCGGCGAGCGCCGCCCAGTCCGGCGTCGGCGGCTGAGAACCCCCGGGCCCGTAGCCTCCCCCGGGCCCATACGGCCCCCCTTGCCCAAAGCTCATGCCCGGCATTTTAATCCGCGCAGGTGGTAAACCGGTTGGTCCGGTACCCGTCCGGAGGTCACAATCCGGGTCATGGGTCATGTGGAGGCGGGTCATCTCGAGTACTACCTGCCGGACGGGCGGGTGCTGCTCGGGGATGTGTCGTTCCGGGTCGGTGAGGGCGCCGCGGTCGCGCTGGTGGGGGCCAACGGCGCGGGGAAGACCACGCTGCTGAGACTGATCGCGGGGGCGTTGCAGCCGCACGGCGGATCGGTGACGGTCAGCGGCGGGCTCGGGGTGATGCCGCAGTTCGTGGGGTCCGTGCGGGACGAGCGGACGGTACGGGATCTGCTGGTGTCGGTCGCGCGGCCGGGGATCAGGAAGGCCGCCGAGGCGGTGGACGCGGCCGAGTACGCGATCATGACGCGGGACGACGAGCCCGCGCAGATGAGTTACGCGCAGGCGCTCAGCGACTGGGCCGAGGCCGGGGGGTACGAGGCCGAGACGGTCTGGGACATGTGCGCCATGGCCGCGCTCGGCGTCCCGTACGAGCGGGCGCAGTGGCGCCAGGTGCGGACTCTGTCGGGCGGCGAGCAGAAGCGGCTGGTGCTGGAGTCGCTGCTGCGCGGCGCCGACGAGGTGCTGCTGCTGGACGAGCCGGACAACTATCTGGACGTCCCCGGCAAGCGGTGGCTGGAGGAGCGGCTGCGGGAGACGAAGAAAACGGTGCTGTTCGTCTCCCACGACCGGGAGCTGCTGGCGCGCTCCGCCGAGAAGATCATCAGCGTGGAGCCGGGCCCGGCGGGCAGCGACGTCTGGGTGCACGGCGGCGGCTTCGGCACGTACCACCAGGCCCGTAAGGAGCGCTTCGCCCGCTTCGAGGAGCTGCGGCGGCGCTGGGACGAGGAGCATGCCAAGCTCCGGCAGCTGATGCTCACCTTCAAGCAGAAGGCGGCGTACAACTCGGACATGGCCAGCCGCTACCAGGCCGCGAAGACCCGGCTGCGGAAGTTCGAGGAGGCGGGCCCGCCGCAGGAGCCGCCGCGCGAGCAGGACATCCGGATGCGGCTGAAGGGCGGCCGGACCGGGGTGCGCGCGGTGACCTGCCAGGGGCTGGAGCTCACCGGGCTGATGAAACCGTTCGACCTGGAGGTCTTCTACGGGGAGCGGATGGCCGTGCTCGGCAGCAACGGGTCGGGGAAGTCGCACTTCCTGCGGCTGCTGGCGGGGGACGGGGTCGCGCATACGGGCGCGTGGAAGCTGGGGGCGCGGGTGGTGCCCGGGCACTTCGCGCAGACCCACGCGCACCCCGAGCTGGACGGGCGCCCCCTCGTCGACATCCTGTGGACCGAGCACGCCAAGGACCGGGGCGGCGCGATGAGCGCGCTGCGCCGGTATGAACTGGAGCGCCAGGGCGACCAGCGCTTCGACAAGCTGTCGGGCGGGCAGCAGGCCCGCTTCCAGATCCTGCTGCTGGAGCTCGCGGGGGCCACCGCGCTGCTGCTGGACGAGCCGACGGACAATCTGGACCTGGAGAGCGCGGAGGCGCTGCAGGAGGGGCTCGAGCGGTACGAGGGCACGGTG
>NZ_JARAXF010000004.1:0-496095 GCF_033793745.1 Streptomyces sp. ME19-01-6 | reverse complement strand
CTGCTGGAGCTCGCGGGGGCCACCGCGCTGCTGCTGGACGAGCCGACGGACAATCTGGACCTGGAGAGCGCGGAGGCGCTGCAGGAGGGGCTCGAGCGGTATGAGGGCACGGTGCTGGCCGTCACGCACGACCGGTGGTTCGCCCGGTCCTTCGACCGCTTCCTGGTCTTCGGGGCGGACGGGGTGGTGCGGGAGGCGCCGGAGCCGGTCTGGGACGAGGGGCGGGTGGCCCGGAAGCGGTGAGCCGCGCTGTGCCGCTATGAGGTGGAGCATCAGGGCGATCAGCGCTTCGACAAGCTGTCGGGCGGGCAGCAGGTCCACGGGGGTCTGGGGGTGTCCCCCAGAAGAAGGGGCCAGATCCTGCTGCTGGAGCTCGTGGGGGCCACCGCGCTGCTGCTGGACGAGCCGACGGACAATCTGGACCTGGAGAGCGCGGAGGCGCTGCAGGAGGGGCTCGAGCGGTATGAGGGCACGGTGCTGGCCGTGACGCACGACCGGTGGTTCGCCCGGTCCTTCGACCGCTTCCTGGTCTTCGGGGCGGACGGGGTGGTGCGGGAGGCGCCGGAGCCGGTCTGGGATGAGGGGCGGCCCGGCGCGGGGGAGCGGTGAGCCGTGCGGGGCGGGGCCGCGCCGCGGGGCGGGATGGCGGCGTGGGGCGGGAGGGCGTTTTGACCCGTGCGGGTGCGGGCCGGTATTCTGCCTGTTCGTTATGCGTATTGGCTTGCTCGTTCTCACGTGAGAGGCCGTTACGCCGGTCCATCGGGCCGATGACCAGCGGCAGGCACTCGGTTTGCGTCACCGATGTGCGGCCAAGGCTGTCGTGATCGTCCGGGTGGCCTTGTTCGGACCCGTCCCCTCGGTCCTGGCGGACCTGGGGAGACCCCATCACTGAAGAAGCGAAGGCAACGACCGTGCGTACGTTCAGCCCCAAGCCCGGCGACGTCCAGCGTCAGTGGCACGTCATCGACGCCACCGACGTCGTCCTGGGCCGCCTGGCCTCTCAGGCAGCCACCCTTCTGCGGGGCAAGCACAAGCCGGTGTACGCGCCGCATGTCGACACTGGTGACTTCGTCATCATCATCAACGCCGACAAGGTGCATCTCTCCGGCAACAAGCGGACCCAGAAGATGGCGTACCGCCACTCCGGCTACCCGGGTGGTCTGCGTTCCATCCGCTACGACGAGCTGCTGGAGAAGAGCCCGGAGAAGGCCGTCGAGAAGGCCATCAAGGGCATGCTCCCCAAGAACACCCTGGGCCGTCAGATGCTCTCGAAGCTGAAGGTCTACGCGGGTGACCAGCACCCGCACGGCGCTCAGCAGCCGGTCCCGTTCGAGATCACCCAGGTCGCGCAGTAGTCCCGGCCACCCCCTAAGACGAAGAGAATCTGAGGAGCATCGTGGCCGAGACCACCGCCGAGACCCCCCTCGATGTCGAGGAGTACACCACCGAGAGCGTGGAGACGATCGAGACGGAGTACACCTCCGAGTCGCTCGCTTCCCGCTTCGGCGAGCCGCAGCCGGCCGCCGGCACCGGGCGCCGCAAGAACGCCATCGCGCGTGTTCGCATCGTGCCGGGCAGCGGCCAGTGGAAGATCAACGGTCGCACCCTTGAGGAGTACTTCCCCAACAAGGTGCACCAGCAGGAAGTCAACGAGCCCTTCAAGGTGCTCGAGCTGGACGACCGCTACGACGTCATCGCCCGCATCGCCGGCGGCGGCGTCTCCGGTCAGGCCGGTGCGCTGCGCCTGGGCATCGCCCGCGCGCTGAACGAGGCGGACGTGGACAACAACCGCGGTCCGCTGAAGAAGGCCGGCTTCCTGACCCGTGACGACCGCGCCACCGAGCGCAAGAAGGCCGGTCTGAAGAAGGCCCGCAAGGCGCCGCAGTACAGCAAGCGCTAATCGGCGCGACTGCGCTGCTCATACGGCGGCTTCGCTCGCTTGTTCGAACGCCCTGGCGGCACCACCCGTGCCGCCGGGGCGTTCGGCTATTGGCACCAGGGGGCGTATACCTACAAGCAAGCTTTCGCCCCCCAGCTCGTAATCTCGGAGGACACCAGTGGGACGACTCTTCGGTACGGACGGTGTGCGCGGTGTCGCCAACGCCGACCTGACGGCTGAGATGGCGCTCGGCCTGTCGGTCGCGGCAGCGCATGTGCTCGCCGAGGTGGGAACCTTCGAAGGCCATCGGCCAGTGGCGGTGGTCGGGAGGGACCCGCGCGCGTCCGGGGAGTTTCTGGAGGCCGCCGTGGTGGCGGGGCTGGCCAGTGCGGGCGTGGACGTACTGCGGGTGGGCGTGCTGCCGACGCCCGCGGTGGCGTATCTGACCGGCTCGCTCGACGCGGACCTGGGCGTGATGCTGTCCGCCAGCCACAACCCGATGCCCGACAACGGGATCAAGTTCTTCGCGCGCGGCGGCCACAAGCTCGCGGACGAGCTGGAGGACCGGATCGAGACCACCTACCGCGCACACGCCTCGGGCGAGCCGTGGGACCGGCCGACCGGCGCGGGCGTGGGCCGGGTGCGCGAGTACGGGGAGGGCCTCGACAAGTACGTCGCCCACCTCGTCGGCGTCCTGCCCAACCGGCTGGACGGGCTGAAGGTCGTCGTCGACGGGGCGCACGGCGCGGCTGCCCAGGTCTCCCCGGAAGCGTTCACCCGGGCCGGCGCCGAGGTCATCACCATCGGCACCCAGCCCGACGGGCTCAACATCAACGACGGCTACGGCTCCACCCACCTGGACCCGCTGCGGGCCGCCGTCGTCGAGCACCAGGCCGCCCTGGGCATCGCGCACGACGGGGACGCCGACCGCTGCCTGGCCGTGGACGCGGCGGGCGAGGAGGTCGACGGCGACCAGATCCTCGCGGTGCTCGCGCTCGCCCTGCGCGAGGCGGGCGGCCTGCGGGAGAACACGGTCGTCGGCACGGTGATGTCCAACCTCGGCTTCAAGCTCGCCATGCGGCGCGAGGGCGTCGAGCTGGTCCAGACGGCGGTCGGCGACCGCTATGTGCTGGAGGAGATGAAGGCGCACGGCTACGCCCTGGGCGGCGAGCAGTCCGGCCATGTCATCGTGCTCGACCACGCCACCACCGGCGACGGCACGCTGACCGGGCTGCTGCTGGCCGCGCGGGTGGCCGCCACCGGCCGTACGCTGGCCGACCTCGCGGCCGTCATGGAGCGGCTGCCCCAGGTGCTGATCAACGTCCGGGACGTGGACAAGTCCCGGGTCGCCTCCAGCGCCGAGCTGGCCGCGGCGGTGACGGACGCGGAGCGGGAGCTGGGCGAGACCGGGCGGGTGCTGCTGCGGTCGTCCGGGACCGAGCCGGTCGTACGCGTGATGGTGGAGGCCGCGGACATCGACCAGGCCCGGTCGGTCGCGGAGCGCCTCGCGGACGCGGTGAAGTCCGCGCTGGGCTAGGTTCTAGCGGCGGAGTGTGCGCTCGCGCTGCTTGGCCCACAGGAACTTCTGGGCCAGCAGCGTGAGCGTGCCCGCGACCACGATCCCGGCCAGGTTCAGCAGCAGCTGCTCCGTCGAGCCCCACATCTGGGCGATCTCGCCGTAGCCGAGCGCCACTGCCGCGTTGGCCGCGGCCGGCACGGTGGTGACGGAGATCGCCACGCCGACCAGCGCCCCGGACTTCGCCGAGGTCAGCGAGAGCGTTCCGGCGATCCCGGCGAGCAGGGCCACGACGAAGGAGAACATGTCCGGCTTCCAGATGAAGTCGGTGTTCGGCCGCGGCCGCTCCAGCTGATCCCTGGTGAACAGCCCGAAGGCGTCCATCAGCACCCCGAAGCCGGTGGTCAGCACCATCGCCACCGCGAAGCCCACCACCAGCGCGATCAGCGAGCGCGCCGCGAGCCGCGGGGCCCGCTGGACCAGCGCGGTGGACAGCCCGGCCAGCGGGCCGAACTCCGGGCCGACCGCCATGGCGCCCACGATCAGGATCGCGTTGTCCAGCACCACACCGCAGGCCGCGATCATCGTGGCGAGGGCGAGGAAGGCCAGGAAGGTGATGGAGAGCGTGGACTCCTCGTGGGTGGCCTCGGTCAGCTGCTCCCACAGGACGGCGTCCGCACCCTCGCCCGGCGCCTCCTCCTCCGCCTTGTCGGCCCGCTTGGACAGCGACAGATCGATGTTCTCGACGGCGATCGAGCCGTAGGTGTCCAGGCCCAGCGCGCGCAACTCGCCCAGCAGGGCATCGCCCGCCTCACGCGCCACGTCGACCAGCACCACGTCTCCCGCCGGGTTGCGCGCGACGCCCGGCAGCACCACGAGGTGGGTGGTGCCCACCGTGTGCTCCACGGTGCGCACCACCTCGTCGGTGCGGTCGGCCGGGACGATCAGCCGCAGATGCAGCACGGTGGTGCTCCCCGTTCGTATGTCTGGGTGTGTCTAGGTGTGTCTTCGGGTGTTCTCGTGGCTCAGAGTTTGCGCAGGGACAGCCGCTGGACCTTGTGGTCCGGGCCCTTGCGGAGCACCAGCGTGGCACGGCCGCGGGTGGGCGCGACGTTCTGCTGCAGATTGGGCCGGTTGATGGTGCGCCACATCATCCGGGCGTAGTCCAGCGCCTCCTCCTCGGAGACCTGGGTGTACTTGCGGAAGTACGAGGACGGGTCCTGGAAGGCCGTCTCGCGCAGCTTGCGGAAGCGGCCCAGGTACCAGCGCTCGATGTCCTCGGCGCGGGCGTCCACGTACACGCTGAAGTCGAAGAAGTCCGCGAGGCCGACGCGGGTGAGGCCGTCCTTGCCGGGCAGCGCGGGCTGCAGCACGTTCAGGCCCTCGACGATCAGGATGTCGGGGCGGCGCACGGTCAGCCGCTCGCGCGGCACGATGTCGTAGATGAGATGGGAGTAGACGGGCGCGGACACCTCGTCCTTGCCCGCCTTCACATCCGCGACGAACCGGGTCAGCGCCCTGCGGTCGTACGACTCGGGGAAGCCCTTGCGGGACATCAGGCCGCGCCGGTGCAGCTCCGCGTTGGGGTGCAGAAAGCCGTCGGTGGTGATCAGCTCGACGCGCGGGTGCTCGGGCCAGCGGGCCAGCAGCGCCTGCAGCAGACGGGCGGTGGTGGACTTGCCGACCGCGACGCTGCCCGCCACGCCGATCACGAAGGGCGTGCCGGGCTGGGTTCCGTTGCCCTTCTTGGTGTCGCCGAGGAAGGTGTTGAGCGCCCCCCGCAGATTGCCCGCGGCGGCCACGTACAGGTTCAGCAGCCGGGACAGCGGGAGGTAGACGTCCCGTACCTCGTCGAGGTCGATGACGTCGCCGAGGCCGCGCAGCCGCTCGACCTCCTCGGCGGTGAGCGGCAGCGGGGTCTTGTCCCGCAGCGCGCTCCACTCGTCGCGGGACAGGTCCACGTACGGGCTCGGCTCGGGCCGCCGCGGGGTGCGCGGGGGGTGCGGGTGCTGAGGGGGTGAGTCGTGCTCCGCGTGCGCGGGGTGCGCGTCCTGCGCAGGAGACGTGATCATCCTCTCATTGTCGTGGCTCGGCGCGGGCGCGTGGGGCGGGCCGGGCGTGGGGTCCGTCACGCGCGGGGCTCGCTACGCGTGGGTCTTGCTCAGCCGAGCAGTACGCCGCCCTGCGTGGTCGCCGGGACGGTCCGGGAGGCGTCGGGCGCGGCGGCCTTCACCGGCTTCCCCCATTCGGACAGCGTCACCGTGGTCGTGACGGACAGCGTGTTCATGCGGTAGGCCATCTTCAGCCGGACCAGCCGCCCCTGACGGTCCACCCAGGCGTCGGCGAACACCGGCAGGTCGGTGCCCTGCGCGTCGCGTATCTTCTCGGCGTTCTTCCGCGTCTTGTCGGCGAGGCGCAGGGTGAGGGTGGCGTGGTCGATCGAGCCCCGGTACCGGGTGGTGAGGGTGCCGCCGACGGTCTCGTTGGAGCCGAACCGCTCCACCTTGCGCATCGCGGCGATCTGGCGCACATAGTGCTCGGGGTCGTTGAGCGGGGCGCGGAGCAGATAGTGGGCCTCGGCCTTGTCGCGCGCGACCGAGCCCCAGGTACCCTTCGCCGCGCCCTGGATCCCGCTCACGTAGATGGTGTCGCCGTCGAAGATCTCGTCCACGTGGTCGATCGCGCCCCCGGGGAAGTCCACCGCCAGCTTCCCCTTGTCCTTGGCCAGGTCGAAGGGGCCATCGACGGAAACGGCGAACGCCCCCTCCCCTTCGGCGATGAGCACCTCCCCGTGGATGTGGGCGCTGGTGCCGCGGGCCTTTGCGACGGACGCGCGGACGGCCTCGGTGGCCGTCTTTCCGGCGTCCTTCTCCGCGGCGGCCTTTGCGTCCTTCCCGCTGTCGTCGGCGGAGCAGCCCGTGACGAGCGCGAGCAGCGCCCCCGCGGCGGCGCAGGCTCTGAGGGCAGGAGTGATGGCGCGGCGCATGGTGGTGTGTCCCCCCGGTGAGGTGAGCTGGGCGGCCCCCCGGCCGCTGGCGCATTATGTACTGCCGTGGATGCCGGACGTGCGACGGATGACCGGCAGGTGGCGGATTGCACGCGGGCGGTGGTCCGCGTGTGCGGCCGCGGGCCGTACGCTGCACTGCATGTGCGGAATCGTTGGTTATGTGGGAGGGCAGTCCGCCCTCGATGTCGTCCTCGCCGGGCTGAAGCGGCTGGAATACCGCGGCTATGACTCGGCGGGTGTCGCCGTGCTCGCCGACGGTGGGATGGCCGCCGCCAAGAAGGCCGGCAAGCTCGCCAACCTGGAGAAGGAGCTCGCGGACCGCCCGCTGCCCAGCGGCGGCACCGGCATCGGCCACACCCGCTGGGCCACCCACGGCGGCCCGACGGACGCCAACGCCCATCCGCACCTGGACAACGCGGGCCGGGTCTCCGTCGTCCACAACGGCATCATCGAGAACTTCGCCGCGCTCCGCGCCGAGCTGGCCGAGCGCGGCCACGAGCTGGCCTCCGAGACCGACACCGAGGTCGTGGCGCATCTGCTCGCCGAGTCCTTCTCGTCCTGCGGCGACCTCGCCGAGGCGATGCGGCAGGTGTGCCGGCAGCTGGAGGGCGCCTTCACGCTGGTCGCGGTGCACGCGGACGCGCCCGATGTGGTGGTCGGCGCGCGCCGCAACTCGCCGCTGGTCGTCGGCGTCGGCGAGGACGAGGCGTTCCTCGCCTCCGACGTGGCCGCCTTCATCGCGCACACCCGCGAGGCCATCGAACTCGGCCAGGACCAGGTCGTCGAGGCGCGCCGGGACGGCGTGACGGTCACGGACTTCGACGGGGCGCCCGCCGACGTCCGTAGGTACCACGTCGACTGGGACGCCTCCGCCGCCGAGAAGGGCGGCTACGACTACTTCATGCTCAAGGAGATCGCCGAGCAGCCGAAGGCCGTCGCCGACACGCTGCTGGGGCGCATCGACGTGGCGGGGAACCTCACCCTGGACGAGGTCCGGATCCCGGCGTCCGTGCTGCGCGAGGTCGACAAGGTCGTCATCGTCGCCTGCGGCACCGCCTACCACGCCGGGATGATCGCGAAGTACGCCATCGAGCACTGGACCCGCATCCCCTGCGAGACCGAGCTGGCCAGCGAGTTCCGCTACCGCGACCCGATCATGGACCCGCGGACGCTGGTGATCGCCATCTCGCAGTCCGGCGAGACCATGGACACGCTGATGGCCCTGCGGCACGCGCGCGAGCAGGGCGCGAAGGTGCTCGCCATCTGCAACACCAACGGCTCCACGATCCCGCGCGAGTCGGACGCGGTGCTGTACACCCACGCCGGGCCCGAGGTCGCGGTCGCCTCCACCAAGGCGTTCCTCACCCAGCTGGTGGCCTGCTACCTGGTCGCGCTGTACCTGGGGCAGGTGCGCGGCACCAAGTGGGGCGACGAGATCCAGTCCGTGATCCGCGAGCTGTCCGAGATCGGCACCCAGGTGGAGCAGGTGCTGGAGACGATGGAGCCGGTGCGGGAGCTGGCGCGGACGCTGGCCAACAAGAACACGGTGCTGTTCCTGGGCCGCCACGTCGGCTACCCGGTCGCCCTGGAGGGCGCGCTCAAGCTCAAGGAGCTCGCCTACATGCACGCCGAGGGCTTCGCGGCCGGCGAGCTCAAGCACGGGCCGATCGCGCTGATCGAGGAGGACCTGCCGGTCGTGGTGGTCGTGCCCTCGCCGCGCGGCCGGTCCGTCCTCCACGACAAGATCGTCTCCAACATCCAGGAGATCCGGGCCCGCGGCGCCCGGACCATCGTCATCGCCGAGCGCGGCGACGAGGCCGTGGCCCCGTACGCGGACCACCTGATCGAGATCCCCGCCACCCCGACCCTGCTGCAGCCCCTGGTCGCGACCGTGCCGCTGCAGGTCTTCGCGTGCGAGCTGGCCACGGCGCGCGGCAACGAGGTCGACCAGCCGCGCAACCTGGCCAAGTCGGTGACCGTGGAGTGAGCGGCCGATGATCATCGGGGTTGGCATCGACGTGGCCGAGATCGACCGCTTCGACGACGCGCTGCGGCGCACGCCGGGGATGGCGGACCGGCTGTTCGTCCCGCGCGAGCTGACCCTGCCGAGCGGCGAGCGGCGCGGGATCGCGTCGCTCGCCGCCCGGTTTGCGGCCAAGGAGGCCCTGGCCAAGGCGCTCGGCGCGCCGGGCGGGTTGCGCTGGACCGACGCGGAGGTGCTGACGGAGTCCAGCGGGCAGCCGCGGCTGTCGGTGCGCGGGACCGTGGCGGCGCGGGCGGCGGAGCTGGGGGTGCGGGCGTGGCATGTGTCGCTCAGCCATGACGCGGGGGTCGCGTCCGCGGTGGTGATCGCGGAGGGGTGAGCGGGTGCCCTGCGGGTGCGGGGTGGTGCGCCCGGGGTGCGTGGGTGGTGCGGGGGCGGGGCCTTAAGGGGCTGTCACCCTGGACCGCATATTTACGGCGCCGGTGCCCGGAAGCGCGGGGCGGGCCGGAACTTGGCGCCACACATATGCGTAAGCGTCCAGGGCACCACCCCTGCACCCCCACCCCCTCCCGCGCGTCGGCGGCATCCCGCCGGTGCGCCCTTACGACAGCGTGTCGGCGACCACGGACGCCGCCTTGGCGATCAGCTTGTCGTCGGGTTCGGCGTCTTTGTCGGTGCGGTTGGAGAGGATCGCGATCACGATGGGGGCCGAGTCCGGGGGCCACACCACGGCGATGTCGTTGCGGGCGCCGTAGTAGCTGCCGGTTCCGGTCTTGTCGCCGACCACCCAGCCCTTGGGCACACCGGCCCTGATGACCTTGTCGCCGGTCTTGTTGGTCTTCAGCCACTTCGTGAGCTGCGCGCGTTCGCCCTTGCCGAGGACGTCTCCGAGGACGAACGCGCGCAGGTCCTTCGCGAACGCCCGCGGAGTGGTGGTGTCCCGCATCTCGCCCGGCACCCAGTGGCTCAGATACGGCTCGGGGCGCTCCATCCGGGTGATGTCATCGCCCATCTTCTCGAGCGTGGCGTCGAGGGCCTTGGGCCCGCCGAGCTCCTTGAGAATCAGGTTGGCCGCGGCGTTGTCGCTGTAGCGGACGGCGGCGTCGCACAGCTCGCCCAGGGTCATCGTCCCGGTGGCGACGTGCTTTTCGGTCACGGGGGAGTTGTCGAGCAGATCGCTCTTGGAGTACGTGATTTTTCTGTCCATCCCGCTGAGCGAGTACTTCTTCAGGGCGGCACCGGCGGCCATGGCCTTGAAGGTGGAGTTGTAGGCGAAGCGCTCGCCGTCGTTGTACGCCACCTCCCGGCCGGTTCCGGTGTCGATGGCGTAGACGCCGAGGCGGGCGTCGAACGTGCGCTCAAGATCCTTGAACTCGCGGACGTACGACTTCGCGGCCGCCTTCGGCTTCGTTGTCTCCGCGGCCGGGGACGACGAGGCGGAGGAATCGTCCTGGCCGCAGGCCGCGAGCGGGGTGAGGGCGAGGGTGGCGAGCGCACCACGAATGGCGCGCCGGACGCGGGTGTGCCGCATGGTCCGGACCTCCAGGTCGGGAGATGGGGTGGTGGCCAGCACCCTCGCCTTCCGGCGGCTATGCGGTCCAATACGCTTGTGTGGGCTTCCATGCCAAAGTGACATAGGGGACGGGGTGCTGTGGATCTGGTGGGAGCGTGTCGCGCGTTCGTCAGCGTGAGCGAGCGCGGCAGTTTCACCGTCGGAGCGGCCGCCGCCCGGATGTCCCAGCCGGTGGCCAGCCGCCGTATCGCCGCCCTGGAGGAACGCTTCGGTGAGCAGCTGTTCGAGCGCACCTCACGGCGGGCCGTCCTCACCCCCTTCGGCCGGGACCTGCTGCCGACGGCCCGTCAGCTCGTTTTGGCCGCCGACGTACTGGAACACGAGGCGGCAGCCGCCAAGCGCAAGCCGTGGCGGCTCGCGGTGCCCGGAATCTGCTCCACCGCCGATCTCGCCCGCCTGGTCGCCGACGCACGGGGGCACGGCGTCACCCTCGAACTCCGCGTCGGACCGCCGCCGCGGCGGCTGGAGCTCATCCGCTCCCAACAGGTGCGCGCCGCCCTGGTCCCGGCGGTGCCGGACGAGGCGGCGTGGTCCGTGCCGCTCGGGCTGGCCGGCGCCCAGGACCCCGGCGTGAAGCGCTTCTACGTCGAAACGCTGCGCAACGGACGGGCCGACCCCGAGCCGGCCCGCCGTATCCGGATCCAACCGGAAGACGACGTCCCGCACATCCGCGACCCGCTGACGCGACTGCGCGACGCCGTCGGCCTGCGGCCCGCGCAGCTCGTCGTGGCGGACGACCTCACCACCGCGGCGGCGGACGTGCTGTGCTCCCGCGACCTGCTGCTGTGCTCGCCCGCGCAGGCCCGGGAACTCGCCCTGAGCTGGCGCCCCCTCGGTGAGCTCGCGCTCACCCGGGGGTACGCCCTCACCGCCGCGACGACCGGCGATCCACAACAGATTCAGGCGCGCCTGGGCGACGCGATCGCACGCTGCCTCGGCGCCGAGGGGGCGGGTGCATGACCGAGGCGCTGCTGCGCGAGATGCGCGGGCGACTGCACGACGGTGGCCTGCGCGGTTATCTCCTCGTCCGGGACCTCCACACCGGCGAAGAGCTGGGCATCGAGCCCGACGCCCAGCTGCCGACCGCTTCCCTGGTCAAGATCCCGCTCGCCCTGGCGACGGTGGAGCGCATCCGGCGCGGCGAGGTCGACGGAGCGACGATGCTCGACGTGTCACCCGGGCGGGTCACCACGCCCGGCCCCACCGGGCTGAGCCGATTCCGCCACCCCGCCCGGATCGCGATCGACGACCTGCTCTACCTGAGCACCTGCATCAGCGACGGAGTGGCCGCCGACGCGCTGTTCGACATCACCCCGCCCGCCCAGGTCGCCGACATCCTCCACGAGCTCGGCCTCCACGGCATCACCGTCCGCCACACCATGGGCGAACTGACCGACACCCCCGTGGAACGCTTCGACGCCAGCCAGGCGCATCTCGCCCAAGCCCTCGCCATCGACGCCGGCACCCACGGCCGCGGA
The DNA here is from genome assembly GCF_033793745.1 of Streptomyces sp. ME19-01-6. Lineage (NCBI taxonomy): Bacteria > Bacillati > Actinomycetota > Actinomycetes > Kitasatosporales > Streptomycetaceae > Streptomyces > Streptomyces sp. ME19-01-6. The sequence continues at coordinate 484,658 of NZ_JARAXF010000004.1, read as the reverse complement.
CACCGCGTGCCGCAGCTCGACACCACCCGCGCCAACACCGGCAGCCCACGCGCCTATGTCGAACTGCTCCAAGCCCTGTGGAAACCCTCGGCGATCCACCCCGAAGTGGCCGAGCGTGTCCGAGGCCTCATGTCCCAGAACCTGTTGCGCCACCGCCTCACCCCCGACTTCATCTCGGACGCCACCACCTGGTCCTCCAAGACCGGCACCCTCCTCAACCTCCGCCACGAGATCGGCGTCGTCGAGCACTCCGACGGCCAGACCTTCGCCATCGCCGTCCTCACCGAATCCCTCGTCCCCGCCAGCATCCAGCCCGGCGCCGACGCCCTCATGGCCCAGGTCGCCCGAACCCTGCGGGATCACCTGCGGCAGCTCTGAGTGCGCTGGACGAGCGGTATCGTCGGCAGCCGCGCGGATGATTCGGGGGTTGACGTGTACAGCTTCTACGTCTTCGAGGGCTCCTGCTGGCAAGGCGGCGGCGGTTGGGAGCACCTTGAGGTGTGCGGCACTCTCGAAGAGGTCGACGCCTCGGTCGCCTACTACGTGCGCACGGGTTCGTGGGCGGCTGGCGATACGTTCGTGATCAGGGTGTATCGCCACGGCGCGCTGCTGGTCAAAAGGCAGCTGGACCCGTTCCTGACGGTGAAGGTCCCCGGGCTGACGGCGATGCGGTCCGCCGAGGACGGGCGAGCGAGCGGTGGCCTACCGGAGCCCGGTGGGCCGTATGACGGCATGGACGAAGACGCCGTCTGGGAAGTGCTGCCTCAGGAGATGTATGAGATCGCGTCGGAATCCCCCCAGGCCATCGAAGTGAGCGTCGACTGGGATGGCCTTGCCCTGCCGGAACTGGTCGCTCCAGTGCTGCCGCCAGGGGCCGGCGTCACGCTCGACGGGCGCGAGCTGCGGTACGGACGCACCTCGACACTCGACGCGTGCATCTGACCCGCTGTCGGCCTTCAGCTGCGTAGGGCTCCGCGTACGGGCGTGATGATCTCGTCGACGAGCCACCGCGCGACCTGTGAGGGGTAGGGGCTGCGCAGGCTGAGCACGATGTGCGTCAGGCCGGCGGCGATGAGATCCAGGATCGCCTTCCGGTCACTGGCGGGGTCGTCGTAGGAGACGATGTACTGCACGGAACGGGTGATCTCCTGTGGGTCCCGGCCGATGGCCGCGCAGTGGCTGTCCAGGACGCGACTGCGCTCGGTGATGTAGTCGAGGGTGTTGTGCGGGGGGCCGGGGATGTTCCAGATGTCCGCCTGCTCGGCGACGAGGCGCAGGGTCCGGGTTCCCCAGCCGCCGACCAGCAGCGGTGGGCCCGTTCGCTGGACGGGCTTCGGCTCGTTGCGATTGCCCTTGAGGGTGTAGTAGCGCCCGTGGAAGTCGAAGACGTCCTGCGTCCACATGCGCTTGAGGATGGCGATGGTCTCCGCCAGGCGGGCGATGCCCTCGGCCGGTGGGACCAGGGTCAGTCCATAGGCGTCGTACTCCGCGACGGCGGGGTTCTCACCCGCTACGCCCCCGGCGTCGGGCGGTTGGTGGGTGCCGCCCACGCCGAGGCCCATGACCAGGCGGCCTCGGGAGATGACGTCGACCGTCGTGGCGATCTTGCCCAGGACGGCGGGCTGGCGGATCCGGTTGCTGGTGACCAGGAGACCCAGCCGCAGCCGTCGGGTCTGCGCGGCCAGGGCGCTCAGGAGCGTCCACCCTTCGAGGACCTGCCCATCCTTGGGGCCCGCGATCGGCATGAGGTGGTCCCACAGCCATGCGTCCCGGAATTGCGGCAGCGCGTCGGCCTCCTGCCACACGCGCAGGATCTCCTCGTAGCTGACGCGCATCGGCGTGGTCTTGATGCCGAACGTCACTTGGTCTTGGTGCTGGTCGCTCATCGGTACACGGCTCCCTCCGGCTCGCAGTGCCGCCAACGGGGGCGGCGGATATCGTCACCCTAGTGGATCGTCAGCGCTCCTGACTATCAGTCGCTGGGTAGGATGTCGGCATGACGGGCGACGCACCCCCCCATCCCCTCGCCTCCCGCTTGGGCTATCTGCTCAAGCACGTGCACCTGCAGCTGACGGAGGCGTCCGCCCGCGCGCTGGCGCCGTTCGGGATCGACGGCCGTGAGCTGGCAGTCCTGGCCGTGCTCGCCACGGACAACCCGCTGTCCCAGCTGGAAGCGGCCCGCAGACTGGGCGTCGACCGCACCACGATGGTGGCGCTCATCGACGTGCTGGAGGACAAGGGCCTCGTCGAGCGCCGCCGCAGCGCCCAGGACCGGCGCAAGAACACCGTGCAGCTCACCCCGACGGGCCAGGACTGCCTGCACCGAGCGGAGCACGCCCGCGAGGAGATGGAACGTCAGTTCCTCGCCCCCCTCGCCGGCCCGGACGCGGACTCCTTCGTCCGCGCCCTGCAGACCCTGGTCATCGCCCCCAGGACCCCTGACAGTGCATGACCTCTGAGGAGAGGCGTGGGCCTTACCGCAACCTTCCGAAGTGTCACCGATGAGCAGCTGGGCCGCGTCAGGCGCAACCCCTCGTACGGCGCGCATCTCCGCAACGAGACCCCGGAAGGCGGCGGGACCCCGCTCGAGGTCGGCGCCGTCCCACGGGTGGGCCTCCCCCACCTTGCGGCCTCGGCGTCCGGCGCCCGTCCTCAGGCGCAGCTCTGCGCTGACCGGCGTGGTCAGCCGGTCCCACCAGCCGGTGCTCGGGCTGAGCGGGAGGGGGTGGGGGTGCAGGGGTGGTGCCCTGGACGCTTACGCATATGTGTGGCGCCAAGTTCCGGTCCGCTCCGCGCTTCCGAGTGTCGGCGCCGTAAATATGCGGTCCAGGGTGACAGCCCCTTAAGGCCCCGCCCCCGCACCACCCACGAACAGCAGGCGCACCACCCGCACCCCCGCACCCCCGCACCCGAAAGCACGTCAGCCCAGCACGTCCCGCCAGACCTCGGGTAGCGCCGTCGCCACGTCGTACGCCGCGATGGGTGCGCCGGAAGGGGCCGTGGCGCGGCGGGCGGCGAGGCCGTGGAGGTAGGCGCCGGCGGAGGCGGCGTCGTGGGCGGACAGGCCGGTGGCGAGGAGGGAGCCGACCAGGCCGGAGAGGACGTCGCCGCTGCCCGCCGTGGCGAGCCAGCCGGTGCCGGTGGGGTTGACGCGTACGGGGCCGGAGCCTGAGGCGATGAGGGTGGTGGAGCCCTTGAGGAGGACGGTGGCGCCGTAGCGCTCGGCGAGGGCGCGGACAGAGGCCAGGCGGCTCTGCTCGACCTCCTCGCGCGGGACCCCCAGCAGCGCCGCGGCCTCCCCGGCGTGCGGGGTGAGGACCGTGGCCGCGCGGCGTGAGCGCAGGTCGCCGGAGGGGAGCAGGCGCAGCCCGTCCGCGTCGACGAGGACCGGGACGTCGGAGGCGAGGACGTCGTCGAGGGACTGGCGGGCGGCCGCGTCGTCGCCGAGGCCGGGGCCGACCACCCACGCCTGGACGCGGCCCGCCTTGTGGGGCGGGCCGGAGTGGACGAGGGTCTCGGGGAAGCGGGCGATGACGGCGTCGGCGGCCGGGCCGACGTAGCGGACCGCGCCAGCCCCGCCGCGCAGCGCGCCCGCGACGGCCAGGACCGCGGCGCCCGGATAGCGGGCCGAGCCGGCCACGACGCCGACGACGCCGCGCCGGTACTTGTCGCTCTCCGCGCCGGGGCGGGGGAGGAGGGCCGCGACATCGTCGTGTTGCAGGGCCTCGGCGTCGGGGACGGGCGGCAGGTGGGGGGTCAGGCCGATGTCGATCAGGCGCAGCGCGCCCGCGTGTTCGTGGGCGGGGTCGATGAGCAGGCCGGGCTTGTAGGTGCCGAAGGTGACGGTCGCGTCGGCGCGTACGGCGGGGCCGCGCACCTCGCCGGTGTCGGCGTCCACGCCGCTGGGCAGGTCGACGGCGACCACGGTGCCGCGCACGGCCAGGGTCAGGCGCTCGGCGTCGGGCCGCAGGCCGCCCTTGCCTCCGATGCCGACGATTCCGTCGAGGACGAGGTCGGCCCGGGCGAGGGCTGCCTCGGCGGAGGCGGCATCAGCCGCGTGCGCGCGGCCGCCCGCGCCGCGCAGCGCCCTCAGCCCGCCCGCGTGGGCGCGGTCGGGGGCCAGCAGAACGGCCGTGACCCCGGCCCCGCGGCGGGCGAGGCGGGCCCCGGCGTACAGGGCGTCGCCGCCGTTGTCGCCGCTGCCGACCAAGAGGGCCACCCGGGCCCCGTAGACGCGGCCCAGCAGCCCCGCGCAGGCGGCTGCCAGGCCCGCGGCCGCGCGCTGCATGAGCGCTCCTTCGGGCAGCCGCGCCATCAAGTCCCGCTCCGCGGCCCGTACGGTCTCGACGCTGTAGGCAATCCTCATGGCGACCAGTTTCCCGGACATGTCCCTGAGGTCGTAAGGAAGCGCACGCTCCGCGCGTGGGACGGGCCTGAGACACTGACGCTGATGAATGAGACACCGATGCGCGCCCGTGCCGTGGTCGACCTGGCCGCCCTGCGGGCCAATGTGCGCGCGCTGCGTGCGACGGCCTCCCGGGCCGAGTTGATGGCCGTGGTCAAGTCGGACGCCTACGGCCACGGCGCGGTGCCGTGCGCGCGCGCCGCGCGCGAGGCGGGCGCGAGCTGGCTGGGCGCGGCGACGCCCGAGGAGGCGCTGGCGCTGCGCGCCGCGGGCGACACGGGCCGGGTGCTGTGCTGGCTGTGGACGCCGGGCGGCCCGTGGCGGGAGGCGATCGAGGCGGACGTCGATGTGTCGCTGAGCGGGATGTGGGCGCTGCGGGAGGCCGTGGCCGCGGCCCGGGCGTGCGGCCGTACCGCGCGCGTCCAGCTGAAGGCGGACACGGGGCTCGGCCGCAACGGCTGCCCGCCCGAGGACTGGCCGGAACTCGTCGCCGCCGCGCGCGCCGCGGAGGCTGCGGGCACGGTGAAGGTGACCGGCCTGTGGTCGCACTTCGCGTGCGCGGACGAGCCGGGGCACCCCTCGGTCGCCGCCCAGCTGGAGGTGTTCCGGGCGATGCTGGCGCAGGCGGCGGAGGCGGGGCTGCGCCCCGAGGTGCGGCACATCGCCAACTCGCCGGCGACGCTGACCCTGCCCGAGTCGCACTTCGACCTGGTACGGACCGGGATCGCGGTGTACGGGATCTCCCCGAGCCCCGAGGTCGGCCATCCGGGCGACTTCGGGCTGCGGCCGGTGATGACGCTGGTCGCCTCGCTGGCCTCGGTGAAGCGGGTGCCGGGCGGACATGGCGTGTCGTACGGGCACCGCTACGTCACCCCCGGTCCGACCACGCTCGCGCTGGTGCCGGTGGGCTACGCGGACGGGATCCCGCGGCACGCCTCGGGGACCGGGCCGGTGCTGGTCGCGGGCAAGTGGCGGACGGTCGCGGGCACGGTGGCGATGGACCAGTTCGTGGTGGACCTCGGCGGGGACGCCGCGGCGCCGGGGGACGAGGCGGTGCTGTTCGGGCCGGGTGACCAGGGTGAGCCGACCGCGGAGGACTGGGCGCGGGCGGTCGGCACGATCGCGTACGAAATCGTCACGAGGATCGGGTCGCGCGTGCCACGCGTTTATGTCGGTCGGGCTGAGGGCACAGGGAACTGACCATGGAAGGCGACAGCACGGCAGAGACGGCGGCCCGGGTGGCGGCGGGGGCGACGGCCGTGGGGTGGCGCCGCGGCGCGGGGTTCGCGGGCGTCGCGATCGGTGTTGTCGCGGCCGGGGCGGCTATGGGCGTCGGGCTCGAGCGGCTGACGGTGGGCCGCGGCGTGCGGCGCAAGGCGCGGCTCGAGCTGGACGCCGCGGGCCCGTTCGGCACGCTGCGCGGCACGGTCGGCACGGCGGTCGCCGACGACGGCACCGAGCTGCACTACGAGGTCGAGGAGATACAGCCGCAGGCGCCGGCGCGCCGCAAGCGGTTGTTCGGACGGCGCACCCCCGCCCCGGTCACGGTGATTTTCAGCCATGGCTACTGCCTGGCCCAGGACTCCTGGCACTTCCAGCGGGCGGTGCTGCGCGGAGCGGTCCGCGCCGTCTACTGGGACCAGCGCTGCCACGGCAGGTCAGCGCGGGGCTGCGCCCAGACGGAGGGCACCCAGGTCACCATCGACCAGCTCGGCCGCGATCTGAAGGCCGTGATCGACGCGGCCGCGCCCGAGGGGCCTGTGGTGCTGGTGGGGCACTCCATGGGCGGCATGACGATGATGGCGCTGGCCGCGCAGTACCCGGAGCTGGTGCGCGAGCGGGTGATCGGCGCGGCGTTCGTGGGCACGTCGTCGGGCAAGCTGAGCGAGGTCAGCTTCGGCCTGCCGGTGGTGGGGGTGAACGCGGTGCGGCGGCTGCTGCCGGGCCTGCTGAAGGCGCTGGGCTGGCAGGCGGAGCTGGTCGAGCGGGGGCGGCGGGCCACGGCCGATCTGTTCGCGGGCGTGATCAAGCGCTATTCGTTCGGGTCGAAGGACGTGGACCCGGCGGTCGCGCGGTTCGCGGAGCGGCTGATCGAGGCGACGCCGATCGATGTGGTCGCGGAGTTCTACCCGGCCTTCGTCGAGCACGACAAGGCGGAGGCGCTGCCGGTCTTCGACGGGCTGCCGGTGCTGGTGCTGGCGGGCGACAAGGACCTCATCACCCCGATGGAGCACAGCGAGGCCATCGCGGAGGTGCTGCCCGGCGCGAGTCTGGTGATCGTCGAGGAGGGCGGGCACCTGGTGATGCTGGAGCACCCCGAAGTGGTGAACGGACATCTGATCGACCTGCTGGCGCAGGCGGTCGGCACGGACACCCCGCGGGCCGCGTCCGGCGGGAGCGGCCGGCGGCGCTCGGCGCGCGGGTAGCCGCTCCGGTGCCCTTGGCCCGCGGCGCTTGGCCCGCGGGCGAGATCCGCCCGTAACATCGGCGGATGTGACTCCGCTCCCCTACCTGAAGGAGGGGGCTTCCAACCCGTAGGTTGCGGTCCAGCCCGAACCGATCCCTTGCGAGATGCGCAAAAATTACCACAGGCCAGGGAAGCGATTCCCCCACTGGCTGAAGCCGGTGGTCCCCTCGTCAGGAGACTGATGCACACCCCGTACGCCGCTGCCACGCGGATCACTGTCACCTCCCCCGAGCAGATGCGGGACCTGGGGCGCAGGCTCGCCAAACTGCTGCGCCCCGGCGATCTGGTGCTGCTCACCGGCGAGCTGGGCGCGGGCAAGACGACGCTGACGCGCGGCCTGGGGGAGGGGCTCGGGGTGCGCGGGGCGGTCACCTCGCCGACGTTCGTGATCGCGCGCGTCCACCCGCCGCTGGGCGACGGACCGCCGCTCGTGCACGTCGACGCCTACCGGCTGGGCGGGGGCCTGGACGAGATGGAGGACCTGGACCTCGACGTGTCGCTGCCGGAGTCGGTGACCGCGGTGGAGTGGGGCGAGGGGAAGGTCGAGGGGCTCTCGGAGGACCGGCTGCACGTCGTCATCGAGCGGGCGGTCGGGGAGGACGCCGCGGCCGCGCCCGAGGACGTACGGGGCGTGGTGGTGGCCGGGATCGGGCCGCGCTGGGCGGGTGAGGACCTGGCGTCGCTGGCGGGCTGAGATTCGAGCCGGGCGCGGACAAGGCCGCCGAGGTTCCGACAGGCCGTCGGTAAAATGTTGCGCGAGGGGCATCCTCCGTGGTCACATGGGAAGGAGGGCAGGTTAGGTGTGCCTAAGTTGGCTGCCTGCTGCGACCTCCTCGACCGCCCCAGGACCCTCAGGAGGCATCCATGCCGTCCCAAGAGCCCGCTGCCGAGGCGGGCCGGCGCGATGACCGGACCCCGACGATGAGGGAGCTGCTGGCGGCCTGCGCGGCGGCGAACGCGGTGTCCACGCCGCCGCGCGAGGAGCCGGCCGGGCCCGTGGAGTCCGCGGAGGACTCCGCGCGCGAGGGGGAGGGCGAGCGGCGGCGCGACGCGGCGTAGGCCGTGCGCCGCGCCCTCTGCGGCAGGACGCCGATCAGACGGCCGCGGCGCCGTTCGCCGTGTCGTTCGTGCCGGCCGTGCCGTGGAAGTCGACGGCTACGGGGAGCGACGGGTCAGGCGATGACGACGACCCTCGTGCCGACCTGCGCGAACTCCCACATCGCCGTGGCGTCCGCGCGGCTCTCCCGGATGCCGCCGGTCTTCTTCGCCGCGCTCGGGTCGGGGGCCGAGCCGTCGACCGCCGCGCTGAAGCCGAACACGACTCCGTCTTCCGAGTCGAAGACGACGACGTGTTCGACCTGTACCCCGTCCGAGCCGATCGTGCTCGGCACCCGGGAGGTGACCTCGTACGTCCCCGGGCTCGGGCTCGCCGAGCTGGGGGAGACCTCGAAGGTGCGGGTCGGCTGCTCGTTGGCGCCCACCAGCCACACCCGCCGGTCCTCCAGCGCGTACACCACGCGCAGCCCGGTGCCGGAGTCGCCCGGCAGGGCGGTGGACTTTTTCCCGCCGTCCTTGTCCTTGCCCTTGGGCTTGGACTTGGAGTCGCCCGCCCGCTCGTCCTGCCGGGAGTGGGCCGGGCGTTCCGGGGCGGTGGCCGAGGCCTGGTAGGCGAGGAAGCCCACGCCACCGAGCGCGGCGGCGGTGAGCGCTGCCACGACGGTCCCGGTGCTGCTCCTTGGCACGGCTTGCCACCCTCTCTTCACATCCGGTTCTCCCTGTCGCCGCGGGCCGGGCCGCGAGCGCCGCGGCGGCCGTGAGGACAGGGGGCAAGCCGACCGTAGCACCGGCGCGCGGGTGCGTACGGTCGTGCGCGCCCTGGCTCGCGCTCCGTCCGCGCTCCGTCCGCGCTCCGGTCGCGCGCTCTCGCCCGCGTTCCCGCTCCGGCACGGTCCTCCGTGCGGGCGCCGTAGGCTGTCCTCGTGCTGTTGCTCGCGCTTGACACCGCTACCCCCGCCGTCACCGTCGCCCTGCACGACGGCACCGCCGTCCTCGCCGAGTCGCGTCAGACTGACGCGCGGCGCCACGGCGAACTGCTGCTGCCCGCCGTCGACCGGGTGCTGGCCGAGGCGGGTGCCGCGCTCGGCGAGGTGACCGATCTGGTGGTGGGCGTCGGGCCCGGGCCGTACACCGGGCTGCGGGTGGGTCTGGTGACGGCGGCCACCTTCGGGGCGGCCCTCGACATCCCCGTGCACGGGCTGTGCACGCTCGACGGGATCGCGTACGCCGCCGGGCAGACCGGCCTCACGGGGCCCTTCGTCGTGGCCACGGACGCGCGGCGCAAGGAGGTCTACTGGGCACGGTACGACGACGCCCGCACCCGCGTGACCGAGCCCGCCGTCGACCGGCCCGCGGACCTCGGCGAGCGGGTCGCCGGGCTGCCGGCCGTCGGCGCGGGCGCCCTGCTCTACCCGGACGCCTTCGGCGACGTACCGGCCGGAATGCCCGAGCACCAGTCGGCGGGGGCGCTGGCGGCGCTGGCCGCCGAGAAGCTCGCGCGCGGCGCGGAGCTGCTGCCCAACCGGCCGCTGTACCTGCGCCGCCCCGACGCCCAGGTGCCCGCCAACTACAAGGTGGTCACGCCCCGGTGACCCCCGCGACACCCCAGGCCCCGGTGGTGCGCGAGATGCGCTGGTGGGACATCGAGCGCGTGCTCCGTCTCGAAGTGGACCTCTTCCCCGACGACGCCTGGTCGCCCGGCATGTTCTGGTCCGAGCTCGCCCATGCGCGCGGCTTCGCCGCCACCCGCCACTACGTGATCGCGGAGACGGGCGGCCGGCTGGTCGGCTACGCCGGGCTCGCCGCCGTCGACGGCACCGGGGACGTGCAGACCATCGCCGCCGCCCGCGACCACTGGGGCACCGGGCTCGGCGCCCGGCTGCTGACGAACCTCATCACGGCCGCCACCGCCTTCGAATGCCACGAGGTGCTGTTGGAAGTGCGCGTCGACAATCCGCGCGCCCAGCGCCTCTACGAGCGCTTCGGTTTCGAGCCCCTCGGGATCCGCAAGGGCTACTACCAGCCCGGGAACGTCGACGCGCTGGTGATGCGACTGACCAACCAGGCGCCCCCGACGGCCCCGACGCCTCCCACGCCCGCCGGGCCCCCGGCTTCCGTAGCGCCGTCCTCCGTACCAGGCCCCGTACAAGGAACGAAGACCCATGGCTGACGAACCGCTCGTGCTCGGCATCGAGACCTCCTGCGACGAGACCGGCGTCGGCATCGTCCGCGGCCACACCCTCCTCGCCGACGCCATCGCCTCCAGCGTCGACGAGCACGCCCGCTTCGGCGGCGTGGTCCCCGAGGTCGCCAGCCGGGCGCATCTGGAGGCGATGGTCCCCACCATCCAGCGCGCCCTGAAGGACGCCGGAGTCGCCCCTTCCGACCTGGACGGCATCGCGGTCACCGCCGGGCCCGGGCTCGCGGGCGCGCTGCTGGTCGGCGTCTCGGCCGCCAAGGCGTACGCGTACGCCCTGGGCAAGCCGCTCTACGGCGTCAACCACCTGGCCTCGCACATCTGCGTGGACCAGCTGGAACACGGCCCGCTGCCCGAGCCGACGATGGCCCTGCTGGTGAGCGGCGGCCACTCCTCGCTGCTCCTCGCGCCCGACATCACCTCCGACGTCCGCCCGCTCGGCTCGACGATCGACGACGCGGCGGGCGAGGCGTTCGACAAGATCGCCCGCGTGCTGAACCTCGGCTTCCCGGGCGGCCCGGTCATCGACCGCATCGCGCGCGAGGGCGACCCTGACGCGATCGCCTTCCCGCGCGGGCTGACCGGCCCGCGCGACGCCGCGTACGACTTCTCCTTCTCCGGCCTCAAGACCGCCGTGGCCCGCTGGATCGAGGCCAAGCGGGCGGCGGGCGAGGACGTGCCGGTCGCCGATGTCTCGGCCTCCTTCCAGGAGGCCGTGGTCGACGTGCTGACCCGCAAGGCCGTACGCGCCTGCCGGGACGAGGGCGTCGACCATTTGATGATCGGCGGCGGCGTGGCCGCCAACTCCCGGCTGCGCGCCATGGCCGAGCGCCGCTGCGAGGACGCGGGCATCACGCTGCGCGTGCCCAGGCCCAAGCTGTGTACGGACAACGGCGCGATGGTCGCGGCGCTCGGCGCGGAGATGGTGGCGCGTGGGCGGGCCGCCTCGTCCTGGGACCTGTCGGCGGACTCCTCGCTGCCGGTGACCGACCCGCACGTCCCGGCCCCCGCCGACCACGAGCACGTACACCACCACGATCACGATCACGTGCACGAGCTGAGCCGGAAGAACCTCTACGCATGACCGTCGCCCTGATGTGGGAGGCGCGGGCCGTCGACGGCGGCGGCGAGCGGCTGCTGGCCTGGGCCCGCCGCCAGGAGCTCGACCCCGCGCCGCTGCGCCGCGAGACCTTCCGGGCCCCGGCGGACCGCGTGCTGGTCATCACCTGGTGGGACGCCCCGTACGACGCCGACCTGCCGGGACTTCCCGAGCCAGGGGAGGACTTGGTGCGCCGGGCCGTACACCGCTGGCGGTTCGAGTCGGTCGCGACCGAGGCGTGAGCCGAGTGCCTGACTCCAGCCCTCCGCCCCCGCCCGGCCCCGCCCCGGACAGACCGTCCCGGCCCGACCGTGCCGCCCACCTCGCCGAGCGGGCGGAGGCGCTGCGGGAGCTGGTCCCCTCGTATCTGGCACGGCGGCGGGCGCTGCTGCTGTGGCTGGCGGCGGGGCTGATCGCGGTGGGGTGGGCGGCGATCTGGGTGGGGTGCCGCTATGTGGCGATGGGCGATGTGGTCAGCGTCGTCCTGGGCGTCTTCTGTCTGGCCCTGGCAGTGGGGTTGGTGGTGCCCTCGACCCTGGCGGTGGCCTCCGGCGTCCGTGAGGACCTGGAGGCGCGCGAACGGCTGCTCGCCTGGGCCGGGTCGGCGCGGGACCGGGACTCCCTGGCCCGGTGGCACTCGCCGGGCCGCGCTCTCTTCTGGCTGCTGCCGTCCCTCGTGCTGTGCTGCTTCGGCTCGGCCTCGGCGGCCATGGCGGCCGTGGACGGCTCCGCCCGGGCCCTGGGGTTCGCCCTCCTCGCCGGGGGGACGGGAGCGCTGGGGATGGCCAAGGCGGTCGGCTACTACCGCCTGGTCAGCCGCGAACTCACCGTTTCTAAAGACTGAGCGGGAGTGAGTCCTGTTGCCAGGGCTCATGCTCAGCCGAACGCCCCGAACGGTGTTGGGCGTTCTGGTCCACCGCGTTCGCTCCACGTCCGGCGCGCACGGATCGTGTCCGTGGTCCGGGGATGCGGGGGCGGCCCGCGGCCGGAGGCCGCTGATGGACAGAGCCTCACGCCCCGGGGTGCCCGGTCCGGCCTGGACGGTCCGATGCCCGCATCCATCGCTCTGGTGGGTGCGGGGCGGTGTCGTCCGTCGCCGGATCGGGTGCCCCAGGGCGCGCCTGCCGATCGCCACGGCGGCAGCGTCGTGGCGAGTGGTCTTCCTGGTCTTGGTGGTGAGGGGCTTTTGCCAGTGCTGGGTGCCCCATTTGCTGGTGTAGGCCGGGTCGACGGCGACAAGGGTGATGCCGAGTTCCGCCGCCATCGACGCCAGCCGGGCCCGCAGCTTGGAGGTGGGCATGCCGGAGATGAGGTGGCGGAAGCGTTTGCGGCGGCCGTGCTTCTCGCGGGTGGTCTCCGCTTGGAAGTCGAGGTCTTCGAGTGCGATCGCCAGACCGTGGCGCTCGGCCCAGTGCAGCAGGCGGATCAGGGCGTGCCTGACCTGCGCGTCGCGGTGCTGGGCGGTGCCGGACAGGTCGTAGAAGAAGCGTCGGGGATTGCCGGTGGGGTTGCCGTGTTCGTCGAGGCGCCAGGCGGCCAGGTGATCGGCGTTGGTGTCGAAGCCGATCAGACCGTTCGCGCGGGCGGATGCCAGGGGGACGGTCTGGACCGGGGCGATCGTCCAGGACGCGGTCACATACCAGCGGCCCCGGGCTGTGTCTTTGTGGATGCGGTAGGCCACGGCTCGGTTCGCTGCCACGCGGTCGCCCCACTGCTGGCCCCGGTGTGCGAACGACACCTTCGCCGCCAGCACGTACCGGCCGTGCGGGGCGTTCGCCAGATGCGCCAGCGGCGCGGGCAGCTTGATGGAGACCTCGCCGCCGGGTGTGACGCGGATGGTCTCATTGCCGAACCGTTTGCCGGACTCGCCGTCCGCGGCGAGGAACCGGCGCCCGGCCTGCCACCGCGTGCGCCACTGCTCCTCGGTGAGCTGCGCCTGCTCCAGGTTGTGCCGGGTGTTCAGCAGCCGTTTCCCGCCGCGCACCACGCGCACGACCCCGCCCTCACGGTCCGCCCGCACTGTCTGAAGCCGGTCTTCGAGCACACACAGACGGCGCCTTTTCGCGTGCCACTCCCGCGTGCTGCGGTAGCCGCCCGGTGCCCGCTTGGTGCCTTTCTCACCCACAGGCACGGACAGCCGGTGGGTGATCGTCTCGATCCCGGCTTCCAGGCTCTGGATGTGCGCGAACTGGCCGCGCCGGGCGAGCGCCCACTGATCATGGGTGGCCTTCGTGATCGAACCGGCCCAGCGGGAGGAGGACTCCTGCGTGAGGGTGCGCTTGCGCTCGGCCCACTGCTTACTGTCATGCTTCAGCCCGGCCGCGCACCGCGCCTTCAGATCACGCGAAGCGAGCGAACCGAGCAGGTCCCCGACCAGGCGCAGCACCGTCTCGTCCCCGGCGGTCATGCCCTTGAGCCGGGTACGGATCGCAACCCCCGAGGGGCCGGGCACCACGAACGGCGCCGCCACCTCTCGCAGTCCACCCACCCCTGTTCGCCCCCACCCGGTGTCGCAGAAATCCGTCACCAGATCCAACGACCATCACCGGCGAAGGTCACGCATTCGATGCAAGAACTCCCGTTCCCTGCCAAAGAGCGTGCCTGCCACCGCCCGGGGACTCACTCATACGCGCCAGAACACGCTCAAGTGCCGTCGAACACCACCTGCTCACAACCCCAGGAGCCCCAGCTCCTGCTGCCCCTCTGGCGACTTCTGTAGCGCCTGGAACCGGTGCAGCAGGTCCAGGTACTGGGGGTCGGCGTCCGCCCCCTGTGCCTTCGTTGCCTCCTCGACGGCGTTCAGCATCTGCCTGATCCGCACCGCGTCCATGCTCACATCGCGCTGTAGCTTCTTGTAGGCAGCGGCAGATGGCCCCTTCCCGTCCTTGTCGACGGACTCGACCAGGAGGTTCAGACGCTTGATCTTCGTCTCGACGTAGCTCTGCATCTCCTCCAGGTCTTTGATCAGGGTTGTCAGATCCTGATCCGATACGGACAGTTTTTCTTTGCCCATGCCCCCTGCCACCCTCTCATCGGCCCATTAGCGGGATGATCGTGCCATGGGCGGGGGCTCGTCCGGAGGGCTACCTCGGCAATTGAACGCCCTCGGGCGGCTCGATGCCGAAGTCGGCCGTGAGCACCGCCAGCACCTTGGCCTCGTCGGCCAGTTCGCGCTGCTTGCGGGTGCCGTCGTGGTACGTCTCGGTGAGCGTGCGTCCGACGAGTGCCAGGTGCCGGTCGGCAGTGCTGCGCTGGGCGAACAGGGTGTGGTGGAAGGGCGAGCGCGGGTTGGTCGCCACATGCCAGTTGATGACCTCGTAGTCGGGGTGCTCGTAGGGCTCGCGGGTGAAGGCGTACTGGTCCTCCCACGCGCCCTCCAGGAAGGCCTGGAGCACCCACAGGTCCTCGAGTCCGGGGTGCGGCTCGCGGACGAAGCGGTGGCGGCGCGGCCCGTCGTGGAACTCGGTGTCCGCGACCAGCGGCACGGCCTCCAGCAGGGCGCCGATGCTGCCGAATCCGACGTCGGCCACGTACGGTCGGGCCTCGCCCGGGACGTGGACGAGCAGCAGCATGTGCGTACGGGGGCGCAGGGCGCCCCGAGCGCCGACGCGCACCCGGGCGGTCAGGCCCGTGACAGTGAAGCCGAAGTCCCTCAGGGCGGCGGTGAGCAGCGTGTTGTGCTCGTAGCAGTAGCCGCCGCGCCGGCCGTGGACCAGCTTGGCCTCCAGGTCGGGGAGGGCCAGGGAAGGCGCCGAGCCGAGCAGGGGGTCGAGGTTCTCGAACGGTATGGACGTCGCGTGCGCGAAGGTCAGCGCGCGCAGGGCCGTTGCGCTCGGGCGGCGCTCGCCCGACCAGCCGATGCGGGAGAGGTAGGCGTCGAGGTCGAGTTGGGGTGCGGGCGGGGTGTCGGGTGCCTCAGGTGCCTCGGTCGCCCTGGTCGCCGTGGTCGTCTCGGTCATGATGATCAACGTAGCGGCGCCCGGCCGGGCGCGCGTCGGGCCGAGGGGCCGACGGGCCTGGTCCGGTGGGCGTAGGGCCTACGGCCGACCTTGGCCCGCGTCTCGGGACGGGCGGCCGAGCAGCCCGTCCACAAGGGCGCGCAGTTCGTCCGCGACGTCGTACGCGTCGGTGATGGCCTGCCAGCGCCCGGCCAGCGCGGACAGCCGCGGCAGCTCGGCCGAGTCCACCTCGGAGAGCATCTCGGGGAAGTGGGGCCGCCGTTCCGGGTCCTCGGAGCGGCGGGCGAGGGCCGCCTGGAAGATGAGCGCGCCCAGGACGTAGTGCCACAGGGTTCGGTAGGCGTGCACGGCCCGGCGCTCGCTCAGCCCGCAGGCCATGGCCGAGTCGACGATCTCCTCGACCATCCACAGCGCGTGCCGGTCGGTGAGTTCGCCGAGGCTGAGGACCTCCACGGCCCACGGCAGATCCCGCAGCGCGTCGTCCATGTGCCGGGCCGCCACATGGACCCGCTCGCACGGCTCCTCGGGGAGCGCGGGGCGGGGGAGCGTTTCGGAGACGCCTGTCAGGACGAGGATCAGCAGCTCGTCCTTGTCGCGGACATGGCGGTAGAGGGCCATCGGCGTGGAGCCGACCTCCTTGGCCAGCCGCCGCATCGACAGGGCCGCCGTGCCCTCCTCCTCGAGGATGCGGCGCGCGGTGCCGACGATCGTCTCCAGCTCCAGACGGCGAGGGCGCCCGCCGCCCCGCCTGCCCTCCGCGCGCGTTCCGCCGGCTTCGCGCCCGACACCTTGCTGTGGGTCGTCAACGCGTACGCGCTTGCCTTCGGCGGGCTGCTGATGCTCGGCGGGCGGCTCGCCGACATCGTCGGCAGGCGGGCGACGCTGCTGGGCGGGCTCGTGCTCTTCGGCGCCGCCGGCCTCGGCGGCGGCCTGGTGGGGTCGCCGGGCGGGCTGATCGCCGCCCGCGCGGTCCAGGGCGTCGGCGTGGCCGCGCTTGCGCCGGTGGCCTTCACGCTGATCACCGTCACCTTCCCGGCGGGGCCCGCGCGGTCCCGGGCGCTGGGGTTGTGGGGCATGGCCGCGGCCGCGGGCGGCGCGGCCGGGGTGCTGGCGGGCGGGCTGCTCACCGGGTGGGCGGGCTGGCGGTCCGTCATGCTGGTCAATGTGCCGATCGTGGTCCTCGCGCTGGCGGCGGCACGGACCGCGGTGGAGCGCGACCAGCGCGAGGGCCCGCGGCCCCGGCTTGATGTCGCCGGTGCGCTGCTGGTCACCGGCGGCATGACGGCGCTGGTGCTCGCGCTGGTACGGACCCAGGCATACGCGTGGGGCTCGGCTACGACGCTGGGCACGCTGGGCGCGGCGCTGGTGCTGCTGGCCGCGTTCGCCGTGGTCGAGCGGCGGGTGGAGCGGCCACTGCTGCGGATCGGGCTGCTGGGGCAGCGGCCGGTGCTGGCCGGGAACCTCTTCGTCCTGCTGCTCTTCTCCGGCCAGTTCGGGCCTTCTACTTCGCCTCGCTGTACATGCAGCAGATCCTCGGATACGGGGCGATCGCGACCGGGGCCGCGTTTCTGCCTTTCTGCGCCGGCAACGTGATCGGGTCGCTGGTCGCCACGCGCGCCGTCGCCCGGCTCGGCGTGCGGTCGCTGCTGGTCGGCGGCGGGCTGCTGGGGGCGGCCGGGCTGGGCTGGTTCGGGCTGGCGATCGGCGTGGACGGGGGCTTCGCGGACTCGGTGCTCGGCCCGTCGCTGGTCGCGACCGTCGGCGTCGGCCTGTGTGTCGTCCCGCTCGGGACGGCGGCCACGACGGGCGTGGCGGCACAGGAGATGGGCATGGCCTCGGGCCTGGTCAACAGCTCGCGGCAGATCGGGGGTTCGCTGGGGCTGGCGGTGCTGGCGACGGTGGCCGCGCACGAGGCGGGCGGTGACGATCCACGGTCCCTCGCGAGCGGCTACGCCACGGCCTTCGGCGTGGCGGGCGCGCTGCTGGCCGTGGCCGCGCTGAGCGCGGCGCTGCTGCTTCCGGGGAGGGCGGGGGGCGCGGCCGCCGCGCCGGCTGCGTCGGGTGCGTCTGGTCTCTCGGGTGGCGGCGGCGAGGTCACGGCGGTGTCACCGGTGAGGACAAAGAGTCGAACTCGCCGGCCTTGATGCCGGCGAGGAGCGATCCGAGCTTCGCGGGGGTGGTGGTCACGACTCTGTCGGGGTCATCGCTCTCGCGGAGCGCTATGTCGTCGCCTATGGAGGCGACCTCGACACAGGCGTCTCCTTCGCCCTGGCCGGAGTAGGAGGACTTCTGCCAGCTGATGGTGCACATTCCCTTTGCCTGTTGCCTTCATCTGAGGCGTTGCACGACGGCGCGCACGAGGTCGCGCGACTCCTCGACGGACAGAGCCACCTCCACGGTGCGGTCCAGGACCCCTCGGTACTTCCGCAGCTGGGACTCCGCGTCCAGGAACATCGAGCCGAGCGCCGAGTCGAACTGCACGGTGTCCAGCTGCGGCACGGGCCCCGAGGCATAGGTGACCGTGGAGCCGGCGACCGGGAATCCGTCCGTGACGAGCGGGATGACGCGTACGGTGACGTTCTCGCGCTCCGACGCCTCCAGCAGCCGCTCCAGCTGCGCCCGCAGGACCCGCGCCCCGCCGAACCGGGTGTGCAGGGCGGCCTCGTGGATGACGAAGCTGCACGGCGGGGGGGTGTCCCGGTCCAGGATGTCCCGGCGCCTCATCCGGTGGGAGAGCCTGCGGCGCAGCTCCGGCGGTGACCACGGGGGCACGGCCTGGCCCATCACCGCCTGCGCGTACTCCTCCGTCTGCAGCAGCCCAGGAACATGAATGAGACCGACGACGCGCAGGCTCGCCGCGTAGTACTCCATTTCGGCCAGGTCGAGTCCGCCGGTGGCGATCAGGCCCCGGTACTCCTCCCACCAACCGCCCTTGCGCTCATGGGTCATGGCGGCGAGCGCGTCGATATACGCGCTGTCCGGGCAGGCGTAGATGGCGGCGAGGGTGCGTACGCGCTCCTCGCTCACCCCGAACCGGGCCAGCTCCAGATTGGTGATGTGGGTCCGGTTGATGCCGAGCCGGTCGGCGGCCTGCTGGATGCTGAGGCCCGCGTCCTCCCGCATCCTGCGCAGCTCGGTGCCCAACCGCTGCTGACGGGCGGTTGGGGCGGTCCTGGGTGGCATGTCCCTCCCATACGTGTCACCCTCGCGGGCTATTTGTCGGGGAAATTCAACGAATCCGTAGCACTTGTTTGCAACCCTGTCCTACGGTAGGTGGCGTCACCGCTACGAAGCGTTGATCATCGTAACGGTACGCGTACCAACGGCCCCGTCGCAGGGAGTTGACATTGGGACCCGACCACGAGCCCGACGACAACCCCGCGGGCAGTTCGCCCTCCTCGGGCCCCGAAGAGCCGTACGTGTACACGCTGCAGAGCACCCGCCGGGCCACCTCCCCCAAGATCTGCCGGGATTTCGTCGCCTGCGTGCTGAACTCCGTGGGCCATGAAGACCTTGTCGAGAATGCGACCGCCTGCACCTCGGAGCTGGCCACCAACGCCTATCTGCACGCCGAGGGCGACTCCCTGATGCTGCGGGTGATGATCGAGCAGCCCCGGCTGCGGGTCAGCGTGTACGACGCGAGCACCGAGCTCCCCGCCGGCGGCCGTCTTCCGGAGGGCGACCGGATGTACGGGCGCGGTCTGGGGGTGGTCGCGGCACTGGCCGACGAGTGGGGGACGGCGGACGGGGACCCGGCGGGGATGTACGCCAAGGGCGTCTGGTTCGAGCTGAAGACGAGAGGCGAAGACGAAGGCAGAGGCGGGGGCCGGAGCGGGGAGCGGGCCTGAGGGGCCCTCAGTGGCTCTGTACGGCCCTGCCGCCCCATGCGTGGCCCCGTGGGGCCCTGTACGCCCCTCAGCGGCCCTGAGCCCGGGCCGTGGCCCTAAGCCTGGGCCGGGTGTCCCAGGAGCATCGTCGGGGCGCCGCTCACCCGGGTGAGGAACACCGTGCAGGAATTCACCCCTTCGAGGCGGAGCTTCTTCCGCAGCTCCTCCGGCTCGACGGCCGACCCCCGCTTCTTCACCGTCAGGACGCCGACCTTGCGATCGCGCAGCAGCGCCCTGAGCTTCTTGAGGTTGAAGGGCAGCACATCCGTGATCTCGTACGCCGTGGCGTACGGCGTCGGGCGCAGGTCGTCCGCCGTGACATAGGCGATCGTCGGGTCGATGAGGCGGCCGCCGATCCGGGCGGCGACGTCCGCGACCAGGTGCGCGCGGATCACCGCGCCGTCCGGCTCGTACAGCCAGCGGCCGACCGGGCCCGGCTCGGGGTCCGGCAGCAGCCGGGTGCCGAGGAGGGAGCGGCGGTCGGGGAGCAGCGTGGCGCGGCGCATGCCCGGGCGCGCGGTGCCGAACCACAGCAGGGCCTCCTTCACATCGCCGTGGTCCGAGATCCACTCGGCCTCGGCGTCCTCGGGGACCGCGTTGTGCGGGATGCCCGGGGCGACCTTGAGGGCGGCGTGCGGGGCGGTGCGGGCGGCCTGGACGGCCCAGGACAGCGGCGGGGAGTACGCCTCGGGGTCGAAGACGCGGCCCCGGCCGCCGCGCCGGGCGGGGTCCACGAAGATCGCGTCGAACCCGGAGGTGTCGATCTCGGTGACGTCCGCGTGGCGCACCTCGACGAGGTCGGCGAGGCCCAGGGCCGCGACGTTGGCCCGGACCACCGCGCAGGTCAGCGGGTCCCGGTCGACGGCCAGGACGGGGATGCCCGCGCGGGCCAGCGCGACCGCGTCGCCGCCGATGCCGCAGCACAGGTCGGCCACGCGGCGTACGCCGAGGTCGACGAAGCGGTCGGCGCGGTAGGCGGCGACGGAGGCGCGGGTGGCCTGTTCCACGCCGTTCGGCGTGAAGTACATGCGGTGGGCGTCGTCGGCGCCGAACTTCGCGACCGCGCGCTGTCTCAGCCGCGCCTGGGTGAGGGCCGCCGAGACCAGCTCCGGGGGGTGGTCGCGGCGCAGCCGGGTCGCCGTGGCGAGCTCCCGCGCCGGGTCGTAGTCCTGGAGCTCGCGGAGCAGCGTCTGCCCTTCGTCGCGGAGCAGTGAGTCGAAGGCGTCAACGTCCACGTCGCCCATTCTCCTCGCTCCAGCGCGCGCGTTCGCCGCACCCGGCTGAAGATCGCTTGTGTGATGATGATCAAGACTGGCCTTACTGGCCTTACTGGCCTTTCGAGGTGTGTCGTGTTGGTCGCGGCCGCGGCTCTGCTCGCGGGCTGCTCGGACGTTGACGGAGCCGGTGCCGGGACGGCCGGGCGGGTGGACAAGGGCTCGGGCACCGCCGCCGCATCGTCTTCGCCGTCGTTCATGTCGTCCTCCGGGCCCGGGTCTCATACACCGGGGCCGGGGTCGGGCTCCGCGTCCGGTCCGGCGGCCTCCGGCCTGCCCTCGCCCCCTCCCCCGGCTCCGGACGGCTACCGCCGCTGGGGGCTCGACGGGCCGCTGGAGACGGCGCCGCCGCCCTCGGTCAAACCGGCCCTCGTACCGCCGGCGGCGGGCGCGCCCGCCGGGCCGCCGATCATCGACCATGTGCCGACCCGGGACCCGGTCGTCTTCGTGACCGTCGACGACGGCGCCGAGAAGGACCCGGCCTTTCTTCAGGAGGCCCAGGACCTGGGGCTGCCGTTCACCGGCTTCCTGACGGACGACGTGGTGGCCGGCGGCTACGGCTACTTCGAGCAGCTGCGCCGGCTCGGCAACGGGATGCAGAACCACACGCTCACCCATCCGAGGCTGCCCGATCTGGAGTACGAGCAACAGGTCCACGAGATCTGCGGCCAGCAGGAGATCCTCACCCGCCAGTTCGGCACCCGGCCGTACCTCCTGCGCCCGCCGTACGGGGCGCTCGACGACGACACCGTGCGCGCGGCGGCGGCCTGCGGGGTGCGGGCGCTCGTGATGTGGTCGGCCGAGATGAAGGCCGGCGGGCTGGAGTACGCGTCCGGCGACCGGCTGCACCCCGGCGACATCGTGCTGGCCCACTTCCGTGGCCCCGCCCAGCAGGAGGGGCGGACGATGACCGATGTGATGACCTCGCTGCTGCGGGAGATCCAGGCGCAGGGCTTCGCCGTGGCGCGGCTCGAGGACTACCTCTGAGGGGCGCCGGGACTACCTCTGAGGGGCGCCGCGGCACCCCGTCGCTTGGCACTCTGGTTGACTGAGTGCTAACCGCGTCATAATGTCGTGGCTGGCACTCGGCATCGAGGAGTGCCAAACACAGCGACGGGCAGGTCCGGCACCCGCGACGACGGATCCACCTGGTCGCCACCTCAGACAGTTAACCCCGTGAGATCTCCGAAGGGGGAGGTCGGATCGTGACGACCGCCAGCTCCAAGGTTGCCATCAAGCCGCTCGAGGACCGCATTGTGGTCCAGCCGCTCGACGCCGAGCAGACCACGGCTTCTGGCCTGGTTATTCCGGACACCGCCAAGGAGAAGCCCCAGGAGGGCGTCGTCCTGGCCGTGGGCCCGGGCCGCTTCGAGGACGGCAACCGTCTCCCGCTCGACGTCTCCGTAGGCGACGTCGTGCTCTACAGCAAGTACGGCGGTACCGAGGTGAAGTACAACGGCGAGGAGTACCTCGTCCTCTCGGCTCGCGACGTCCTCGCGATCATCGAGAAGTAAGTCACCGAAGTTTTGCCTGTGAGCCGCGCCCCGGTGCCCCTGTCCAATACCGGGGCCGGGGCGCGGTTCGTTCGAGAGGACACACGCAACCCATGGCGAAGATCCTGAAGTTTGACGAGGACGCCCGTCGCGCCCTCGAGCGCGGCGTCAACAAGCTCGCCGACACCGTCAAGGTGACGATCGGCCCCAAGGGCCGCAACGTCGTCATCGACAAGAAGTTCGGCGCCCCGACCATCACCAACGACGGTGTCACCATCGCCCGTGAGGTCGAGGTCGAGGACCCGTACGAGAACCTGGGCGCCCAGCTCGTCAAGGAGGTGGCGACCAAGACCAACGACATCGCGGGTGACGGCACCACCACCGCCACCGTGCTGGCCCAGGCGCTGGTCCGCGAGGGCCTGCGGAACGTGGCCGCCGGCGCCTCCCCGGCCGCCCTGAAGAAGGGCATCGACGCGGCCGTCAAGGCCGTCTCCGACGAGCTGCTGGCCACCGCCCGCCCGATCGACTCCAAGACCGACATCGCCGCCGTGGCCGCGCTGTCCGCCCAGGACAAGCAGGTCGGCGAGCTCATCGCCGAGGCGATGGACAAGGTCGGCAAGGACGGTGTGATCACCGTCGAGGAGTCCAACACCTTCGGCCTGGAGCTCGACTTCACCGAGGGCATGGCCTTCGACAAGGGCTACCTGTCTCCGTACATGGTCACCGACCAGGAGCGTATGGAGGCCGTCCTCGAGGACCCGTACATCCTGATCCACCAGGGCAAGATCTCCTCGATCCAGGACCTGCTGCCGCTGCTGGAGAAGATCATCCAGGGTGGCAACAAGCCGCTGCTGATCATCGCCGAGGACGTGGAGGGCGAGGCCCTGTCCACCCTCGTCGTCAACAAGATCCGCGGCACCTTCAACGCCGTCGCGGTGAAGGCCCCCGGCTTCGGCGACCGCCGCAAGGCGATGCTCGGCGACATGGCCGCGCTCACCGGCGCCACCGTGGTCGCCGAGGAGGTCGGCCTCAAGCTCGACCAGGTCGGCCTGGACGTGCTGGGCACCGCCCGCCGCGTGACCGTCACCAAGGACGACACCACCCTCGTCGACGGCGGCGGCAACACCGACGACGTGGCCGGCCGGATCAACCAGATCAAGGCCGAGATCGAGGCCACGGACTCCGACTGGGACCGCGAGAAGCTGCAGGAGCGGCTCGCCAAGCTGGCCGGCGGCGTGTGCGTGATCCGGGTCGGCGCCGCCACCGAGGTGGAGCTGAAGGAGAAGAAGCACCGTCTGGAGGACGCCATCTCCGCGACCCGCGCCGCGGTCGAGGAGGGCATCGTCTCCGGTGGTGGCTCCGCGCTCGTCCACGCCGTCAAGGTGCTCGAGGGCAACCTCGACAAGGACGGCGACGAGGCCACCGGTGTCGCGGTCGTCCGCCGCGCCGCGGTCGAGCCGCTGCGCTGGATCGCCGAGAACGCGGGCCTGGAGGGCTATGTCATCACCTCCAAGGTGGCCGAGCTCGAGAAGGGCCACGGCTACAACGCGGCGACCGACGAGTACGGCGACCTGGTGAAGGCCGGCGTCATCGACCCGGTCAAGGTCACCCGCTCCGCCCTGGAGAACGCGGCGTCCATCGCCTCCCTGCTGCTCACCACCGAGACGCTGGTGGTCGAGAAGCCGGCCGAGGAGGAGTCGGAGGCCGCGGGCCACGGCCACGGTCACGCGCACTGACGCGCCCACCGCGCACTCCCTCAAGGCGCGGTCACCCCTCGCGGGTGACCGCGCCTCACGCGTTCCGGGCCCGTTCCGGGCCTGGGTGCGGCCTGGGGTCAGCGTCCCTTGGGCTGTCCCTTGGCCCGCCCCTTGGGGGGCCGTCCCACGTTCGACGAGACGACCGAGACCGCCGCCCGCGGCGCCAGCTTCGCCAGGCCCGTCATGGCCTTGTACCGCGGATCGGGGATCGACAGCGCCTTGCCCCGCGCGAAGTCCTTGAGCGCCGCCGTCACCAGCCGGTCCGCGTCCAGCCACATCCAGCTCGGCACGCTGTCCGGCTTGATCCCGGCCCGGGCGTGGAACTCGGTCCGTACGAACCCGGGGCACAGCGCCATCAGCCGCACCCCCGAGCTCGCCAGGTCCTTCGCCGCGCCCTGCGTGAACTGCACGACCCAGGCCTTGCTGGCCCCGTACGTGCCGCGCGGGAAGAACGCCGCGATCGAGGCGACGTTGATCACCCCGCCGCGTCCCCGGGCCCGCATGGTCTCGGCCGCCGCCGTGGTGAGCCGCAGGACGGCCTCGCAGTGCACCTTCATCATCCGCAGCTCATCGGCCAGGGACACCTCGAGATAGCGGCCCTTGTTGCCGAAGCCCGCGTTGTTGACGAGCAGATCGATCGGGTGCTTGCGGTCGCCGAGGCGCGCCTCGACCGCCGCGATGCCGTCGTCCTCGGACAGGTCGGCCCGCAGCACGTCCGCCTCCACCCCGTGGCGGTCGTGGAGGTCGGCGGCCTGTTCGCGCAGCCGCTTCTCGTCCCGCGCCACCAGCACCAGGTTGTGGCCGTCCGCGGCGAGCCGGCTCGCGAAGGCGGCGCCGATGCCCGCCGTGGTTCCCGTAATCAACGCAGTCGTCATACGCGCACGTTAGCGGCCACGGCGGGTGTCGGAGCGCACTCGTCCGGATCAGTTCTTCGAGGTGATGGAGAGAGTTTCGGCGGAGGAGAGCGCCGATTCCCGCAGTTCGGGGTGGAGCGCGTCGCCCGCCGCGAGGAGCCGCGGCAGCAGGGCGCGTTGGGTGGTGGCGGCGCGGAAGAGGAAGCCGACGGTCACCTCGTGGTCGGGACGGTGCACGATCTCGACCGGGTCCCCGGCGCGTATCCCGCCCGGTTCGAGGACCCGCAGATACGCGCCGGGCACGGCGGCCTGGGTGAACCGCTTCACCCAGCGCTCCACGCCCAGCCAGGCCGCGAAGGTCCGGCACGGGATACGCGCGGAGGCCACTTCGAGCAGCAGGTCGGGGCCGATCCGCCAGCGCTCGCCGATCCGGGCACCGGTCACGTCGATCCCTTGGGTGGTGAGGTTCTCGCCGAAGGCACCGTTCGGCAGCTCGCGGCCCAGCTCGCGCTCCCAGGTGTCGAGGTCCTCGCGCGCGTAGGCGTACACCGCCTGGTCGTTCCCGCCGTGGTGGCGGGTGTCGCTGACCGTGTCGCCGATGAGCCCGCTCGCGGCCTCGCCCTTGGGGCCCGGGGCGACCACCCGCACCAGCCCGTCGGCGGGGCGCTTGTCGATGCCGGTGCCGCCGGAGGGGGCGTCGGTGTACTCGACCGGCTTGAAGCGGCCGAGGTTCACGGTGAGCACGGTCGGCGGGTGCGAGGGCCCGGCCTGGGAGATACGGGTCATGGCGGCACGCTATGGGACCGCCGGGGCGCGGTTCAAAGGTTTGAACGTTCCAACGGCCAAAGCGCAGCCGTGATTTTCCAGGTCGTATCCAAGGGTCGCTTATGCTCGAAGCATGATCGAGACTCGTCATCTGAGGGTGCTGCGCGCCGTGGCCGCCACGGGATCCTTCTCCGCGGCCGCCCGTGAGCTGGGCTGCACCCAGCCTGCCGTCAGCCAGCAGATGAAGGCCCTCGAACAGTCCACGGGCACGCCGCTGCTGATCCGTACGGGCCGGGAGATGCGGCTGACACAGGCCGGCGAGGCGCTGGTCCGGCACGCGGCGGGGATCCTGGCCGGGCTGACCGCCGCCGAGGAGGAGGTCGCCGCGATCGCCGGCCTGCGGGCCGGCCGGGTGCGGCTGGCGTCCTTCCCCAGCGGCAGCTCGACGCTCGTGCCGACCGCGCTCGCCGCGATGCGCGCGGCCTACCCGGGGACCCGGGTCTCGCTGGTGGAGGCCGAGCCGCCGCGCTCGGTGGAGATGCTGCGCGCGGGCGACTGCGAGATCGCCGTGGCCTTCCGCTATCCGGAGGTCGAGCCTGCGGTGGCGGACGCGGCGGGGCCGGCCGCCGCGGCCGAGGGCCCGTGGGGCAAGGACGACCTGGTCGTACGGCCGCTGCTGAGCGACCGGCTGGTGGGCGTGGTGCCTGAGGGGCACCGGCTGGCGGGGGCCCGGGCGGTGGGCATCGGGGAGCTGGCCGAGGAGCCGTGGATCGCGGGGTGCCCGCGCTGCCGCAGGCATCTGGTGGAGGTGTGCGAGGCGGCGGGCTTCACGCCCCGGATCGACTTCGCGACGGACGACTATCCGGCGGTGATCGGGCTGGTGGCGGCCGGGCTCGGGGTGGCGGTGCTGCCGGAGCTGGCGCTGGAGTCCGTACGGGCCAAGGGGACCGCGAGGGTGGAGGTGGAGCCGGCCGTGCGGCGGGAGGTCGTCGCGCTCACCCTGCCGGACCTTGCGCGGGTCCCGGCGGTGGCGGCGACGCTGGAGCGGCTGGAGTCGGCGGCACGGGAGTCCGCGGCGCGAGCCGAACCGCGGCCGTGACGGGTGGCTGAACGGCTCACGGTCGGTGCCGAGACGTTTCTTCAGAAATGCGGTGATCGCGGGCGCGATCAGGCGCCGGGAGCCCCGGCGCCTGAAGTGGCGACGGCCCGGTGGCGTGCCCGCCCCATGAGCTCCTCGCGCTCGTCCTCGGTCAGTCCGCCCCACACGCCGTACGGCTCACGAACCGCCAGCGCGTGCGCCGCGCACTCCGCGCGTACAGGGCATCGCATGCACACCTCTTTGGCTGACATCTCGCGTGCGCTGCGGGCAGCGCCGCGCTCGCCTTCCGGGTGGAAGAAGAGCGAGCTGTCGACCCCGCGACACGCGGCCAGGAGCTGCCAGTCCCACAGGTCGGCGTTCGGACCGGGAAGACGGGAGAAATCTGCCATTGCCTTATCTCCTCGAAGCGATCTGGTGCGGACGCTGCGTCCTGGGTCGTACACCTACTGTGTAAGTAGATGTAAATATGACTCATTGCGAATCTAGCCACAGAGACCGGCAAATTGGAAGCAAGGTCGCCAAATGCCATCGAAGAGGGCAGAAGTCGGGGTGGGCTGCGGCGGGGCGCGGCGGCCGCGATGAAGCGGCTCTGTGTCCGTTCCCTCACGTAGAGTGTCGAAGGTGGCCGTCGGACCCCGTAACTCTTTCGGGTGACCGTCGTTGAGAGTGCGGAGGCGGTTGATGGGTAAAGCTCTCGGACGGATGTCTGAGGCTGTCAATCGCACAGGTGACGATATGTACCAGCCTGGAGGCTCAAGGTGACGCGCATCAGCTGCGGAGGGCGGTCATGACATCCGTCCTCGTCTGCGACGACTCCCCGCTTGCCCGAGAGGCGCTGCGCCGTGCGGTGGCGACCGTGCCCGGCGTCGAGCGTGTGACGACGGCGGCCAACGGCGAGGAAGTCCTCCGCCGCTGGGGGGCCGACCGTTCGGATCTGATTCTGATGGACGTGCGGATGCCCGGCCTCGGTGGTGTCGAGACCGTGCGGCGGCTGCTCTCGGCCGACCCCGGCGCCCGGATCATCATGCTCACGGTCGCCGAGGACCTGGATGGCGTCGCGCTGGCCGTGGCCGCCGGCGCCCGCGGCTATCTGCACAAGGACGCCTCGCGCGCCGAGCTGCGCGCCACCGTGACCCAGGCGCTGGCCGACCCGACCTGGCGGCTGGCGCCGCGCCGGCTGCGCTCCGCCGAGATGGGCGCGGCGCCCACGCTCACCGCCCGTGAGATCCAGGTCCTGGAGGGCATGAGCCACGGCCGGTCCAATGCGGAGATCGGACGAGAGCTGTTCCTGTCCGAGGACACCGTCAAGACGCACGCCCGGCGGCTGTTCAAGAAACTCGGAGCCTCGGACCGGGCACACGCGGTGGCGCTCGGCTTCCGCTGGGGTCTGGTCCGATAGACCTCGCTCCCCTGGCGAGCGCCCCGGCGGGGCACCTCCCAGCGGTGGCTGGGAGGAGAACCGAGCCCCCGGAAGAGGGAGGGCCGGCCCCCGCCCGTCGGGTGGCGGGCGGGGCGAAGGGCAGCGGCTTATGTTGGTTCGCCGGGCGATGCCGCATCCTTGAAGGTGTGGAGTTCCTCGGGGACAAGTCGGTCGGGCGTGAGGGGAGAGCGCAGGACGTGACGACAGCCGGCGCACCTGCTCATAACGCTTCAGCGCACAACTACGGACGTGGTGCCACGGAAGCCGCGGCGCCAAGGCACCATGGACTGATGCGCGACGACGAGACCCAGGGGTCCCCGAAGGCCGGCGGCCCCGGGACCCAAGGGGCCATCGGCGCCCTTGTCCGGCGCGCCGCAGAGGGGGACGAGCGGGCCACCCACGATCTGCTCGCCCATGTGCATCCGCTCGCCCTGCGCTATTGCCGCACGCGGCTGTCCAGGCTGCCGGGCAATGCCCGCCACTTCGTGGACGACCTGGCGCAGGAGGTCTGCCTCGCGGTGTTGTGTGCGCTGCCGCGCTACCGCGACACCGGCCGGCCCTTCGAGGCGTTCGTCGTGGCCATCGCCGCGCACAAGGTCGCCGATCTGCAGCGCGCGGCCATGCGCCATCCGGGCAGCACGGCCGTGCCCTCGGACGAGATGCCGGAGCAGCCGGACGACTCGCTCGGCCCCGAGGAGCAGGCGCTGCTCAGCAGCGACGCCGAATGGGCCAAGAAGCTGCTGGCGAACCTTCCGGAGCACCAGCGCGAGCTGGTGCTGCTGCGGGTCGCGGTGGGGCTGACGGCGGAGGAGACCGGGCAGATGCTCGGGATGTCGCCGGGTGCGGTGCGGGTGGCCCAGCACCGGGCCCTGAGCAGGCTGCGGGCGCTCGCCGAGCAGTAGTTTCGGCAGGCGGTGCCGCGGGCGGATCCCCGGCGGGTCCGCGAGCGGTTTCGCCAGGCGAATTCGCAGGTCGTTTCGGCAGGCCCCGGGGTTTTCCACAGGGAGGAATGGGGCGCTTGTCGCGCCCGTTAGCATGGGAGTCCGCGCTGGGGCAAGACCATTGGAAGGGTGTCATGACTGTCAACGTCGACGGAGTGCCTGAGAAATTCGCGATGCTCGGGCTGACGTACGACGATGTGCTGCTGCTGCCGGGCGCCTCCGAGGTGCTGCCGAACGCGGTCGACACCTCGTCCAGGGTCTCGCGAAACGTCCGGGTCAACGTGCCGTTGCTGTCCGCCGCCATGGACAAGGTCACCGAGTCCCGGATGGCCATCGCCATGGCCCGGCAGGGCGGCGCCGGTGTGCTGCACCGCAATCTGTCGATCGAGGACCAGGCCAACCAGGTCGACCTGGTCAAGCGGTCCGAGTCCGGCATGGTGACCGACCCGATCACGGTCCGGCCGGACGCGACGCTGGCCGAGGCGGACGCCCTGTGCGGAAAGTTCCGGATCAGCGGCGTGCCGGTGACGGACGCGGCGGGCAAGCTGCTCGGCATCGTCACCAACCGTGACATGGCCTTCGAGACGGACCGGGGCCGCCAGGTCCGCGAGGTCATGACGCCGATGCCGCTGGTCACCGGCAAGGTCGGGATCTCCGGCGAGGACGCGATGCAGCTGCTGCGCCGCCACAAGATCGAGAAGCTGCCGCTGGTCGACGACGCGGGCGTGCTCAAGGGTCTGATCACCGTCAAGGACTTCGTGAAGGCCGAGAAGTATCCGCACGCGGCCAAGGACGCCGACGGGCGGCTGGTCGTCGGCGCGGCGGTCGGCGTCGGGGACGAGTCGTACGACCGGGCGCAGGCCCTGGTCGAGGCCGGGGTGGACTTCCTCGTGGTCGACAGCGCGCACGGCCACAGCCGGGGCATCCTCGACATGATCGCCAAGCTGAAGTCCAACATCAGGGTCGATGTGGTGGGCGGCAATGTCGCCACCCGGGACGGCGCCCAGGCGCTGATCGACGCCGGGGTGGACGGGGTCAAGGTCGGCGTCGGGCCGGGCTCGATCTGCACCACCCGGGTGGTCGCGGGCATCGGCGTGCCGCAGGTGACGGCGATCTACGAGGCCGCGCGGGCATGTCATGCGGCCGGGGTGCCGCTGATCGGCGACGGTGGCCTGCAGTACTCGGGCGATATCGCGAAGGCGATCGCGGCGGGCGCGGACACGGTCATGCTGGGCAGCCTGCTGGCCGGGTGTGAGGAGTCGCCGGGCGAGATGGTCTTCATCAACGGCAAGCAGTTCAAGTCCTACCGGGGCATGGGTTCGCTGGGCGCGATGCAGTCGCGCGGCCAGGCCCGCTCGTACTCCAAGGACCGCTACTTCCAGGACAACGTGCTCTCCGAGGACAAGCTGGTGCCCGAGGGCATCGAGGGCCAGGTCCCCTACCGGGGCCCGCTCGCCTCGGTCGCGCACCAGCTCGTGGGCGGTCTGCGGGCGTCGATGGGGTATGTCGGCTCGGCAAATGTGGCGGAGCTCAAGGAGAAGGGCCGCTTCGTGCGGATCACGGCGGCCGGGCTCAAGGAGAGCCACCCGCACGACATCCAGATGACGAGCGAGGCACCCAACTACTCCTCTCGTTAGCGCGTACGAAGAGGGCAGGGATACTGGGACGGCAGACCTGAAGAGCGAAAGGCACCCACGTGACTGAGATCGAGATCGGGCGCGGCAAGCGCGGCCGCAGGGCGTACGCGTTCGACGACATCGCCGTTGTGCCGAGTCGTCGTACCCGGGACCCGAAGGAGGTCTCGATCGCCTGGCAGATCGACGCTTACCGCTTCGAGCTGCCGTTCCTCGCCGCCCCGATGGACTCGGTGGTCTCGCCGAAGACCGCGATCCGCATCGGCGAGCTGGGGGGTCTCGGGGTGCTCAACCTCGAGGGCCTGTGGACCCGGTACGAGGACCCGGAGCCGCTGCTCGCGGAGATCGCCGAGCTGGACGAGCACAGCGCGAGCCGGCGCATGCAGGAGATCTACGCCGCGCCGATCAAGGAAGAGCTGATCGGACAGCGCCTGAAGGAGGTGCGCGACGCGGGCGTGGTCACGGCCGCCGCGCTCTCCCCGCAGCGCACCGCGCAGTTCTCCAAGGCCGTCGTGGACGCCGGGGTCGACATCTTCGTGATCCGTGGCACCACGGTCTCGGCCGAGCATGTCTCCGGCGCCGCCGAGCCGCTGAACCTGAAGCAGTTCATCTATGAGCTGGACGTCCCGGTCATCGTGGGCGGCTGTGCGACCTACACCGCCGCGCTGCATCTGATGCGGACGGGCGCGGCCGGTGTGCTGGTCGGGTTCGGCGGCGGCGCCGCGCACACCACGCGCAATGTGCTGGGCATCCAGGTGCCGATGGCGACGGCCGTCGCCGACGTCGCCGCCGCCCGGCGGGACTACATGGACGAGTCCGGCGGCCGGTATGTGCATGTGATCGCCGATGGCGGCGTCGGCTGGAGCGGCGACCTGCCCAAGGCCATCGCCTGCGGTGCGGACGCGGTGATGATGGGCTCGCCGCTGGCGCGGGCCATGGACGCGCCGGGCCGGGGTCACCACTGGGGCATGGAGGCCGTGCACGACGAGGTGCCGCGCGGCAAGCGGATGAACCTGGGCACCGTGGGCACCACGGAGGAGATCCTGCTGGGCCCCTCCCACACCCCCGACGGCTCGATGAACTTCTTCGGCGCGCTGCGCCGGGCGATGGCCACGACGGGCTACTCGGAGCTGAAGGAGTTCCAGCGGGTCGAGGTGACGGTCGCTCCCTCGCAGCACGACAAGCGCTGAGCGCGCGGCACAAACGGGTTGGGCCCCGACCGCATCGCGGTCGGGGCCCAACCCGTTTGGTGTGTCGGTGCGTCAGCGGTTGCTGAGGCGGTAGGAGGTGGAGACCGCCGCGGCCGGCGACAGGATCATGAAGATCCAGGTCAGGGCGTCGGCGTCTTCCTTCCACGCGTCGAACAGACCGCCGCCGGTCTTGGCCCCGAAGAGGGGCGTGTTGAAGTGCTCGAAGAAGATCTCGAACGAGGACGGCGCGTCCTGGCCGATGCTGGCGAGCTCCTTCTCGTGGTTGCCCAGGAAGTCGGCCGTGACCATGGCGTAGCCGTACAGCTCACCGAAGAACACCGCCGCGAAGGCCAGAACCGCGCCGATCACCCACAGCGCGGGGTTGCGGCCGCCCAGCTTGGCGATGACAAAACCCACGAGCGCGCCGACGGCGACACCGGCGTAGGCGAACTGAGTGATCTTCGGCTCGTTGCCGTCCGTGTCGGCCAGCGCGCTCAGCAGGAAGGCGTAGAGGAACCCGCCGACCAGAGCGGCGACGACGGCGGCGAGGACGGCGACGGCCGGGTTGCCCGGGCGGCCGACCGGCGGCGCCGGCGGCGGGAAGCCACCCGCGAACTGCGGCTGCTGCTGCGGGCCGCCGTACTGCGGCTGCGGCGGCTGGGCCGGGTAGCCGTAACCACCGGGCTGCTGGGGCGGCTGCGGCTGCTGAGGCTGCTGCCAGTTCTGGCTCATGGAGATCCCCCGGGGATGAAGGTGATGGTCCGTGCTCCGGGGATTTTCGCTGATGGGAGCGCGGACGAGGAGTTCGAGCCATAAAACTAACAGCTGGGCACGACAATCAGACAAGTCGTGTCTGTCGTCCGTGACACGCCTGCGACCGGACGGAGACAACCTGTCCGTCCTTATACGGATTTGACGCCCACTATTCCGTGACGCACTTGGCGACGAGGTAACGCTCCACCTCTGTAAACGGCGTAGCAGGCGATGTCGTTCCGCCCCTGGGTCTCCTCCTGTCGGGGATCGTGATCATGAAACACGGTAGCAGCGGTCACGTCGCACGAGGGTGCGATCGACATCAGTGCCGGGCAAGAATCCGGCATAAGCAATAATGTCAACTTATGGCGCAGAACAAGACGTTCACGGGACGTGATGTCGGAATCGACCTCGGCACGGCGAACACCCTGGTGTACGTGCGGGGTAGGGGGATCGTGCTCAATGAGCCGTCGGTCGTCGCGGTCAGCACGACGGACGGGAGCGTGCTGGCGGTCGGCTCCGAGGCGAAGGAGACCATAGGGCGTACCCCCTCCAACATCGTCGCCGTCCGTCCGCTGCGGGACGGGGTCATCGCCGACTTCGAGATCGCCGAGCGGATGCTGCGGCACTTCATCAAGAAGGTCACAGGCGGCCGCCGGCTCGCCCGCCCCCGCGTCGTGGTGTGTGTGCCCTCTGGCATCACGGGCGTCGAGCGGCGCGCGGTCACGGAGGCCGCCTCACAGGCCGGGGCGCGCCAAGTGCATCTGATCGAGGAGCCGATGGCGGCGGCGATCGGCGCGGGGCTGCCGGTGAGCGACCCGACCGGCTGCATGGTGGTCGACGTGGGCGGCGGCACGACCGAGGTGGCCGTGGTCTCGCTGGGCGGGATCGTCACCGCCCGCTCGGTGCGCATGGCGGGTGACGCGATGGACGCCGCGATCACCGCACATGTGAAGAAGCGGTACGCCCTGGCGATCGGGGAGCGCAGCGCGGAGGAGATCAAGGTGAGCATCGGCTCCGCCTCACCGGTCGGCGCCTGGTCCGCGCCCGGTGGCGGAGCGTCCGTCCGGCGCCCGGAGCGGAATGTCGAGGTGGTGTCGGCCGCCCCGGGCGGCGAGGGCCTTTCGCTCGACAAGCCCGACAAGCCCGACGGGCCCGGCAAGGGTGACGGGCCCGGCAAGGGTGACGACGCGGAGCAGACACAGACGCTGCTGCCGCCGGACCGTTGCACCATCCGTGGCCGGGACTTGGTCACCGGGTTGCCGAAGGTCCTGGAGCTGACGGCGGACGAGGTGCGGCACGCGCTGGCCGAGCCCGTGGACAGCATCGTCGCGGCGGTGCGCTCCACGCTGGACGAGACCCCGCCGGAGCTGGCGGGCGACATCATGGACCGGGGCATCGTGCTGACCGGGGGCGGGGCGCTGCTGCGCGGCCTCGACGTCCGGCTCAGCGGCGAGCTGAACATCCCGGTGTTGGTGGCCGACGCCCCGCTGGACTGTGTGGCCCTCGGCACCGGCCGGTGCGTCGAGGACTTCGCGTCGCTGCGTACGGTGCTGGATGCCCGGCCCCGGGGGCTGACCACCGCGCGGGGCTGACGCCGGGCCGCCCGGGCGGGGCCCTTGGAAGTGCGGTACCGGCCCGCCCATGGTGGTCTGGTGACACCGCGTCCGTCCACGGGGGCGGTACGGACCGACGTCGAGGTGGCGGTAGTGGCACGCGACGGGAGATGCGCGCGAGCGATCGTCGCGGCGGTCGCGGCCCTGAGCGCGGTGCTGGTCGCGCCGGTCCTGCCGCCGGCACCGGCCGCGGCGGCCGTGCCGTCGTACGAGAACTCCCGCGCCGCGCCGCCCGGCCCCGGCTATTCCGCCGGCCACGGTCCTGGCCATGGCGGCCACCACCGGAGCTCGTACGCCGTGACCGTCCGGCTGGCGTCCGTGAGCCCCGCCGTTCTGCGGCGCCAGGACGGCTGGCTCACGCTCAGCGGCACCGTGGTCAACGACTCGCGGCACCGCGTCACCGGCGCGCACGTGGGCGTGCGGACCGGCCGGGCGGCGCTCGGCACGCGCAGCGGCCTCGCCGTCGCGGCCGGGCGCACCGACCTGACCCGCGCGGACGGCGAGGAGATCGCCGATCACACCCACCGGCTCCCCTCCCTCGCCCCCGGTGCCACCCGCGGCTTCCGGCTGCGGGTCCCGGTGCCGATGCTGGGGACGGCCGGCGCGGGGGCGTACGGGCTGACGGTAAACGTGGCCCGCGCGGACGGGGCCGTCCTCGGGCTGGCCCGTACCTTTCTGCCGGTCTATCCGGAGGGCACGGCGTACGAGCCGCTGCGCACCACCGTGCTGTGGCCCGTCACCGACACCCCGCACATGGAGGCGCTGACCCTGCGCACCCCGGACAGCGTGCGGCCGGTGTTCCGCGATGACGCGCTGGCCGCCGCGTTCGCCGAGGGCGGGCGGCTGCGGCGGCTGGTCGAGACGGGCGCGCGGCTGCCGGTGACCTGGGTGGTGGACCCGGACCTGGTGGCGCAGGCGCGGGCGATGGCGGACGGCTACCGGGTGGCCCGCACCCCCGGCGCCACCGATCCCCGGCACACCACCGCGGGCGGCGGCGGGCGGGCGGCGGCGGCCTGGCTGGCCGCGCTCAAGCGGGCGGTGCGCGGGCGGGACGTCGTCGCGCTGCCGTACGCGGACCCCGACCTGGCCTCGCTCGCGCGCGGCGGCCGCGGCGGCGACGCGCTGGCGGGGCTGCTGCGCCGGGCGTCCCGGGCGGGCAAGGACGTGGTGGACCGGGAGCTGGACACCGACGCCCGCGCCGATGTGGCCTGGCCGGCGGGCGGCGCGGTGGACGCCGGGATCGCCGCCTACGCCGAGCGGCTGGGCCTGGCGACGGTGCTGGCCTCCGGCGGCACCGTCGCC
This sequence comes from Streptomyces sp. ME19-01-6, assembly GCF_033793745.1. Taxonomy (NCBI): domain Bacteria; kingdom Bacillati; phylum Actinomycetota; class Actinomycetes; order Kitasatosporales; family Streptomycetaceae; genus Streptomyces; species Streptomyces sp. ME19-01-6. The sequence continues at coordinate 449,490 of NZ_JARAXF010000004.1, read as the reverse complement.
AGGCTGCGCCGCTCCTCCGGCGCGCTGGTCACCGCCGGGGCCACGGACGACCGCGCGGTCGCGTTCGGCGAGCGGATGACCGCCCTGACGTACGACACGACCGTCGGGTCGCTGCTGGCCCAGAGCCGGCCGGGCGCGGGGGTGGCCGGGGCGCCGCTCCGGCTGAGGCTGCGGCAGCGGCTGCTCGCGGAGAGCCTGACGGCCGTCCGGGAGCTGCCGTACGCCCCGCGCTCCTTGGTGGTCGTCCCTCCGCGCCGGATGTCGGCCGGGGCGGCGCGCGCGGTGGCCGAGGCGGTGTCCGAGGGGCTGGGAGCGGGCTGGCTGGAGCCGTCCCGGCTGGAGGTGGCGGCGCACGACCCGGAGCCGGGGCAGTTGCGCGAGGCCGGGGGCTACCCGGTCGCGCTGCGCGCCTCCGAGCTGCCCGCCCGCTCGCTGGCGGCGGTCGCCCGGGACCAGCGGCGGCTGCGCACCCTCTCGAAGGTGCTGTCCGACCCGGGGCGCACCACCGCCTCCGCGTACGCCGCGATGGCGCGCGCGGTCTCCATGAGCTGGCGCGGGAACCCGGCGGGGGCGCGCGCGTACCGGCGCGGTGTGAGCCGCTATCTGTCCGCCTCGATCGATTCGGTCCGGCTGGTGCCCAAATCGACGGTGACGGTCGCGGGACAGTCCGCGACCATCCCGGTCACGGTCGACAACGGGCTGCAGCAGGACCTCACCGGAGTGGAGCTGCGGGTGGCCTCCAGCAGGCCGGAGCGTCTTGGCGCGGTGGACCGGGCGGTCGGGGTACGGGCGTCGCGGGCGGTCAGCCGTACCGTACGGGTCCGGGTGAAGGCCCACGCCAACGGGCCGGTGCGGCTCACCGCCCAGCTTTACACCAGCTTCGACGGCAAACCCTGGGGCCGCCCGATCACCTTCACGGCCGATGTCCGGTCGGTGCCCTCGGGGGCGGTGGCGTTCGTGGCGGGCGGGGTGGGGCTGATGGTGCTGGCCGCGGCGTTCCGGCTGCGCCGCGCGCGGGCGCGGGGTGGTGAACCGCCGGGCGCACGGGGGTGATGCGGGTTTGCGGGGGCGGCGGCTCAAAGCGCTCGGACGGCGGCGAGGTGGCGCGGCTCAGAGCCGGTACGCCATGCCCGCCGGGCTCGCGCCGCGCGTGTCCAGCAGCAGCTGCGCCTTCACGGCCAGGCCCTGCAGGTCGTAGCTGCGGTGGTGCTGCAGCAGCACCGTCAGGTCGGCGTCGGCCACCGCCTCGTACAGCGCGTCGGCGCGCGGCACCGGCCGGCCGAGCACCCGCCACCGCGCCACGAACGGATCGTGGAAGCTGAGCTGGGCGCCCAGCTCCATCAGCCGGGAGGCGATCTCGCGGGCCGGCGCCCCCTCCTGGTCGCCCACGTCGGGCTTGTAGCTCACCCCGAGCAGCAGCACCCGGGCGCCGCGCGCCGACTTCCCGTGCTCGTTGAGCAGGGCCGCGCAGCGCCGGGTGACATAGCCCGGCATCCGTCCGTTGACCTGCTGCGCCAGCTCCACCATGGCCAGCGGACGGCCGGGGCCGCGCCCGCCGTACGGCGGGCAGTCCGAGGCGATCGGCGCGCCGTGGCCGCCGACGCCGGGCCCCGGCCGGAAGGCCTGGAAGCCGAACGGCTTGGTCTCGGCGCAGCGGATCACGTCCCACAGGTCGACGCCGAGGTCCTGGCAGAACATCGCCATCTCGTTGACCAGGGCGATGTTGACATGCCGGTAGTTGGTCTCCAGGACCTTGACGGTCTCGGCCTCGCGCGGGCCGCGGGCGCGTACGACCTTCTCGGTCAGACGCCCGTAGAAGGTGGCGGCCGCCTCGGTGCAGGCGGGGGTCAGCCCGCCGATGACCTTGGGGGTGTTGGGGTAGCCGTACGCGCGGTTGCCCGGGTCGAGGCGGCCGGGGGAGTAGGCGAGGTGGAAGTCGCGCCCGGCCCGCAGCCCGGAGCCGTCCTCCAGGATCGGCCGCAGGAATTCCTCGGTGGTGCCGGGGTACACGGCGGATTCGAGCACGACCGTGGTGTGCGGGCGCAGCTGCGCCGCCAGCGCGCGGGCGGCCTCGCCGACCGCCGACAGGCCGGCCGTCCGGTCCTCGCCGAGCGGGGTCGGGGCGCAGATCACGGCGGTGTGGACGCGGCCGAGCTCGGCGGGGTCGCTGGTGGTCCGGAAGCCGCCGGCGGCCATCCGGCGCAGGTCGGCGGCCGACAGCGCGCCGTCCCACGCCCCGGACGGCAGCCTGCCCGCGCGCAGGTCGGCGGCGGCGCGGGGGTCGGGGTCGTAGCCGAGCGTGCGGACGCCGGCGGCGGTGGCGGCCTGGACGAGGGGGATGCCGAGGTGGCCGAGTCCGATGACGGCGAGATCTGCGGGCATGACGTCGTGCCGTCCTTCCCGAGGCGATTCCGGATGGCGCAGAATAGCGCGAAAGGGCATGAATGCAGACTAAGCGGAAATATGACTCGTAATCAGTATTGATGCGGGGTGTTGCGGTGCGCTGTTGCGGCGCGGTGTGGCGACCGGCGTCCGGCGCCGCCTCCGTACCGGCATGGCATCTCGGGCCCCGGCATGGCGTCTCGGCCGGAAACCCAGCAAAATCGTTCACGAACGTTGTGATCTCGATCACTATCTCGATCGCCACGGGAGGCAGCGGTGAGGACACCGACACTGGGGCCGGCCGAGCGCGGCGAGGCGCTGGCCCGGATGGCGGACCAGGAGTTGGACGTGCTGGTCGTGGGTGGCGGGGTGGTCGGGGCCGGCATCGCCCTGGACGCCGTCACCCGGGGCCTGGAGACCGGCCTGGTCGAGGCGCGGGACTGGGCGGCCGGCACCTCCAGCCGCTCCAGCAAGCTGATCCACGGCGGCCTGCGCTATCTGGAGATGCTGGACTTCGCCCTCGTACGGGAGGCGCTCAAGGAGCGCGGGCTGCTGCTGCAGCGGCTCGCCCCACACCTGGTCAAGCCGGTGCCGTTCCTGTATCCGCTCAAGCACCGCGCCTGGGAGCGCCTGTACGCGGGCACCGGCGTGGCGCTGTACGACGGCATGTCGCTCTCCTCCGGGCACGGCCGCGGGCTGCCCGTGCACCGCCATCTGACCCGGCGGCGGGCGCTGCGGGTCGCGCCCTGTCTGCGGAAGGACGCCCTGGTCGGGGCGTTGCAGTACTACGACGCCCAGATGGACGACGCGCGCTTCGTCACCACGCTGGTGCGCACCGCCGCCTCATACGGCGCCCATGTCGCCAACCGGGCGCGGGTGGTGGGCTTCCTGCGGGAGGGGGAGCGCATCGTCGGTGCCCGGGTGCGCGACATGGAGACACCGTCCGGGACGAAGGGCGCCGATGTCGAGGTCCGCGCCCGCCAGGTGGTGAACGCCACCGGGGTGTGGACGGACGAGACGCAGGCGCTGATCACGGAGCGGGGCCAGTTCCACGTGCGGGCGTCCAAGGGCATCCACCTCGTCGTGCCCAAGGACCGGATCCACTCCACGACCGGGCTGATCCTGCGCACCGAGAAGAGCGTCCTGTTCGTGATCCCGTGGGGGAGGCACTGGATCATCGGCACCACCGACACCGACTGGGACCTGGACAAGGCCCACCCGGCCGCCTCCAGCGCCGACATCGACTATCTGCTGCAGCACGTCAACGAGGTGCTGGCGGTCCCGCTCACCCGCGCCGACGTGGAGGGCGTGTACGCCGGGCTGCGCCCGCTGCTGGCCGGCGAGTCGGACGCCACCAGCAAGCTCTCGCGCGAGCACACGGTCGCGCATGTCGCGCCCGGCCTGGTGGTCGTCGCGGGCGGCAAGTACACCACGTACCGGGTCATGGCCAAGGACGCGGTGGACGAGGCGGTGCACGGCCTCGACCAGCGGGTCGGCCCCTGCGTCACCGAGGAGGTGCCGCTGGTCGGCGCCGTGGGCTACCAGGCGCTGTGGAACGCGCGAGCGCGCATGGCCCGGCGCACCGGGCTGCATGTGGCCCGCGTCGAGCACCTGCTGAACCGCTACGGTTCGCTCGCCGAGGAGGTCATGGAGCGGATCGCCGAGGACCCCTCCCTGGGCGAACCGCTCGCCTGCGCCGACGACTATCTGCGCGCCGAGATCGTCTACGCCGCCTCCCACGAGGGCGCCCGGCACCTGGACGACGTCCTGACCCGGCGTACCCGCATCTCGATCGAGACCTTCGACCGGGGCACCCGCTGCGCACGGGAGGCCGCCGAGCTGATGGCGCCGGTGCTGGGCTGGGGGCAGGAGCAGACCGACAAGGAGGTCCAGCACTACGAGAAGCGGGTCGAGGCGGAGCGCGAGTCGCAGCTCCAGCCGGACGACCTGACGGCGGACGCGGCCCGGCTGGGGGCGCCGGACATCATCCCGCTCTGACACCCCGCCCGCGCGGGGTTCCGTCGCGGTACGCGCCGCGCGTCAGGTCCGGCAGAACTCGGCCTTGAGCAGATCCCCCTCCGCCTCGGCGGAGGGGCGCGTTTCGCTGTTGAGGCGGTAGGCCAGCACATGGCGGCCGCCGGAGGCGGCGACGACCTGGACGTAGGAGCCGCTGATCCGGCCGTTGTGGCCCCACAGCGTCACCCCGCAGGACAGCCGCACCGGGAAGAGGCCCATCCCGTACCGCCCGTCGGAGGCGGCCGTGTCGCGCATCTGCCGCAGCGCCGCCGGCGGCAGCACGTCGCCGCGCAACAGCGCGGCGTAGAAGCGGGCCAGGTCGTCGAGGGTGGAGATCGCCTCGCCCGCGGCGCTCGCCAACGACGGGTCGAGGTCGGTGACGTCGCGGAGGGTGCGGCTGCGGATGGCGTAGGCGCGGCCGTGCGGGGCGGGGAGCGTGGTGCGGGTGCCGGGGAAGGACGTGCCGCGCAGGGCGAGCGGGGTGAGCAAGCGGCGCTCGGTCTCGGCGGCGTAGGGGCGCCCGGTGACGCGCTCGACAACCAGGCCCAGCAGGACGTAGTTGGTGTTGGAGTAATGCCATGTGGCGCCCGGGGCGGACCGCGGGCGGTGGGAGACGGCGATGCGTACGAGCTGCCGCGGCGTCAAGGGGGAGGCGCCGGGCGGGCCGGACAGCCGGCGGGCCACGCGCGGGTCGGCGGCGAAGTCGAACAGACCGCTGGTGTGGGTGAGAAGCTGCCGGAGGGTGATCTTCCGGCCGTCGTTGCCCCGGCCGCGCACCAGCCCCGGGAGGTGCTCCTCGACCGTGTCGTCCAGGTCGAGCCGCCGCTCGTCGGCCAGCTGGAGGACGACCGCCGCGACAAAGGTCTTGGTGACGCTGCCCGCGCGGAAGCGGTCGCTTTGGCGAATTCGCCGCCCGGTGCTGACATCCGCGAGCCCGGCAGAGGCGAAGCGCGTCCCGCCGCCGCCCAGGGCGAGCGCGGCGGCGCCCGGCGCCCGGCCCTCGGCCACCAGTCGCCGTACGGCGGCGCGCAGGGCCGCCTCGGGGGTCCGCCCGCCGGAGTGCCGAACCGTATCGAGGATGCGTCCGCCGGAGTGCCGGACCGCCACCGTGCCCGGCGTGGGGGCCGTGCCGGGCGCCGCCGGGCCGCCGCAGCCGGGGATCACGGCGCCCAGAAGCGCCGCCAGCGCGAGCGCCGAGGCCCGCGCGCTGCCCCGTCTCGACCGCCCCGGGGCGCGGATCGGCAAGCGGAGCGGCATGTCGGAGCCCTTTCGTCGGCTTCTCGGCGGGCTTCATCGGCTGCGAACCCCCAGATGTTCGCAGGTGTGGCCGCGGCCGCCACGCCCGGGCCCGGACCCCGGGACTTCCGTCGGTCCGCGGATGAGGGACAATGGGGGCTCTCCCAGGGTGGGTTCAAGGCGGGTTGATTTGCAGAGGGGACGCATGTCGGAGGCGGAGCGGACGCAGGGCTCGACCGGGCGCCTCCTCGCCGGGCGGTACCGGCTCGGGGAAGTTCTCGGCCAGGGCGGAATGGGCACGGTCTGGCGGGCGCATGACGAAACGTTGGGGCGTACCGTCGCGGTCAAGGAACTGCGCTTCCCGTCGAGCGTCGACGAGGACGAGAAGAGACGGCTCATCACCCGTACGCTGCGCGAGGCGAAGGCGATCGCCCGCATCCGCAGCAACGGCGCCGTCACGGTCTACGACGTGGTCGACGAGGACGACCGCCCCTGGATCGTCATGGAGCTCATCGAGGGCCGCTCGCTCGCCGACGTCGTACGGGACGACGGCCCGCTCACCCCGCGGCGCGCCGCCGAGGTGGGGCTCGCCGTCCTCGACGTGCTGCGCGCCGCGCACCAGGCGGGCATCCTGCACCGCGACGTGAAGCCGTCCAACGTCCTCATCTCCGACGACGGCCGCGTCGTGCTCACCGACTTCGGCATCGCGCAGGTCGAGGGCGACCCCTCCGTCACCTCGACCGGCATGCTCGTCGGCGCGCCCTCCTACATCTCGCCCGAGCGCGCCCGCGGCCACAAGCCCGGGCCGCCGGCCGACCTGTGGTCGCTGGGCGGCCTGCTGTACGCGTCGGTGGAGGGCGTGCCGCCGTACGACAAGGCCACCGCCATAGCGACGCTCACCGCCGTGATGACCGAGCCCGTCGAGCAGCCGAAGAACGCGGGGGTGCTGGAGGAGGTCATCTACGGTCTGCTCGACAAAGACCCCGAGCGGCGGCTTGACGACGCGGGCGCGCGGGCGCTGCTGAACCAGGCGCTGGACGCCCCCGACGAGGGGCGGTCCAAGGCCGCGGCCGCCAACGCGACCCGCACCATGACCCTGCCGCCCGCCCCGCCCGAGGACGCCCCCGCGGCGCCCGACGCGGCCTCGGACCGGGTGCGCGGCGCGCTGCGCTCCGTACGGAAGGCCTCGGCGGCGTCCGCCGCCGTCGCCGGATCGGGTGACGCGGGTGCGTCCGCCAACTCGGCCGCCTCCGCCGCGAAGAAGTCCTCGGGCAGCAAGCCCGCCAAGGCAGCCAAGCCCGCCAAGCCCGCCAAGGCCAAGGCGGCCCCCGCCTCGGGCCCCGAGGTCCCGCCCGCCCCGCAGCCGCCGCGCGCCCCGCTGACGGACGTGGTGCCCAGGCGCACGCTGGTGATCATCGCGGTGATTGTGGCGCTCGCGGTCGTCGGCACGGTGCTCGCCATCGCGCTGAGCGGGGGCGACGACGGTGGTGACCAGGGCAAGTCCGGTGGCCGCGAGACGGCTTCGGCCGGTGCGAGCGACAACACGAAGGACGGGCAGGCCGGGAAGGACTCCGGCAACCAGTCCGGCCAGTCCCCGGACGCGCAGGCGTCCACCGAGAAGCCGACCGACGACGCGACCAAGGGCGGGTCCGGCAGCTCGGACGAGGGCGACGACAGCGACAAGGGCAAGGGAGACGACGGCGGCGACAAGGGCTCGCTGCCGGACGGGTACGCGACCGTCAAGAGCGCCGACTTCCCGTTCACCATGGCGATGCCCAAGGGGTGGAAGGTCCACCGGGAGAGCGGCTACCCCGGCAGCCGGTTCTACTACGGCGGGTCCGGTATCCCGCGCATCCAGGTGGACTTCACCACGTCACCGAAGGCGGACGCGGCGGCGGCGTGGCGCGACAGCGAGGGCTCCGTGAGCAGGACCACGCCCGGGTACAAGCTGATCGGCATCGAGTCGGTCAAGTGGCACGGCTATCCCACGGTCGCCGACTGGCAGTTCGAGCGCGACAAGGACGGCAAGCGGGTCCGGGTGCTCAACCGCGGCTTCCGGGCGGACAGCAGCCATGGCTTCGCCATAATGATCACTTGCGAGAAGAGCAAGTGGGACGAGAAGGAGTGCAAGACGCTGCGCGACACCGCGTTCGACACCTTCGACATCACGGACTGAACACTCCGGTCGGCACGGGACGCCCCGGGCACGTATCGTGAGAGGCCGCGAACCGTACGCAGCGGCAAGCGCGGGCAAAACGCCCTTGATTGACGGTTTCGTGCGGTGCGGATGAGGGTGTGGATCGCGCGCTCGGGGAGGCGTCGTGGACGAATACGCGGGTCGGGTTCTCGCCGACCGCTATCGCCTGCCCCTGCCCCCGGCCGATGAATACGAACTCGTCGAGACCTGCGCCTTCGACACCTACAGCGGCCAGGAAGTCCACCTCAGGCAGATACCGTTGCCGGAGACCGTCGACGCGGAGGTCGTCGGCGACGACGGGCGCTACGGCGCGGGCGGCCCGGGCGGCCCCGGGGCTTCGGCGTACTCCGGGGCTTCAGGGCGTACGAACGGGATGGGCCGCGGCGTCCGTGGCGGCGGCGCCGACCCGGCGGTGCGCCGTGCCATCGAGGCCGCGACGGCGGCCGCGCAGGTGCCCGACCACCCACGCCTCGACCAGGTCTTCCACGTCTTCGTGGAGGCCGGGAGCCTGTGGATCGTCAGCGAACTGGTCGCCGGCCGGCCGCTGGCCGCGCTGCTCGCGGAGCGGACGCTGTCCCCGTACCGCGCCGCCGAGCTCGCCCACGACATCCTCACCGCGCTGCGCGCCCTGCACGCCGACGGCTGGATCCACCGCAACATCACCGCCCGGACCGTCCTCGTCTGCGACGACGGGCGCGCCATGCTCACCGGGCTGGCGGCGGGCGCCGCGGAGGAGGCGCTGTGCGGGTACGACCCGGTGCCCCGGCCGCCGGCTGACCCGGCTGTCCCGGCCGACGGGGCCGACGGGGCTGAGGCGGCCGATTGGCCGGAGCGGGGCGGGCGTTCCGCCCCGGCGGGCCCGGCCGTCGAGGGACGTTCTGCCGACGGCGGCGCTCTGCCCCCCGGCGGTGGTCCCGCCGCCCGCCAGGCGCCGCCGCTCTACCGCGACCAGGGCGCGGCGGGCGGCTTCCCGGCACCGCGCGATCCGGGTGGGCGGGGTGCTTCGGGTGCGGCGCAGGGCGAGGGCGAGCCGCGCCCCCGCCCGCAGGGCGGCCCGGCGGGCGGGTTCCCCGGGCCGCGCGGTGCGCTCGAACAGCCCGGCCCGGGCCCCGGGTTGCGGCTGCCCCCCGGCTCGGAGTGGCGGCCCGCCGAGCGCGACGAAGGCCCGAGCGGCCTGAACGGCCCGAATGGCACACACGGCACGCACGGCGTCGGGCCGGGCGTGCCCGGGGCACGTCCGGGCGAACCGGCCTCCGGCGGCCGCGCCTCCGCCCCGGCGGCCGGCGACCCACAGGGCGCCGCCGAGCGCGCCGCACGGGCCAGCGCGATCGCTGCCTACGCGGCGGGCGCCCGCGCCGCCGCGCGGGCGCACGTCGAGGGCTCCGCGCCCCGCAGCGCGCACCCCAGCGCGGCCGACGGCCCGAGCGGCCCCGCCGCCGACCGCGCGGAAGGCGCTCCGCGCCCCACACCCGACCCCAACGGCGCCGCCCCGGCCCCGAACCGGCAGGCCGACCAGAGTTCGCATGGGGCCCCGGCGCCGTACGCCGAGCTGGACCCGAACTGGCCGACGGCCTCGGACCCGTATGCCGACCGGGCTCGGCAGACTGACCGGGACGCCGCCCCGGCCCCGAACCGGCAGGCAGCCCCGGCGCCCTATGCCGATCGGGACCCGAACCGGCAGCCCGATCTGGGCACACAGGCCGATCGGCGCCCGAACACGACCCGGGCGCTGTACATCGACCCGGGCCGGCCGGCCGACCCGAACGGGGTCCCGGCCTCGGACCGGCGGGCGGGCCCGGGCTCGTACGCCGGACCGAACCGGCAGGCGGCCCAGGCGTCGTACGGCGTCCCGGACAACGCCGCCCCCGGCGGCACCTCAGGGCCCGGAGCGGCGGCGGCCGACCGCGGGCCCGCCGACCGCCCCGCGGGCGGCGCGGGCTCGTGGGAAGACGGCGCGGCAGCCGCCCATGGCGCGCGGCGCGGACCCGCGACCGCGCTTGCCGCCGAGCGCGCACGGCAGGCGCGGATTGTCGTGGTGGGGGCCGTCACCGAGCGGTGGGCGCCCGAGCAGGCGGTTCCGGTCCACGAGAACTGGCGGCTGGCGCCCCCCGTCGGCCCGGCCGCCGACCTGTGGGCGGTCGGCGTGCTGCTCTTCCGCGCCGTACAGGGGCACGCCCCGTACCCGGAGGAGAGCGCCGCCGAGCTGGTGCAGCTGGTGTGCTCCGAGGCGCCCGCGTACGCGGAGGAGTGCGGTCCGCTGCGCCCGGTCGTTGAGTCGCTGATGCGCCAGGACCCCACCGAGCGCCCGGACTTCGAGGAGCTGCGCGGCTGGCTGCGGTCCCTGATCCGCTCGGCGCCGGAGCCGGACGTGGGCAGCAGCACGGTCACGGTGCCGTCGATAGGGCCGGGCGGGGCGTCCGACCCGAGGCGGCTGCCCATCGTGCGCCGCCGGGGCTGGCTGGTGCGCAGGGGCCGGGCGGGTGGCGCGCCGAGCGCCGCGCACGGGCGGCACAAGCGGGGCAAGCAGCCCGGTGAGCGCCGTCCGCGCAGGCTGGGACGGGTGCTGCTGACGCTGATACTGCTGGCTCTGGCGGCGGCGGTGCTGTACGCGATGATGTTCATGCCGCGCGCCGACGAGGAGAACGGCCAGGGCCGTACGGGCACGGCGGGTTCGCAGAGCGACGCGCCGAGCGCCTCGCGGGAGCCGTCGACGCAGAAGCCGCCGCGCAATTCGAACGGGGGCGGGGCGGGTTCGGGCACCTCCTCGCCGGACGACCGGCAGCCGCAGTCGACGCCGCCCGCGGGCCTGGCGAAGGGCTTCGTGGTGCGCAATGACCCCAAGGGGTTCAAGGTCGCCGTGTACGAGTCCTGGACCCGGCGCGGCGAGAACGCCCGCGACCAGATCCGTTATGTCGGCGGCGACTTCGAGCTGGTCGTGGTGGCCGGGCGGGACAGGGAGTCCGAGTTCGGCGCCGACCCCATGGCCTACCAGCAGAACAAGGAGTCCGAGCTGGCCGCCTTCCGCGCCTCCTCCTGGGCCTCGTCCTCCGGGCTGCGCCGGATCGACGTGGGGCAGACGGCGATGGCCGAGGGGGAGTTCAGCTGGCGGGACAGCAGCGGCCGCAATGTGTACGCCCGCAATATGGCGATGCTCATCAACGGCCGGTACCACGTCGTCCTGGTCATCGGCCCGGCCGACGAGCGCCGCGCGGTCGCCCGCTACTTCGAGCAGGCGACGGCGACGTACAGCACGATCGGCTGAACCCGTCACAGAGCCAGAGCCGTAGCGCGTCGCCCTCCGGCACGCGGCCGATGATCGACTCTCGGATTGTCTCCATATACTGACGGGCATGGCATGCCGCATCAGTGAGCTGGTCATCGACTGCGCCGACCCCGAGCGGCTCGCCGCATTCTGGAGCAAGGTCCTCGGCTACGTCGAACTTGCCCGGGAGGACGACGGAAGCATCGAGATCGGGCCGCCCGACGCCGGCTTCGGCGGCCCGCAGCCCACCCTCGTCCTCAGCCCCAGCAGCGAGCCGCGGGCCGGGAAGCTCCGACTGCACATCGACGTCAACGCCACCGACCGCGACCAGGACGCCGAGTTGGAGCGGCTGCTCGCTCTTGGCGCCAGGCCCGCCGACGTCGGCCAGACCGGCACCGAGAGCTGGCACTGCCTGGTCGACCCGGAAGGCAACGAATTCTGCCTCCTGCACGCCCGGCTCCAGCCTCTCTGACCACGTGCGTCCCGGCGCGCCCTAAGCGAACCGCTCCCGCAGCTTGTACTTGAGCACTTTGCGGAGCGTGTCGTTGCGCGGCAGCGCGTCGACCACTTCGAGCCGTTCGGGAAGTTTGTGCGTGGACAGCCCTTGGGCGCGCAGATACGCGGTCGCGGCCTCAAGGGTGAGCGGTTCCGCACCGGCGGGCTGTTCGACGACCGCGCACACCAGCTCGCCGCGGACCGCGTCCGGCAGCCCGATGATGGCCACATCGCCGACGTCGGGGTGCTTGTAGAGCAGTTGCTCGACCTCTTTCGCGGAGATGTTCTCGCCCTTACGGATGATGATGTCCTTGGCGCGGCCGGTGAGGACGAGATGCCCCTCCTCGGTGAGGTGCCCGAGGTCGCCGGTGATGAGGAAGCCGTCGGCGTCGAACGCCTCGCGGGTCTGGGCCTCGTCCAGATAGCCGGCGCAGACGGCCTCGCCGCGCAACCGCACCTCGCCGTCCATCCCTGAGGGCAGCGATTTTCCCTCCCCGTCCACGATGCGGATCTCCATGTCCGCCGGCGGTCGCCCTTCCGTGGTCGCGAGGTGGTGTGGGGTGTCGTCCGGCGAGCCCATGGTGATCATGGGGACTTCGGTCATGCCGTAGCCGTGGGTGAGCTGGCAGTCCAGCTCGCGGACGACCTCGTAGTACAGCTCGGGCGGCTTGGGGGCGCCGCCGCCGGCCAGCAGCCGCAAGGTGGGGATGAGCTTGTGCTCGGGGTCTTTGCGCTGTTCGGTCAGGAACATCGAGTAGAAGGCGGTGCTGCCGCCCGCGACCGTGACCTTGTGCCGCCGGTACGCGGCGAGCGAGGCGGGCAGCGCGAAGTGTTCGAGCAGCACGGCGGGGAAGCCGTACATCAGCAGCATCACGGTGTAGTCGGGCCCGGCCACATGGGCGTACGGAAAGGCCATGGAGCCGATGTCGTCCTGGCGCAGCCGCAGCGCGTGGCCCAGGCAGGCCCCGGCGGCGATGAGGCTGCGGTCGGTGTGCAGGACGCCTTTGGGCTCGGAGGTGGTGCCGGAGGTCCAGTAGATCCAGCGGACGGCGGTCCCGTCGGTGGGCGGCGGGGGCAGCGGTACGGCGTCCGGATCGGCCTCGGGGAGGGTGTCGTACGCCTCGAAGACCAGGGGCGGGTCGGGCAGCCGCGCGGCGAGGCGGCGGGCCATCGCGGTGTGGTCGAAGCCGCGCCAGCAGCCGGGGACGGCGAGGAAGCGGGCGCCGGAGGCGCGTAGCGCGAAGCCGACCTCCCGGTCGCGGTAGAAGGGGATGAGCGGGGTCTGCACGGCGCCCAGGCGGGCCAGGGCCATGGTCAGGACGACCGTTTCGATGCGGGTGGGCAGCTGCCAGGCGACGCGGCTGCCGGGGCGCACCCCCATCCCGTACAGCCCGGCCGCGGTGCGCTCGGCGCGGGTGCGCAGCGCGCGGAAGGTCAGCCGCCGGTCGTCGCGAGCGGAGTCGGCTGCCTGCAGCAGGGCGGGGGTGTCGGGGGTGAGGGCGGCGCGCCGCTCGACCAGTTCCCACAGCGTGGCCGATGTGCCGAGTTCATGCGCGGTGTCGGTCATGCCGGACCTCCAACTGACGGGTAGTCAGATTGTCCGGGAAGCGTAGAGCTCGGTGCCTTGTCGGTCCAGACTTCGCGGGGCTAGCCTTGGGATTGATCTGACGTAGCGTCAGAAGTATGGCCGAGGGGACGCGGATGGACCTCGACTGCACGGAGGCGGAGGAGGACTTCCGGCGGCGGCTGCGCGCCTGGCTCGCCGACGTTCTGCCCGAGCTGCCGCATCCCCCCGCCCCCGCCGACTGGCCCGGCCGCCGCGCCTACGACCGCGCCTGGCAGCGCATGCTGTACGACGCGGGGTACGCCGGGCTGCACTGGCCGAAAGACGCCGGCGGCCAGGGCGCGACCCCCACCCAGCACCTGATCTTCCTGGAGGAGACCGAACGGGCCGGGGCGCCCTATGTGGGCGCCAACTTCGTCGGGCTGCTGCACGCGGGCCCCACCATCGCCGCCGAGGGCGACGCCGGGCAACGGGCGCGCTGGCTGCCGCCGATCCTGCGCGGGGACGAGGTCTGGTGCCAGGGCTTCTCGGAGCCGGAGGCCGGATCCGACCTGGCCTCGCTGCGCACCAGGGCGGTGCGGGACGGCGACTCCTATGTCGTCACCGGCAGCAAGATCTGGACCTCGCACGCCGAGGTCGCCGACTGGTGCGAACTCCTGGTCCGCACCGCTCCTGTCGGCGACGAGGTGCCCAAGCACCGGGGGATCTCCTGGCTGGCGATGCCCATGGACGCGCCGGGGGTCACCGTACGGCCGCTGCGCACCCTCGCCGGCACCGCGGAGTTCGCCGAGGTGTTCCTGGATGAGGTGCGGGTGCCGGTCGCCAACCGGATCGGGGCGGAGAACGACGGCTGGCGCGTGACGATGGTGACCCTCTCCTTCGAGCGCGGCACGGCGTTCGTGGGGGAGGTGGTGGCCTGCCGTCGGGTGCTGGAGGCCCTGGCGCGCGAGGCGAAGGCCAACGGGCGGTGGGACGACCCGGTGCTGCGCCGCAGGCTGGGGCGGCTCGCGGCCGAGTTCGCCGCGTTGTGGCGGCTCACCCAGTGGAACGTGAGCGAGGCGCAGCGCACCGGCGGGGTGCCGGGTACCGGCGGCTCGGTCTTCAAACTGCGCTATTCGCAGGTGCGGCAGGAGCTGTACGACGCGGCCGCGGAAGTGCTGGGCGCGGGGGCGCTGGACGCTGAGCACGCGTGGGTGGCGGACCGGCTGTCCTCGCTCTCGTACACCATCGCGGCGGGCACCTCCCAGATCCAGCACAACATCGTCGCCGAGCGCATCCTCGGCCTGCCGAAGGGACGGTGAACCAGGCCGTGGACTTCCGGCTCACGGACGACCAACGGGCGCTGCGGGCGGGGGTCCGCGAGCTGCTGGAGGGGCGGTTTCCGCGGGAGCGGCTGCGGGCGGTGGTGGACGCCGGTGCGCCCGTGGTGGACCGCGCGCTGTGGCGGGAGCTGGGCGGGGCCGGGTTCTTCGCGCTGCGGCTGGCGGAGGCGGACGGCGGTGTGGGACTTGGCCTGCCGGAGGCGGTGCTGGTCTTCGAGGAGGCGGGCCGGGCGCTCCTGCCCGGGCCTTTGGTCGCGACGCATCTGGCGGCCGGTGTGGTGGAGGGCGCGGCCGGGGGCCGGGCCGTGGTCACGGCGCTGGACGCGGCTGGGCCCCTGGTCGAGCACTTGGCGTCGGCCGATGCCGTGTTGGTGATCGGTGATGAGGGTGATGAGGGTGATGACGAGGGCGACGGGGCCGGTGGGGGCATCGGCGTGCTGTCCGCGGCCGGGCTCGCGCGCTCCGCGCGGCCGATACGGTCCGTGGACCCGGCGACGCCGCTGCACCGCCTGGACCTTGGCAGCCGTCCGGGCCAGGAGGAGCGGGGGCTGGCCGCGTTCCCGGCCGACCCCCGCTCCACGGCCCGGCTCAGGCGGGAGGCGGCGTTGCTGACCGCCGCCCTGCAGCTCGGCAGTGCGGCCCGTACGGTCGAGATGGCCGTACGCCACGCCGGGGAGCGCTCCCAGTTCGGCCGGGCGATCGGCGCCTTCCAGGCCGTACAACATCTGTGCGCCGGGATGCTGGTGCGTGTGGAAACAGCCAGAAGTGTGGTTTACGCCGCCGCTGTCACAGAAGACGCGGGTGAAGTGACCGCCGCCAAGCTGCTCGCCGACGAGGCCGCCGTCCGCAACGCGCGGGACTGTCTGCAGGTCCACGGCGGGATGGGCTTCACCTGGGAGGCCGATGTCCATCTGCACCTCAAGCGGGCCTGGGTCAGGGCCGGGCAGTGGCAGACGGCGGCCGAGGCCGAGGAGGAACTCGCGGCCGGGCTGCTGCGTATCGGCGTATGAGGTTTGTGACCCGAGTTCGTGGATACGCCTGAATTGTTCAGGTGTCGCAATTCCTGGGGACATCCCCAGGGTCTTCGAGGTGACCGAGCGTTGATACCGGGTTGTTTCCTAGGTGTGACTCGTCACAGGGTGGAGTCGGGCCCGCGCTCCGGTACTCTCCGTTGCGTGCGAGCGGTTTTGGGGTGCGGTTATCCCGGCGTGGCCCATGGGGCGACTCCGGGCACGCCAATGTGCCCCGCTCGCGCGGGGTGCGCAGGCTCGGCGCCCCGATGTTCGACTCCCCACGGCGCGCGTCGCACAGTATGCCCCATGCATACTCCTTGGCGCTGGAATATGACCGAAGCGCTTGTTGGGGTGACTGTACGTCAACCATGCTGTCTCGCAAGGGGGTACCTCCCAGCGGTCGTAGCTGGGGGAGAGTCACGTTCCGTGACCTCTTGGAGATACGAGGCGATGTGTCCGCCGGTTCGGATGGTGTGAGCGGTGCAGGTGCTTCAGATGCAGATGGAGGTCCGGCCCGACCCCGCGGAGGTGAGTCGGGCCCGTCGATGGGCGCGCTCGCGGCTCGCCGGGTCCGGGATAGGGGTGGACGAGCCGCTTGCCGAGACGCTGATCCTTTTGATTTCGGAGCTGGTGACCAACGCCGTGGTGCACACGGGCTGTCCGGCGGTGCTGCGCATGCTCTTCCCCGCGCAGGGCGACGGTGGCGGGTCCGGCGCGGGCGGCCGAGGGCCGGGTTCCGGCACGGTACGGGTCGAGGTCGCTGACGCCAGCGGCCGGGCGCCGCGGCGGCGGTGCGCGGGCGAGGAGGCCACCAACGGGCGCGGTCTTGAGCTGGTCGACGGCCTGGCGGACCGATGGGGCTGGCATCCGGAGGGTGCGGGCAAGCGCATCTGGTGCGAGGTGGACCGGAGCACCCGTGAGGGTCACGGGGTGCACGGAAGTCATGAAGAACCGGTCCTGACGGGGCATACGGGCTCTCATGTGCCGTCATAAATCGGGCGTAGTCGACAAAGTCCAGACCAGGTGTTGACGTGATGTGGTGGCTTGATCACTCTAGGATCAGCGATTCGTTGCGAGGGGACGCCGAGGGCTCTGTGATTCCTGTGAGTCGAGTGCTCACAGCGCGGTTCCTTGGCGAGTGCGGGTCGCTGCCCGGCGCGTGACAGGGCATCGGCGCCGGAGCCGGGTGGCGGTGCGCCGTGCCGTGCTCGGGGTGTGCATGAGCGCGCCGCCGCCCGACAGACCCGCCCCTCGCCTCGCGGCGTGCGGGGCCGCGGCCGACAAGGCTGTGGGCCTACAGGATCGCCGCCTACAAGAGGCCTGCAGGGTCCCGTCTTACAGGACTGCCACGGGCGCGACGGGGCTGCCCGCGCCGCCGACGAACGGCTCGGGTGTGGCCGACAGAAGAAATGTGGAGCGCCCCTCCTCGGCGCAGATCTGCGACAGCTCCTCCAGATTCCAGTTCTGGCCCTGCTGCATGCCCATCTCAACGAGATCGAGGGCGTGGACCGGCATCCACAGGTTCTCCACCTCCGGGGGGAAGATCTCGAAGGTGAGGGTGTCGTTGGCCACCGCGGCCACGTCCCGGGCGTGGAACCACTCGGGGGTGCGGAGGGACAGGCCGGGTGAGGGGAAGGCGTATGCCTGCTTCTCGCCCGCGAGATAGCGCTGGATCTGGCCGGTGCGCACCAGCGCGATGTCGCCGGGGCGGACGGTGGTCTTCGCCAGCTCCTCGGCGGCCTCCAGGTCCTCGGGTGTGACGGCGTGCCCCTCGGGGAGCCGGTCGAGCCCGTGCGCGCGGGCGACATCGAGGAGCACACCGCGCGAGACGATGTGCCGCGCCTTGTCGATGCCGCTGAAGGCGGCGCGGCCATGGGGGGTGATGGAGTCGGCGGGGCGGCCGTTGTAGATCCGGCCCGAGTGCGAGACATGGGTCAGCCCGTCCCAGTGGGTGCCCGACTGCAGGCCCATCGTCACGGCGTCGTCGCTGGTGGCCACGGTGCCCGGGCCGAACATCTCCAGATTGACGGCGATCATGGTGTGCAGCGGGTTGACCCGGCCCGGGATCACGCCGGTCTGCACCCCGTCCTGCTGGAGGGGGACCGCGAGCGGGATGCGGCGGCCGCTTCGTATGGAGGCCGCGGCGCCCCTGACCACCTCGTCGGTGATCAGGTTGAGCGTGCCGATCTCGTCCGCCTCCCCCCAGCGGCCCCAGTTGTTGACGCGCTTGGCGATGTCGTGGAATGCGGGCGGCAGGGCCATGGAGCCTCCTCGGTTCGGCTTCCGGACGGGTTTCGGCTCGGGGGGTTGTACTCGGGCCGCGTCTGCTCAAAAATCTAACGGACCGTCAGATACTCCGGGAGGGGACGCGAGTGGGCAACTTCTTGGGCGGCAAGGTGGTCGCCGTCACCGGGGCCGGGCGGGGCATCGGCCGGGCCGTGGCCCTGGCCTGCGCGGCCGAGGGGGCCCAGGTCGTCGTCAATGACTACGGGGTGTCGATCGAGGGCGGCGAACCCACCAGCGAGGTCGCCGAGGCGGCGGTCAAGGAGATCGAGGCGGCGGGTGGAGCGGCGGTGGCCGTCGCCGACGACGTCTCGACCATGGCGGGCGGGCAGCGCATCGTGGACACCGCGCTCGAACACTACGGGCGGCTCGACGGCGTGGTGTGCGTCGCCGGGATCCTGCGCGAGCGGATGCTCTTCAACATGACCGAGGAGGAGTGGGACCCGGTCGTCGCCACCCACCTGAAGGGCACCTTCACGGTCTTCCGGGCGGCCTCCGCGGTGATGCGCAAGCAGGGCTCCGGGACCCTGATCGGCTTCACCAGCGGCAACCACCAGGGGAGCGTCGCGCAGGCCAACTACGCCTCCGCGAAGGGCGGCATCATCTCCCTGGTGCGCAGCGCCGCACTCGGCCTCCACAAATACGGGGTGACCGCCAACTGTGTCGCACCGGTCGCCCGGACGCGCATGTCCGCCAATGTGCCCATGGAGCTCAAGGAGATCGGCGAGCCGGAGGACGTGGCGGCGCTGGTGGTCTACCTGCTGAGCGAGCGGGCCAGGGAAGAGAAGGTCACCGGACAGGTCTACACGATCGCCGGCCCCAAGATCGCGGTCTGGGCCCAGCCACGGGAGCTGCGCGCGGGATACGCGGAGGGCGCCTGGACCCCGGAGAAGATCGCCGACTTCCTCCCGGGCACGGTCGGCACCGACCCCATGCCGATGCTCGCGCAGCTCGACGCCATGGCCAAGGCGGCGGCCAAGGGCCAACGCCCCAACGCGTGACCCGCACCCGCGGGCAGGCGGCACCGCCCAGCGGTAGCTGGGGGAGCGGGGCCGAGAGACGGGAGAAGCCGTGGACTTCGCTTTCGGACCAGAGGACGAACGTTTTCGCACCCGAGCCCGCGACTGGCTGAACGAGCACGTCGCCGGCGCCTTTGCCCCCTCTCTTCAGGGCTCGCGACGGCCCGGCGCCGGTTACGACGGCCCGCCGGGCCCTGCGGACGCGCACCGTGCCTGGGAGCGAGAGCTCGGCGCCGGCGGCTGGATCGGGCTCGGCTGGGACCGTGCGCACGGCACCTACGGCAACCGGCCCGCCACCCTCACCCAGCAGGTCGTCTGGGCCGAGGAGTATGCCCGCGCCGGGGCCCCCGCCCGGCTCGGCCACATCGGCGAGAACCTCCTCGCCCCGACCCTGCTCGCCTACGGCGACGACGCACAGCGCGCCCGCTTCCTGCCCCCCATCGCGCGCGGCGAGGAGCTGTGGTGCCAGGGCTACAGCGAGCCCGAGGCGGGATCGGACCTCGCCGGGGTGCGGACCCGTGCCGTCCGCGACCCGGGCGACGGCACCTACCGCGTCACCGGGCAGAAGATCTGGACCTCCCTCGCCCAGGAAGCCGACTGGTGCTTCGTGCTGGCACGCACCGAGGACGGCTCACAACGCCATCATGGTCTCTCCTTTCTTCTTGTGCCGATGGACCAGCCAGGCCGCGTCGAGGTGCGCCCGATCCGGCAGCTGACGGGCGACGCCGAGTTCAACGAGGTCTTCTTCGACGGCGCGGTGGCACGCGCGGAACACCTCGTCGGCGGCGCAGGCCAGGGCTGGCGCGTGGCCATGGGGCTGCTCGCCGTGGAGCGCGGCGTCTCCACCCTCGCCCAGCAGATCGGCTTCGCCCAGGAACTCGACCGGGTCGTACGGCTGGCGCTGCGCACCGGCGCCGCCGGCGACCCCGTACTGCGCGACCGGCTCGTCGAGCAGTGGGCCGAGCTGAAGACCATGCGCTGGAACGCGCTGCGGACGCTGGGCGCGGCATCGGGCCCCGGCGCGCCCAGCGTCGCCAAGCTGCTGTGGGGTGGCTGGCACCAGCGGCTGGGCGAACTGGCCGTGCGGGTACGCGGCGCCGCGGCCGCGCTCGGCCCCGAGCGGTGGACCGCCGAGCGGCCGTACGGACTCGACGACGCGCAGCGCCTTTTCCTCTTCTCCCGGGCCGACACGATCTACGGCGGCTCGGACGAGATCCAGCGGAACATCATCGCCGAGCGCGTTCTCAACCTCCCTAAGGAATCACGCGGATGAAGACGTATGGGCCCACGGCAGGCGGGCGGACGGCGGACGGGCAGGCGGCGTACGGGCATTGGATCGGCGGCGGCCGGCGGCATCCCGGGCAGGGGCATTATCCGGTCGTCAACCCCGCCACCGAGCAGACCGTCGGCCACGCCCCGGAGGCCGACGCGGCCGACGTCGACGCCGCCGTGAGCGCGGCACGGGACGCCTACGAGGGGTGGGCGCGCACCGCCCCCCGTGAGCGCGCCGCCGTGCTCGACCGCGCCGCCACCCTGATCGCCGAGCACGCCCCGGACCTGGTCCCGCTGGCCCAGGCCGAGACGGGCGCGACGATGCGCGTCGCCAAGGCCATGCAGGTGCCCCCGGCCGCCGACCGCTTCCGCCGGTACGCGCGAGGCGCCGTCGAGCCGGACACGGTCCCGCTCGCGCCCCTGCCCGTGGCCGCCACGCCCCTCGCCCCCGGCGGGCTCATCGGCGCGGCCGCCGTCCGCCGCCCCGTGGGTGTCGTGGGCTGTATCACCTCCTACAACTTCCCCCTCGCCAACCTCGCGGGCAAGGTCGCCCCCGCCCTGGCGATGGGCAATACGGTCGTCGCCAAACCGGCCCCGCAGGACCCCCTGTGCTGTCTGGAGCTCGGCCCCCTGCTGAAGGAGGCCGGGCTCCCGGACGGTGTCTTCAATGTCGTCACCGGATCGGGCGCGGCCGCGGGCGAGGCACTCGTGGCGCACCCGGGCGTCGACATGATCAGCTTCACCGGCTCCAGCGCCGTGGGAAAGAAGATCGCCGAATCCGCAGGCCACTCGATGAAGCGCACCCTGATGGAGCTGGGGGGCAAGGGCGCGGCCATCGTCCTTGGGGACGCCGACGAGTCCGTGGTCAAGTCGGCGGTCGGGGCGGTCGGTTCGACCTGGTCTTTCCACAGCGGGCAGATCTGCACGGCGCCGACTCGTGTGCTCGTCCATCGATCGCTGTACGAGAAGGTCATCGCCGCACTCACACGGTATGCGAAGTCACTGATCGTCGGGGACCCTGTGGATAACTCCACGATCGTCGGCCCGCTGATCTCCGCGGCTCAGCGCGACCGCGTCGAGGCGTACCTCGCCGGGGCCCGTGACCAGGGCGCCCGGATCGCGGTGGGCGGCGAACGCCCCGCCGTCAAGCCCGGTTTCTACGTCGCCCCGACCCTGATCACCGACGCGGCCCCCGACATGACCGTCGCGCAGGAGGAGATCTTCGGCCCGGTCGTCGTCGCCCTCCCCTTCGACGACGAGGACGAGGCCGTCCGCATCGCCTGCTCCACGCCGTACGGCCTGTACGACTACGTCTTCAGCGCCGACGCGGGCCGCGCCTGGGCCCTCGCCGCCCGCCTGCGCAGCGGCAACGTCGGCATCAACACCGCCCAGCGCCACCCGGAGACGCCGTTCGGCGGCTTCAAGCACAGCGGGGTGGGCCGCGACGGCGGCTCGTTCGGCCTGCACGCGTACAGCGAACTCCAGTCGCTGGTCTGGGCTTCCTGAGAAGTGGAGTGGTAAGTGGTGATGAGAGGCGTCATCTTCGACGGCACCGAACCGCGCGTGGTCGACGACCTGGAGATCCGGGCGCCCGGCCCCGGTGAGGTGCTGGTCGCCATCGCCGCCGCCGGCCTGTGCCACAGCGATCTGTCCGTCCTCGACGGCACCATCCCCTTCCCCGTCCCGGTCGTGCTCGGCCACGAGGGCGCGGGCACGGTGGTGGAGGTCGGCGCCGGCGTCACGCATGTCGCCCCCGGCGACCATGTCGCCCTCACCACCGTCGCCAACTGCGGGACCTGCGCCGACTGCGGCCGCGGCCGCCCCACCATGTGCCGCAAGGCGATCGGCAGGCCGGGCCGGCCGTTCAGCCGCGGCGGGCAGCCGCTGTACAACTTCGCCTCGAACTCGGCCTTCGCCGAGCGCACGCTGGTCAAGGCCGTGCAGGCGGTCAAGATCTCCGAGGACATCCCGCTCACCTCGGCCGCCCTCATCGGCTGCGGCGTCCTCACGGGCGTCGGCGCCGCGCTCAACCGCGCCCGGGTCGACCGCGGCGAGTCGGTCGTCGTCATCGGCACCGGCGGGATCGGGCTCAATGTGCTGCAGGGCGCCCGGATCGCCGGGGCCTGGCCGATCGTCGCCGTCGATTCCAACCCCGCCAAGGAGCCGCTGGCCAGGGAGTTCGGCGCCACGCACTTCGTCGCCTCGGCCGCCGCCGCCCGGGGGGTTCTGCCGTCCGGCGCCGACCACGCCTTCGAGTGCGTCGGCAGCACCCGACTCATCCGTGAGGCCGTCGACCTGCTCGACCGGCACGGCCAGGCGGTGCTGCTGGGCGTGCCGCCCGCCGACGCCGAAGCGTCCTTCCTCGTGTCCTCCATGTATCTGGACAAGGCCATCCTGGGCTGCCGTTACGGCTCGGCCCGGCCCCAGCGCGACGTCGCCCTGTACGCGGACCTCTACCGCCAGGGCCGTCTGCTGCTCGACGAACTGGTCACCCGGACCTACCCCGTCGAAGACTTCCCGAAGGCCGCCGACGACGCGCGGGCGGGCCGGGTGGCGCGGGCCGTGCTCACGTTCTGACCGGCGAGGTGCCCGTGGAACCGCCTGCCGCCCTCAGACGTCGGCCGTGAGCCGGAAAGTGCGCCGGTAGGCCGTGGGGGAGACGCCGAGTGCCGCCTGCAGGTGCTGCCGCATCGACGCGGCCGTGCCGAAGCCCGCGTCCCGCGCCACCTGGTCCACCGACAGGTCGGTGTCCTCCAGCAGGTGCCTGGCCCGCTCCACCCGCTGCTGTACGAGCCACTGCCCGGGGCTGACCCCGACCTCCTCGCGGAAGCGGCGGGTGAAGGTCCGCACGCTCATCGACTCCTGGCCGGCCCACTCGCGCAGCGAGATCGGGCGTTGCAGGCGGCTCAGGGCCCAGGCGCGCGCCGCCGTCGTGGTCGCCTGCTGCGGTTCGGGGAGCGGGCGTTCGATGTACTGTGCCTGGCCGCCGTCGCGGTACGGCGGCACCAGACTGCGCCGCGCGACGTCGCTCGCGACGGCCGCGCCGTAATCGCGCCGCACGACGTGCAGGCACAGGTCGATGCCCGAGGCGACGCCCGCGGAGGTGAGCACATCGCCGTCGTCGACGAAGAGCACGTCCGGGTCGACCGCGATGGAGGGGAAAAGGCTCCGGAAGTGGGTGACGCTCCGCCAGTGCGTGGTGGCGGGGCGGCCGTCGAGCAGCCCGGCGGCCGCGAGTAGGTAGCCGCCGGTGCAGATGGACACCCAGCGCACGCCGGGCCGGGCGTGGGCCAGCGCGGCGGCGAGCTCGGGGGTGAGCCTGCCCTCGTCATAGACCGGCCCCAGTTCGTAGGAGGCGGGCACGACGACGGTGTCGGCTTCGGCCAGCGCCTCGGGGCCGTGCTCGACGACGATCGGGAAGTCCGCGTCCGTCGGCACCTCGCCGGGCTCCGGAGTGCAGCTGAACACCTCGTAGAGGCGGCCGCCCTCGGTGGAGCGGGCCTTGCCGAAGATCCTGAACGGGATGCCCAGTTCGAAGGGGATCACACCGGGCAGCACCAGCACGGCGACGCGGTGCTGCCTCCCGGCGTCCATGGATGAGGGCATACGGGCCTCCAGCGCGCATCTCGTGGCCCGATCCTAGCGAATAGTGTCCCTCGGGCCACTCGTGAGACCCGGTCGAAGCGTTGATGCTGGTCAGGTGACGCAGACAACCGAACTCCCAGGGACTCCGGGCCGGGACGAGCAGCCCCTTCCAACGCGGCGGCAGCCGAGGATCCACCGGGCGTGGTGGGTCGCCGCCGCCACCTTTGTGACCATCGTCGGCGCGGCCGGCTTCGCCTCGCTGCCCGGCCTGCTGATCGACCCCCTGCACGAGAAGTTCGGCTGGTCGCGCGGGTTGATCGGGTTCGCGGTGTCCGTGAATCTCGCGCTCTATGGGCTCACCGCGCCCTTCGCCGCCGCCCTTATGGACCGCTTCGGCATCCGTAAGGTCGTCGCCTGCGCGCTGACGGTGATCGCCGTAGGGGCCGGGCTCACGGTCTTCATGACCGCCGCCTGGCAGCTCGTCCTGTGCTGGGGCGTCCTGGTGGGCCTCGGCAGCGGCTCCATGGCGCTGGCCTTCGCGGCGACCGTCACCAACCGGTGGTTCGTCCAGCGGCGTGGCCTGGTCACCGGCATCCTCACGGCGGGAGGGGCGTCCGGACAACTGGTGTTCCTGCCGGCCCTGTCCTGGATCGTGGAGCACAACGGATGGCGCCCGGCCGTGGTGACGGTGGCGGTCGCGGCGTTCGCCGTCGTGCCCCTCGTCTGGCTGCTGCTGCGCGACCACCCGGCCGACGTGGGCCTGGCCGCGTACGGGGCCGAGGGGCCGCCCGCGCCGAAGCCCGCCCCGCAGCGCGGTGCGGCCCGCCGGGCGGTCACCGCGCTGGTCTCGGCCGCGCGCACCGGCCCGTTCTGGCTGCTGGCCGGGACCTTCGCGATCTGCGGCGCCTCCACCAACGGCCTGGTCAAGACGCACTTCGTACCCGCCGCGCACGACCACGGCATGCCGGTGACGGCCGCCGCGAGCCTGCTCGCGGTCATCGGGATCTTCGACATCGTGGGCACGATCGCCTCCGGCTGGTTCACCGACCGGTTCGACGCGCGGCGGCTGCTCGCCGTCTATTACGCGCTGCGCGGGCTGTCGCTGATGTTCCTGCCGATGCTCCTGTCGGACACCGTGCACCCCCCGATGCTCTTCTTCATCGTCTTCTACGGGCTCGACTGGGTCGCGACCGTGCCGCCCACCATCGCGCTGTGCCGCGAGCACTACGGCGAGGACAGCGCGATCGTCTTCGGGTGGGTGCTGGCCTCGCACCAGGTGGGTGCGGGGGTGGTCGCCTTCGTCGGCGGGATGGTGCGGGACGTCTCCGGGTCGTACGACATGGTCTGGTACGGCGCGGGCGCGCTGTGTGCCGTGGCCGCGCTGATGGCCCTGGTCATCCGGCGCGAGCGGGAGGAGGTCCCGCGCCTCGCCTAGGGCTTCGAGCGGTCCTGGCTGTGCGGCGCGAGGGTGGTGAACTCGCCGCGGTGGAAGAGGAGGGGGCCGGAACGGGCGGCGAGGTCGTCCGTGCCGAGGGCGCGGACGCGGCCCACGACCACCAGGTGGTCGCCGCCGGTGTGTACGGCGTGGACCGTGCAGTCGATCCACGCGGGCACGTCCGGGAGCCGCGGAGAGCCGGTCACCGGGGCCGGCCGGTGCGGGACACCGGCGAACTTGTCCGGCCGCCGGGAGCCGCTCACCGCGAAGCCTCGGCACAGCTCGCCCTGGTCGGCCCCCAGGATGTTGACGCAGAAGACCCCTGCGCGGGCGATGCGCGGCCAGGTCGTGGACGTACGGGCGACCATGAAGGCGATCAGCGGCGGGTCGAGGGAGAGGGAGGAGAAGGACTGGCAGGCGAATCCGGCCGGGCCTTCCTCGTCGATGGCCGCGATGACCGTGACGCCGCTCGCGAAGTGGCCGAGAACCCGCCGGAACTCCGCCGGGTCCAGCGGAAGGCGTTCGTCCGCGCGCACGGCGCGCAGGGCGGGGCGGCCTGGGCGGGGCGGCGCCGACGCGGCCCGCGGCAGGGGTTCGTCGCGGCGCGTGGCGGCGGTCGGCGAGCCGACCGAGCGCAGATAGCGGACCGCGGTGGCTGCCATCCCGGCGTGTCCCATCATGATTCCATTGAATCTGATGCTGCGTCAGATGGGAAGGCCCGGAGGAAGCCTTACGGGCCCTTCGGCGGCCCGGTATTCAGCGGCCCCGGTATTCGGGGGCGCGGCGCTCGGCGAAGGCGCGGACGCCGTCCTGCGCGTCCGCCGTGGTCATGTTGATCTCCTGGGCCGCCGCCTCGGCGGCGAACGCGGCCGCGCGGTCGGCCTCCAGCGAGCTGTTCACCAGCTGCTTGGTGAGGGCGATGGCGCGGGTCGGGCCACCGGCCAGGCGCTCGGCCCACGCGCGGGCGGTCTTGGCCAGATCGCCGTCCGCGACGACCCGGTTGACCAGACCGATCCGCTCGGCCTCGGCCGCGGACAGCGCGTCGCCGAAGAACAGCAGCTCCTTCGCCCGTTGCGGGCCGATCAGGCGTGGGAGGAGGTAGGCGCCGCCGCCGTCGGGGACCAGCCCGCGGCGTACGAAGACCTCGATGAACCTGGCCGACTCGGCGGCGAGTACCAGATCGCAGGCGAGGGCGAGATGGGCGCCCAGCCCGGCCGCGGTCCCGTTCACGGCGGCGATGACCGGCTTCTCGCAGTCCAGCACGGCGGCGATCAGCCGCTGCGCCCCACGCCGGATCAGCCGGGCCACATCGCCGGCGACCCGCTCGCCCCCGCCGGTCCCGGGGCCCGGCCGAGTGCCGCCGCCGGAGTCGGCGCTGGCGCGGGCGCCGCCGCGCAGGTCGGCGCCCGCGCAGAAGCCCTTGCCGGTGGCGGTGAGGACGACGGCCCCGACCGCCGGGTCGGCGGAGGCGTCGTCGAGCAGCGAGATCAGGCGTTCGCGCTGGTCAGGGGTGATGGCGTTCATCGCGGCCGGGCGGTCGAGGGTGATCCAGGCCACACCGTTGTCAGTGGCGTGCCGTACAACGGACTCAGGTGATTCTTCGGGGGAGGAAGTCATGAGGGAATTCCCTTGGGCCGGGGCCGTGGCCGGGGTTTCGGCAAGGGCTCGGGTGGAGGGCCGGGCGCGCGGGCCGGGTGCCTCAGCGGCACACGGCCAGGGCGTCGAGGGCCACCGCGCCCTGGCCGCGAGGCAGCACCATCAAGGGGTTGACGTCGAGCTCGGCGAGATCGTCGCCGAGCTCCAGGGCCATGCGCTGGACGCGGAGGACGACCTCGACCAGGGCGTCCACATCGCAGGGAGGCAGGCCGCGTACGCCGTCGAGCAGGGCCCGGCCGCGCAGCTCGGTGAGCATCGCGCGTGCCTGGTCCTCGCCGAAGGGAGGCACGCGCACGGCCGTGTCCCGCAGCACCTCGACGAGCACCCCGCCGATGCCCACCGTGACGGTCGGCCCGAAGAGGCTGTCGTGGGTGACGCCGACGACCATCTCCACGCCGCGTTCGACCATCTGGCAGACCAGCACGCCGTCCAGCTCGACGCCTTCGTAGCGGGCGATGTCGGTCAGGTCCCGATAGGTGTCGCGGACCTGGCTCGCGGAGGTGAGCCCGAGCCTGACCAGGCCCAGTTCGGTCTTGTGCGCGAGCTGCGGCGCGGAGGCCTTCATGGCGACGGGGTAGCCGACCAGACCGGCGGCGCGGACGGCCGCCGCCGCGCTGGTCACCAGCTGCTCGCGCGGCACCCGGATGCCGTACGCCCGCAGCAGCTGCTTCGCGGCGTGCTCGCTCAGCTGTTCTCCTGGGCGCAGCAGCGCCTGGGCCTTGCGGGCCGAGGGGGAGGGGGTGCGGGGGGCGTCTTCGAAGGGGGAGCGGTAGCCGGCCGTGAAGCGGTGGTGCTCCAGATAGGCGCGGACGGCGGTGATGCAGTTGGCGAAGGTCCGGAAGGTGGCGACGCGGGAGGACCCGAGGAGGGTGGTGCGGTAGGCGGCCTCGGTGCCGACCGGCGACCCCCACACCACGCACACCAGCTTGTCCGTCTGTTCCGCCGCGTCCACCAGGTCCTGTGCCAGCTTGTCGCTCATCGGCGGAAACGGCCCGGTGATCGGACAGATCAGTACGCCGACGGACGGGTCGGCGAGGATGGCGTCGATGATCTTCCGGCCGCGCCAGTCGCCGACGGGGTGGCCGCCGTTGTCGACCGGGTTGGCGACGCCGAGGTCGTCGGGTATCCACTGGTGGAGCTCGGCCTGTTTCTCGGCGCCGAGCGTGGGCAGCGGGAGCCCGGCGGCCGTCGCGAGGTCGGAGAAGTGGGCGCCGGTGCCCCCGGAGATCGAATAGACCACGACGCCCTCGGCGCGCGGGGGCCGGGCACGGGCGAGCAGCGCGGCCGTGTCCTGCAGCTCGTCGAGGCCGTCGACCCGGATCACGCCGAACTGCCGCATGGCCGCGTCCACGACCGCGTCCGAGCCGGTCAGCTTGCCGGTGTGGGAGGCGGCCGTGCGGGCCCCGGTCTCGGTGCGGCCGACCTTGACGGCCACGACGGGCACCTTGGCGCGGGCGGCGCGGTCGGCGGCCAGCAGGAAGCTGCGCCCGTCCTTGAGCCCTTCCGCATACATCGCGATGGCGCCGACCTCGGGCCGGGAGGCGAAGTAGGAGATGAAGTCGGCGGTCTCCAGGTCGGCCTCGTTGCCGGTGGGGGCCCAGTGGCTGAGCCGGATGCCCAGCTCCTGGAGGGTGAAGACGGGGCGGCCTTGGTGGCCGGACTGGGTGATGAGGGCGATCGCCGGTCCTTCCAGGTCCTCGCGGAACTCCTCGAAGGCGTTGAGGTTGGTGTTGGGGCCCAGGAGGCGCAGCCCGCCGCGCCGTGCGGCGGCGGAGAGCCGGGCCTGGGCGGCGGCGCCCTCGGCGCCGGTCTCGGCGAAGCCGGAGGCGAAGGCGACGGCGAACTTGACCTTGGTGGAGGCGAGTTCCTCGACGAGCGGGAGGGGATCGCGGACCAGGAGGACGGCGAGGTCGACCGGTTCGGGCAGGTCGGCCACGGACGGGACGCAGGGGAGGCCGAAGACGGCGGAACGGGAGGGGTGCACGGGGTGCAGGCGCGCGCCGACGCGCTCGGCCCAGGCGATCAGCTGCCGGGTGATACCGGTGTTGGGGCGGCCCTCGGCGTCGGAGGCGCCGACGACGGCCACCGACTCGGGGCGGAAGAACCGGTCCAGATCGGGGACGGCGGAGTGCAGCGGGCGGCCGCTGACGTCCACGTCCTCGGCGGCCGCGGACCTGCCGTGGACGTGGACGGCGGGGCCGGGAGGCCGGCCGCAGGCGGCGACGCGGGCGTGACGGGAGTTGGTGGTGAGGGTGCCGTGAGTCGATCCAAGCATCGGTATCCGCCACTCCTGCTCGTTGGCGACAAGCCAGATAACTGACGTCTAGTCAGATTACTCAGGAGTCAGATTAACGGAACTGACACCCTGTCAGGAATGGGGGTGCGGGGACAAAACACAGGGTGACGGGGCCGCCCTCGGGGCGGTGAGGTGATGCTGCCCGGCGGACGCGAGGGTCACGCCGGGCGGGAGCGGCGATATCACGCCGATGTGCGGTCGATGGCCTTGGCGATTTTGCGCGCGTCGATGGCGAGCTCGCGGAACATGCCGCTGATCGGGTTCGTATAGCCCGTGAAGTGCAGGCCCGGGGCGGAGGGGGCGGTGCGCGGACCGTGGACCAGCGGCTTGCCGCGCCCGTCGAGCACGCCCAGGTGGCCGACGAGGTCGTCCAGGCCGCGCCGGTAGCCGGTTGCCGCGACCACGGTGTCGGGGCTGATGTGGGAGCCGTCGGCCAGCGTCACCTTGTCCTCCTCGAAGGACTCGACCGCCGCCACCACCTCCACCTTCCCCGCCTGTACCGCGCCGATGAGGCCGACGTCCTGCACCGGGATCGCGCCTTGGCGCACCCGCGTGTACAGGCCGGTCTCCGGCCAGGGCAGCCCGTGCTCGGCGAGGTCCGGCATGGTGAGCCGGCTCATCGCCCGCGCCGCCCGGTCCACCAGGGGGGCGGGCAGTCGCCGCACCAGGATGCCGGTGGCCTGCGCGGGCCAGCCCGCCGTGGAGCGGCGCAGGATGTGCGGCACGGTGCGCACCGCGAGCCGCACCCGGGCCGCGCCGCCCTCGACGAGGTCGACCGCGATCTCGGCGCCCGTGTTGCCGACGCCGACGACCAGGACGTCCCGGCCCTGGTACGGCCGGGCGTTTCGGTAGCGGCTCGCGTGCAGCAACTCGCCGGTATAGGTCTTCCGGCCCGGCCAGTCGGGTACTCGCGGCGTGTGGTTGTAGCCGGTGGCCACGACCACGACGGGCGAGGTAGGTGCCCGCCCGCCCGTGGCCCGCAGTGCCCAGCCCTCGCCGTCAGGGGCCCGGTCGATCCGTGAGACCTCCACCCCCGTGACGATCTCCAGCCGGTGGTGCTCGACGTACTGCTCCAGATAGCGCACCACGTCGTCCCGGGCGACCCACCGCCCGTAGGTGCGGGGGATCGTGAGCCCGGGGAGGGCGGACAGGCGGCGCGTGGTGTGCAGATGCAGCCGGTCGTAATGGGCGCGCCAGGAGGCGGCGACCGCCTCCGACTTCTCCAGGACCACCGCGCGGATGCCGCGTTCGCGCAGGGCCGCCGCGGTGGCGAGCCCGCCCGGGCCGCCGCCTATCACGTACACAGGTGAAGAGTGCTCGGGGAAGGTGTCGGCCATGAGCGTGAGCGTAGCGTCTCTAATCAGCTTGGGTTTCCTGGGCGATCCCGGGTGTTCGGGGCCGCTTTGGAGGGTGACTCGGCCACGGTTGTCCCCGGGTGGGGGTGGTGTGGGCGTGGCGGTGGAAGCCTGCCCCGAGTCTGGCCCCGTCCGGCTGATGCCGTGCGGGGGTGCCGATGGTGTTCGGTCCCTGCTGCCGTGGACACCGCCGGCTGCGGTGGGTCGGGTGCGTGGGGGGCCGCCCCGCCGGACGCTTGCCACCCGGCCGCGCCCTGGTTGGGGTGCGGTTGTCGGGTGGGGCGGGGACCTTGCGCCGCTTCCCGGGCACAGGGCGTTTGTTCGTGGGGCCGCTCTTGGTGCGGTCCCGGGTCTGCTGCTGGACCGTGCTCGCGCGGTCCAGGGCCTCGACCACGCTGCGGATCACGAAGGTTCCGGCGGTGCGGTCGAGGCTGGTCTTGTGCTGGTGGGTCAGGCCGCGGGCGCCGATCCTCTGCCATGCGGCGTTGTCCCGGCCGGTGCTGTACGCGCACGCATCGCCTGGGCAGGTGGCCCATGCCCAGCCCGCCGCCCGGTCGCCTGGGGCTTTGTGGTGACGGAACGCGGTCAGGCACCGGGGGCAGTACTTTGACGTGCCCCGGGGCGGGACGATGACCACCGCGATGCCGTGGGCGGCGGCCCGGTGGCGCAGGTCGGTGACGATCGCGCCGCGCACGGTCTGGGACAGCCGCGTGTTCAGCGTGCGGCCCTTGCCGCGCGCCTCCATGTCCCGCAGGTCCTCCAGATAGATGACGCTCGCCCCGGCGGCGATCGCGTGGTCGGTCATGAAGCGGGCGGCCGCCCGGGCCAGCGCCGCGTTCAGCCGGGTACGGCGCCTTGCGACGTGGTCCCGCTCGGTCTGAAGGACGGCGAGCTTCGCCATTAGCCAGGGGTTCGGGCGCATCCCGCGCTCCTGGCGGGAGGCGATCAGCGTGCGCAGCTGGTCGATGCGGGCGCTGATGTGCTCGGCGTGGATGCGCAGCCGGTCGGCCTTGGCCAACACTCCTCCCGCGCGGAAGTACACCGGGCGCCCGTCGGTCCGCACGCGGGGCTGGGTCTCGTGGGTGAGGTGGAGGGTGCCGCCGGTGAGCAGGGTGTTCAATCCCCAGTCGAAGGCGACCGCGGTGCGGTGTCCGGCCCGCTCCGGCTTCGGGGCGGCGAGCGCGTAGGGCACGTCGAGGAGGAGCCGGCTCTGGCGGATGCGCAGGGTGGGGGCGCACAGCACCGTTGTGGCGGGCACATGCGGCGGCAGCCTGAACCGGATACGTACCGGATGCCAGTCGGTCCGGCGGGCGGGCGCGGGCCGGGTCGGCAGCCGCACCGTCAATACTCCGTAGTGGAACGGGTCTTGCGGGCAGCGTTCGAGGGTGGCGAGCTGCTTGTCGACCGCCGCGAGCACCACCTGCCCGCCCGCGCCCGGTGCCTGCTCGCACTCCGTCAAATTGGTCGGCAGGCGGCGGTGGCGGGCGTGGAAGGCGGCGACCTGCCGGGTACGGGCCAGCAGCACACCGCTTGCCACCACCGGGCCGTCGGGCAGCGCGGCGCGCAGCGCCTCCCACTCCGCTACGGTGCGCCGGGCGGGGTCGGCGGGCCAGGTGGCCAGGAGCGCGGCGGTGATCTCGGCGCGCCACCAGGCTGAGCGCAGCGCCCGCCCCGCCTGCTCCTGCGCGATCCGCACCACCCGGTCCGGCACATACACACCCCCCGCAACGGTCACCGACCAGCCCAGCCGCCGCAACGCCATCCATCCCTGCGACGGCAGTGATGCGCCCGACCGGTCGGTACCGGAGGCGAGCCGGGCCAGATCGGGCCCGTTCCAGTGCTCCTGGACCACGCCCGCCGCCAGCGACCCGACCACAGCGGCAAGCCACCCGGCCCGCTCCGCCCAAGCCGCCTCACCCAGCTGCCGGCCACTCACCGCATCCACACCCCGCAGCGCGCGAGCGCAGGCCGCCGCGACCCGCTGCACCTCCCCCTCACCCATCACAACCCTGCGCCGCACCCCACCCACCCCCTCACACGCCTCGCGCCGCTACGGCCTGACGATCACATCAACGACCAAACTCCCGTACGGGTTACGCACTCCCGTGCACCCCACCGCGAAACCGAGGAAACCCAGGAAGGCCAAGTCGATCCGGCAACTGTTAAAAACAGGTAATTGGCAGGTTTCCGGCAAATTTAGTCCGAAGCGGTTGCGGATCGATCGCGGGTCGCTGTGCGATCTCTTGCGCGGTCCTTTCCGCGTCCGCTGAACTGACGTACCGTCAGATCGTGTCCAGCTGGCCGGCGGGCCGGACGGGGCGGACGGAGAGGGGGAGTGATGCGTACGATCTGGCTCAGCGGGCCCGAATGGCTCGCCGCGCTGCGCATCGGGCTCGGCCTGTGGTGGCTGGAGAGCTGGCGGCACAAGGACAAGAAGGCCTGGCTGGAACGCAGCACCGGCATCACCTGGGCGGCCGGCATCGCCGCCAAGCACCGCTGGGCGTTCGTCCGCGGCGGATTCGGCGCCGTCGTCGGGTCCCGCCCCAAGCTCATGGCGTATGTCGTGCTCTACGCCGAGCTGGCCATCGGGCTCGGCCTGGTCCTGGGCTTCCTCACCCCGATCGCCCTGATCGGCGGCGCGCTGCTGAACCTGCTCTACTTCGTGCTCATGATCCACGACTGGGCCGAGCAGGGGCAGAACTCGATGATGGTGCTCATCTCCCTGGTCGCCCTCCTCGGCATGAGCTGGCAGACCTGGGCGCTGGACGAGACGTGGGGGCTGTTCCTGTGAGCGCGCCCCCCGCGGGCGCGCCCCGCTTCGACCTGCCGGAGATCGACGCCTTCACCCGCCCCTATTGGGACGCGGCCGCGCGGGGGCACTTGCTGATCCGCCGCTGCACGGACTGCGGCCGAGCCCACCACTACCCACGCGAGTTCTGTCCCCGGTGCTGGAGCGAGCACGTCATCTGGGAGCGGGCGAGCGGCCGCGCGACCCTCTACACCTGGTCCGTGGTGCACCGTAACGACCTCCCGCCGTTCGGCGCCCGTGTCCCCTATACCGCCGCCGTGGTCGAACTCGCCGAGGGCCCGCGCATGATGACCGAACTGGTCGGGTGCGCCGGTCCGGATCTGCGCGTGGACATGGAGCTGCGCGTCGACTTCCGCGCCCCGGACGGGGACGTCTCACACGAGGGCGCCCCGGCGATCCCCGTCTTCCGCCCCGCCGGCGGCGTCACGTCCCGTCGACGTGCTCGGCCTCCGGCTGCCAACGAGAGCCGGCGTAGCGGGTGAGGGCGTCGATGAGCGCGGAGTGCTGCTGATCGCTCAAGGGGCCGAGGACGCAGAGCGGGACCCTGCCGTGCTCGCGGGGGGCGAGCGGGGCGGGGTAGATCCAGCCCGCGGGGCGGGCGCGGTCGGGGTGCGGGGCGTCGTCGGTGAAGCGGGCGTGGAGCCCCGCGTAGCGGTACGGCGCCGGGGACTCGATGTTCTCCAGGGTGACCATCTTGAGGTGGTCCCAAACGAACGTGCGGCGTCCCGTGGGGCCGGTCGCGATCGTGGCGCCGGTGGCGTCGGTGGTCGTGATGCCGCGCGGGCCGATGTGGAGGGTCCACGGGGGTTTCCGCCGGAGCAAGCTCGCGTGGCGGATCACCTTGCCCGTGCTCACCAGCATACTGATCACGCCGAAGAGCGTGGCCAGGCCGCCGAATACCCACACCAAGATGACCAGCATCCACGGGTTGTCGTCCTGCTTCTGCCCCACGGTGATCTTGCCTGCGGCAAACGGGTAGTAGATGCTGGCCGCCGTGACCGCCGCGACGACCGCGAGGGCGAGCCAACCGCGCCAGAGGGGTCCGGGGGCCGGGGGAGCGTAGTCGGCCCTCCGCTCCCGCCCGGTCCAGGCGATCTCGAACGGCCCGTCGGAAGCGGACAACCGCCGGGTGGGCGGTGGGGTTTCCGTACGCGGCGGCACCACGGGCACCGTGACGGCCGTGGCGGACACGCCGGGTGCGCCGGGCTCGTCGAGGGTGGCCCGCAGCCGCCCGAGGCGCTCGTGGACCGCGGCCGCCGTCTGGGGGCGCCGGTCAGGATCGCGCCGGAGCAGCTCGGCGACCAGCTCCGTCACCGCGGGCGGCAGGTCCGGGCGGAGGGTGTCGAGCGAGGGGGCCTCCTCGTCGAGCTTGCGGCGCATCACCGCGATGCCGTTGTGGCCGGTGAACGGCGGGCGGTCGGTGAGCAGGGCGAAGAGCACGCCGCCGAGGGCGTACAGATCCGAGCGCTCGTCCCCGCGCTCGGTGAGGAACTGCTCGGGTGCGCCGTACTCCGGGGTGCCCGCCGGGGCGAGCTGTGAGGAGTGGGCGACCGTGAAGGCGGCCTGGACGAACCCGGCGATGCCGAAGTCCACTACCTTCACCCGGCCGTCCGGGGTGAGCATCACATTGTGCGGCTTGATGTCGTAGTGGATGACCTGCGCCCGGTGCGCGGCGACCAGCGCCGCGCAGATCTCCTGGGCGATCTCCAGCGCGCGGGCCGGGCCCATGGGGCTCTTGTCGCGGATGTGCTGGGCGAGGGTGGTGCCCTCGACCCGCTCCATGACGAGGAAGAGCAGGTCTTCGTGGACCCCTCGGTCGTGCAGGGCGACCACGTTCGGATGGCTGATCTGCGCGGCGGCCACCGCCTCCCGCTCGAAGCGGGCCGGCAGGTCCGGCGGCACCGTGTCGTCGAGTGCCAGCAGCTTGACGGCCACATCACGGTGCAGGCTCCGGTCCCGGCCGGCCCACACCTCGCCCATGCCGCCCCGGCCGAGCCGCTTCACCAGCTCGTACCGCCCCGCGATCAGTGCACCGCGCTCCACCCGCCACCCCCGATGACGCCGTCATGCCACGTGAGCAGGGTACGGACCACACGTCCCCCGGGCCATTACGGCCACAGCAACTCCCGCAGCCAATCACCGCCCCCGCCCGCGCGGCGGTAGCGCAGGCGTACGTGCCGCCGGTGCTCCTCCTCCTGGTAGAACTCCACCTCATCCGCGGCCAGTACATACAGCGTCCAGCTCGGCGTCGTCGTGTCCGGCTCCCGCTCGACCCGCTCGCGCGCCGCCTCGAAGGCCCGCTCCAGCTCCCCGTCCGAGCCCAGGACCTCGCTCTGCCGCCCGCCCCCGGCCAGCGCGGCCGTCAGCGCCGCCGGTGAGCGCCCGCGCAGATCCGCCGCGCTCTCCTCGGGGCCGGCCGCCGTGACCCGTCCGCCGATCCGCACCTGCCGGCCCACCGCGGTCCAGTGGAAGCCCAGCGCCGCGTACGGGTGCGCGGCCAGCTCCCGGCCCTTGCGGCTGGTGCGATGGGTGCCGAAGTGCCAGCCGCGCGCGTCGGCGTCGTGCAGCATCACCGTACGTACGGACGGGCGGCCGTCCGCGTCGGCGGTGGCCAGCATCATGGTGTGCGGGCCCGGTACGCCCGCCTCGGCGGCCTCGCGCAGCCACCGCCGGAAGAGCGGGAGCGGCGTCTCGGGCGCCGTCGCCGGGTCGAAGGCGGGCAGCTCGCCGCCGTCGCGCACGCGCAGTCCGCGCAGCAGCGCGCGGAATTCCTCGGCGGCCTCGTCGTCGGCTCCGGTTCCAGCCATCGGGTCCCCTGCCTCCTTCTCGTGCCAGGTGCACAGGTGAGCAGGGTGACACAGCGTCCGCCGCCCGTACGGTCGCCCGCCTCAGCCGCGCCCGAGCACCACCGTCCCCGAGGAGCAGAACCAGCCACCCGTGCCCGACGCCACGGCCAGTTCCGGCAGCCGCCCGCCCGCCTTGCGGACCTGCCGCTCACCCGCCTCGCCGCGCAGCTGCCGCACGGCCTCCACCAGTAGGAACAGCCCGCGCATGCCGGGATGGCAGGCGGACAGCCCGCCGCCGTCCGTGTTCGTGGGGAGGTCGCCCGTAAGCCGCAGCCGCCCCTTGCCCGCGAACGCCCCGCCCTCGCCCTTCGCGCAGAAGCCCAGATCCTCCAGGGTCACCAGCGTCATATAGGTGAACGCGTCGTAGAGCTCGGCCACGTCGATGTCCGACGGCCGCACCCCGGCCCGCTCGAAGGCCTGCCGCCCGGAGGACGCCGCGGGAGAGACGGTGAAGTCGTGCCACTCCGACATGGTGGTGTGGGAGATCGCGGTGCCCGAACCCAGCACCCACACCGGGGGCTTCGCCGTATCCGGTACGTACTCCTCGCCCGCGAGCAGCACGGCGCAGCCGCCGTCGGAGCGGATGCAGCAGTGCAGCTTGGTGAAGGGATCGGCGATCACCGGGCCGCTCAGCACCTCGTCCACCGTGATCGGGGCGCGGAACATCGCGTCCGGGTTGTGCGCGGCGTTGGCGCGTGTCTGGACGGCGATGTCCGCAAGCTGTTCGAGGGTCGTGCCGTACTGGTGCATATGGCGGCGCGCGGCCATCGCGTACTTGGCGACCAGGGTGTGGCCGTACGGGACCTCGAACTGGAGCGGTCCGCGCGCCCCGAAGGAGAGGTTGGAGGTGCGGCGGCCCGCGCGGATGTCGGCGCGGGCGGTGGAGCCGTAGACCAGGAGGACGGCGCGTGCGTGGCCCGCGGCGATGGCGTCCGCCGCGTGGGCCGCCATGACCTCCCAGGTGGAGCCGCCGACGGACGTCGAGTCGGTCCAGGTGGGGCGCAGGCCCAGATACTCGGCGACCTCGACCGGGGCCAGCGTGCCGAGCCCGGCCGACGCGAGGCCGTCGACGGCCGACCGGTCGAGGCCGGAGTCGGCGAGGGCGCGCCGGGCGGCCTGGGCGTGGAGGGCGTAGGGGGTCGCATCGTCGACGCGGCCGCAGTCGGAGAGGGAGACCCCGACGACGGCGACCTTGCGGGCGCGCTTGCGCTTCGCTGCGGGCATGAATCTGACGGTACATCAGATTCATGGGGGTGGGGACGGGGCTGAATGGATGGGAGGGGCGGGCGGGGGAAGGGGCGGGTCCGGGCGATCTCCCGTATGGCCTGACTCGCACCCCTGGGTGAGCGCGGCCCCGTCCGGACCTCGCGCGCGGGGCGGCTATTGCAGGAACTGCCCCACGCATGCGGCGATCGCCACCAGAAGGCTCAGTACCCCGAGGACCACCTGCCATATGTCAGGCGGGGCCCACCGGTGGTTGTTCGTCTCCTGCGTGTCCCGATCGTCCATTTCCCCTCCTCGCTCCTCCGACTGGCCCCGGAGGACAGGGCCGCCGCCGGTTCGTGCTCCGGCGGAGCGGTGGGGGAGGAACGTGAGGGAGTGGCGGCAGTTTACAAGGGAGGCCGTGTGCAGGGGTGGGAAAGTGTGCACCTCGTCCCTAATATGACGGTCCGTCAGAAGCGGAGGTGCTTGCCGATGGACGCCGCGTTCACCGATGAACAGGTCGAGATCCGCCGTACGCTGCGCAGACTGCTGCGGGAGCGGTGCGGCCCCGACGAGGTCAAGGCGGCGGTCCGCACCGCGCCCGGCCACGACGAAGCACTGTGGCGGCTGCTCGCGCGGCAGCTCGGGCTGCCCGGCCTGGCCCTCCCCGGGGAAGCCGGGGGGGTCGGCTGCGGACCCACCGAGCTGGCCCTCGCCTGCGAGGAGACGGGGCGCGCGCTGCTCCCGTCCCCGCTGACAGCCACCGCGGTGCTCGCCGCGCCCCTCGTCGACCGGCTCGGGACGGGCGCGCAGCGCGCCGAACTGCTGCCGCGCATCGCGGACGGCGAGCTCACGGCGTCGCTCGCGGTGCCCGGCGGGGGCCTGACCAGGGCGCTCGGCCTGACCAGCGGGGACGACGGCGCGGACGACGGCGGGGGCTGGGCGGGCGGCGGGCGCGCGGGGGGCGTCCAGGCGCGGCAGAGCGGGAGCGGGGGCTGGCGGCTTTACGGGCAGGTCGACCAGGTCCTCGACGGGCACAGCGCGGGGCTGCTGCTCGTCGCCGCCCGCACGGGCGGCTATACGCGCGGCCGGACGCTGCTCTTCCTCGTACGGGCCGGGGCACCCGGCCTGGCCCGTACGAGGCTGACCGCCCTCGACGAGACCCGGCCGCAGGGCCGGATCGAGCTGCGGGACGTGCCGGCCGAGCTGCTGGGGGCGGAGGGGGCGGAGAGCGCGGAGGTGGTGGGCGCGCTGGCGCGGCTGGGCATGACGGCGGCGGCCGCGCTCGCCGCCGAGGCGGTGGGCGCGGCGGACGCGGCGCTGGAGCGGACGGTCGAGTACGTGCGGACGCGGGTGCAGTTCGGCCGGCCGGTCGGGTCCTTCCAGGCGGTCAAGCACCGGTTGGCGGAGGTGTATGTGAAGGTCGAGGCGGCGCGGTCGGCGGCGTACTACGCGGCGTGGGCCGTGGGGCGGCCCGCGGCGGCGCACAGGACCGGGGCGGGTCCGGGTGCCGTTCCGGCCGAGGCGGCCGTCGCGAGCGGTCTCGCGCTCGCCCAGGCGTTGGACGCGCAGCGCGCGGCCGCCGGGGAGGCGGTACAGCTGCACGGCGGCGTCGGCTTCACCTGGGAACACGACGCGCACCTCTCCTTCAAGCGGGCCGCCTCGGACGAGCTGCTCTTCGGGCCGGTGCACCGGCTGCGGGCAAGCGCGGCCGAGCGGGAAGGGCTGTTCGCGGAGCCGGACGCGTCGAGCGTGGGCGCGGGTGCGGGCGCCGATGGGCGCCGGGCCCGGAAGGCGGTGGCGGTGTGATGGCGCCCTCAACGCGTACGGGCTACGGAGTCCGGCTGATCCAAAAGGTGTCGTCGGGCCGAGCCTTCGCGAAGGTCGCGCCGCACATCGTCCCGGCGCTCGACCGCGCCGTGCACCGGCTGACGCGCGGAAAGGTGCTGCCCAGCGCCCGGATGCTGCCGGGCGTGGTCCTCACGACGAGGGGCGCGAGAAGCGGCCTGCCGCGCCGCACCCCGCTGGCCTGCATGCCGGAGGACGGCACCTGGCTCCTGATCGGCAGCAACTTCGGCCGGCCGGGCCACCCGGCATGGACCGCGAACCTGCTGGCCCACCCGGACGCCGAGATCAGCTGGGAGGGCCGCGACATCGCGGTCCGGGCGCGGCTGCTGGAGGGCGAGGAGCGGGCGGCGGCATGGGCGGCGGCACTCCGCTTCTGGCCGCCGTACGCGACGTACCAGGCGCGCGTGGAGCGCCAGATCCGGTTGTTCCGCGTGACGCCGACGCGGGAGGGCTCCGACGACGCCTAGGGCGGCGGGGTACGGCGGCGCGTAGGGCGGGGTACGGCGGTACGCGTCGTCCACGGCGTCGGGGCGCCGGCTGGAGACCGCCGCGGAAGACCGCCGCGCGCGGGACGTCGTGAGACGACCCGCGCGCGGCGGTGTGGTGCAGCTGCGGGCCGGGGCGCGGCGGCGGGGGCTCGGGGAGCCGGCCGGGGCCGCCGTGGGGCCGGTGGGTCGGGGTTCGCCGTGGGGGGTGACAGGACGTGCGAGACCCCGGAGCCGACCGGCCCGCGCTGGTGGACGAGCGGTGACGGGCCCGAAGGGGAGGGACCCGGCGCTCGCGGCGCCGACGCGCGCGGTGCGTGTTGCGTGCCTTACTTGGGCGGCTTCCTGCCCGTGATGCCGAGGTGGACCACAAGCGTCAGGGCGGGCCTGAGCTCGGCTTGTTTGACGCCCCAGCTCTGGAAGCCCTTCTGGTGGCCGGCGACCGCGGCCAGCATCGCGACGATC
This sequence comes from Streptomyces sp. ME19-01-6, assembly GCF_033793745.1. NCBI lineage: Bacteria > Bacillati > Actinomycetota > Actinomycetes > Kitasatosporales > Streptomycetaceae > Streptomyces > Streptomyces sp. ME19-01-6. Next base: position 409,446 of record NZ_JARAXF010000004.1, on the reverse strand, counting down.
GAGCCCGCGACGGCCGCCGGGCTGACGTCCTTGTCGTACCGGCCCTTCGTCTGGAGCTCCTTGACGGCATCGGTCAGGGAATTGTTCACGGAGTTGAGGATCTTCATGCGGATCTTGTAGAACCGCTTGTCCCCCTCCGCCGCGCCAAGATCGACAACGCGCAGGATGGCGTCGTGTTTGCGCCAGAAAGAGAGGAAGCCCTCGACGAGTTCTTCCGCGGCCTGTGCCCCGGATTTTCCGGCCCACGAGCGCCCGGCGACCAGATCGGTCAGGCCCGCGCCTTCCTTCGCCATCTCCTCCGCGATCTCGAGGACGGCGCCCTCGACATCGGGGAAGTACTGGTAGAACGTCGCGGGCGAGGTGCCGGCCTTGCGCGCGACGTCGATGACCTTGACGTCTCGGTACGGGGATGTGCTGAGCATCTCGCTGAGGCAGTCGAGCAGCTTCTGCCGCGTCGCCTGCCCGCGGCGACCGGCGACCCGCCCGTCGACGGTGCGTACTTGTCCTGTCATGACGTCAGCTTACCGAGGGGTGATCGAAGCGCGATTCGGCTGCGTGCAAATGGGGACCGTGTTCGGCTCGGGACTCCCGGGGCCGCGCTGATCAGGGAGAACGAGTCATCGAGGCCCATCTGGGCGGCGGATCTCCCGCCCGTCGACAGCTAACCCGTCCGCGTGAATCATATTATCAACAGGCTGTGGATAACTTCGGTGGACAGAGTGGCGAGCGATGCAGGTCGGGGGATCGGCAAGCGGCCTGAAATAGACCATGGAGGTGCTCCCGAATCAGGCCTCGCGTCCGCGTATCGAATCGGGCTTTCCTGGCGATGAACCGTTAGCGTGGCAAATGACGCGAAAAGCGTCGTGTGTGGTGAAGAGGGGTATTCGCGCGGGAGGACCGGAACCATGGCCGCATTCGCGGAAGGTGTGCCCTGCTGGGCGGACGCGATGCTCCCCGACCTGGAGGCCGGCAAGCGCTTCTACGGCGAGCTGTTCGGCTGGACCTTCGGGGCGGGTGAGCCGCGTTACGGCCGCTACACCCAGGCGTTCCACCACGGGCGGAACGTCGCCGCCCTCGCACCCAAGCCGGACGGCCGGATGCCGACCGTCTGGAACATCTACTTCGCCGCCCAGGACGCCGCCGCCACCGCCGCGCGCATCCGCGCCGCCGACGGCCGTCTGATCACCGAGCCCATGCGGATCGGGGACTTCGGCGCCATGGCGACGGCCGTGGACCCCGGGGGCGCGGTCTTCGGTGTCTGGCAGGCGGGCAGCCACCCCGGCTTCGAGGAGCACGGCGCCCCCGGCTCATACGGCTGGAGCGAGCTCCGTACCCGGGACCCTGAGCGTGTGGACGCCTTCTACCGGGCGGTCTTCGGGTACGGGACGGTGCGGCAGGGGGGACAGGGGGGACAGGGGGGACAGGGGGAAGCTGACGTCGTGTTCTGGGCGCCTCGCGGGAAGCCCGCCGAGCCCGGGTACGCGATCGGCGCCCGCACCGTCATGGGTGACAGATTTCCGGCCGAAATGCCCGCGCACTTCCTCACCTACTTCGTGGTGGCGAACTGTGACGAAGCCGCGCGGACGGCGCACGCGCTCGGGGGACGCCTGCTCAATGACCCCGAAAATACGCCGTATGGGCGTTTCGCGGTGCTTGCGGACAATCAGGGCGCGCTCTTCGCCGTCGTCGACACCTCGGCGGCACGCACTTCGCGCACGGAAAGCGGAGCGTAGCGGGGCCTGGGGTCCGGCATACGGCAAGGTGGAGGACTGGCGGGTGCCGCCCGGGGACACGACGAAATCGCCCCCGGGTTCGCAACCGCCGCCTTCGCCAGAGAGAATGCAGGATGCGTGCCGCCGGTTGGTTTGTCGGTGAGACGCTGCAGCGGGGCGGTATTTTTTCAAGCCCCACGGGGAGGTGGCAGGCAAGTGGTGGAGCAGCTGACGCAGCACGATCCGAGGCGTATCGGCCCGTTCGAGGTGCTCGGCCGGCTCGGCGCGGGCGGCATGGGGCTGGTCTATCTGGCCCGCTCGGCGTCCGGCCGGCGGGTCGCGATCAAGACGGTGCGGACCGAGCTCGCCGAGGACCAGCTGTTCCGTGTCCGCTTCACCCGCGAGGTGGAGGCGGCGCGCGCGGTCAGCGGCTTCTACACGGCCGCCGTCGTGGACGCCGATCCGCGTGCCGCGGTGCCGTGGCTGGCCACCGCGTATGTGCCGGCTCCCTCCCTCGAGGAGATAGTCAATGAGTGCGGGCCGATGCCGGCCCAGGCGGTGCGCTGGCTGGCGGCCGGGGTCGCCGAGGCGCTGCAGTCCATCCATGGCGCGGGCCTGGTCCACCGGGATCTGAAGCCGTCGAATGTGCTGGTCGTCGAGGACGGCCCGCGAGTGATCGACTTCGGTATCGCGTCCGGAGTCTCGAACACCCGGCTGACGATGACCAACGTGGCGGTGGGCACCCCGGCCTATATGTCGCCCGAGCAGGCGCGCGACTCGCGCAGCGTGACCGGCGCGAGCGACATCTTCTCGCTCGGCTCGACGCTGACGTTCGCGGCGACCGGCCATGCCCCGTTCCACGGCGCCAACCCGGTCGAGACCGTATTCATGCTGCTGCGCGAGGGCCCGGATCTGACCGGCCTGCCGGACGAGCTGCGGCCGCTCATCGAATCCTGTATGCAGATGGAGCCCGAGCGCAGGCCCAGTCCGGCCGATCTGCAGTCGCAGCTGGCCCCGCATCTGTTCGCATCCAACGCCGAGGACAGTGGGACGGCCTCGGCCTGGCTGCCGGCCGGCGCGGTGGCGCTGATCGAGCGCAAGCGCAACGGGCGGAACCAGATCGCGCGCCCCGCGCGGGGCGCGGACGGCCGTCACGGCGGCGATGGCGCGAGCGGTGGCGGTGGGAGCCGGCCGGCCGCGCCGCTGCCGCCGGAGCGCCCGCCGACGCCCGCGCCGGGGTACGACGCGCATGGACCGGGCACGGGGCGCGGCGGCCGGCACAGCGCGCCCGCCGGCGCCTCCGGTTGGGAGCCCATGGTCGCGGGCGACCCGCGCGGCGGCCTGCGCACCAATACAGCGAACCCTCCGAATACAGCGAACCCTCCGGGCCCGCCGAACCCGCTGAGCGCCATCGGCCCCGGGCGCCACGCCGCGCCCGGGTCGGCGGCCCCGTCGGGCCCGCCGACCGGGCCGCCCCCGGTCCAAGGCCCCACCGGACCCGGCGTAGCGGCCGGTCCGGCGGGGCCGGCGGGCCCGACAGGTCCGCCTGGTCCGGTGGGGCCGGCGCCCGTCGGAGCCGACGCGTCGGTCCGCTTGCCCGGTTCCAAGGTGCCCATCGGCCCGGGCCCCCGGGCCACCGACGGGCGCGAGCCGCAGCCGCAGCACGAGACGGGCCCCGCCACCGGCTGGGTGCGCCCGCCGACCGGCCTGACCGGCGGGGCGAACGGAGGCGATGGCGGCCTCGTGACGGGCGCGGTTCCACCGCCGTCGTCCCCGCCCACCTCGGCCCCCTCCCCGGACGCCTCCGAGGCCCCGGGCGGGGCCGGGGCGCACGGCCGCTGGCGCCCCTGGCGGTTCCGTATGTCGAACGACGTGTGGGGCACCCCGGCCGTCGCGGGCGACCTGCTGTACGTGACGTCCTTCGAGGTGCACGCGCTGGACGTGGCCACGGGGCGGCGGCAGTTCAAGACCCGCGACGTGGCCTGGGCCATGGCCGTCTCGAACGGCCGGATCCACGCCTCGGACGGCCCCACGCTGTACGCGCTGGACGCGGAGGACGGCGCCGAGCGGTGGCGGCTGTCCACGGACGGCTGGGTCTACTCCCTCAAGGTCGACCGCGGCACGGTGGTGACCGGCACCCGGGGCGGCGGCGTCCAGGCCTGGGAGGCCGCCAACGGCGAGCTGCTGTGGGAGATGCAGGGCGCCCAGACCGACTTCGAGACGCCCGAGTCCGGGCCGGCCATTTACGACGGCACGGTCTTCGTCTGGGCGGAGGCGCGGCTGCGCGCCCTGGAGGCGCGCACGGGCGTGGAGCGCTGGTCGTACCCGATCGGCGACGCGGCGTCCTGCGGCGGCGTCCCGGTCCGGCTGCTGTCGGCCCCCGACGGGGTCGTGTACGTGGCGGCGGGCACGCGCGTGCTGGCGATCGACATCGCGCGCGGGGAGGTGCGGTGGCGCTTCGAGTCGCCCGCCGTCTTCCTGTGCGCCCCCGCGTACGCGCCGGGGCCGGCGGTGACGGGCGGCGGCGTCTACATCGCCGACTACCTCGGCACGGTCTACGCCCTGGACGCGGCGAACGGCCGTGACCGCTGGCGGATCGCCACCGAGGCGCGCCAGTCGAGCGAGCCGGTGCTGGTGGCGGACGGGTCGGTGCACCTGGGCAGCGGCAGCGCGCTGTACACGCTGGACGCGGTCACCGGCACGCCCAAGTGGCGCTTCGCGGCGGGCGGCGAGGTGATCGGCTCCCCGGTCGTCGCGGACGGCCGGGTCCACTTCGGCTCGGCCGACCACTGCCTCTACACGGTGGACGCGGCGGGCGGACAGCTGCGGTGGAAGCTCGCGACGGGCGGCGAGATCACGGGCTCGCCGGTGGCTTCGGGCGGCGTGGTGTACGCGTGCAGCAAGGACCGCTGTGTCTACGCGCTGGACGCGGTCAAGGGCACCGGCCAGTCACGGGCGTCGGCGCGCCAGGGGTAGCCCGTCACGTATCGGGCGAGGCAGCCCGTCGTATACCTGACAGCGCCTGCTACGGTGGCGGGCGCTGTCCGGACCCGGTGGGGCCGGGGCAGGGAAGATTGACGCGGAAAATCGGGGGCTCAATACATGATGCGTCGTGGTCTGCGGCTGACGGCCGTACTCGCGGTGGTGCTGGTGGCGCTGACGGGATTCAAGAGCCGTGGACACGGGCGGCACGGCTCGGGCGGCGGGGGCGGCTGCTCCAACTCCAGCCACTCCAGTTCCAGTTCCGGTTCGGGCTCCAGCTCCGGCGGCTACTCCGACTCCGATGACTCCAGTTCCACCTCGGGGACCGGTGGCTACCGCTACAACGACCGCTACGACAGCAACGACTCCTCGTCGAGCAGCGGTTCGTCGAGTGGTTCCTCCTCCAAGCGCGTAGGGCCCGCGCCGACCGTGGCCCTCGTCAAGTGCGCCGGCAAGGACAAGAAGGGCGAGCCGGCCGCGATCGTGAAGGTGGGCAACCGCACCGACAAGCCCCAGACGTACGTCGTCACCATGGACTTCCGCGACAAGGACTCCAAGGTGACCTCGGGCAGTGCGTACGTGCGCTTCGCCGCGAAGCAGACGAAGACCGTGAAGGTTCCTCTGGATGATCCTGGGGTTGTGGGAACCGTAGTGACGTGTGAGGTCGTCTCCGTCGACTGAACGGGCTCGACTGAACGGGCCGGGCCGGTCCGACGCCCTTCCTGAAGTGACTTTGGGGTAGGAAGCCCCACTGCCTAGGGTGGCGTGTACTCGTCAACAGTCGAGGTCGGCCTGAATGCGTCTTCCAACGGGGGTAATCCATGAATCGCCGCTCCATGCGTCTTGTCGCCGTCGCCGCGATCGGCCTTCTGGCCCTGACCGGCTGCGGAAAGAAGGGCAGGCACAGCAGCGGGTCCGGCGGCTTCGTCTCCGGCGGCAGCGGCGGTGACGCGCCGCTGTCCAGCCCGAGCGGCCTCCCGACCGATCTGCCCACGGACCTCCCGTCGTTCACCCCTTCCGACGTGCCGTCGTTCACCCCTTCCGACCTGCCGTCGTACACCCCGTCGCCCTCGTACAGCTACTCCGCGCCGCCCACCTACAACTCGGACGGCACGAACGACGTCTCCGCCACCGGCTGCGACTACGACGAGTCCACCAGTTCGTTCCAGTACACCCTCACCATCCGGAACCCCGAGACGCAGACCATGCGCTACGGGATCAGCGTCAAGTGGAACGACCAGTCCACCACCAGCCTGCTCGGCAGCGACTACGAGTCCGTCACGGTGTCGGCCGGCAGCAGCCAGACGGTCACGGCCACCTCCTACCGCACTCTCACCGAGCAGACGTCCTTCACCTGCAAGGTGGAGTCGGTGCTCAAGTACGCGAGCTGAGGCGCCCCTCGGCCGGCGCCGACCCTCACCGCGTACGGAACCCCGGCGTCCGGGCCGCGAAGAGCCCCGCCTGGCGCTCCGGCGGAAGATTCCCGAGCGCGATCAACTGCGGGGCCCGCGCCAGCGCCTGGGCCAGCGTCGCCTCCTTGGCCGCCCACACCGCCCGTACCGTCCCCTGCACCGCCGCTGACGGATACGACGCGATGACGGCGGCCGCGCGCAGGGCGGCGGCGACCGGGTCGGCACCGGCCGGGGTCACCTCGCTGACCAGGCCGATCTCATACGCCCGCCGGGACGTGAGGCGTTCCGCGGTGCCCATCAGCGCCATCCGCGCGACCTCCCCCAGGGGCATGCGCTGCGCCATGTAGACCGCCTCGTAGGCGCTGACCATGCCGTAGCTGGTGTGCGGGTCGAAGAACGTGGCGTGCTCGGCGGCGACGATGAACTCCGCCTCGCCCAGCAGGTAGAACGCCCCGCCGCAGGCCATTCCGCCCACCGCGGCGACGACCGGCTTCCACAAATCGTTCGCCTTGGGCCCGATGGTCAGCAGCGGGTCGTCGACCGAGTACGGCGACGAGGGCTGGGGCACCCGCACCGCGCGGTCGATGCCGGTGCAGAAGGCCTGGTCGCCCGCCCCGGTCAGCACCACGGCCCGCACCGACTCGTCCATCCGGAAGCCGCGCCAGACGGCCGCCAGCTCCGCGGCCGTCTCCAGGTCGATGGCGTTGTGCCGCTCGGGCCGGTCGAGCGTGACGACCGCGACGCCGCCGTCCTCGACCCGGGTACGCACCGTCATGGCCGCTCCAGGACCCAGCGCGGCACCGCGATACCGCCCGCCGGCTGAGGGAAGACCGCCCGCACCGGGGCGTTGATCCGGATCCGCGCCGGGTCGACCGAGTCGAGGGCGGCGTCGGCGTCGGCGACCAGATTGCCCACCAGGCGGATGCGCGGGGCGTCCGCGAGCTCGACGAGGATCACGTTGTACGGCGCCTGCGCGGCGTACGCGGGCAGCAGCGGCGGGTGCGGCAGGACGTACGACCAGATCCGGCCACGGCCGCTGGTCCGGATCCACTCGCTCGCGAAGGACTGGCAGTGCGGACAGCAGGGGCGGGGCGGGAAGCGGGGCTCGCCGCAGTCGGCGCAGGTCTGGACGCGCAGCTCGCCGCGCGCCGCGTAGGCGAAGAAGGGCGCCCCGTCCTCGTCGGGCACGGGCATGAGCAGCCCCTCGGGCGGCCCCTCGGGCGGCCCCTCTTCCTCCGTGCCTCCGGAGCCGTCCCGGATACCGGCGTGTGTCATCTCCTGGATCAACTCCCCAATCCGTCAATTCCTCAGCAGCAGAGCGGAGGTGGGAACCCCCTCACCCGCCGTGACCAGGCAGGTCGCGGCGCCCGGCACCTGCGCGGTGCTGGTCCCGCGCAGCTGTCCGACCCCCTCGGTGATGAGGTTGAAGCCGTGTACGTACGCCTCGCTGAGGCCGCCCCCGCCGGTGTTGAGCGGCAGCCGCCCGCCGATCTCCAGCGCGCCCCCCTCGGTGAAGGCTGCTCCCTCGCCGCGCGCGCAGAAGCCGTAGCCCTCCAGCGACAGCGGGATCAGGGGGGTGAAGGCGTCGTAGATCTGGGCCACGTCCACGTCCTGCGGCCCGAAGTCGGCCGACTTCCACAGCTGGCGGGCGGCGGTCCAGGCGGGCCCGGTGAGCGGGTCGTCGTTCCAGTAGTTGACCATCCCGTGGTGCTGGGCCGGCAGCCCCTGGGCCGTGGAGTGGACGTACACGGGCGGGCGCCGGCAGTCGCGCGCCCGCTGTGCGGAGACGACCACGCAGGCCAGCGCGCCGTCGGTCTCCAGGCAGTTGTCGAAGAGGCACAGCGGCTCGCTGATCCAGCGGGCCGTCATGTACATCTCCCGGGTCAGCGGCCGCTCGTACATCATCGCGGCCGGATTCTGGTTGGCCCGGTTGCGGCAGGCCAGCGCGACGTTGAAGAAGTGGTCGCGGGTGGCGCCGTACTCGTGCATATAGCGGCGGGCCAGCAGGCCGATCTCGTCGGCCGGCCGCAGCAGCCCGTACGGCCGGGTCCACTGCGCGGGCGTCGGCAGCTGCACGCGGGTGTTCGTCCACGGGCGCGGGCCGCTGCCGCGTTTGCGCGAGCGCCAGGCCACCCCGACGCTCGCCTGGCCGGTGGCGATCGCGGCGGCCAGATGCGCGACGGTCGCGCAGGAGCCGCCCCCGCCGTAGCCGACCTTGCTGAAGAAGGTCACATCCCCGGCGCCGATGGCCTTGGCGACCTCGACCTCGTCCGTCTCCTCCATGGTGTACGAGGCGAAGGCGTCCACCTCGGACGGGGCGATCCCCGCGTCGTCGAGCGCGGCGAGGATCGCCCGGCAGGCCAGGGTCTTCTCGGACTCGGGGAGGCGTTTGGCGAAGGGGGTCTGGCCGATGCCGGCTATCGCGGTCGCGTCTTTCAGCAGGCTTCTCGCGAGGAACCCCGGGCGTTTACGCCCGGCAGGAATCGCGTCATGTGATTGCGGCGCGGAGCGCCGCAGCAACCCACCGCTTGGGCGCGGAGCGCTGTCCATGCTGTCTGGCAGGGACGGAGAAGGCGAACACATAATCGGGCGATCGCTGGATCGGCGCATGTTTGTGTGACGGTCGTTCGCATGTGCGGCTTCCTGGCTAACGTCGGGGTCATGAAACTGGTGGTACAGATCAAGCTTCTGCCAACGCCCGAACAGGCGTGGGCGCTTGAGGCGACTCTGTGCGCCTGTAACGAGGCCGCGTGCTGGGTCAGCGAGATCGCCTATGAGCGGGACGTGAGAAAGAACTTCGCCCTGCGCAAGCTCACCTACCGCCCGGTCAAGGACCGGTGGCGTCTGGGCGCGCAAGCCGCCCAGCACGTCATCAAGAAGACCTGCGACGCGTACGAGACCCTGCGCGCCAACCTGAAAGCGGGCAACCTCGGCAAGCCCGGCTCGAAGCGGTACCGCAAGGCGACCGGGAAACCGATCGCCTTCCGCCCCGAGGGCGCCCAGCCCTATGACGACCGGATCCTCGGCATCGACCTGGGCATCGTCAACATCGCCACCACCAGCGACGGCGTGATCATGGCCGGGCGCGCCCTCAACCGCACCCGTACAAGGGAGCGCGCTCTGTGCGCCAAGCTGCAGAAGAAGAACACCCCGTCCGCCAGGCGTCGGCTGAAGAAGCGGCGGCGCAAGGAAGCGCGGCGGACCAAGGACATCAACCACAAGATCGCCAAGCATGTGGTGGCCGAGGCAGAACGCACCGGTCGCGGCATCGCCCTGGAAGACCTGGGCGGCATCCGCGAACGGGTACGGCTGACCAAGCCCCAACGGGCCACCCTGCATTCCTGGGCCTTTCACCAGCTCGGGCAATTCATGGCGTACAAGGCCAGGAAGGCCGGAGTCCCGGTGGTGCACGTCGATCCGGCGTACACCTCGCGCACCTGCGCCGAATGCGGCCACATCGACAAGGCGAACCGCGTCTCCCAGGCCTGGTTCGCGTGCCGGAACTGCGGATTCGTTGACCACGCAGACCGGAACGGCTCCCGCAACATCCGCGCCCGCGCGGAAGAGTTGTGGCGACGCGGGGTGCAGTCAATCACCCCTGCCCACCCCCGAAAACCGGGAGTGGGGCTGGACGCAAGCGCAGCACCACAGCCAGTGGCGCCCGCTGTGCAAGCCCTTCGCTTTATCGAAGGGCAGTTGACGGTCGCCCCCATCGCCACCTCCATGGTCGCGGTCATCGGCGCGTGCATCGGTGCTGACAGTGGGGAAGGCTACCGCTAATCTGACGGACAGTCAGCTACGTGGAGTGGGATTGCGGAAGGTGACCCGATGCGCGAGACCATCCCGGCGCTGGTACGGGCGGCGGCGAAGCGTTACGGCGAGGCCGAGGCGGTCGTCGAGGGCCGCAGCCGGATCTCGTACGCGGAGCTCGGCGAGCGCGTGGAGCGGGCCGCGGCGGCGTGCCTTGCCTCGGGCGTCGAAGTGGGCGACCGGATCGCGATCTGGGCGCCCAACACCCTCGACTGGATCGTGGCCGCGCTGGGCGCGGTCACGGCGGGCGGAGTGCTCGTCCCCGTCAACACCCGCTTCAAGGGCGCGGAGGCGGCGTACGTCCTGCGGCGCACCCGCGCCACCCACCTCTTCGTCACCGGCACCTTCCTCGGCACCTCGTACGTGGCCTCGCTGCGCCGCGCGGCGGGGGAGGGGCCGGGTCGCGGCCCGCTGCCCGGCCTGCCCTACCTGCGTGACGTCATCGTCCTCGCCGACGACGCCCCCGCCGACTTCCGTACCTGGAAGGACTTCCTGGCGGCGGGCGAGCGCATCTCGTCCGTGGCGGTACGCGTCCGAGCGGCCGCCGTACGCCCCGGCGACCCCTCCGACATCACCTTCACCTCGGGCACCACCGGCCGCCCCAAGGGCGTCGTGATCACCCACGCCCAGACGGTGCGCGTCTACACCACCTGGAGCGAGGTCACGGGCCTCACGGAGGGCGACCGCTACCTCATCGTCAACCCGTTCTTCCACACCTTCGGCTACAAGGCGGGCATCATCGCCTGCCTGACGCGGGGCGCGACGATGGTCCCGCAGCCCGTCTTCAACGTAGACACCGCCCTCGCCAACATCGCGGCCGAGCGCATCACCGTCCTCCCCGGCCCACCCACCCTGTACCAGTCCCTCCTCGACCACCCGGCCCGCGCCGCGCACGACCTGTCCACCCTGCGCCTGGTCATCACGGGCGCCGCCGTCGTCCCCCTGGAACTGGTCGACCGGCTCCGCTCCGAACTCCGCGTCGCCACCGTCCTGACCGCCTACGGCCTCAGCGAGGCCTCCGGCACCGTCACCATGTGCCGCCGCGGCGACCCACCCGAGGCCGTCTCCGCCACCTCCGGCCGCGCCATCCCCGACACCGAGGTCAAGGTCGCCCGCCCCAGCGGCGCCGAACTGCCCCCGGGCCAACCGGGCGAGGTCTGGGTCCGCGGCTACCACGTCACCGCCGGCTACTTCGAGGACCCCGTCGCCACCGCTCAGGCCATCACCCCGGACGGCTGGCTGCGCACGGGCGACGTCGGCGTCATGGACGCGGACGGCAATCTGCGGATCACCGACCGCATCAAGGACATGTTCGTCGTGGGCGGCTTCAACGCGTACCCGGCGGAGATCGAGCAACTGATCGCCCGCCACCCCGACATCGCCGATGTCGCGGTCATCGGCATCCCGGACCCGCGGCTGGGCGAGGTGGGGAAGGCGTACGCGGTGCGGCACGCGGGGGCGACGCTGACCGCGGACGACCTGATCGCCTGGTCGCGGCGGGAGATGGCCAACTACAAGGTGCCGAGGCAGGTGGAGTTCCTGGCGGAGCTGCCGCGGAACGCGAGCGGGAAGGTGCTCAAGACGCGGCTGCGCTCCGGCGGATAGAGATGTGTGAGCGATCGCTAATGCGGGGCGAGCGCCCCGCCTGCGAGAAACCTCCAAATTCCGATTGCGGCAACCAGTTGGGCGAGAAGGTAGGCGATCTGTACGGAGAGGGCCCGCATCTGGTAGATCGACAGCAGCAGGCTGAAACGTGTGGGCCAGAGCTGTCTCTCGCCGCTGAATGTCGCGGCGTCCATCGAGATGCTCGTGAGCGTCAGCACAATGAGCATGAGCGAGGCGCTGAGGATCGCGTTGCCGAGTTCGGTGTCGGTGATGCGGTTGACCACGGCGCCTACTCCGATGGGGATGGCGTAGGCGATGGTAAGGCACAAGGCCCGTGCGGGACCCCGCCGCCCGGGCAGCATGCGCCACAGGGCGCCCAGGATCAGGCCCGCACCGGCCCATGCGATCTGCCAGGTGAGGAACCGCGCTACGACCTCGGGCAGGCCCGTAGGACTGGCGTTCGTCTGCATGAACTGCTTGGCACCTTTGAGGTAGGCCGCCCAGACAATAGCGGCGCTGGCCGGAATCCCGAAGACGAATGCCAGGCGCGCGGCATGCCGTGCGTTGTCCCACCAGCTGTCATACGGGCCCCAGCTCAGGGCCACGTCCACCACGGACAGCTGATCGGGCAGGCAGTCGCGGTCGCATCCGGCAGGCCGCCAATGGCGCAGCCGGCGCAGCCGGTCCTCCAGCAGCTCCCGAGTCGTGCCCTTCTCCGCGTGGCCTTGATCCACCAGGCGCAATTGGCTGTGCAGATTGCGGTACTCGTGGGCTTTCTCCAGCATGTCGCTACGGCCTTGAGCGGTACCCAACGCTCGGATGAGGAACTCTCCTCCCGCCTGACTCAACACCGACCACCGTCGGCCTACCGCCCGTACGGCGTAGAGAGCGGCGATATTCAGCACAAGCCACACCACGAACAGCAGGGAAGAGCCCGCGAACAGTGACTGCCTGGTCGCCACGACGATGGCGAAGACAAGGGACGTCAGCCGCATATCGTTCTGGGAGGGCCCCAGAGAGACCTGCTCCGGGTGTCGGTCAGCCTGTTTCTGCGCTGCCTTGGCACGGGCGTTCAAAAGCGCCACCAGTGCGATGTCCGTCAGCACCCATGTGTGGGCGTAGGCCCATCGAAGACCGGTCGGTCCAAAGCTCGCAAGGGCATCTCGTAGGAACTTGTCGTGTTTGGAGTGGTACGTGTTGTCGTGATCGCTGAGCCAGGTGGCACGTTGCCAACTGAGCTCGGTGGCCCGCCAATGTGAGAGAAGCATGATCACCGAGATCAGACCCAGGGCCGCACCTACGGCCCCCAGGCAGCGGACGGGCGCTCTGTCCCAGGTCTCTCCCCAGGCACGGGGGATCAGTTCCCCTTCCCGTGCGAACCGCCACGCCCACGCAGCCATCGCGGCCAGCCACAGCCAGAGCAGCACCAACGCCAACAGCATCTGCCCGGCAACACCGGCGTCAGGTGGCGCCAGATCTCCTGGCAGATGGACGAGTCGCGGGGCCAGAACCACCAGCAGGCCCATCGCAGCCGCCGCCGAAGAAGCCACGATCACGGTGCGGCCCCATGCTCGACTGTGCCGGACAGCCGCTCTCGCATCGGACTGTGGAGCGTCGGCCGATGCGATGGGGGCCGATGCGATGGGGCGCCATGGGCGGGCGCCGATGATCAGAGCCAGGCTTGCCGCGATGCCGATGACGGTTTGCCACACGGTGAACGAACGCAGATCCGGGATCAGCAGCGCGAGTGTCAGGCCAAGGCCGGCGCTGAGACCCGCCCACCACAGCAAGGCGGTCGGCGCAGGGCGCCCTTGGGAGTGGCTTCCCATGCGGGGCGACCACCACCTCGACCACCGCGCGTACCGTCCGGATGGCTGCGGGGCGACCGGCAGACGTGGCCGGGTGCACTGCAACGCTCCCTCTTTGGAGCCCCTGCCGAACCGGCGAACCAGCTGTCGTGGCCACTCTTCGTGCCGCCCCGACACCGCCGGGCGGGAGGACGAGCGTGGTCGAGTGCTGAGCACGGCCAGCGCGAACATCGCCGAGCCGCATACCCACCACAATCCGATGCCCAGCCTGCTCCAGAAAGGCTGGTCGGCACTTTTCAGAGCGAAAGAGGCGTGCCAGGGCGGGGTCAAGCCGATCGACACATCTGCCCGTGATCGATCTGTCCATACCCGACTGTCCTGGGTGGCCGCCGATGCTTTCGGATGGGAATCGCGAGCACTGAGCCCGCCCATCCGGATTTCGATACGTTCCCAGTGCGCATTATTCAGCGTTTTCGACCGAGCTTCCGGTGGAAGGGTCACCCGCCAAACGTCATTTCCTTCGTGGACGCTGATGAGCCAAGGTCCGAGCCAGGACTTCCCAAAGTGATTGATCCAGGAAAATGCCTCGTAGTGAACCGTTACTGAGTGCTTGTTCGCGGTGACCCGTGGCCGGTGGAGGCGCCATTCATACGCTCGGGAGGGCGAGAACGCCCTTCGCTGGCGCAGCAGACGGCGCATCGCACGCCGGTATGTGTCTGATTCCTCGCCGAGCGTCAGCGAATCCGCGAGATGCCATGTCATAGGCACCTTGATCGTCGTGATCGCGTGTGCCTGGACGAACGTTTGATGGTGGTGGCTGAACTGGATTTCCGCCACAACGCAGGGTTTCTTGATTTTCTCTGTCCCACAGCCGTGACGGCCCGCCGCGTGCACCGCCTCCGGCCATGACCCCCACCATCCGACCACGGCGATCAACAGCGCCAGCCAGCGCCACCACCGGAATGCCTTCATCCTCTGCTCCGCTACCCGCACGATTGGCCTGCTGGGCGCTCACCTACTCATAGGGCGCGGTGTGTCAGCGGCAGGCGCGCAGTTGGAGATGGATGTTCAACCCTGTTGGTCGCGCCCGAACGGACTGCCCCGGATTGCGAGACCCTGTGCAGCCGCTTACGATGCGATGGGGGTACATAGGCTGATCCGTATGCGCAGGAGAAGACTATGACCAATGAAAAGGTGACCGCTCAAAGGCCCGCGCTTCCCCGATTCGAGGACGCCGAGGGATTGGGCCCGCAGGACGCGGAATTCATCCAGGACCTGATCGCGGTGCTCCAGAAACACGGCAACCTCGACCGCTTCGGCCTGTGCCTGCTGCACGACCATTTCCCGCTCGAAGCAGACGAAGTTCTGGTCGAGACGAACGACCCACGCGCTCGGACGTTGAACACCCGCGTGGAGAAGACGAGCCGGACGAAGCACGTCAAGCCCTCGCAATGGCGGTTCGTGCCGAACGTCGGCCACTCGCGTGCTGCGGAGTTCGAAGGACAGCCCTATCAGGCGATCCTGCAGTGTGACGTGCTCAGCCTTTGTCCAGGCCGTGAGCGATGATGGGCGGCGCGCGCCGGGGGTGACCGCGGCGGGGGCCGCCCATCGTGGGGTGGTCGGGTCAGCCAACCGGGCCGCGGTCGAGGCGGCCCCTGCGGACCCCGCTTATGAACGCGGTCCACGCGGTGGCGGGTATGAGGAGGGCGGGGCCGGTCTTGTTCTTTGAGTCGCGGACGCCGACGGCGGTGGTCAGGTCTGCGATCTCCACGCAGGCGCTCGGCTCTTGGCCGCTGTAGGACGACTTGAACCAGATAGCTTCTTTACGGACGTTCATGGCTAGACCAACTCTCTTGCTAGTTCTTTGAGGAAGCGAGGCGTTTCCGTCGGAGGTAGCGCGCCCTCGCGCATGGCATCGAAGCGGCGGTTGTGTTTCCAGACCTCACCCTTCTTATCGGTGTAGCTGTTGGTGCTGTTGTCGAGTACGACGACTGAGTCGAGGCCGCCGTCGAAATCGAGAACGATGAAGTTGTCCTCTGCCCTGTAGGTGGCCAGGGACTGGGGCAGGATTTGGACGGTCACGTTGTCGAGACTGCACAACTCGGCGATGGCCTCGTACTGTTCCCGCATGATCTCCGGGCCACCGATGACTCGGCGCAGCGCCGATTCGTCAAGGACGACCCGAAGTTCAAGCGGGCCGTCTTGACGCGTGATGACTTGCTTGCGTTCCATGCGTACGCGCGTGTTGTCCTCCACGAACGCCGTTGTCGTCTCCTCAACGGGCTTCGCGGTCATGAACATCGCCCGCGCGTAGTTCTCGGTCTGCAACAGCCCGAAGACGACCTGCGCATTCCAGGCGCGCATCGCACGGGCGTCCATCTCCAGCCCAATGAATGTGTGCAGACCCGATGGCAGCACGTTGCGGTAAGGCGTCCACCAATCCCTGGTGAGCGAGTCGCGGTGGAGTGTCAGCAGGGTCTCTCGGTCATCGATGTCCGTAATGCCGTAGCGGTCCAGCAGCGCCTCCATGTCGGCAACCCGGGGGAGGCTGTTGTTACCGGTCTCCACCCGGCTGAGCTTGGCCTCCGAGCACCCGAGCCCCTTCGCCGCCTCAAGAATGGTGAGGCCGTTCTTCTCGCGCAGGCGGCGAAGCTCTTTACCGAGTTCCCGGCGGCGGAACGTAGTACCTCGTCGTGCTGCCATCTGTGTTCCCTCCACGTGCCTCTGTAGGGCCCCGGCACGCTGCTGTGCCGAGTCTGCCATCACCAGATCCCCCTGAAACAGCCCCTGTTGACGCAGCGGCATGTACCACTTTCACGGTAGTGGCACTTTAGCTTGCAAGTGAGCCCGCAAGTGCAGAACAGTAGTTGAGGTACCGAGGGCCGGGTCGGGGCGGCGGCTGGAGCCGGTCGATCTCTGCGCCCGAAACACCCGTCTGCCCAGCAACTTCTCGATGATGGGAGGCAGTCACATGGCCACTGTCATTACCGGGCTGAAGCGCATGAGCGTTTCTGTCGCCACCAATCCGAAAAACGTTCGAGGGTTACTCCGTGCAGGTGTACGGACCTTCGCGGAGTGGGGCCTGAAAGGGCTCGTGAGGGCGACCGGCCGGGGTCGGCATAGCGCGGCGTACCTGGCAGCTCACCCCGCCCGCATTCCCGTACCGCCGCCTCCGATGCCCGTGGCCACGGAATCCTCCGCGCCCTCCGTCCCGTGCTCTGTCGCTTACGAGGACCCGCCGACGCTCTTTCTCCCGCGCGTTCCCGCTGCCGAGCGCTTCCCGATCGTCTGGGACGCCGACCCCGTGGGGTTGTACGTCGTCCGGTACGAGCGTGAGCTCGCGTTGGGGGTGGCGAGGTGAGCGGGGAGACGCCTCCGCAGGAGACGCAGGGGGGTTCCGGCCCGTGCCCCACTCTCAAGGAGCTGGAGCAGCGCGCGGAGGCTCTGGCCAAGGCGATCCGTAAGCATCTGGAGCGGGGGACGCGGCGGTGAGGTCGTTGATCGTGCGAGCTGCCGACGACACGGAAGGGTGGGGCATGACCGCTGGAACCCGGGTCTGCGCGAAGTGCAAGAGGTACACCGCGTTGCGCGAGAAGGCCAAGCAGGACGGGGATTACGGCGAGGCGACCACGTATGAGATCTTGCGCCGCCGTCACCCGTCCCATGAAACGCCGAGCCGTACGGCCCGTTGGGGGTTGCCCGCATGAAGGAGCCGACGCCGTACAAGGGCCCGAGGGTGGGCCAGGAGGCCTACGACGCTGCAACGGGGCGCGTCGGCGTCCTCCAGGACGTCTGCCACGTTGACGATCTCGCCTTCGACCACAGGATGCCGGGGCCCCGCGTCGCCTTCCTGCGTCCGACCGAAGGCGGCCGGGAGTGGACGACCGACGCCGTGAACGTCACGTTCCCGGAGGAGGCGAAGAAGCGCCCCGACGTCTACGACGAGCCACGGCGGGAGTGACGTCGACATAAAGGCCGATGTCGGTGACTTTGCGGTGAGTATCGGACAGCGACACGCCAACACCACGGCGTGTCGCTGTCCGATACTCACCGCAACTCAGGTGGACGGGCGGGGCCGCTGCGTGTGGGGACGGTACGAACGGAACGCGCCCGGCGCCTGCCTGCGCTTTGCGGGGATTCAGCAGACCTCGACCTCATCGGTGGCCTACTGTACGGACACGCCACGCTACCCACCGTGGTTATCTGAGGAGGAATACTGTGTCATCGCCCTGCGACCCTGCGCACGCTCCCGCCGGCGATGTGGGCGCAGCGCTCATGATGATCGACTCTCGGCTCAAAGGCATTTACGACGGTAAGACCGAGACCGGTCCCGAACAGCAGGCGCTGATGGACCAGTTCACCGCGTCCCTGGGCCCCGGGGGAGCCGATGCCGTGCTGGACGGCGCGTGCACGCTCATCTTCATGTTCATGAAGTGGCTGCGGATGGCCTACGAGGATCACGGTAAGGACGTCATCGAGTACGTGGTGCCCAACCTCGTGGCCACGATGCGCATGATGCCCAGGAGCGTCGGTCCCGAGGCCATCCCCACCATGGCCGGCCTGCTCGTCGCCGCGGGCACCGGCCTGAGCCCCAGCCTGTGGCGCAAACAGTACGGATACTGGACCGAGGCCGAGATGACTCCCCTGGAAGCCACCGCCTTCCTGCTCGCGGAGCACATCAACCGCCTCACCGACGACCGCGACTTCGCCACCCGCATGATCAGCGAAGCTCTGTCGAGTGCGGGCGAAGACTGACGTGGGCGGGGCCCAGGAGCAGCGTCCGTAGCTGCTCGGCGAACTCCTTCGGGTGCTCCGTGGCTCCCACATGCCCGCCCGGGAACTCCACGATCTCGCCGCCGAGCAGCTGCGCCAGCCGCCGGGCCGGCCCGTACAGCGGCTCTTGCTCCCGGGAGTCCCTGCCCGCCGCGAGCACCAGCCGGTCCGCGGCGGGGCGCAGGGCGGCGAGGTTGGGGGCGGTCGCGGTGAACGGGCACAGGATGTGTTCCAGGAAGACGGGGAGGTTGGCGTGCATGCGGGCGGCCATCTCCTGGATCTCCGGCGGCAGTTCGGTCGGCCGGTCCGAGGGGCGTCCCCCCAGCCCCTCGCTGAACCGTGCCATCGCGGGGCCCGGCCCGTCCCTGCGGAACGTTTCGCGGACCCCGGCGAAGAAGCGGCGGTGCGGGGCGGGGTCCTCCAGGACCTCGATCAGCGGGGGTTCGTGGGCGACCACCCGGCGCAGCCGCTCGGGGTGGCGGGCCAGGAGGTCGAGCGCGACGATGGCGCCCGAGCTGCAGCCGAGTACGTACGCGCTCTCGTGGGGCGAGAGCAGTTCGAGCAGCCGGTGGGCGTCATCGCTCCATACATTCACCCGCTGGTCGGCGAGCGGGCCGTGGAGGGGGCTGCGGGAGAGGCCGCGTGGGTCGTAAGAGACGACGGTGTAGTGGGCGGCGAGTTCGGGCGCCATTCCCTCGTACAGTCCGGCGTCGGCGGCGCCGCCGGGGATCAGCAGCAGGACGGGGCCGCTGCCGCGGGTCTCGTAGTGGAGGGTGGCGCCGGGGGCCTCGAGGGCGCCGGTCGTGGGCTTGGGCATGGCGGGAATGCCTCTTTCCTAGGGTCTCTAGGTTTAACCTAGCACTCCTAGGTTTGATGGGGCGGGGGAATTTTCGATGCCGTCGTCCCGCCGGCGTCTGTCAAGCCGCCTTGAACCACCTGCCCAGCGCCTCGCGCAGGCCCTCGTCCGTGGTGCCCTGCCAGGCGATGTAGCAGTCGGGGCGGAGCAGCAGCGCGGTGTCGCATTCCGGGACGGTCACGGTGTCGATGTGCGGCGCCCAGGGGCCTGTGTCGAGGGTGCCGGTGGGGTCGAGGAGGAGCGGGCGGGCGGTGCGGGTCGCCTCGCGCAGGCCCGGCAGGTCGGGGGCCCATCGGCCGACGAGCGGCCCGGTCGCCGGGCCCATGTCGTAGGTGATGTCAGCGCCGGACAGCAGATCCGCGAGGTGCTGCCGTGTCGTGGGCTGGGTGAGCAGCTCGCCGAACAGTTCCCGGAAGGCCGTCACCTGGCCGCCGGGCCGGATCAGCATCGACTGCGCCTGGGTGTGCATGGCCACGCGCCGCGCCACCGGGGCTCGTTCCGACTCGTAGGTGTCCAACAGCCCCTCGGGCGCGTGGCCGCGCAGCTCCGCGGCCAGTTTCCAGCCGAGGTTCACCGCGTCCTGCAGACCCAGGTTGAGCCCGGGGCCGCCGATCGCCGAGTGCACATGCGCGGCGTCCCCCAGCAGGAAGACGCGGCCCGCGCGGTAGCGCTCCGCGATGCGGGTGTTGCCGCCGAACAGCCGCCTCATCACATGCGGGCCCGGCCCGGTCGGCGGGGCGAGCGGCACATCCCCGCCGAGCACCCGGGAGGCGCTGGCCCGCAGTTCCTCGAGGGAGGCATCGCCCTCGGCCGGCTGGTCCCACTCCATCGTGACGAACATCGGATCGCGGTCCGGGAACGGCGCCCAGGCGACCAGGCCACGTTCGGTGCGCAGATGCTGGAACGGCGGTACGACGCCGAAGCCGGGCACGACCAGGCCGCCGTCGGCGGCGACCATCCCCGGGTCCACGCTCACCTGTCCCATGCGCGACACGGAGTCGTCGGCGGTCACGCCGGGGAAGCCGATCCCGCTGAGCTTGCGGACCGCGCTGCGCCCGCCGTCGGCGCCGACCAGGAACGCCGCTTCGACCGGCTCGCGCCCGCGCAGTTCGACCGTCACCGACTTCTCGTCCTGTGTCAGACCGGTGACCTCGTGGTCGCGGCGTATCTCGACGCCCAGTTCTGCGGCGCGCTCGGCGAGCATCTGCTCGATCCGGCGCTGCGGCACCATCAAGGTGTAGAGGGGGTTGTCCGGCAGGTCGCTCAGGTCGAGTGGGAACGCGCCGAACACATAACTGGGCACCGGCTCGGGTGTGGCCCCGGGCGTGGTCAGCCGCTCGTACAGGCCGCGCCGGTCGAGCAGCCGCACGACCTGGCCGACCATGCCGTTCGCGCGCTGCTCGGTGGACGGTTCGGTGAGGCGCTCCAGGACGAGCGGGCGTATGCCGGCCAGGGCGAGCTCGCAGGCGAGCATCAGGCCGTTGGGTCCGGCGCCCGCGACGACGACATCGATCATGAGCAGAGTCCTCTCGGGTTTTTGGCTTTCGGGTTTTCGGGCAGGGGGAATCGGCTCGTTCGGGCAGGGGGTATCGGCCCGGCGGCCCGCCGGGCTGTGCGTGTGCAGGCGATGCCTAGGGCGTGGGAAGCCCCGCCGCGAGCTGGGTGAAGGCGTCCGTGAGCAGCCGGCTCATCGGCACCGGCGGATCGGTGCGCAGGTGGTGTGCCCTGGCCGCGTTCGTCGCGGCCATGACCGCGGACGCGACGAGGTGCGGATACAGGTCCTGTTGCACATCGGTGCCGGTGCGCTCGGCGACGGCCGCGGCGATCTCGGCCTCGGCGATGGCCCCGGCCCGCAGCAACTCGCCTTGCAGGGCCGGTTCGGCGAGCATCACGCGCACCCCCGCCGTCCACTGCGCCGGGTCGGGAACGGGATGGGCGGCCGACGCGGCGTCGGGCCCGAACTGCGACAGCACAGAGCGGAGGACCGCGTCCCACAGCGGCTCCGCCGGGCGCTCGCGCAGCGTCTCCGCGATGCGCAGATACCGGTCGAGCTGGCGGGCGGCGATCGCCTCACCCTTGCTGGAGAAGTAGTTGTTGAACGTGCGCGGCGAGACTCCGGCGGCCTCGGCGATGTCCTCCACCTTGACGTTGTCGAAGCCGTGCTCGACGCTCAGCCGGATCGCCGCCCAGCTGAGCGCCGCGCGGGTCTCGGCCTTCTTTCGCTCGCGCAGCCCCATGGAGGCAACAGTAACAAAACTTGCGCGTCACGCAAAAGTGCGTGCCGCGCAAGTTTCACGGTGTGGTGTCGCGCCTGGCGGGTGGCGCGTATCCCTGGGCTGCCCGTCGTTCAGGTCTGGTCGCTCTGGCCCACGGCCTTGGCCAGGGCCCGCATCCGCCGGCCGAAGCCGTCCCCGTCCACGGACCCGAACCACACGGCCAGATGGTCCGCGTCAACGGCCCGCCACGCCTCCACCTCCTCGCGCACCTCTCCGGCATCGCGCCCGTCGTCGTCCCAGCCGATCCGCGCCCCGGCGTTGATCTCCCGTCCGTCGCTCAGCTCCCGCAGCCTCGACCGGTGCTCGGTGAACTCCCGCGGGCCCAGCCCGACCCCCTGCCACCAATCACCAACCCCCGCGGTCCGGCGCAGCGCGGCGGTCGAGTTGCCGCCGATGAGGAACGGTACGGGGTGCTCGGGGACGGGCTGGAAGACGGCGCGCTCGTCGAAGGAGTGGAACGCGTCCTCGTACGGCCCGCCGCCGCTCGCGTGCAGATGGCGGATCAGCCGCAGCGCGCTGGTCGTCCGGGCGCCCCGGGTCGCGAAGTCGGCCCCGGCGGCGTCGAACTCGTACTCCTCCCACCCGGTCCCCACCCCCAGGACGAACCGGCCGCCGCTCGCCCGTGCCAGTGTCGCCGCCTGTCGGGCGACGAGTAGCGGGTCGCGGAGCGGCAGGATGAGGACCGAGGTGCCGAGGGTGACTCTGCGGGTGACCGCCGCGAGGTAGGAGAGCGCGGTCAGGGGTTCGAGGACGCCGCCGTACTTCTCCGGTCCGTACGGGCCGGGCGGCAGCAGGTGGTCGGGCAGCCAGACGCCGTCGTATCCGAGTTGCTCGGCCTCCTGGGCGAGGGCGGCCAGCTCGTGGATGTCCAGCTCGGGTGACTCGGCGGGCAGGACGACGTGGAGTTGCACGGCGGGGCTCCTTGGCGCGCGTGGGGCGGCCGGGGCGGCGGCCCTTCGGAGCCTTTGTAGACCCTGACATCAATGCGAGGGTCAAGGTGCGGTCGTAAACAGCGGCCGTGAAGAGGTGATCGTAGAAAAGGAACGGGCCGAGCCTTCTGGCTCGGCCCCCCGTGTGGAGCGATGTTGTCCTAGTGGGGCAGGGGCAGCGGAAGGCTCTCGTCGAGCGGAGACGCGACGGGAATGTCCTTGTCCTGAACCGTGGCGCTTCGGGCGGGCCCTTCGTGGCCGGAAGCCGCCAGGGCGGGGGCGGCGGCGCCGAGTGCTGCGGCCCCTGCGATCGCCAAGGTGACGAAAGCCTTCTTCGTGCTCATCATTGCAGCTCCTCAGGGTGGGGAGATAATAGGCATTTTGTATTGCAAATGCGGCGGCGGGGGTACAGATGTTCGGCCATCTGGCTTGAACTGGTGGAACCTTGGCGTGAAGCGCCCCTGTTTCCCGCATGCACAGGGGCCGATGCCGGCAGCCTCCCCTCCCTGCCGCCGACATC
The DNA here is from genome assembly GCF_033793745.1 of Streptomyces sp. ME19-01-6. Taxonomy (NCBI): domain Bacteria; kingdom Bacillati; phylum Actinomycetota; class Actinomycetes; order Kitasatosporales; family Streptomycetaceae; genus Streptomyces; species Streptomyces sp. ME19-01-6. The sequence goes on along the minus strand of NZ_JARAXF010000004.1, from coordinate 386,763 downwards.
GGCCCCTGCGGTTTCCCCCGTGTGGATCGAGAACCTCGCTCCCGTTACCGGGAACCCTCCGCGGCCGGGTTACTTGGTCTTGGCCGCGAGGGGCTTCGGCGTGGGCATCGCCTCGTCCATGGTGCCGATCTTGCTGGGATCGGCTCCCTGACCCTCGTCGGACTTGGCGGCGAGCGGCTTCGGCGTAGGCATCGCCTCATCCGCGGTGCTGATGCCCGGAGGCGCGGGCATGGCCTCGTCCTGGGTGGTGATGCCCGGAGGTGCGGGCATCGCCTCGTCCTTCGTGGTGATGGATGGAGGTGCGGGCATGGCCTCGTCCAGGGGCCGGTAGGCGTCGGACTTCGGCTTCTTGTCGGTCATAACGATCAACTTCCTCGAGCTGTGGTTGGCGGAGTGCGCAACGCCCGCCCGGCGACTCCCCCGTGGGTCGCCGGACGGGCATCTCAGGGCCGCTCACATTAGTAGGAGGACCTGACAACCGACCCGCCTGCCCCCCGCGGGGGCGGATCGACTAGGACTAGAGTGGCGGACCGCGATAAACGAAAAATAAACGGTCAAGCGGGTCTGTGTTATGGGGCGTTATGGGGCGTGAGATGAGGTCGCAGAGGCGGCCAGAAGGTCCCGGACCTCTTCCGCCTCAGCCGCTCCCAGTCGTTCGTGGATGGACAGCGCCTCCTGCCAGCAGGCCTCGGCCCGGCCGCTCTGCCTGAGCTGTGCCAGCGCCCTGCCGAGTACCGTCAGGACGATGGCGCGCCGCCATTCGCCGCCATGGCCACGCAGGGCGAGGGCCTGCTCGGCATGCGCGGCGGCCTGCGCCGCGTTGTGCATCGCGAGGTGGACCTCCGCCAGGCGCTGGTGGGCCATGCCCTCCCACAAGGGCTGACGGCTCTCCTGGAAGAGCGTGAGCGCCTCCGTCAGCTCGTTGAGCGCCTCCGCATGCTTGCCCGAGCCCGTAAGCGCTATTCCGAGCTGGTACTTGCCGGTGGCCAGGCGCAGTACATGGCCGAGGCTCTCCAGGATCTGGATCCCCTGCCGGGCCATCTCGACGGCGCTCTGTACGCGATCCGTCTCGAGAAGCACACGCGACAGGTTGCTCAACGCACCGGCTTCCCCTGGACGGTTGCCGTCCTTCCGGAAGGCTTCGATCGCCTGAAGGAAATACGTCTCCGCTTCCTCCGGGCTCCTGCGGGAGACGGCGAAGATGATGCCGAGCTGGTTCGGCACCCGGCTGGTCGGCACCGGGTCCTCCGCGGCCCGGCCCAGCTCCAGGGCGCGCTTGGCCTCTTTCTCGGCCTCGTCGTACCGGCCCGCCAGGCTGAGGGCGTGGGCCAGGAACGTCCTGGCGCGGCCCTCCGCCTGAACGTCTCCGACCTTGCGCGCCGCCTCGCCGACCAGCGCCGCGACGGCCTCGTACCGGCGCGAGTTCACACCGGACTCGGTGAGATCCGGCGCGGCCGCCACCAGATCCGCGGCCTTGCGCACCGTGGCGCCGGACGACGCCGCCTGCTGGGCGCACGCCAGCAGGCAGTCGGCCTCGGCGAACAGCCAGTCCAGCGCGGTGTTCTGGTCGGGGAAGTCGAGTCCGGGGCGCTCGGTCGTCGCCAGGTGGTCGACCAGCCGGTCGCCCGGCCGCTCCAGGGCGTACACGCGGGCGGTCGTCGCGAGGTAGAAGTCGAGCAGCCGCGACATCGCCGCCTCACGGTCCGCCACCGGCTGGTCCCGTTCCGCACAGTCACGCGCGTAGAGGCGTACGAGATCGTGGTAGCGGTAGCGCCCGGGGGCGGCGGATTCCAGCAGCGAGGCGTCGACGAGGGACTCGATGAGCTCCTCGGCGTCGAAGGTGTCCATGTCGAGCACGACGGCCGCCGCCGCGAGCGAGAGGTCGGGGCCGTCCGCGAGGCCCAGCAGGCGGAAGGCCCGGGCCTGCTGGGGTTCGAGCTGGCTGTAGCCCAGCTCGAACGTGGCCCGCACGGCCAGGTCGCCGGCCCGGAGTTCGTCCAGCCGCCGGCGCCCGTCGGCCAGCTTGCGGGCCAGGAAGGACACGGTCCACGTCCGGCGGGAGGCCAGACGGGACGCCGCGATGCGGATGGCCAGCGGCAGGAAGCCGCACGCCGCTACGACGTCCATGGCCGCGTCCCGCTCCGAGTTGACCCGCTCCTCGCCGACGATGCGGGTGAAGAGGACGAGGGCCTCCTCGGGGCTCATCACGTCCAGGTCGACCAGGTGCGCGCTCTCCAGGTCGACCATGCGGGTGCGGCTGGTGATCAGCGCCGCGCACCCCTCCGTGCCCGGAAGCAGCGGACGTACCTGCGCCGCGTCGCGCGCGTTGTCGAGCAGGGCCAGCACGCGGCGGCCGTCGAGTGTGGAGCGGTAGAGGGCAGCGCGTTCCTCGACGCCGTCGGGGATCGAGGAGTCAGGGATGCCCAGGGCGCGCAGGAAGGCGCCGAGGACCGCCTGGGGCTCGGCCGGTACCGGGCCCGCGCCCTGCAGATCGACGTAAAGCTGACCGTCCGGGAAGTGCTGCCGGGACGCGTGCGCTACGTGGACGGCCAGCGTGGTCTTGCCGACGCCGCCTATGCCGGCCACTGCTGACACGGCCATGACATGCCCCTCTGCGGTGGCAAGCTGGTCGCTCAGCTCATTGACGAAGGCTACGCGGCCGGTGAAGTCGGAGACGGTCGCGGGCAGCTGGGCGGGCCGCACATACGCCGGGCCGCCGCCGGACGTACGGGCCTCGGCCGGCGCGGCCAGTCCGGCGTCCGCCTGGAGGATGCGCTGCTGAAGGTCGGACAGCTCGGCGCACGGATCGGCGCCCAGCTCCTCGGCCAGCAGCCGCCGGGTGTCGTTGTACACGGCCAGCGCCTCGGCCTGCCGTCCGCTGCGGTACAGCGCGAGCATCAGCAGTTCGCGCAGCCGCTCGCGGAACGGGTGCTGGGCGGTGAGGGCGGTCAGCTCGGAGACCGCCTCCGCGTGGAACCCCACGTTCAGGTCCAGGTCGAGGCGGGTCTCGATGAGGACGAGGTGCCACTCCTCGAGCCGCATGCGCTGGGTCTCCGCGTACGGGCCGGGCAGCCCGGCCAGCGGCTCCCCGTCCCACAGGTCCAGCGCCTTGTTGATCAGCTCACGTGCCCGCGTCCGGTCACCGGAGTGCTGCGCCTTGTCCGCCTCCGCGGCCAGCTGCTCGGCCACATCGGTGTCCAGGGCCCCCACCCCGATCCGGACGGCGTAGCCGCCCGACTCGCTCACCAGCACTTCCGAGTCCGGCCCGAACGCCTTGCGCAGCCGTGAGGCGTAGGTGCGCAGTGCGGCGATCGCCGCGTCCGGGGGCTCGTCGCCCCACAGGCCGTCGATCAGCTCCGGCGCCGTCGCGGTGCGCCCGCCGCGCAGCAGAAGGGCGGCCAGCAGCGCCTTTTGCTGCGGCGAACCGGTGCCGATCTGTTCCTCGCCCCGCCAGGCCCGGACCGGTCCGAGCACGGTGAAGCGCAACTGCAGCCCTTGCACCCGCTCCCTCTCGGCCGCCATGGTCTCCCCCTGCCTGAGCTTCCTAGTCGCACGGGTAAGTTTGCCTTGCCTCAGCCCCCTACGTCAGTAGGGGCCTGGTCTCTCCACAAGCCCGCCATACTTGTCCGGCCGCCGCGTTCGCCGCTGGTTCGTACGTGCTCGGGGCGCGACCGGAGTGATCCCTTCGGGTGATGCTCGCTACGGCAAATGAACACTCCAGGCTGTCGTAACTCGCAAGTCCTACGACGTAATTGAGCCATCAACGAGCGCCCGTCGCGGGCTCGGTCGGCACGTCCGTCGCCGCCGGGTCGCGGGGACGCGTATGCCTGTGTCGCGGTAGCTGACGTGCCGTCAGATCGGCGCTACCGTGACAGGCATGGAGAGCTTCCCGAGGATCATTTCGGTGGACGACCACACGGTCGAACCCCCTCACGTCTGGCGGGACCGCCTCCCGTCGAAGTACCGCGACATCGCCCCGCGCGTCGTCCGGGCGCCCCTGAAGGAGATGACCTTCGTCGGCGGCAAGTTCGCCCCGAAGATGGGCGCCCCCGGCGACGACGGACCGATCGCGGACTGGTGGGTGTACGAGGATCTGCACCGGCCGCTCACCCGCCTCGACACCGCCGTGGGATACAGCAGGGACGAGGTCAAACTCGAGGCCATCACCTACGAGCAGATGCGGCCGGGCTCCTTCTCCGTGCCCGACCGGCTCGCGGACATGGACGTCAACCACGTCCAGTCCGCCCTCTGTTTCCCCACCTTCCCCCGCTTCTGCGGGCAGACCTTCACCGAGGCCAAGGACCACGAGCTCGGCCTGCTCGCGCTGCGCGCGTACAACGACTGGATGGTGGAGGAGTGGTGCGGGCCCGAGGCGCAGGGGCGGCTGATCCCGCTCACCCTCATCCCGCTGTGGGACGCCGGGCTGGCCGCCGCCGAGGTGCGCCGCAACGCCGCGCGCGGGGTGCGGGCCGTCTGCTTCTCGGAGATCCCGCCGAACCTCGGGCTGCCGTCGGTCCACACCGACGCGTGGGACCCCTTCTTCGCGGCCTGCGACGAGACCGGGACGGTGATCGCCATGCACATCGGCTCGTCCTCCCGCATGCCCTCGACCTCGGCGGACGCGCCCCCGGCGGTCGGCTCCACCATCACCTTCGCCAACTGCTGCTTCTCGATGGTCGACTGGCTGATGAGCGGCAAACTGGACCGATTCCCCCATCTGAAGATCATGTACGCCGAGGGCCAGATCGGCTGGATCCCATACATCCTGGAGCGCGCCGACGTGGTCTGGGAGGAGAACCGCGGCTGGGGCGGGGTGGCCGACAAGGTGCTGCGGCCGCCGTCCGAGCTGTTCGCGGAGCATGTGTACGGGTGCTTCTTCGACGATGCCTTCGGGCTGCGGAACCTGGACGCCATCGGGGTGGGCAACGTCCTGTACGAGACGGACTACCCGCACTCCGACTCGACCTGGCCCAAGTCGAAGGAGGTCGGCGAGGCCCAGATGGGGCATCTGCCGCAGGACGTCGTGGAGCGGATCGTGCGCGGCAACGCGATCGAACTGCTGGGGCTCACGGAGGACGGCCTCTGGGCCGGGCCCGGGGCCTGAGCGCGCCCCCGCCCACCCGCGACACCCCGCCGTCTCTCCCCCGGGGCGCCTCGGTAGCGTGCCCGCCATGGCGATGACCGTGTGGCCCCTCGATGGCAACCTGGTGGACCGGATGATCGAGCTCGCGGACCTGCCGTGGAGCCTCGAGGCGTACGAGGACGCCTTCGTGCGCAACGGCTGGCATGTGACGGGGGAGGACGGCGAGGCTGTCATCGGCTGGTACGAGCCGTGGCCGATCGCCGGTGAGGAGGGCGTGGACGAGTGGTGGCTGGTGCTCGGCGAGTGGCCGGGCTGCCGGGACGGCCGCGAGGTGGTGTGCGAGCACGCGGAGTGCCGTACGGACTGCTCCGTCCTGATGCCCTTCGCCTACTTCACCGACCCCGAGGACCCGGAAGGCTGGGACAGGGAGTTCGGCCCCTTCTTCAGCCGGTCCGACTGTCGGCCGGACGCCACCGTCGAGGACTTCCAGGCGGAGTACGAGCGCGCCGCGCGGCTGCTGCGCGAGCGGCTCGGTGAGCCGCTGCCCGAGGGGACCGTCAAGCCCGACGACGCCGACCAGTGCCTGGTCTGGGAGCGTGGCGGGTCCTGGGTGATTCTGCTGATGGGCACCGAGTGGATCTCGTACGGGGCCTATGACCAGGTGGCGATCGAGGTGCGCCCGAAGATCTGAGGTACGGCTCCGGGGCGCCGAAGAAGAACTGGGGACGGCGGGCTCCCGCCCTCTTGTCTGATGGACCGTCAGATACGACGATGGCGGTCCATCAGTAACGCGGTCGACCGCGAAGGAGGCGGCGGCGTGCGCATCCTGCCCCAAGGGCGGCTGAGCTACGGAATCCAGCTTCCGATCCAGTCGCAGTCCACTCTGTACGCCGAGTCGTGGGAGGTGCGGGCCGGCCCCGCCGATCTCGTCGAGATCGCCCGCGCCGCCGACCGGCTCGGCTTCGCTTACATCGCGGTGTGCGACCACGTCGCGATCCCCAGACGGCTGGCCGACGCCATGGGCACCGTCTGGTACGACCCGGTGGCCACCCTCGCCTACCTGGCCGCCGCCACCGAGCGGGTGCGGCTGCTCAGCCATGTCGCGGTCGCCGCGCTTCGGCACCCGCTGCTGACCGCCAAGCAGTACGCCACGCTCGACCACCTCAGCGGCGGGCGACTGATCCTGGGGGTCGGGGCCGGGCACGTACAGGAGGAGTTCGAGGCGCTCGGGGTGGACTTCACCGCGCGCGGCGCCCTCCTGGACGAGACGATCGACGCGCTGAAGGCCGCGCTGGGGCCGGAGGCGTTCCCCGAGTTCCGCGGCGAGCGGTTCGCGTTCACCGGGCTCGGGCAGGCCCCGCGCCCCGTACAGACGCCGCGGCCGCCCATCTGGGTGGGCGGGTCCTCGGCCGCGGCGGTGCGCCGGGCGGCGGTGCGCGGGGACGGCTGGCTGCCGCAGGGCGATCCGCGGGACCGGCTGCCGGGGCAGCTCGCCCGGCTGCGGGAGCTGCGCGAGCGGGCCGCCCGGCACGATCCGGACTGCGCGGAGCCCGCCGAGATCGGGGCCATCGCGGAGCCCCTGTACGTGGGCGCCCCCGGCTGGGAGGTCGGCCGGCGGACGCTGACCGGCGAACCGGACCGGCTCGCCGAGTCGCTGCGCGCGTACGCGGCGATGGGGGTGGACCAGATTCAGGTGCGGTTCCGCTGCCGCGACCGGGCCGAGCTGATCGACCAGATGGCGGCCTTCGCCGCCGATGTCGCTCCGCATCTCAATGACTGACCGCATCTCAAGGGCTAGGAGGCGCAATGGGCAAGCTGGACGGGCGGGTCGTCATCATCACGGGTGCGGCACGCGGACAGGGCGAGCAGGAGGCGCGGCTGTTCGTCGCCGAGGGCGCGCGGGTCCTGCTCGGCGATGTGCTGGACGAGCAGGGCGAGGCGCTGGCCAAGGAGTTGGGGGAGGCGGCCCGGTACCTCCACCTGGACGTGGGGCGGGAGGAGGACTGGGCCGCCGCCGTCTCGGCCGCCAAGGACTCCTTCGGCGCGGTCGACGGGCTGGTCAACAACGCGGGCATCCTGCGCTTCAACGAACTGGTGAGCACCCCGCTCGAGGAGTATCTGGCGGTCGTCCAGGTCAACCAGGTCGGGGCGTTCCTCGGGATGCGGGCGGTGGCGCCGGAGCTGGAGGCGGCCGGCGGCGGGACGATCGTGAACACCGCCTCGTATGTGGCGCTGTCCGGCATGGCCTTTCTGACCTCGTACGCCGCGACCAAGGCGGCCGTCGTCGGGATGACGCGGGTGGCCGCGATGGAGCTGTCCCCCAAGGGGATCCGGGTGAACGCGATGTGCCCCGGAGCGATCGACACCCCGATGACCAACCCCGCCCAGCTCGACCCCGGGGCCGACCTGGCCGAGGCGTCGGCGGCGGTGGACGAGCTCTACAAGAAGCTGGTGCCGCTCGGGCGGATCGGACGGCCGGAGGAGGTCGCCCGGCTGGCGCTGTTCCTGTCCTCGGACGACTCCTCGTACATCACCGGCCAGCCGTTCGTCGTGGACGGCGGATGGCTGGCGGGGGTCTCGGTCTTCTGACCGCCTCGTCCGGCGGCCCTATGGGGGCGGCCCTTGACGGTCAAACCTCGTGGTGTCAGAGTCAAGCAGAATCTGACGGAGCGTCAGATAGAAACTGAGGCGGTGACCCTCCATGGAATTCGGACTCTTTGTGCAGGGATATGTGCCCAGGAGTCGGCAGGAGGCCGACCCGGAGGCCGAGCACCACGCACTGATCGAGGAGACCGAGTACGTCATCCAGGCGGACCGGTCGGGCTTCAAATACGCGTGGGCCTCCGAGCACCACTTCCTGGAGGAGTACTCCCACCTGTCGGCCAACGACGTCTTCCTCGGCTACCTCGCGCACGCGACCGAGCGGATCCACCTGGGCTCGGGGATCTTCAACCCGCTGCCCCAGGTCAACCACCCCGTCAAGGTCGCCGAGAAGGTCGCCATGCTCGACCACCTCTCCGGCGGCCGCTTCGAGTTCGGCTCGGGGCGCGGGGCGGGCAGCCACGAGATCCTCGGGTTCCTGCCGGGCGTGACCGACATGAACCACACCAAGGAGATCTGGGAAGAGACGATCGCCGAGTTCCCCAAGATGTGGCTGCAGGACGAGTACCAGGGGTTCACGGGTACGCACTGGTCGCTGCCGCCGCGCAAGGTGCTGCCGAAGCCGTACGGGGCCTCGCACCCGGCCATGTGGTACGCCGCCGGGTCGCCGCCCTCGTACGCGATGGCGGGGAAGAAGGGGCTCGGCGTGCTCGGCTTCTCCATCCAGAAGGTCTCCGACATGGAGTGGGTCCTCGACTCGTACAAGAACGCCGTCAAGGAGGCCGAGCCGGTCGGCGGCTTCGTCAACGACAACGTGATGGTGACGTCCACGGCGATCTGCGCGGAGACCCACGCCAAGGCGGTCGAGATCGCGGTGGGCGGCGGGCTCAACTACCTTCAGTCGCTGCTCTTCCGCTACCACGACACCTTCCCGCGGCCGGAGGGCATTCCGGAGTGGCCCGAGCTGCTGCCCGAGTACACCGAGGAGATCATCGAGCTGCTGATCGCCGAGGAGCTGATGATCTGCGGCGACCCGGACGAGGTCTTCCGGCAGTGCAAGCGGTGGGAGCAGGCGGGTGCGGACCAGCTGTCCTTCGGGCTGCCGATCGGGATCGGCCGCGAGGACACCATGAACACGATCAAGCTGATCGGCGAGCACGTCATCCCGAAGATCGACACCGACCCGGTGCACCGGACGACCCGCTTCCGCCAGGCGGCCCGCGACTGAGCATGACCCGCGACTCAGCAGAACGAGCGTGAAGGGAGAACCACCGTGCTCGACCACCTCATACGCGCCGCGACCGTCGTGGACGGCACCGGCACGCCCTCGTACGTCGCCGACGTCGGTCTGCGGGACGGGCGCATCGCGGTCATCGCCGAGCCCGGCACCGTGACGGAACAGGCACGGAGCGTCGAGGACGCGACGGGTCTGGTGCTGGCGCCCGGGTTCGTCGACCCGCATACGCACTACGACGCGCAGCTGTTCTGGGACCCGTACGCCACCCCCTCCCTGAACCACGGCGTGACCACCGTCGCGGGCGGCAACTGCGGCTTCACCCTCGCCCCGCTCAACCCGGAGCGCCCCGAGGACGCCGACTACACCCGGCGGATGATGAGCAAGGTCGAGGGCATGTCGCTGGTGGCGCTCGAGGAGGGGGCGCCGTGGAACTGGCACACCTTCGGCGAGTACCTGGACGCGCTGGACGGGCGGATCGCCGTCAACGCGGGGTTCATGGTGGGGCACTGCGCGCTGCGCCGCCATGTGATGGGCCCCGACGCGATCGGCGGACAGCCCACGGCCGCGCAGCTGGACGAGATGCTGCGGCTCCTCCACGCGGCCATGGACGCCGGGGCCTGGGGGCTCTCCACCACCCAGTCCTCCACCCACTCGGACGGCGACCGCAAGCCGGTGGCCTCCCGCCACGCCCGGCCCGAGGAGCTGATCGCGCTGGCGCGGGCGGTGGGCGAACACGAGGGAACACAGATCGAGGCGATCGTCGCGGGCTGTCTCGACCGGTTCTCGGACGACGAGATCGACCTGTTGGTGGAGATGAGTACGGCCGCCGGGCGGCCGCTCAACTGGAACGTCCTCACCATCGACGCGGCCGTCCCGGAGCGGGTGCCGCGGCAGCTGGAGGCGAGCGAGCGGGCCCGTGAGGCGGGCGGCCGCATCGTCGCGCTGACCATGCCGATCCTCACCCCCATGAACATGTCGCTGGGCACCTTCTGCGCGCTCAACCTCATCCCCGGGTGGGGCGACATCCTCGGGCTGCCGGTCCCCGAGCGGATCGTCAGGCTCCGCGACCCCGCCGTACGCGAGGAGATGCTGCGCCGCGCCCTCAGCCCCGAGGCCGGGGTCTTCCGGCGGCTGGCCAACTTCGAGCGCTACGTCATCGGCGACACCTACTCCCCGGCCAACGCCGGGCTGACCGGGCGCGTCGTACGGGACATCGCCGCCGAGCGCGGGACGGACGCCTTCGGCTGCCTGGTGGACATCTGCGCCGCCGACGAACTCCGTACGGTGCTGTGGCCGATGCCGACCGACAACGACCCGGCGAGCTGGGAGCTGCGGCGGCAGACCTGGGAGCATCCGGACGTCTTGCTCGGCGGCTCGGACGCCGGGGCCCACCTGGACCGGATGTGCGGAGCGCCGTACACCACCCGCTTCCTGGGGGACTGCCTGCGCGGGCGGCGGCTGGTCGGCCTGGAGCGGGCGGTGCGGATGCTCACCGACGACCCGGCCCGGCTGTTCGGCCTGCGGGAGCGCGGCCGCGTCGCCGAGGGCTACCACGCGGACCTGGTGCTCTTCGACCCCGAGCGGATCGACGCGGGCCAGGCGACCCTGGTGCACGACCTGCCGGGGGACAGCCCCCGGCTGGACTCGCGGGCGATCGGCATCGTGGGCGTGCGGGTGGGCGGCGTCGAGACCATCCGGGACGACCAGGTCACGGGCGCGCTCCCGGGGAAGGTCCTGCGGTCGGGGCGCGATACGGAGACGGTGAGCACGAAGGGCTGACCCGGTGGTGAGCGCTACGGGTGGGCCGGGCAGCGGTACCGGCGGGGCGGCCGGCGGTACCGGCGGGCCCGCCGGCCCTGCCGGAGCCGTCACGCCGGAGGGCGGGCCCGGTGGCGTACACGCCGCCCTCGCGGGCCGCGCCGCTCTGGTCACGGGCGCCTCCCGCGGCATCGGCCTGGCCGTGGCGGAGGCGCTGACGGAGGCCGGGGCGGCGGTGTGCGTGACGGCGCGCGACCCGAAGGGGCTGGCCGACGCCGTACGCCGCCTGGGCCCGCGAGCCATCGCGTGCCCAGGCGACGTAGCGGACCCGGCCCACCTCGAAGAGGCCGTGTCCCGCACCCTCGCGGCGTTCGGCCGCCTCGACGTCCTGGTCAACAACGCCGCCACCAACGCCCCGCTCGGCCCGCTGATGGCCGCGGACCCGCTCGCCTGGCGCACGGCCTTCACGGTCAATGTGGAGGCCCCGCTCCGGCTGGTCCAGGCGGCCTGGCGGCGATGGATGCGCGAGCACGGCGGCGCGGTCGTCAACATCTGCACCGAGGGCACCCACGGCGTCGGCCCGGGCGTCGGCGCCTACGGCACCACCAAAACCGCCCTCCTCCGCCTCACCCGGCAACTCGCCGCCGAACTCGCCCCCTCCGTCCGCGTCAACGCCGTCTCCCCGGGGCTGATCCGCACGGAGATGGCCCGCTTCGTCTGGGAGCCAGACGAGCCATCCATCGCGGCCACCCTCCCCCTGGCCCGTATCGGCGAGCCGGAGGACGTGGCGCGGGCGGTCCGCTGGCTGCTCTCGGACGAGGCGTCCTGGATCACCGGCGCGGACCTCGTCGTGGACGGCGGCCGCCGCGTCCGCGCGGCGTACCGCGCACGCCCGGCCCCCTCGCCGTAGCCCGTGCCCTCGCGCTGCCGGTGCGGCCCCCCGAGGCCACGCCCTACGGCCCGACGGCCCGGGGGCCCCGGGCCTGGGGTCTCGGGCTTCGGGTCTCGGGCTGCGGGCCCCGGGTCCCTGGGCCGGGCCGCCGGGCCGCCGGGCCGTCGGGTCGCCGGACTACCGGGTGCCCGGGCCCCCGGCCCCCGGTAGTCCGCAGGAGCCGCCGGGAGCCCCCGGGCCCGCGGGAGCCCCCGGGCCCCCGCGAGCCCACTACCGCTTGCCCAGCCAGATCGGGTTCGTCATCGCCACCATCGGGCCCGGTATCCCGGACGCGCCGCCGTCCGCCGGGGCGTGGCGCACCTCGGCCCGTACATACGCCGCGTAGGACGCCGTCGTACGCCATTCGGCGGTGGCCGACCCGGAGTCGGGGACCGCCGTGCCGTAGAGCTGGCCCTGGTCGGTGATGAGCCGGATCGCGCAGCCCGAGCCGACGCCGGAGACCTTCAGCCGGACCGTCACCTCGTCCTGCCGGCCGACCTTCAGCCGCTCGCCGATGCCCGCGTGCTCCCCGCGGCCGCCGACCGCCTCGAAGGAGAGGTCGATCGCCGACGACTCCGCGATCCAGCAGCGCCCGGCCCGTATGCCGTCCTGGATCGCCGTGCGCGACAGGTCGTCGGCGAGCACCACCGTCTGCGGCAACCCGACGACCTGGGGCTCACGGTGCGCGTCGCTGTGGCCCACGGCCGGGAGCCAGCGGCCGTCGCCGCGGGCGGCGGCCACCAGGGTGTTGTCCCACTCCTGCACCGTGACCTCATCGTCCGGGGTGAAGTCCGCGTTCCACACCTCGACCGCGTCCGCGTCGTTGAACCCGAACTTCCAGTTGCAGCCGACGCAGGTGCCGTGCGGATGGGCCGGGATGACCAGGCCGCCCGCCTGCCGGACCTTGCGGGCGTACTTCCCGAAGGCGTTGTCCCGGGCGCGGTAGCGCCAGTCGATGAAGACGCCCGGGTCGGTGCCGAGGGCCACCACATGGCCATTGCGCGTGGTGATCTCCTCGCCGGTGAGGATCAGCAGGTCATCGCCCCACAGCCCCTCCCAAGCCCTGTGCGAGGAGGTGGTGTTGTGCTCGGTGGTGGTGATGAAGTCGAGCCCGGCGGCCCGGGCGGCGGCGGCCACCTCGGCCGGGGTGCGCTTGCCGTCGGAGTGGACCGTGTGCAGATGGGAGTCGCCCCGATACCAGGCCCGGCCGCGCCCCTTGGCCCGCTGCGGCGGGAAAACCGGCTTCGGCGTCTCGTCCGGCTCGCCGAACCGCAGCGTGACCGTGACGTGGTAGTCGAGCCCCTGCGGAGCCACCGTGTACGGGCCGAGCACGACATACCAGGTGCCCGCCTTGACCGGCCCCGCCAGATACCCGGGCGTCGCCTGCTCGGCGCTGATCGCGAACTCGGTGCGGGCGCCGCCCGACCAGCCACGGAAGCCGCGCCCGCCGAGATCCGTGCCGCGCTCGTCGAAGATGCCGATGTCGCAGGCGTTTCCCTGGGTGCCGGCCGGGACCGTCGGCTTGTCGTACGAGTACGAGACGGCGATCTCGCGGACTCCGCCAGGAATGTTCACCGGCAGATAGACGAAGTCGGGGGAGCCGGTGGGCAGATGGCCCGTGACCGTCTTCGTCCGCTCGCTGCCGGACCCGCCGTCGCGCTCCTCCGCATGGGCGAAGGTCACCGGATCGAGTGTCAGCACGCCCGCCGCACCCGCCAGAGCGGAGAGTCTGAGTACCTCGCGTCGCTGCATGAGTGCCCCCTGTGGCCGTCGTGCCGTCCGTCACCAGCGCTCACACCGTTGTACGCGGGAGTGACACGTACGGAAAGGCCTGTGGATAACTCGATGGCCGTGAGGGAACATACGCGCAGCCACATCCGGCCCACGCGGAGGTGCAGCCCGCCATGCGGATCGCGACCACCATCTTCCTCACGGACGAGACCGTAGGCCCCACCTGGCTCGCCCGCGAGCTGGAGCGGCGCGGCTTCGCCGGGCTCTATCTCCCCGAGCACACTCACATCCCCGTCAGCCGCGACACCCCCGCCCCGATGGGCGAGCCGCTGCCGCGTCAGTACGGCCGCACGCTCGACCCGTTCATGGCCCTCGGCCAGGCCGCCGCGGTCACCGAGCGGCTCGCCCTGGGCACCGGCATCGCGCTGGTCGCGCAGCACGACCCCATCGCGCTCGCCAAGCGGGTCGCCACCCTCGACTTCCTCTCCGGCGGCCGGTTCACCTTCGGCATCGGCTTCGGCTGGAACGTGGAGGAGGCGGCCGACCACGGCGTCGACTGGCGCAGCCGGCGGCGGCTCGTACGGGACCGGATGGCGCTGATGCGCGCGCTGTGGGCCGAGGAGCCGACGGCCTACGACGGCGCGTACGGCTCGGTGCGCGCCAGCTCCGCACACCCCAAGCCGCTGCGGGCCCGGGAAGGGGCCGGTCCCGTGACCGGTCTGCCCGGGCCGCGCACGCTGATCGGCGGCGCGGCCGGGCCCCGGCTCTTCGAGCACATCGCCGACTACGCGGACGGCTGGCTGCCGATCGGCGGCCGCGGCCTGACCGAGGCCCTCCCGGCGCTGCGCCGGGTGTGGCGGGAGACGGGCCGGGACCCGGCGGCGCTGGAGGTGGTGCCGTACGCGGTGCGGCCGGCGCCCGGCAAACTCGCGCACTACGCGGACCTGGGGATCGAGGAGGTCGTGGTGCAGCTCCCGGCGGGCGGGGAGCGGGAGGTCCTGCGGACGCTCGCCGCCTTCGCCCAGTACTTGTGACGGAGCCGGCCTCCGTATTCCCGCCCGCGGGCCCGAACGGCCGTGAGGAGACCCACAACCCCAGTCGATATGTCCCTCGTATGCTCGGAGAATGACCACGAGTGCGCAGGGATCCGAGCCGTCCGCCCAGGCTGCCCCCACCGCCAACGCCATGCGCCGCGCGCTCAAACGCGCACGCGGGGGCGTGGCGCTGGACACCGCCGAGGCGGCCGTTCTGCTCCAGGCGCGCGGGGCGGACCTCGCCGACCTGACGGCCTCGGCGGCCCGGGTCCGCGACGCCGGCCTGGAGGCCGCGGGCCGCCCCGGGGTCATCACGTACTCGCGCAGCGTCTTCATCCCGCTGACCCGCCTGTGCCGGGACAAGTGCCACTACTGCACCTTCGCCACCGTCCCCGGCAAGCTGCGCCGCGCCGGCCACGGGATGTTCATGTCCCCCGACGAGGTCCTCGCCATCGCCCGGCGCGGGGCCGAACTGGGCTGCAAGGAAGCGCTCATCACCCTCGGGGACCGCCCCGAGGACCGCTGGCCCGAGGCCCGCGAGTGGCTGGAGGCCGAGGGCTACGACGACACCATCGCGTACGTACGGGCCATCTCGATCCGCGTCCTGGAAGAGACCGGGCTGCTGCCGCACCTCAACCCCGGCGCCATGACCTGGACGGACTTCCAGCGGCTCAAGCCCGTCGCCCCCTCCATGGGGATGATGCTGGAAACCACCGCCGAGCGGCTGTGGAGCGAGCCCGGCGGCCCGCACTACGGCTCCCCGGACAAGGAGCCCGCCGTGCGGCTGCGCGTCCTGGAGGACGCCGGGCGCAGCTCCGTCCCCTTCACCAGCGGGCTGCTGATCGGGGTCGGGGAGACCTACGAGGAGCGCGCGGACTCGCTGTTCGCGCTGCGCCGCGTGGCGCGCGCCTACCACGGCATCCAGGAAGTCATCATCCAGAACTTCCGCGCCAAGCCGGACACGGCGATGCGCGGCATGCCGGACGCGGAGCTGGACGAGCTCGTCGCCACCGTCGCCGTCGCCCGCCACATCCTGGGCCCCGCCGCCTGTATCCAGGCGCCGCCCAACCTGGTCGAGGGGGAGTACGCGCGGCTCATCGGCGCCGGCGTCGACGACTGGGGCGGCGTCTCCCCGCTCACCATCGACCACGTCAACCCCGAGCGCCCCTGGCCGCAGGTGGACGAGCTCGCCGAGCACTCGGCCGCCGCCGGCTTCCGGCTGCGCGAACGGCTCGCGGTGTACCCCGAGTTCGTACAGCGCGGCGAGCCCTGGCTCGACCCCCGGCTGCTGCCCCACGTCAGCGCCCTGGCCGACCCGGCCACCGGCCTGGCCCGCGAGGACGCAGCTCCGGTCGGCCTGCCCTGGCAGGAGCCCGACGAGGGCTTCACCGCCTCAGGCCGCACCGACCTGCACCGCACCATCGACACCGAGGGCCGCGCCGGCGACCGCCGCGACGACTTCGACGAGGTGTACGGCGACTGGGAGGCCCTGCGCGAGGCGGCGGCGCCCGGCATGGTCCCCTCACGTATCGACGCGGATGTCCGCGCCGCCCTGTCCGTCGCCGCCGACGACCCCACCCGGCTCACCGACCCCGAGGCGCTGGCCCTCCTCCACGCCGACGGCCCGGCGCTGGACGCGCTGTGCCGCATCGCCGACGACCTGCGCCGCGCCACGGTCGGCGACGACGTCACATACATCGTCACCCGCAACATCAACTTCACCAACGTCTGCTACACCGGCTGCCGCTTCTGCGCCTTCGCCCAGCGCCGCACCGACGCCGACGCCTACACCCTCTCGCTGTCCCAGGTGGCCGACCGCGCCCAGCAGGCCTGGGACGTCGGCGCGGTCGAAGTGTGCATGCAGGGCGGCATCCACCCGGACCTGCCCGGCACCGCCTACTTCGACATCGCGCGCGCCGTGAGGGAGCGCGTGCCCGGGATGCACGTCCACGCCTTCTCCCCGATGGAGGTCGTCAACGGCGCGACGCGCACCGGCCTGTCCATCCGCGAATGGCTGACCGCCGCGCGCGAAGCCGGCCTCGACACGATCCCCGGCACCGCCGCCGAGATCCTCGACGACGAGGTGCGCTGGATCCTCACCAAGGGCAAGCTCCCGACCGCCACCTGGGTCGAGGTCATCAAGACCGCCCACGAGCTGGGCATCCGCTCCTCCTCCACGATGATGTACGGCCATGTCGACCAGCCCCGGCACTGGCTGGGCCATCTGCGGCTGCTCGCCGAGATCCAGCAGGAGACGGGCGGCTTCACCGAGTTCGTGACCCTCCCCTTCATCCACACCAACGCCCCCGTCTACCTCGCCGGCATCGCCCGCCCCGGCCCCACCGCCCGCGACAACCGCGCCGTCACCGCCATGGCCCGGCTCCTGCTCCACCCGCACATCCCCAACATCCAGACCAGCTGGGTCAAGCTGGGCGCGGAGGGCGCGGCCGAAATGCTCCGCTCCGGCGCCAACGACCTGGGCGGCACCCTGATGGAGGAGACCATCTCCCGCATGGCGGGCTCCTCCTACGGCTCGTACCGCTCCATCCAGGACCTCGTCGCCATCGCCGAATCCGCCGCCCGCCCGGCCCGCCCCCGCACCACCACCTACGGCGAGGTCCCGCCCGACCGCCAGGCGGCGGCCCTGGCCTCGGACGGGCACCTGCCGGAGCTGCTGCCGGTGCTGGGCGACTGAGGGCGCTGCCCCATATCAGGGACTTCGTAGTGAGTTTGGGACAGCGACACGCCGACGCCATGGCGTGTCGCTGTCCCAAACTCACTACGAATTCAGGCGTGGGCCCGCACGACGGCGGCGAAGTTGGCCGCCAGCCGGCGCGCGGCATCCGTCGCCCCGGGCTCCGCCGCCTGCGCCTCGGCGCGCAGGGCGGCCAGATCGAGCCCCTTCTCGGCCAGCGCCGCCTCGTCCCAGCCGTCGAGCCGGTCCGCGCCGGCCTCGGGGTGGAACTGGACGCCCCAGGCACACCCCCCGACCCGGAAGGCCTGCACCGGGCACGCGTCGCTCTGCGCCAAGTGGGCCGAGCCGGGCGGAAGGCGCGTGATCTGGTCGCGATGGTTCTGGATGGCGCGAAACCGCCGCGGCAGCCCCGCCAGCAGCCGGTCCCCTCCGGCCTCCTCGCGCAACTCGACGGCGCACGAACCGCGCTCCGGCACCCCGTACGACCCCTCCACCATGCCGTCCTCCGCCACCGCCAGCACCTGGGCCCCCAGACAGATCCCGAGCAACGGCACCCCCTCGACCACGGCCCGGCGCGTGAGGTCGCGCTGAGCCGGCAGCCACGGCGCGTGGGCGTCGTCGTCCGGCAGAAACCCGCCCCCGAGCAGCACGACGGCGTCGTACCCGGCCGGATGGGCGGGGGCCTCGGCCCCCGCCAGCTCCACCACGTCCAGCCCCTCGTCCCGCAGCCACGGCAGCAGCCGGCCCGGCCCGCTGCGCTCGGCGTTGCGCACCATCAGCACCCGCGGTGAGATCATCACGCGTCTCCCGGGCCGCCCTCGACCCCCGACAACCCATCGGCCTCCGCGTCCAGCCGCCGCCTGTCCCCCTCGCCGAGGAACGGCAGCAGCGCCCCGCAGTCCCTGCACGCCCGCGCGAACCCGGCATGGAACGTCGGCCGCGCCTTGAGCGCCCCCGGGCGGGCGAACTTCAGCCGCAGCCGCTTCTGCATCGAGTCGGACGAGGTGAGCTCCCCGACCGGGCTCAGCCGACCGGACCCGCATATCGCACAACGCATGGCGGGGACGATACGCCTGGCCGCCGACTCGTCAGAGCACGACGCGCGCGGGCAGCGCGTCCGGGCGGCCGTATGCCAACACCCGCCGCAGGGCATCCAGGAACCGGGCGGTGTCCTCGACCGGCGCGTCGAGCATCGCCTCGATCTCCGCGTCCCCCAGCCCCAGCGCGTCCAGCACCGAAGGCTCCAGACGGACCCGGAGGACCTTGCCCTCCAGCACCGCCTCCCGCACGCACCCATACGCCGTGCCCTGGTCGGCCGTGACCACGCAGTGCGTGTCGAAACCCCAAGCCACGTCCTGCCCGTCCGGCTCCGCGGCGCCGCACATGAACAACAGGACGAAGCCGGTGCCGTCCGCGCCCTCCGAGACGCCGGCCTCGATGTAGTCGCCCTCGGCGTCCAGCTCTCCTTCGGCGGCGTGGGCCACGAATCGATACGTCATGGCGGAGTTCTACCAGCGCGCCCACAGGATAGGACGCTGCCCGTACCGCGCCTGATGGGACGCAGCCACTATGGCCGACCCTCGCGGACCGGCGGGCGTCTAATGATCTGCGTGCTGTCCGTGCGAGGTCTCGGGCTGCCGTATCCACGCGGCCAGTAGCCGAAGCGCCTCTTCGGAGCTGGAGCCTTCCTCGGCGGTGTAGACACTCAGCCGCTGGTCCGGGTCGGCGGGCAGGGTGAGGGACTCGTAATTGAGGGTGAGCGGGCCGACGATCGGGTGGTGGAAGTGTTTGCTGCCATGCGTGTGCCGATACACGTTCTGGTCGGCCCACCAGCGGCGGAAGTCCTCGTCCGTGATCGAGAGTTCGCCGACGAGTTCGGCCAGCAGTGGATCGTGGGGATGGCGTCCGGCGTCGCGCCGGAGCGAGGCGACAATGTCCTGGGCGTGGGTGTCCCAGTGGGCATACAGCGAGCGGGCGGTCTCGTCGCAGAACATGAACCGCACCAGGTTCCGCTCGCGGTGCGGCAGCGCGTCGAAGTCGGTGAGCAGCGCACGTGCCATGTGGTTGGACGCAAGTACGTCCAGTCGCCGCCCCAGCACAAGGGCGGGGGTGTGCTCGAGAATCCGGAGCAGGTCGCGCAGCCCCGGGCGGACCGGCTGCGGACGTGTCGCCGTGCGGCGGGGCCTGCCTGCGGCGGGCTTGGCGAGCTGGAACAGATGGGTGCGTTCGACGGGATCGAGGCGCAGCGCGCGGGAAATGGCGTCCAGCACGGTCTCGGAGACGTTCAGTCGGCGTCCGCGTTCCAGGCGTACGTAGTAGTCGACGCTCACGCCCGCCAGTTGCGCGATCTCTTCGCGGCGCAGTCCTGGCACTCGCCGAGAGCCGCCGTCGTCGGACAGGCCCGCCTGGCGCGGGGTGATCCGCGCCCGCCGAGAGCGGAGGAACTCACCGAGAGCTGCGTTGCGGTCCATGCCGTTCACGATAGGGCCCCAGATCGCCCCGACGGCCCGTGAAAGGGGGACTGGCAGTCCCCCGGTCCGGCTGTCCCCGGGGCGAAGCGGGCCCCCCGGAAGTCGGTCAGCAGCCGATTCCGGTGCTGAAGTGGAACGTGTCGAGACCGACCGGGGCTCTCACCGCCCCGGTCGGCCTCTGTTGGCATCGTACGAAGGGAACTCCTGTGTCGGACACCAAGACATTCCTGATCACCGGCGTCAGCACCGGCCTGGGCCGCGCACTCGGGTGCGCGGCGTTGGCCGCGGGCCACCGGGTGGTGGGCACGGTGCGCACGCCCGCCGACGCACGGGCCTTTGAGGCGCTCGCCGGCGACGCGCACGCCCGCATCCTGGACGTGACCGACCATGACGCGGTGGACACGGTCGTGGACGAGACCGAGCGCGACCTGGGCCCGGTCGACGTACTCGTCGCCAACGCCGGGTACGGCCATGATGGCCTCTTCGAGGAGTCGTCGATGGATGACCTTCGCCGTCAGTTCGAGGTGAACGTCTACGGAACCGTGGCGGTGATCAAGGCCGTGCTGCCGCACATGCGGGAGCGCCGTTCGGGCCACATCATCGCCGTCACCTCGATGGGCGGGCTGATCACCATGCCGGGCCTCAGCTTCTACCACGGCAGCAAGTTCGCGGTGGAGGGCATCCTCGAAACGCTCGGCAAGGAGGTCGCCGATTTCGGCATCCATGTCACCGCCGTCGAGCCGGGCAGTTTCCGGACCGACTGGGCCGGCCGCTCGATGATCCGCGCACCCCGTGTGATCGCCGACTACGACGAGCTGTTCGAGCCGCTGCGCGCCCGGCGCATCCACGGCAGCGGGCGCCAGCCGGGCGACCCGGACAAGGCCGCGGCCGCGGTGCTGCGAATCGTGGCGGCCGACCAGCCGCCGACGCGCCTGCTCCTCGGCACCGACGCGCTTCGGCTCGTCCAGGCCGGACGCGACGCCTTCGAGCGCGACATGCTGGCATGGGCCGAGCTGTCGGCCTCCACCGACTTCGACGACGTCAGCCGGTTCGCCTGACGTCATTCGCTGTCGGGCCCCCAGCGCGGGGCCTCGACGGCGGCCGTCATCACCAAGCCGGCGTCTGGGGCCCGTGGACAGGCCGATCGCCGTGTGGGACGGACTGCCCGCCCGGGGCTACGGCGTCAGCCGTGCGACCGCGCCCGTCTCAAGAGCCGCCCAGAGCGCACCGTCGGGGCCCACCGCGATGCCGTGTGGTTCGGACGACGGTGACGGCAGGTCGTATTCCGCGATTTCGCCGGTCGCGGTGATGTGACCGAGGCGATTGGCTCCCCACTCGGTGAACCAGCAGTCCCCGGCGGAGGCCGCGACGACGGCGTGGGGTTTGGCCGTGCGGTCGGGAAGCGGGAACTCCTCGATTTCGCCGCCGTCCACCGAGATCCTGCCGATCTGGCCCGCCGCGATCTCGACGAACCACAAGGCGGTGCCGTCAGTGGTGATGCCCACGGGCGCGGCGCCGGGGGTGGGCAGGGGGTGCAGGGTGATGTCGCCGTCGACGGTGATGCGGCCGATCGCGTTCGCCTGGTTGAGCGTGAACCAGAGGGCTCCGTCAGGGCCTGCGGTGATCGCTGAGGGGAAGGCGCCCGCTACGGGAAGGGCGAACTCGGTGATCTCTCCCTTGCCGGTGGCGCGGCCGATGCGGTCGGTGTTCATCTGTGTGAACCACATCGCGCCGTCCGGACCGGCGGTGATACCGAAGGGTGCGCTGTCGGGTGTCGGGATGCGAAAGGCTTCGGTTTCGCCGTCGACCGTGATGCGGCCGATTCGGTGGTCCTGGGACCGGGTGAACCACAGTGCGCCGTCGGGCCCGGGAGCGATGATCATGGGACGGCACTGGGGCGAGTCCAGGGGATATTCCGTGAGTTCGCCATCGAGGGTGAGGCGCGCGATGCGACCGCTGTGGACGAAGGTGATCCACAGGGCACCGTCAGGGCCGGCCGCGATGCCGTAGGGGCCGGCTTCCTTGTCCGTCACGGGAATCTCTCTGATGACAGGGGCCTCAGAAGGCAGCACAGCAACTCCTTTCGCAGCACCGCACCTTGCCGTGCGTCAGGCGATGGACGCAACTGCTTTCTCAGCGCACCGCGTAGTCGGCCAAGGACGCCTCCAGCAGGCCGAAGACCTGGCGGGCCGAGCGGGTCGCGGAGGCGGCGATCTCCTGGTTGCCGCGGCCCGCCAGGCCGATCACGGCGTCGTGGCGCTCGACGGCGGCCAGGTACTCGGTCGTGGTAGTCGAGGGCGAGGTCTTCCTTGCGCGGGAAGTAGTTGGTGACGGTCATCTTCGCCACCTGGTGGACTTCACCCAATGGAAGGCCGCTATGACGAACGGCAGGTCTGGCCCACCGAGGAGTACCACCTGGTTCGCTCCGACGTCGAGGTCACGTTCCCCGAGGACGACCTGTTCAGCGGCTGCGCGCCCAGCCGCTGAACATGCCGATCTCCGGGCCCGGCGCTTCGTGAAGTGGTGAGGTCAGTCCTGGGACTGGGCCTTCAGTACTTCGGCCAGCGCCTTGGCGATGTTCGCCTCGGCGGCCGCCTTGTCGATGCCGAGGCCGGCCAGGACGCCCGAGCCGTCCTCGTGCTCCAGGAGGGCAAGCAGGATGTGCTCGGTGCCGATGTAGTTGTGGCCGAGCCGCAGGGCCTCGCGGAAGGTGAGCTCCAGGACCTTGCGGGAGGCCGCGTCGTACGGGATGAGGTCGGGGACCTCGTCGGCCGCGGGTGGCAGGGCCGCGGTGGCGGCCTGGCGGACGGTGTCCAGGAGCACGTCCTGGGCGGTGATCGCCTTGGCGGCGAGGCCTTCGGGCTCGACGAGGAGGCCGAGCAGCAGGTGTTCGGGGCGGATGTCGGAGTTGCGGGCAGCCTGGGCCTCGTTCATCGCGGCCATGATGACGTTCTTGGCCCGGGGGGTGTAGCGGCCGAAGCCCTGGTTGGGGTCGAGGGCGGACAGCTCGCCCGGGTCCTTGGGGACGAACCGCTTCTGGGCCGCCTGCCGGGTGACGCCCATGCTCGTGCCGATCTCGCTCCAGGAGGCGCCCGAGCGGCGCGCCTGGTCGACGAAGTGGCCGATCAGGTGGTCGGCCACGTCACCGAGGTGGTCCGCGGCGATGACCGCGTCGGAGAGCTGGTCGAGGGGCTGGGGGTGGACCTTCTTGATGGCCTCGATCAGGTCGTCGAGGCGGACGGCGGCCGTCGGGCCGACTGGATTCGTCATGAGGCAACCCTAGGTTGACACCCCGAGGAGTGTCAACCGAAGGTTGACAGTGCCGTCGGGCTACTCCTCGAAGTCCTGGTAGCCGTACGCGGCGAGGCGATTCCCGGTCAGGAGTACGGCTTCGACGTCCGGCCCCACGGTCTCGCCGATGAGCGAGGGCACGGGGATGCGGTCCCAGTCGACCGAGACCTTGACCGTGTCGCCGAGGTCGTCCGCGAACATCCGGTCGGCGAGGTTGTCCTGGTCGTCTTCTTCCTCGTCCTCGAAGTCGTCGTCATCCTCGAAGTCGTCGTCTTCGTCTTCCTCGTCGCCTCGGAAGTCGTAGCCGACCGGTTCGCCCGGGCCCGCGAAGGTGATGTCCGGATAGCCCTTGACGGAGATGGTGATGAAGGGGTGGAGGTCTATCGACTCCGTCAGTTCCCCCTGCTGGTAGACGTCCAGCGTCAGGCGTGCGCCGTACCGGCACAGCAGGTACAGGCTGATCCCTTCGGTGAGTTCCGACGCCAGGTCGCGCTTCACCTCGTCCAGGGTGGCGCTGATGAAATGGGCGTCCTTGCGGGCTCCGCCCGGGTCCACTCCGAAGGCCAGATCATAGAAACTCTCATCGAACATGCGGGTCAACGTAGCGGGTGGCCGTGTTCTCGCATACCTGGGGGTAAGTACGCACTTTTTTGTGGGTACTTGAGTTTGGGCCCAGCGGATAACAGGATCGATGAGAGCCCGGCGCGCGCGGGGGATTTGTCACGGACTCGAAAGCAAGAAACAAGAAATAGGTGGTGCTGTCATGGCAGGCGAAAATCGTACGCCGGTGACGGTCATCGGTCTTGGCGCGATGGGCCAGGCGCTGGCCGGGGCATTCTTGGCGGCCGGCCATCCCACGACCGTATGGAACCGCTCCGCTCACAAGGCCGACGCCCTCGTCGCCCGCGGTGCGGTGCGGGCGAAGACGCCCGCCGAGGCGGTGGTGGCGGGGGAGCTGGTGGTGGTGTGCGTCGTGGACTACGAGGCGAGTCAGGCGATCCTCGGGCCGCTGCGGGCGGAGCTGGCGGGCCGGGCGCTGGTCAACCTCACCTCGGACACCCCCGAGCGGGCCCGTGAGGCCGCCGCGTGGGCGGCGGAGCACGGCGTCGACTACCTCGACGGGGCGATCATGGTGCCGACCCCGGTCATCGGCTCGCCGCAGGCGCTGCTCTTCTACAGCGGGTCGCGGGCGGTGTTCGAGGCGCATGAGGCGACGCTGAAGGCGCTGGGCGGCAACAGCCGGTATCTCGGCGCGGACCATGGGGTCGCGCCGCTGTACGATCTGGCCCTGCTCAATGTCTTCTATTCCAGCATGGCCGCCATGGTGCATTCGCTCGCGATGGTGGGCGCCGACAAGGTGACGGCGAACGAATTCCTGCCGTACATCAAGGAGTTCTTCGCCCTGTTGCCCGCAATGGCGGATCAGGTGGCGGACGGTGTCGACACCAACAGCTATCCGGGGGATCTGGGCAATCTGGGGATGGAGGCGGTCGGCGTCGATCACATTCTGGAGGCGAGCGAGAGCCGGGGCCTGGACTCCGGGCCGCTCGCGGCCGTGCGGGACCTGATGGGGCGCGCGATCGCGGACGGGCGTGGTGGTGACGGCTTCGCGAGCGTCATCGAGGTCATCAGGAAGCCGGTCGGCTAGCACCACGCCGGCCCCATCGCCGCACGGCCCGAGGAGGCCGGGCCCGGAAGTCCGGGCCCGGCCTCTTTCGTGTGCTGCGATCGTGTGCTGCGACCCTGTGCTTCGACGGATTTGGAATGAGGCGCTCCGTGGTGCCCTCCGTGTTGACGCCTTCACAATCATCGGCGGGCTGAAGGCGATCATTCGGTGTCTATTACAGTGCGAAGGCAGTCCTCTGGCCGTGCGTGCATCGAGGGAAAGGGGCGAGGTCGTGACGGCAACCACCAGTGCGGCGACCGGCGTATGGGGCCGCGCCGAGCAGCAGGACTTCCGCAGCCGGGTGCGCGGCTGTCTGCTCGGCGGTGCGATCGGGGACGCCCTGGGCGCGGCGGTCGAGTTCTCCTCGCTCGCCGACATCCGCGCGGAGCACGGCCTGGAGGGCGTCACGGACTTCGTCCCGGCGTACGGGCGGCGCGGCCGCATCACCGACGACACCCAGATGACGCTCTTCACCGTCGACGGGCTGATACGCGCGCAGGTACGGCGCGACACCGGCGCCTGGCACCCGCCGACCGACATCCACGCCGCGCACCGCCGCTGGTACGCCACCCAGCGCGACTGGGGGCCCGACGAGCGGCGGGAGGACGCGGGCTGGCTGGCCCGCGAGGAGTGGCTGTACGCCCAGCGGGCACCCGGCCGGGCCTGTCTGACCGGGCTGGCGGACGAGACCATGGGCACCCTGGACAGCCCCAAGAACCCCGACTCCAAGGGGTGCGGCGCGGTCATGCGCTCGGCGCCCTTCGGGCTGCTGGTGGGCTGGGAGCCGCAGCTGGTGTTCCAGCTGGCCATCGAGTGCGCGGCGCAGACCCACGGGCACCCCACCGGCTATCTGTCCGCCGGGGCCTTCGCCCTGATCGTGCACGGGCTCGCGCGCGGCGACGCGCTGGACGGGGCGGTGCAGCGGGCGCTGGCCCATCTGGCCACCCGTCCCGGCCACGAGGAGACCACCGACGCGCTGCGGTACGCGCTCGGCGCCGTACGGCAGGGGCTGCCCACGCCCGAGCGGGTGGCGTCCCTGGGGGAGGGCTGGACCGGCGACGAGGCCCTGGCCATCGGGCTGTACTGCGCGCTGGTCGCCGAGGACGTGTACCACGGCCTGCTGCTCGCCGTGAACCACGGCGGGGACAGCGACTCCACGGCGGCGGTGTGCGGCAACCTCCTGGGCACGCTGCACGGCGAGACCGCGCTGCCCCCCGCGTGGCTGGCGGAGCTGGAGGGGCGCGGCACGATCCTGGAGCTGGCCGACGACTTCGCGATGGAGATGACGCAGGGCCCGGCCCTGCACGGCCCGGCGACCTCCGCCCCCGCCTGGCTGGCCCGCTACCCCCGCGCGTAGCTCGGCTCGGTGCGCCGCGGGGCGCGGCCGTCGGGGATGTGCGGGCGCCGGGTGCGCAGGGCCCGTATGGTCAGCAGCCCGGCGACGGCGAGGAAGACCACGCCGATGATCGGGTAGACCGCGGTGAGCAGCATCTGGCCGGGGTTCTGGTGCAGCTCCACGCGCTGCGGCAGGTCGTGTGGCACGTACCACATCATGAACGAGCAGAACAGCAGGGCGGTCACCGCCGTGAGCCACCTCCACCGCGCGGTGCGGCGGCGCAGCGCCTCCGCGCCCAGCAGCAGCACCATGGGCACCGCCCACACCCAGTGGTGGGACCAGGAGATCGGGCTGATCATGAGGGCGGTCACGCCGCAGGCGACGGCCGCCCACGCCCGGTTGCCGGGCAGCCGGCCCTCGGCGAGCTGGGCGGCGACCGCGGTGGCCAGGCCCGCGCAGGCGAACAGGGCGGCCGCGGCGAGCCACCACAGGCCCGGGTCGGAGGTGTGCAGAAGGCGGGCGAGGACGCCGCGCAGGTTCTGGTTGCCCGCGCCCTCGACATCGCCCGGCCGGTCGGTCGCGAACAGGATCTCGGTCCAGTAGCGGTGTGAGTCGTGCGGCAGGGCCAGGCCGGACAGGGCGACGGTGGTGACGAACGCCCCGGTGGCCACGGCCGCGCGGCGCAGGTGCTCGTTCCGGAACCGGCCCTCGGACCGCAGCCGCCGCACCCCCTCGATCAGCCCGGCCAGTGCGAGGAAGACCACGAAGAGCGCCGGGGTGATCTTGATGCTCGCCGCGATGCCCGTGCCCACGCCGGCCCAGCGGTAGCCGCGGCGGCCGGCCCGCCGGGTCAGGTCCCACAGCACCAGGACGGTGACCAGCAGGTTGATCTGCCCGTAGCGCAGCGTCGTCCACACCGGCTCGCACCACACACCGACCGCGGCCAGGGACAGCGCGGCCGCCGGCCGGGGCACCACGCGCGGGCGGCCGATCAGGCGCAGCGCCAGGTGGACGAGCGCGACCATCAGGGCGAGGTTGAACGCCGTCGCCAGCGTCCGCATGAGCCCGGTGCTCAGGAAGGTCAGCGGGGTGAAGAGGAGTGAGGCGAACGGGGGGTAGGTGTTGGGCAGGTTGTGCACGGTGGCCCGCATGTCGTACAGGTCCATCGCGTTGCGCACGGACCAGCCCTCGGCGCGGTAGACCATCAGGTCGGCCATGGACACATGGGCGGCGCGCTGTGCGATCCAGAAGCCGGTGAAGGACAGCAGGCAGAACGCCGCCGCGAAGAGCGTGGGGCGGCGGAGGAAGGCGGCGCGCACCGCGCGCACACGGGATTCGGTGATCGTCGGTTTCACGGTCACGGGGAAGAGCTCCAGGTCCACGGTGCGGCGACGGACGGCAAGGTCGAGACGGACGACACGGACGACACGGACGGCCGACGATAGTACGCATGAGCGATACGTACGGAAGAGGGGCACGGACGGGGCTCGGTTCCCATCCCCGCGCCACATGTCCCAGCCGTCACCCGTCGCGCCCATTACCTCGCGGGTAATCGACGTCTCTTTCGGGCCGCGCGAGCATCGTGCACAGCACCGGACAGCACAAGCATCGGGAGAGTACCGGCATGACCGCCACCACCACGACCACCGAGCGCACCCGCGCCACCGTTCAGGAGTTTCTGGCCCGGATGGCGGCCGGCGATCTGCCCGGCCTCGGCGAGCTGTTCGCCGAGCGCGTCGACTGGCTGATCGCCGAGAACCCGGACGTCCCGTGGATCCGCCCCCGCGCGACCCGCGCCGACGCCGTCGCCCACTTCCGCGAGCTGGCGGAGGGCGTGGCCCCGGACCCGGACGGAAACACGATCGATGTCATCGTGGTGGAAGAAGCCGAGGCGATGGTGACGGGGACCCTGGCCGGCACCGTACGCGCCACGGGCAAGCGCTACCGGTCTCCCTTCGCGGTGCGGGTGACCGTCGAGGACGGGCTGATCACCCGCTATCGCGTCTACGAGGACAGCCGTATGTTCGCCGCCGCCTGCACACCGGACGCCTGAGCGGCTCACATCCAGCCGGACTCGGGCCAGTTCGACCAGTGCGTGTTGGGCTTGAGGGTGGGGCGGTAGCGGGCCGGGTCGCCGGTGGCCAGGACCTCGGCGATCTGCCGGTATGTCTCGCTCTCGCTGGGCGGCTCCTCACACACGTCCTCCGGCTGGTGCCACTCCTCCAGCCGCAGCAGCTCCGGCAGATCAGCCGGTATGCGGGCGCGCAGCTCGGCCTCGTCGGCCAGCAGCAGGTCACGATGGGCCGGGACGAGCGCGCGGCAGGCATCCCACATGCGCACGCCGGGCTCCACGGCCACCTCGAGGGCCCGGCCGCGCACGATCAGGGGAATGCCCGCGTAATTCCACTCGCCGTCGTGCACCTCGTCCATGTTGTCGAGCCGCTGGAGGAAGTCCTCGTCGAGCAGGCCGGGCTCGCCGACGGTGAGGCAGTTGCCGTAGACGTGGCGCTTGTCGATCAGGTTTCCGGCCCGCGGGTTGTAGCCGACGGCCTCGACGATCAGGGCCCAGCGCTCCTCGTCGCGATACAGCCGCATGCGCGCGTCGACCGCGTAGTAGTAGACGTGGCCGAGATCGGGGAAGTCGAAATCGGCGGCGGATGCGTCGAACTGGGCCAGGATGACCTCGGTGCTGTCCATACGGTCGACTGTAGGTCCGGGCACTGTCATGGGCCCTGGTGGTGGGCGGGCGAGAGGACACCTGCGGGGCGGGAGGTGCTCCCGCCCCGCAGGTGCCTGTCCGCCGCGGGTCAGTCCAACGCGCCGGCGACCGAGCTCCGGTCGGTCGCGCCCTGCTTCGGCACCGACAGCGCGGCACTCGCCGAACCCGGCCCGTCGTCATCCGAGTTGAGCGAGTCCAGGATGGCGTCGCGCTCCGGTGTGTCCTCCGGCTTGATGTAGCCGATCACGATGTAGAGCACGAGCGAGACCGCGAGCGGGATGGAGACCTGGTACTCCAGGTTCACGCCGCCGTCGATGGAGTCGTTGATCGGGTAGTTGACCAAGTAGAAGGCGAACAGCCCCAGCCCCCAGCTGACCAGTGCCGCCGTCGGACCCGACTTGCGGAACGGGCGCAGCAGCCCGAGCATCAGCGGGATCGCGATCGGGCCCATGAGCCCGGCGACCCACTTGATCACCACGGTGATGATGTCCCCGAAGAAGGACGAGTTGACCTGGGTGGCGATGGCCATGGACAGGCCGAGGAAGAGCAGGGTGGTCCAGCGCGCGGCGATCAGTCCGGCCCGGGTGTCCCAGGCCCGGACCCGCCGGGAGACCGCGGGCATGATGTCGCGGGTGACGACCGCGGCGATCGCGTTGGCGTCGGAGGAGCACATGGCCATGGTGTGGGAGAAGAAGCCGACGATGATCAGGCCGAGCAGGCCGTGTGGCATCAGGTGCTCTGCCATCAGCGCGTAGGAGTCCGCGGAGGTGTGGCCCTTCGGGATGTCGATGACCAGCGGGGCGACCCACATCGGGAAGAAGAGGACCAGCGGCCAGAAGAACCACAGAAGGGCCGAGAGCCGGGCCGAGCGCTCGGCCGAGCCGGCGCTGTCGGTGGCCATGTAGCGCTGAGCCTGGTTCCACATGCCGCCGTTGTACTCAAAGGTCTTGATGAACAGATAGGCGAGCAGGAAGGTCAGCGTGTACTTGTCGACGGTCGGGTGGTGATGGGTGGCGGGCAGGTCGTCCCAGACGTTCCACAGCGTGCTGATGCCGCTCAGGTCGTGGAGCACCGCGATCAGCATCGCGACGCCGGCGACCAGCTGAATGACGAACTGGCCCAGTTCGGTCAGCGCGTCGGCCCACAGCCCGCCGACCGTGCAGTAGACGGCGGTGACGGCGCCCGTGATCAGGATGCCCTGGTTGAGGGAGACGCCGGTGAAGAAGGACAGCAGGGTCGCGATGGCGGCCCACTTGGCCCCCACGTCGACGATCTTCAGCAGCACACCCGACCAGGCCAGCGCCTGCTGGGTGGAGAGGTTGTAGCGGCTCTTGAGGTATTCGAGCGGCGAGGCCACGCGCAGCTTGCTGCGCACCCGGTTGAGCCGGGGCGCGAAGAGCTTGGAGCCGAGGGCGACGCCGATGGCGATCGGGAATGACCAGGTGACGTAGGAAGTGATGCCGTAGTCATAGGCGATGGCCGCGTACGCGGTGAACATCACGGCGCTGTAGCCGGACATGTGGTGGGAGATGCCGGAGAGCCACCACGGCATCTTGCCGCCCGCGGTGAAGAAGTCGCTGACGTTGTCCACACGTTTGTGGGACCACAGACCGATCGCGACCATGATGCCGAAGTAGCCGATGACCACGGCCCAGTCGAGACTGTTCATGCCCCCTCCAGGGGTCCGTCTTATGAACAGGACCGCACTTCGCCGCGACGTTCGTCATGGGCGGATTCCCCCGAGCGGGAGCGGGGTACTTCCGGGATTGAACCGCTTGTTCAGGCGGCCGGTCAAGAGATTTCCGGTCACGAATGTGAACATAAATCAGACCTCAGAACGATTTTGCCCTTTCTTGACCCACTCAACAGTTGTCGTGAACGCGCCCGCGAACCCACGATGAGCGGGCACTTCGCCAGACGCACGATCACGCTCGACCGCACCAACGGACGGGCCGTACGGGAGCGGGATCCCGTCAGGCCGGAGAAGGAGGGCGCAACCCCCGTGCAGCCCCTGCAACCCCTCTGCGCAACCCCCGCGTCACCGCATCAGTTCACCGGCGTTGACCAGCAATGACTGGCCGGTGATCGCCCGTGCCCGGTCGGAGGCCAGAAACACCGCGGCCTCCGCCACATCTCCGTCCGTCGCCAGCTCGGGCAGCGCCATCCGGTCGGTGAGCCGGGCCCGCACCTCGGCTTCCGGCACCCCCTCGGAGTGCGCGGCGAACGTGACGTACGCCTGCACCGGCGGCCCCCACATCCAGCCGGGCTGCACGGTGTTCACCCGGATCCGGTGCGGGCCCAGCTCGCGCGCGAGCGAGTACATCGCCGAGACGAGCGCGCCCTTGGAGGCGGCATACGCGGCCTGGCGCACCTGGGTGGGCGCGGCGACCGACGACTGCGTGCCGATCATCACCACCGAGCCGCCGCGCCGCTTGAGCGCGGGCAGGCAGGCCCGGGTCATGCGGAGCGTCCCGAACAGGTTGGTGTCCACGACCTGGCTCCAGGAGGCGAAGTCGGCGTCCTCCAGGCCGCCCATGTGGCTGTCCAGCGCCGCCACATGGATGACGGCGTCGATTCCGCCGAAGCGCTCGACCGCGAGCGCGGCAAGGGCCCCGCACTGCCGCTCGTCCGCGATGTCGGTCGCGCGCCACGCGGTGTGGCCGCCCTCGGGGTCGGCCTCGGCGGCGGCCTTCGCCAACCGGTCCTCCGTACGGGCCCCGAGCACGGCGTTGCCGCCGTCCCGCACACACGCCGCCGCGACCCGCAGGCCGAGGCCGGGGCCGACCCCCGAGACGATGACGGTCTTGTCGCGCAGCGGCATGGGATGCCTCCCCGGGTGATCGCGGTGACCCGACAGTCCCGACCTGACGAGGTGTCAGGTCAGGAGCCGCGTCAGGCTAGGGCGCGCGCGCCGAGAAGGCCATACCCACGCGTCGGCGGTGTCTCTTCCCCCACCCCTTCCCGGCGGCATCGATATGCGGCTCCGCCGCGCGGGGGGCTCCGCCCCCGGACCCCGGGCGCCGCGCCGAAACCGGGCTCCGCCCAGCCGCCCGAGGCACCCCGCCGAACCCCCGGAGGCCAGGGCTGCGCTCATGGGGCAGGCGCGGCGTACGCCGACTAGCGCAGCGCCTTCGCCAGCCGCCGCAGCCCCTCCCCGATCTCCTCCGGCGTGTGCGTCACGAACGACAGCCGCATCGCCGCCGGGTCCGGCACGCCCGCGAAGAACGGCGCCCCCGGCACGTACGCCACATCGTGCTCGACCGCCACCCGCAGCCGCTGCGTCGCGTCGTACCCCTCGGGCAGCGACGCCCAGACGAACATGCCGCCGTCGGGGCGGTTCCAGCGCGAGCCCTCGGGCAGGGCCTCGCCGAGGCCCGCCAGCAGCGCGTCCCGCCGCTCGCGGTAGGCGTCGCGGACGCGGGCGAGGTGGGCGTCCAGGTCGGCGTCGGCCAGATAGCGCGCGGCGGCCATCTGGGTGACCGTCGGGGTGTGCAGATCGGCGGCCTGTTTGGCGATGACGCAGGCGCGGCGGAGCGCCGCGGGGGCGCGCAGCCAGCCGAGCCGCAGCCCCGGCGCCATGATCTTGGAGTAGCTGCCCAGCAGCACGGTGCGGTCGGCGGCCTCCGGGCGGCTCGCGATCCACGGCACCGGCTCGCCCGCGAAGCGCAGCTCCCCGTACGGGTCGTCCTCGACGATCCACAGCCCGCGCCGTTCCGCGACCTCGGCCACCGCGCGGCGGCGCTCGGCGGGCAGGGTGCGCCCGGTGGGGTTCTGGAAGGTCGGGATGGTGTAGAGCAGCTTCGGCCGCTCCCGCTCGACCAGCGCGTCGAGCGCGGCCGGATCCAGGCCGTCCTCGTCGCTCGGCACGGACACGATCCGTGCGCCCGCGAAGGAGAAGCACTGCAGCGCGGCCAGGTAGGTGGGGTCCTCGACCGCGACCACGTCGCCCGGCTCCAGCAGCGCCGTCGCCAGCAGGGTCAGCGCCTGCTGCGAGCCGCTGGTGATGAGCAGCGCGTCGGGGTCGGTGGGCAGCCCGCGCGCGGTGAGGCGGCCCGCGGTGGCGGCGCGCAGCGCGGGGTCGCCCTCGGTCGTCGAGTACTGCAGGGCCTCGCGCGGGGCCTCGGCGAGGACCCGGTCGAAGGCCGCCCGTATCGCCTCCGCGTCGAAGAGCTCGGCCGCCGGCAGCCCGCCGGCGAAGGAGATCACCTCGGGGCGCGCGGTGAGCGCGAGGATGTCGCGTACCGGGGAGCCGGCGACCGAGGCGGCGCGGGAGGCGAGGTCGGGGAGGTCGGCACGCATGGGGCTCCTTCGCGGGGTACGGACGCCGGCACGGATGGTTCCGCTGTCGTCCGCAGCCTAGAGAGATCGGTGCACCAGGCAAGCGCTTTGTCCGCGATACGGTCGCGACTCTCCACATCTGACGTTACGTCAGCTACACATGGAGGACATGAGCAGTGACTCGAGTGAGGACACGCGCGCCGAGGCGTACGCGGAACTGGCCTCCGTCGGCCCGTACGGAGTGCGCCCGGGCCACGCCCTGATCACCATGGTCGAGCCGCACCCCGGTCACGAATACGCCTACAACCGCTGGTACGAGGACGACCACTTCATCGCCGGCGCGATGGCCATGCCCTGGATCTTCGCGGGCCGCCGCTGGGTCGCCACCCGCGAACTGCGGCAGCTGCGCTACCCGGAGAAGTCCGCGGTCGCCCAGCCGGTCACCGCGGGCTGCTACATCACGGTCTACTGGCTCACCGAGGGGCGCTACGCGGAACACATGAAGTGGACCGTCGGCATCAACAAGCGGCTCAACCGGGACGGCCGCGTCTACCAGGACCGTACGCACGTCTTCACGGCGTTCCAGGACCATGAGGCGACCGTCTACCGGGACGGCGCGGCGGGCCCCCGCGACTTCCACGCCCTCGACCACCCCTACGCCGGGCTGGTCGTCGAGGTCGTGGACGCCGAAGGCCCCGAGCGCCGCGCCGGGCTTCTGGAGTGGCTCCGGGCCAGACATCTGCCGAAGCGGCTGGCGGGCTCGCCCGCGGCGATGGTCACCGTCTTCCGGCCGACGCCGCTGCCGCTGGACCGGATGTCGTATGTGAAGCAGGTGGAGGGTGTGGATACGCGGCTGACGCTGCTGTGGTTCCTGCAGCGGGATCCGCGCGAGTGCTGGGAGGGGCATTTCACCGGGCTTGACGAGGACGTGGCCCGCTCGGGCCTCGGCCGCGTCGAATTGGTCGCGCCGTTCATCCCGACGGTCCCCGGGACCGACCGCTACGTCGACGAGCTGCGATGAGGCCGCGCGCCCTCGACCTCGTCGAGGCGGCGGCGAGCCCTCTCGGCAGGGACGGCGGCCGGACGAGAGGGCTCGGTGCCCGAAGGGCGGGTGGCGGAGATCAGCCGAGGTCGAAGGCCCCGCGGCGGACGTCGGAGACGAAGGTCGACCACGGTCCCGGAGCGAAGCTGAGGGTCGGACCGTGCGGGTCCTTGGAGTCGCGTACGGCCACCTCGTCGACGACGGGGGAGGCGATCTCCACGCAGGCGCCATTTCCCGCCGAGTACGAGGATTTCACCCACATACTCGTCTTTCCTTGCTGAATGGACACTTTTGCTCCGATACGTATTGTTGATGAGATGCACCCCGTTTGGAGGCGAGACCGACGTTACTCGTCAACATCGTCGGGAAAGCCCGTCGTTCACTCGACCGGATGGCATATTCCATTGGCCCCTTCCGCGCCGGAGCACGGAGGTGTAGGGTCCGGTCTTTTGGTGTCCACTCAGCGTGCGGTTCAGCTCACGGTTCAGCCCTCATCGTGTCGGCGCGCGTGGTCCCGCGCCACGTCCGTGATGAACTGACGGCTCTGCTCGACGTTCAGCGCCTGGGCCCGCAGATGCTCGTACATCATGCTGTAGCTCTGCACATCGGTGTGCTTCTCCAGATACAGGTCGCTGGTCACGCCCTCGAGGTAGACGACGCTGGTGTCCGACTCGTCCGAGAACTCGAGGATGGTGAACTGCCCGCTCATCCCCGGGTGGGAACCCATCCCGAACGGAAGCGCCTGCACGGTCACATGCGGCTCGTGGCTCATCCGCACCAGATAGTCCAGCTGATCACTCATGACCTTCGGGCTGCCGACCACCCGGCGCATCGCCGCCTCATCCACGACCGCCCACAGCCGCAGCGGCGCGACCGGTTCGGTGATCCGCTCCTGCCGCCTGAGACGGACCTGGACCCGCTGGGCGATCTGCTCCTGCGGGGCCTCCGGCAGCGCGCCGCTGATCACCGCCTCGGCGTACTCCGGGGTCTGCAACAGACCCGGGAGCACTTGCGGTTCATAGACCCGCAGCGAGGCCGCGTCCGTCTCGAATCCGATGTAGACGCTGTACGGGACGTCGCCGAAGGCGTTCCACCAGCCCTGCTGGCGCGACTCCTTGGCCATTTGCATAAGGGAATCGACCAGTGCCTTGTCCTCGACCTTGTAGGTGCGGCACAGGTCGCGTACGTCGCGCTGGCTGATGCTGCGGCGGCCGTTCTCCAGTCTGCTGATCTTCGACTGGGAGACCATCAGCTCCTCGGCCACCTCCTCCGCCGTCATCCCCTTCTCCTGGCGGAGCCTGCGGAGTTCCTGGCCCAATCGGCGTCGCCTGACGGTGGGGCCGACGTTCGATGTCACGGGACGTGCACCTCCGGCTTCGTACTGCTGATTCATGCTGTTCAGCAGCCTGCCACTACCGGTCGGCGCCGCGCTGGGAAATGGCCGCACAGGGTGCCTCTCGGGGCACACCCGACGCGCGCGGCCGGGGCCTGTGAACCATGCGGTCCACGCGGTCCACGCGGTCCCGCAGGGCGCCGGGGCGGCCGCCCGGGGCGCGGAAGAACGAGCGCGCGGGGCGGTGGGCCGACCGGTCCTCGGGGGGACGGGCCGGCCCACCGCCCCGCGCTTCAGCGGCTCCCGAACCGGGTCGGTGGGGACTGTGTGGTGCGGTCGGTCGGGTGGAGCGGGTGCGAGCTGTGCTCAGCGCGCTCCGACGCGGGCCATGCTTCCGCGGCGGGACGGCTGTGCCGGAACTCCGGACGCGGGCACCGCGGCCCGTGCCCCCGGCTGGCGGCCTGGTGCGGCCGGTGCGCGCCGTGGCTGCGCCGCGACACCGTTCTGCACGTCCATGACAGCGTGCGCCACGAGTCCGCCCATGGGGTCGTGCCTGATCAGATCCCGGAGCCTGGAGCGCGAGGAGCGCCCCTCGTTCCCGGGATACAGGTGCTTGCCGAGTCCGACCGCGTGGGCCAGGGCGGCGAGCGCCGCGGTCCGCGGGTCCGGCGGCACGCCGGTACGGATCGCGGTATCCAGCCGGGCCTTGATTTCCCGGCTGATCGCCGTCTCCGTCGCCTGGTAGCGAGTCGTCGGCAGTACCCCGCACATCTGGCCCTCCACGGCATGCACCATGCCGCAGCGCTCCAGATGCGTGAGATACGTCTGGCGCAGCCCCAGTCGGGGCCCGCCGATCCAGTGGACCGCGCGGACCGGGCTGCCGCGGCGGCGCAGCAGCTCCAGCGCGGAGTCCAGTGTCGGATCTCCGGTCGGCCGTGGCAGCACCACGGCGATACGATCCCCGTCAGGGGCTATCCGTCCGGCCAGAGCCAGCTCTACTAGCTGGGCTCCGGCAAGACCGAGGTCGAGCGACTGCGGCTGCGCCGTGGTTCCCGTGGTCGGGTCCAAGGCGAGCAGCAGAAGCTCCTCCGGAATTGTTCTGCGGCTCCTGCCCATCCATGCCTCCCCGCGTGGATGAATGACAGGGTGACCCCTCTCACATTGGTCTGTCGAGAGTGCCTGGGGGATTTGATATGGAACCGATAGGTATGTCTTTCTCGTCTATCGGGTGGGCGGCCCGCTGAAGGCACTCTGTCAGGGTGCCGTGGCGCGGCGGCACTCGGGGCACACAGGACACTGGTAGATGGTTCGGGCGGCGGGACGCGAGACCGAAGGCGGCGCGCGTCCCGCAAAACGTATTACAAGGAGGCATCGGTGGCGGGCGAGTCCCCCGACAAGTCGGAGCAGCAGAAGTCGTCGGGGGAGACGACTCGCGGCGAGCGCGATCCACGGCTCTCGGTCTTCCGCGAAGGGGAGGCCGGGGGCGGTAGGTCGGCGGTCGCCGTCGCGGACGAGGACCCGGAGGCGGGGGAAGAAGCGGAAGCGGAATCGGAATCTGATGTTCGCGAAAGCGAATCCGAATCCGATGATTCTGTTGAACCCGGCAAATCGGGCGACGATACCCAATCTCCGGATGAATCGGATGAGGAGTCGGCTGAGGGGTCGGCCGAGGAGTTGGCCGATGAGTCGTCGGACGAGCCGGTGGATCGGCCTACGGCCGCGTTCGGCGTGCTGCGGCAGAAGGAAGCTCCTCGGTGGGCTCAAAAGGCCGATAAAGCGGATGATTCCGTCGACACAGAGGAAAAAGCCGACGAGTCCGGCAAAGCGGATAAGGTCGACAAAGAGGGAAATAAGGGCGACGAGCCCGCCACTGGTACGGGCATCGACCAGCCGACCGCGGTGTTCAAGACCATCAAGGCCCCTGCCGCGGACAAGCCCGCCGAGGGCAAGGCGGCCGACGCGAAGCCCGCTGAAGACAAGCCCGCCGATAAGCCTGCCGATAAGCCCGCCGAGAAGGACGAGAAGAAGGACGAGAAGAAGGCCCCCGGCGTCGAGCGCCCCGAAAGCGGGCATCTCCCCGCGGCAGCCGAGGGAGCCGCGGAGCGCACCAGCCGCTTCGTACCGCTGAGGTCGGCCGACGCCCCGCCCGCCCGGCCCCCGGCGCGCCCTTCCGCGCCGGCTGCGCTGCCCGAGTCGGAGCGGACGAAGCAGCAGCCGCTGCCCGAGTCGGAGCGGACCAAGCAGCAGCCGCTGCCGCCCGTCGGCCAGCCCGCGCCGCTCGACCTGCTGGCGCAGCTGACCAACACGCCGCCCCCGGCGGAGACCCCGATGCGGACCGCCGTGCGGCGGGTCAAGATCTGGACGCCGCTCGTGGCGCTCCTCATCGTCGTCCTCGGCGTGGTGCAGGCGGTGCGGCCGCTGCCGGAACCGCAGCTGAAGCTGACCGAGGCCACGTACGCCTTCGACGGCTCCAAGCTGTCGCTCCCCTGGCCGGACCAGGGGCAGTCCGCGGTCGAGGTGGAGGGCGTGGGCAGCCTGGGCACCTCCGGGGCGCAGAAGCAGGTGCCCATCGCCAGTGTCACGAAGGTGATGACGGCGTACGTCATCCTCAAGGGCCACCCGCTCAAGGCGTCCGAGACGGGCCCGACCATCAAGATCGACGCCCAGGCGGGCAAGGAGTCGGGCTCCGAGGACGAGTCGCGGGTCCAGGTGGACGAGGGCCAGACGTACAACCAGCTCCAGATGCTCCAGATGCTCCTCATTCCGTCCGGGAACAACATCGCCCGGCAACTGGCCCGCTGGGACTCGGGGTCGGAGGAGTCGTTCGTGAAGAAGATGAACGACGCCGCCAAGGACCTGGGGATGAAGAACACCGTCTACACCGACCCCAGCGGCTTCAAGGCGACCACCAAGAGCACCGCGTCCGATCAGCTCAAGCTGGCCAGAGCGGCGATGCAGAGCGAGGCGTTCCGGGCGGTCGTGGCGACGCCCAACGTCAGGATTCCCGGCCTCAAGGTCCCCAACAGCACGCTCTACAACAACAACAATCTGCTGGTGAAGCCCGGTGTGATCGGCATCAAGACCGGGTCGAGCACCCCGGCCGGCGGTGCGCTGATGTGGGGCGCGGAGCGGACCATCGACGGCAAGAAGCGGCTGATCCTCGGCGTCGTCCTGGAGCAGCGGGCCCCCGGCATCCTGCAGAACAGCCTGGATCTGGTGCAGGAGAACAGCTACAAGCTGATCACCGCGGTGCAGGACGGCCTCACCTCCGCCACGGTGGCGAAGAAGGGCGATGTCGTCGGCCACGTCGACGACGGCCTGGGCGGCACGACCCCGGTCATCGCGACCAAGGACCTGACGGCGGTCGGCTGGGGCGGCCTCGAGGTGGACCTCGAGCTGACCGACGGCGGCAAGAGCGTGCCGCACTCGGCCAAGGCGGGCACGGTCGTCGGCCAGCTGGCCGTGGGCAGCGGCGCGGGTCGGGTGAAGGTGCCGGTCGCGCTGCAGAAGGACCTGTCCGAGCCGTCGTTCGGCTCGAAGCTGGTCCGGATCGCCTGATCCGGCGTAAGACACCGCCTGGCGCGGTGACCCGGCGTGTGGCGCGCCGGGTCACCGGTCAGCCGTATGTAGCAAGTTGTCCACAGCACCCCCTGCCGCCTGCCCTGAAGGCCTTTTGGGGCCCTTCGCGTGCTAGCGTCGCCTGCGCCTCCGGTCCCGGTCCTGCCGTAACGAACCGGGGTGAATCGGTACAAGGT
Organism: Streptomyces sp. ME19-01-6; assembly: GCF_033793745.1. NCBI lineage: Bacteria > Bacillati > Actinomycetota > Actinomycetes > Kitasatosporales > Streptomycetaceae > Streptomyces > Streptomyces sp. ME19-01-6. Next base: position 347,802 of record NZ_JARAXF010000004.1, on the reverse strand, counting down.
TGAAGGAACATGGGGGCAGACCTCCGGGGAAGACGGGGAGAGCCGCAGTGACCACCGTGGATCCGACACGGGCCGAAAACAGCGGGAGTTCCGAGGAGAACACCGCGGCGCGAATAAGACTGCCCACGCAGCGCTGGCCCGCCGAGGGCCCGGACGCAGCGGAGGGCGTAAGCCCCGCCGAGGACGCGAGTCCGCCGGCGGGTACCGACCCGGCCGAGGGCGCGGGTCCGGCGCCGGCGCGCGGCGGTGCGGAGGGGGAGCAGGCGCTCGGCCGGGCGCGGCGCGTCTGGCGCTACCTGTGCCATCCCGTGCCCGCCGCCCTGGCCGTCGCCGGGGTGCTGCACGTGCTGTGGGTGGCGCTGCTGGCGAACAGCGGCGGCGACCTGGCCGCGCAGGACGCGTGGGCGGAGTTCGTGCTCCAGCACCCCGACTCGGCGTACAACCTCGCCTGGTACGGCGGGATGCACCCGGTCTCGTACAGCGTCATCTCGCCCTATCTGATGGCGGTCCTCGGCGTCCGTACCACGATGATGATCGCGGGGACGCTGTCCGCCGGGCTGCTCGCGCTGCTGCTGGTGCGCAGCCGTGTGGTACGCCGTCCGCTGTGGCCGGCCCTGTACGGCACGTTCGCGCTGATCTGCAACGCGATCTCGGGCCGGGTGACGTTCGGGCTCGGCGCGATGTTCGGTCTGGGTGCCGTGGCGGTCATCTTCGCGTGGCCCACCAAGTGGCGGTCCCGGCGCTGGCACCACAAGGTCGCGCGGGCCCTGCTGGCCGCTCTGCTGTCCGCGCTCGCGACCATGTCCAGCCCGGTGGCCGGGCTGTTCATCGGGATCGTGGCCGCCGCGCTGTGGCTGACCCGGCGCCATCCGGCCTCCTACGCGCTCGGCATCACGCCGGTGATCGTGGTCGGGCTGTCGGCCTGGCTGTTCCCGTTCTCCGGCGAGCAGCCGATGACCTGGCCGTCGACGATCCTGCCGGGCCTGACCGGCCTCGGGGTCTTCCTGTTCGCGCCGCGTGGCTGGCGGACCGTCCGGGTGGGCGGCGCGCTGTACGCGGCCGGGGTGGTGCTGACCTGGCTGATCCCCTCCCAGATCGGCACCAACATCTCCCGCCTCGGCATGATCTTCGGCGGGGTGGTGCTGATCGCCGCGCTGACCAACCGCCGGGTGCCGCCGCGCGAGAAGCGGCTCACCACGCGCCCGGGGCGGATGTGGACCGCGCTCGTGCTGTGCCTCGTGACGGTCACGGTGTGGCAGGGCGTCAAGACGGGCGACGACGTCATCCACACCACCCCCTCGGCATCCTGGGCGCGCGAGCTGGCGCCGCTGGTCCACCACCTGAAGCAGGTGAAGGCCGATCGGGGCCGGGTCGAGGTGGTGCCGGTGCGCAGCCACCGCGAGTCCTCGGCGCTCCCCCAGTACGTCAACCTGGCCCGGGGCTGGACCCGGCAGGCGGACATGGAGCGCAACCCGCTCTTCTACAAGGACACGCTCAGCGCGGCCGACTACCACGCCTGGCTCAAGCGCATGGCCGTGCACTATGTGGTGCTGCCGGCCGACGAGCCGGACCACGCCGCGACGCTGGAGGCCGAGCTCATCACCAAGGGCCTGCCGTATCTGCGTCAGGTGTGGGGCGACGACAACTGGAAGCTGTACGAGGTCAAGGACCCCACCCCGATCGCCGACCCGCCGGCCACGGTGGAGCGGGCCGGCGCGGACAAGCTGATTCTGAACGTGCGCGCCAAGGGTCCGGTGCTCATCCGCATCCCGTATTCGCCGTGGCTGGGCCTGGTGGACGCCAAGGGCCACAGGATCAAGGCGCCGGAGGCGGAGGAGGACGGCGAGCTGCCGGTGAACCGCAAGGGCTGCCTGACCAAGCAGGTCTTCGAGCCGAGCGAGGAGGGGGACCCGGAGGACGAATGGACCGTGCTGCACGCCCCGCACGCGGGCACCTACCGGATAGCGGGCAAGTACGACCTGCCGCGCGGCACGCCCTGCCCGGACGAGATGGCACCGTAGGCGTACACGTCCGACAAGACTGACAAGGGCGGTCGGCCCGGCCCGGGAACCCCCGGGCCGGGCCGACCCGGTCAACGGCACACCGTCGACGGCCAGGGCTGGTCCGGGCCCTGATCCTGGCCCCCGCTGTGCTCGGTGCTCTGGTGGACCTTCTCCAGGCTGCCCAGCAGCGGGCCCAGGCGCTTGCTCCGCTCCACGTCCGCATAGCTGAGGAACGTCAGGACGGCCCGCTGGAAGGCGAGCCGCATGCGCGGCGGCATGGCGTCGGACGCGTCCAGGCACAGCGAGGAGGACTTGAGCGTCCGCGCGATCGACTGGGCGACCCCGTCGTTCCCCTGGACGGACACGGGCACCTTGCTGTTCGCGGAGAACGGCTTGGCGGAGCGGGGAGGGGTCTTCTCGGCCCAGGCCCGCTGCCCCTCGACCTGGGTGAGATAGCGCATGAGCTGCCGCGCCTGCTCGGTGTGCCCGGTGTTCTTGAACAGCGCGGCGAAGTCCCCGGACACCTCATGCGCCGCGGAGGGTGAGCCGGGCAGCCTGAACAGGTTGGCGGAGTAACTGAACCTGGCCTGGTGGGGGCCGGGGTAGCTGCCGCGGATGAAGGAGCCCTGGTGTTCCAGCGCGCATGACGGGCGCTTCGCGAACAGCTTCTTCCCCGCCGCCCGGAAGTCGGTGCGCAGCGCGGTCTTCGCGGCCGCGCCCGACAAGAGCTCGCCCCAGGTCCGCCACGCCTCCGCGACGAGCGGATCGTCCCACGCCAGCTCGCCCTTGGCCCACCGCTCGTAGACCTCCTTGCCCTGCCGCTGCAGCAGGATGTCCTCGATCCAGTCCGTGCCGGGCCAGCCGGAGGTGGCGCCGTCGCCCATGCCCACGCACCACTGGCGGCTGTCGGCAGCCAGGGCGGGGAGGTCACCGGGGCCGTGGCGGGTGCCGTCGTACCAGACGATGCCCTTCAGGTCGGCCTTGACCGCGACGCCGTAGATCGCCCCGTTCTCCGTCAGCCCGGGCGTCCACAGGGGGTTGTACTCGGCCCGGGGGACCACCTCGTCGAGCTCGGCCAGATAGCCCTTCTTGGCGTAGGCGGCCAGCTCTCCCGAGCTCGGCAGCACGGCGATGTCGGGCGGGGTGCCGGACCGCACCTCGGAGAGCAGCACCTCGCGCAGCGCGGTGGTGCCCTGGTATTCGACGCGGATGTGGTGCTCTTGGGTGAAGGCGTCCAGCACCTGGCGGAAGGCGTCCTCCTCGGAGCCGGTCCAGGAGGCGAGCACGCGGATGGTGCCGCCGGACTGCTGGGCGCCCGCGTCGCCCGTGCCGAGGGCGCACAGGAGCACCAGCCACAGGCCGAGCACGGCGGCGGTGACGTTCCGGGGGCGGGTGGCGGCGCTCATCGGGCCCGGAACCTGTACTCGTCGATGCGCGGCTGCATCCCGACGAAGACGAGCGCGGCGAGGAGCACGCCACCCATCGGTATCCACACCACGGCTCCGGTGCGCCAGTGAGTCTCCGCCATCTTTGTGCTCACCCTCTTGTTGGTGGTGTCGGGGGCCTCGCCGATGTTCGGCTGGCGCAGGCTGGTGCGGGCCTGGGAGAGCCGGTTCTGCGTCTGGTAGGTGAAGACGGCCAGGGTCGGCACCGCGAGGAGCAACAGCCCGGTGGCCACGAGCAGGCAGGGGTTGAACCGGCGGCGGAAGCGGTGGCGCAGAAAGCGCTGGGTGCGCCACAGCAGCACGGCCAGCGCGACAGAGCCCGCCGGGACCAGCACCCACCACGCGAGCGACAGCAGCCAGCCGAAGGAGGTCTGCTGGTTGAGCAGGCGGAGCTGTTTGCCCTGCACCTTCACCAGCCGGGCGAGGATGTCGCTGTCGCCGTCCCGCACCGTCTCGCCCGAGCCGTCGTCGCCCCGGAGCATCGTTTCGGCGTAGCCGAGGTACGCGTCGCGGAGGGCGCCGTTGTCACGGTTGACGTACGCCTGCTGGACGAGGTCGCCGTAGGAGGAGACCAGTCCGGTGATGGTGAGCAGCGACTGGCGGGCCGAGGTGCCCGCGGTGGTGGACTTGAGGGCCTGGGCCAGGGCCTGGTTGGCCGTCGACAGCGTGGTGCGGTAGTCCTCGCCGAGGCCCTCGATGTCGCCGGTGTCGCCGGTGAGGCTGCGCTCCGCGTCGTCGTACGAGTCGTTCAGGGCCACCTCGGCCGCGGCCACCTGCAGTATCGCGGGGGCCGACGCGTCCCGTACGGCCTGGGTGTTGCGGCTGACGCCGTAGTACGCGGTGAACAGCGCGGCCGCGGTGGCGGCCGAGAGCGCCAGCAGCGTCACCAGACGGCGGATCAGGAAGCCGCGGGTGCCGTTCATGCCGCACCGGCCGGGGTGCCGGGGCCGCCGGGGCGCAGGGTGGTGTCGCACTGCTGGCAGAAGGTGGCCGTGGCGGGGGCCACGCGCCCGCAGTTGGGGCACTCGAGGTCGGGGCCGGCGGATGCGGCGGGTGCGGTGGGCACGGCGGGGACGCCGGGGACGGCGAGGTCGATGGCTCCCGGGCCCGGGCCGTGGAAGCGGCTGCTCTCCTCGGACAACACCATGGCCGAGTTCAGGTCGAGCGGCCGGATCCGCTCACGCAGCCGCACCTCGCCCGCCGCGGCGTCCACGATGTCGACCAGTCCCCGCAGCCGGTCCAGCATCTTCTCGTTGCCCAGCTCGTGCGCGAGCCGGACCGCCCGGCCCCAGTGCGTCAGGGCCCGCTGGGGCTCGCCGGCCACATACGCGTCGTAGGCCGCGGTGACGGCGAGGCCCAGGGCGTCGTCCGCGCCGTAGTGCGCGAGCCGGGGGTGGATGCGGGAGGACAGCAGGGGGTCGTCCGTCCAGCGGACCAGGACGGACTGCGCGGCGGGCAGCCGGACGCCGGCCGCACCACCCTCTGACGCACTACCCTCTGGGACTCCGTCCAGCGACAGCTCCACCCAGGCGAGCTCGATCTCCTCGTCCTGCGCGTCGCCCTCCGGGTCGGCGGTCACACACACGTGGTACTCGCGCGCCTCGTCACCCCACGGCCCGCTGCGCCACTCCCAGGTGCGTGCGTCGGGCCGGGCGCCCTCGTCGGTCAGGTCCACCCGGGTCGGGTACACCTGCTTGACCATGCCGACCGCGCCGCCCGCGCGCGTCCGGACCCGGATCCGCAGCGCGGCCAGCGCCCGGGCCATCGAGCCGCGCGTCAGCGCCTCGAACTCGGCCGGCAGATCGGAGTGGTCGAGGACCGCGTCGGCCCGGCCGCGCAGCCGCCGCACGATCTCCTTCAGCTCGGTGGCGTCCCAGCCGTCGCCGATGCCGCGCGCGTCGCAGGTGAAGCACGGGGCGCACGCGTCGAGCACGCGCGCCAGATCGCCGGGGTCCTCGTGCTCGTTCTTGCCGTCGGTCAGCAGCAGGGTGTGCCGGAGCGGGGCGGGCTGCTCGGTGTGGAGGCGGCGGGCGAGGTCGAGCCAGGTGCCGATCGCGGTGCCGCCCAGCGCGGCCAGCTTCATCGCGGCGCGCGCGGCGGCCGCCTTGGTGTCGGGCCCGGCGATGGCCATGCCGCCGGTGGGCGGGTAGACGACCTCGGCCCGCTCGGTGCCCTGGACGACCGCGAAGCGCGTGCCGTCGCGCAGCGCGGAGACGGCGGCCGCGGTGGCCTTGCGGGCCGCCATGATCTTCGTCGGGGGCCAGGCCATCGACCCCGAGCAGTCGATGACGACGACCTCGGAGGCCGCGGCGCGCGCCGCGGCCGGGCCCAGGCCCCGGGCCTCGACCCGGACGATGGCGTGCATCTCGGCGCGGCCCGCGGCGGCCGGGAGGTACTCGTTCTGGTCCACGCGCAGGGTGATGGCGGCGCCGTGGCCCTCGTCCGCGCCGCGGGTCGCCGTTGCCCGATGGGCGCTCGCCCGATCCGTTCCCGCTGTGCCCTCGCTCATCCGATCCCCCTGTCAGACGCGGGTCATGGGCCTGACGGCGTTGGCCCGGTCGACCAGCACCCCCAGGGCCTCGGGGCTGTCCGCCTGCTGGGCCAGGGCCCGCAGGGCCTTTTCGAGGTCGGTGCGCACGGCGGACTCCTCGTCGCGCTTTCCGAACAGCGCCCCGGCCTCCCGCCTGTTCCCGTACCGGAGCACCCAGTCGAGCACGGCCTCCCACACCTCGGCGGTGAGCCGCTCGCGGGCGTGGCCCGAGGCCCGTCCGTCGTCCAGATACAGCCGCGGCAGCCGGGTCAGCACCTCCGCGAAGTCCGCCTCGGTCGGCAGCCGGTCCGGGTGGCCCAGCCGGCCGGCCAGCACCCGCACCGTGGCGATCTGGGCGGCGTCGTGGTGGCGCGAGACCTTCGGCACCCCGCCGAGGACGTCGACCGCTCCGGTGCGGTCGCCCGCGGCGAGCCGCAGCCGGGCCAGGCCGAAGGCGGCGCTGCCCTGGGAGCGGTTGCGCTGCCAGACCGCCTGGTAGAACCGCTCGGCGGCGCCGTGGTCGCCCAGGTGCTCGGCGCAGTACCCGAGGGCGAGCTTGGGCGCGGACTCCCCGGGCAGCGCCCCGTACACCGCGTCGAACTCGCGCCGGGCCTCCTGTACGGCGCCCTCGGCGAGCCGCACCAGCGCGCGGTGCCAGTTGAGCCGCCAGTCGTACGGCGCGGCGTCACCGCCGATGATCCGCTCGGCGGCCCTCACCTGGGCGTCCGCCTCGTCCAGCTCGTCGAGCTCCAGGTGGGCGCGGCAGGTGCGGAGCCGTATCTCGGCGGACTCGTGCGGAAAGGCGCCCAACTGCTCGATCAGCCGCCGCGGGCCGCTGTCGGTCGGGGTGTTGAGCAGCGGCGCGCCCGGGTCCTTGGCGTCGGGGAACGGCACCGGCAGTCCGAGCGGCACCTCCTCCGGGCCGGGCCGGCCGTCCGCGAGCACGGGACGGGCCTCCCCGGTCAGCCAGCGCTCCAGGCCGGGGATCCGGCCGAGCCCGGAGTCGAGCAGGGCCGCGGTCGGGGCGAACAGCGTGGAGGGCTCGGGCTGCTCCCGCTCCAGCCGCAGCGAATGGATCTCGCGGAGCACCCCGCGCAGCTGCTCGGCCATCTCGCGGGCGGAGCCGAACCGCTGCCGCGGGTCATAGGCCGTGGCGCGGGCCAGGAGCCTGTCGTACGACTCGCGGCCGAGGCCCGGCGGCCGCTGGGCGGCCCGCTTGACCTTGTCGGAGAGGTTCTTCAGCGTCTCCCCGGCCCCGTAGAGGTCATGGAGCTCGGTGGGGAGGGCGCCGCGCTGGACCACCTCGGGGGCGGCGAACTTCTCGGTGATGACGGGTGAGCCGTCCCGCTGCCCCAGCTGGCGGACCGCGCCGAGGTCGATCACCTTGACCCTGCCCTCGTGGTGCATGACATTGCTCGGCTTGAGGTCGCAGTAGACCAGCTTCTCGCCGTGCAGATAGTCCAGCGCGTCGAGGATGAGGGCTCCGTAGGTGAGGATGTGCTGGTAGACGCGCTCCCCGTCGAAGTGCGGGTCGGCCCGGGCGATGTAGTCCCCGATCGTCGAGAGGGTCACGCCCGCGACGAACTCCATCACGATGTAGCCCTGCGGCCGGCCGCTGCCGCGGGCGGGGTGGCGCACGTAGTTGATGATGCTGACGATGCCCGGGTGGTCGAGCATGGTCAGATAGCGGCGCTCCTCGATGGCCGCGCGCTGCGCCGCCTCGTCGTCGTCGTTGATCAGCCCCTTTATGGCCACGGGCTGGCGGTCCAGCTGGGTGTCCTCGGCCAGATAGACCCACCCGAGACCGCCGTACGCCACGCAGCCGGCCACCTCGTACTGGCCGCCCAGCAGATCCCCGGGCCGCAGCTGCGGCGTGAAGTCGAAGGGGTGGCGGCAGTGGTGGCAGACCCCCGCCCAGAGCGCGGGCTGCCCCGCGTACGGCGCGCCCACGGTCTCCTCGCAGCCCCCGCACGGCTGCCCTTGAGGGGGCGGCTGCGGGTCGTCGTCGATCAGGTCGCGGAGAGAGGGGAGCTCGACGGGCGGCAGGTCCATCAGGCCGTCGCCCGCGGGCCGGACGGTGAACTTCCGGGCCACGGCGCGCCGTCGCGCGCGGGCCCCGGTGGCGGTGGACTCGGACTCCAGGATGGCAGAGCCGGAGGCAGAGGCAGCCGCGGAGGCGCCGGGGGAGGAGCTGCCGGGTCCCCGGCCCCGGGCCTTGCGGCCGCACTCCGAGCAGAAGCCCCGGACGTTGATCCGGCCGCGGCCGGCACCGCGGCAGTCGGGCCGGTCGCAGACCGCCGCCCCGCCGCTCGCGCCGCCCCTCGTCCCGTCCGTCATCCTGTCTCCTCCCCGTCCCGGCTCTCTCCGTCCTGCCTCTTCCCGTCCCGCCTCGGGAGCCCGCTCACGGCCTGAACTCGTTGACGGCGCGCACGAACCGGTCGACCGCCTCCTGCGCGGCCGCCACGTCGTACGGCACCGCACGCAGCAGGTCGAAGGCCGCGCGCTGGAGCGGGATCAGCTCGGGGTGCTCGGCCGCGCCCATGGCGCCCAGCCGCACGGCGTAGGGGGCCAGCAGGCTCTCCAGCTCCGGGATGCGCTTCAGCTGCTCCTCGGCCGCGCGCAGCGCCGCCTCCGCGCGGCGCAGAACCGTGGCCACCTCGTGCTCGAAGGCGGCCATCTTGGCGATGATGTGGTGGGTGTGCAGCCCGGGGTCCTCGCGCAGCCTGAGCAGATTGACGCGCAGCACCGCCGCGTTTTGGGCGTACGGCGGGCCCGGGGCGGGGGAGAGGCACGCTCTTCGCTCGACCGCCTCGCGCTCCAGGCCCTCCGCGCGGGTCACCTGCCCGGTCAGCTCGTCCAGCCATGCGTCGATCCGTGCCCGGTCCGGGCGGAACAGCCGCTCGGCCAGGCGCAGGCCCGGCGCCCGCGGATCGCGGAAGACCAGCATCAGCCGGCTGCCCCGGTCGGCGAGGAGCTTCATGAAGTGGACCAGGGCCTCGGGGTCATGGGCCCGGTCGACGCTCACGGCCACGATGGTCAGCGGCACCGCGTTGGCCCGGATCCGGCTGAGTGGTGAGGTGTCGCCGAGCGACTTGAGGTCCATCCGGTCGGCGACCCGCTTGGCCACGTCGGTGTCGGTGCGGCCGGTGACGTCGATGGCCAGGTCCAGGCTGCCGATCGGCGGCACCGTGTTGCGCGGCGCGGCGGACACCGCCTCCTCGGCGCCGCCCCCGGACAGCTCGCGGTCCGCGAGCGTCACGGCCCGGCTGAGCGCCCCGTACCGGTCGCTGTCGTCGTCCTCGATCACGACCGTCTGGACGTCCGCGATCCCATCCCGGCCGGCCAGGCTCTCCCGCCGCAGCCACAGGGCCAGCCGCCGGGCGAAGCCGATGTCCTGGACGCCGTCGGTGAGCGGGGAGACCAGCCGCGGGTCCACACCGGCCTCGCCGCCCACCCAGCGGGCGACCCGAGGCAGGTGCCGGACGATGGTCTCGACGGGGATCATGTACGAAAACCGGCGGCGCTCGGCGCTCGGCACGCTGTCGGAGTCGTCGTAGCGGCTGACCACCATGCCGATGACGTGGTGGGTCTGCTCGTCCTCGACCCCGGCGCCGCTGAAGCCGTACCGCACCACGTCACCGGGCGTCTCCGGGTTCACCTGCACCCACTCCGCGCGCGGGCCGGCGGTGCCCGCGAGGCGGCCCAGGAACCACATCCCGTCGTCGTTGCCGTCGGGGAAGCCGCACATCCGCACCGGCCGCCGGGACACCGGGGGCAGCCGGAACAGCGGCGCCGCGTGCTCGGCGGGCTGAGGGCGGCTCAGCCTCAGCAGCGCCACATCGCCGCAGCTGTCGGCGCGCTGGGGCACCCAGCAGCCCGGGGCGACGCGCGCGGTGACGGGCTCGGCGTCGGGCACGCCGACCAGGTCGACCCGGACCTCCGTGGCGGGAAGCGGCTGCCCGTCCTCGGGGATCACATGGGCGCACGTCAGCACCGTCTCGCTGCCCAGAAGGATTCCGGCGCCCAGGACATCGCCGGTCGTGCTACGGATCCGTACCCGCCAAGCCCCGTCGTGGGTGGGCACATTGGCGGTATTGCCGTTTTCCGCCCCCATGTGGCCCGAGCATACGCCCGAGACGTACAAAATTGACTGCTCCCCTCCCAAAATCCTGAAGGGAGGGGAATCCTGGCTCAGGCTGCCTCCGGGAGCAGCGCTCCCGGAGGTCTTACGCCCTCGGCACCAGCCGGGTTCAGACCTGCCCGGACGAGCATTACGCGGGCGGAGTTCTTGTCTCTGGGGGAGACGGCTCCGCACGCGGTGCAGGTGTAGGTGCGCTCGGACAGCGGCAGTGCGTGCTTGGTTCTCGCTCCGCAGCGTGCGCAGTCCATGGTGGTGTGCGCGGGATGCACGAGACGGATGTCGCGCCCGTGCTTGCGGCCCATCTCGATCAAGGCCTTCTTCGTGGCGCCGATCGCGGCGTCCGCCGCCTTGCGCGCCATCGAGGACCTGGCGAGGAATTTCGCCTTGAAGTCCTCCACCGCGATGGCGTCGTGGTCGGTCACGGCCTTCTTCGCCCACTTGCGGCCGGTGTCCTGCCGCTGCCGGGCGACCTTCTTGTACGCCTTCGCGCGCAGGTGCTTGGCCTCGCGGTAACCCTTCGAGGCGGCTTGCCCCTTCTTCGGTCTGCGCCGGGCCATCATCCGGTCGTACCGGGTCAGTTTGGCCTGGGCCTTGCGACCGTGCTGGGCGTGCGGGAGGTCGTGGGCGTTCGAGGTGGTGGTCGCGGTCTCTTTCACACCCCAGTCAACCCCGAGCACCCGGCCGGTCTTCGGTAGCGGCTGCACCCGGGTGGGGACCACGAACGAGCAGTACCAGTGCCCGACGCTGTCCCGGTATACACGCACCGACGAGGCTTCGGCGGGCAGGTGCCGCGACCACACCACCGTCAGTACAATCCCGCCCGCCAGGTGCAGGCGACCGTCCTTCAGCCGGAACCCGCGCCGGGTGCAGCTCAGCGTCAGCAAAGCCTCACGCTTCTTCTTCCACTTCGGCATACCGGCCCGCTGCCGCTGAGGCGGCCCTTCCCGGATGTCCTTGTGCGCCTTGGCGCGGGACTTGCCGAAGTCTCGTATCACCTGCTGCTGCGCGACGCTGGAGCCCCCGCACAGCCACGGCGTACGCTCCCGCGCCTGCGTCAGCATCTTGTCGAGCTGCGCCGGGCCACCTTGGCGAGGCACTCGTTCCAGACCCACCGGCACCGGTCCCATTCCGTCAGCAGCGCCGCACCGGCGGTCGACGACACGCGAAGCCGGTACGTGTACCGGGCGTGCCCGGCCTCGTCGGCTTCACTTGGCGTCGTCATGCTGCCAACGTAGCGTCATCGTTCGTTTCTCACTCAGGATCCTGGCAGACCTACACGAACGGGTGACTGCTCAAGCTGCAGCGCCACCGTCGGCACCCTGTTCACCTACACCGCGGCTCCGCCCCGGACCCAGCGGGCGGTCCCCGGACGGCCGGGACCACCACACGCCCTCACCGCGCGTGAGCCCCGGCAGCCACCGCTTCACCCCGTGCACCTCCCGGGCCGGGATCCGGCCTTCGAGCAGCCAGGCCGGCACCGCGCCCGCCGTTTCCTCGACGGCGGTGATGTCGGCCTCGGCCGCAGTGAGTTGGCCGGTGACCGGGGCCAGCGTGTCGTGCGGGATCTCCAGCTCGAAGGCGTGACACGGCTCGTACACCCGCGTCCCCGCGTCGCGCAGCGCGCGCTCCAGCACCACCGGGGTCAGGCCCCGGAAGTCGCCCGCGGTGCTGACCGGGCTGGAGAAGCCCGAGCGGATGAGGGTGACGAGGCAGTCGGTCACCGGACGGCCGTCGTGGCCCTGGAGGAGGGTGTCCTGCACGGTCTCCTCGATGGCGTGGTGGAACGCGCGGGGCAGCGCGCCCAGTTCGGTCTCGTACCGGAAGATCACCCCGGAGCCGGTCCGGGCGGGTTCGACGCGCAGCCCGATGGTGGCCCAGAAGCCGGTGTGATGGCGCCGGGCCATCTCCTCGCACGCCTCGCCGACGCGCACGGGCCGCTCGACGTGGACCGGCCGGCTCGGCTCGAAGTCGGCCTCGATGCCGAAGTCCCGGGCCAGTGTCGCCGCGATGATCTCCTTCTGGACCTCGCCGTACAGCAGCACCGAGGTGGCGCCGCCGGGCAGGGCGCGGGTGTGGATCAGCGGGTCCTGTTCGGCCAGGCTCAGCAGCGCGGCGTGCAGCCGCGCGGCGGGGCCCGGACCGGGCTCGCGCGCGCGGACGACCGTGCTCAGGCTGGGCGCGGCGAAGTGCGGCTGGTCGGGCAGCGGGTGCCCGGGGCCGCGGCCGTTTGCGTGGCCGGTGCCGCTTTCGGCGCTTGGGTCGGTGCCGGTGTTGCCGTTGGTGTGGGCGTCGGTCCCGCCGAGCCGGTCGCCGACCCGTACCTCGGGCAGGCCGCGCACCTTGCCGATGTTCCCGGCGGTCAGCCGCCCGGCGTCCGCCTGCGCGCCGGCCCGGCCGACGACATCGAGCGAGGTGATCTGGCCGCTGTACTCGAACAGCGTGCCGCCCGGCCCACGGCGGTGGAGCGTCACCTTCTGGCGTACGGCCAACTCGCCCGCGAACAGCCGCAGATACGCGGTCTTCCCGCTGGTCCCGCCCCGGCGCTCGACGGCGAAGACCGTCCCGTACGGGGCCGCTGCCGCTTCCGCGCCGACGGGCGCGGGCGGCAGCAGGCGCACCATGCCGCGGGCGAGTGCGCCGACGCCCTGGCCGCTCAGCGCCGAGCCGAAGAACACCGGGTGCACGCGGCAGTCCGCCGTGCCACCGGCCAGCTCCGCCCGCAGCTCGGCGGGCGTGGGCGGGGGCCCGTCCAGGACGCGGGCGAGCAGCGCGTCGTCGGTCTCGGCCAGCGCTTCGGCCACTTGGGCGCGGAAGTCCGCGTCGTCGAGCGAGCGGGGCACGGCGCGGGCGTCCCGCGTGCCCGGGTCCCGTACGGCCGTCATGGCGACGAGGTGCGGGGCCAGCTTGTGCCGGATGTCCGTCAGCAGCCCGGCGTCGCGGGCGCCCGCGCGGTCGATCTTGTTGACGAAGAGCAGGGTCGGCAGCCGCAGCCGGCGCAGCGTCTTCATCAGCACGCGGGTCTGCGCCTGGACGCCCTCCACCGCGGACAGCACCAGGACCGCGCCGTCCAGTACCCCGAGAGCGCGTTCGACCTCGGCGATGAAGTCCGAGTGGCCGGGCGTGTCGATCAGGTTGACCTGGGCCGGTCCCACGGTGAAGGAGGCGACCGCCGAGCGCACGGTGATGCCGCGCTCGCGCTCGATGTCGCCCGTGTCGGTCTGGGTGGTGCCGCTGTCGACGCTGCCGAGGCGGTCGATGGCGCCGTGGTCGAAGAGCAGGCGCTCGGTGAGGCTGGTCTTACCGGCGTCGACGTGCGCCAGGATGCCGATGTTCAGAGTGTGCGAAATGGGCATGCGTGTGGAGGTCCTCGAGAACTGTCGTCCGGTGGGGGCGCTGGGTAGTTCCGAGGAATCGGCGCATCGCATGCTCCTGGCTGGGCGTCGGACGGACGCGGGCCATCCTGTCAGCGGGAGCGGCAGGGTCAACCGAATTTAAGGCCGTATGGGTGGGGTGGCCTGCGCGAGGTGGCGGACGATCCGGCGCAGCTGCTCGGTGTAGTGCTCGCGGAACTCCGGCGAATCCGGGTCGGTGCCGAAGAGCTGCCGCACGAGGTGCGGCATCGCGACCGGCGCCGAGACCATGCTGATGAACAGCATCATCGCGGCGGCCGGGTCGAGGTCCTCGGCCAGCTCGCCGTCCGCCTGGCGGCGGCGCAGTCCGGAGAGGTCTTCGGGCTCGGGCTCCAACGCGCCGCCGGTGAGGCCCTTCCAGAGCATGAGGCGGGTGGGCCGGGGGTCGGCGAAGGTCAACTCGAGGTAGCGCGCGATGAGTTCGTCGAGGGGGAGGCCGGGGTCGGCGATGGTCTCCTCGCGCCGCAGCCACTGCTGCTGCAGCTCGCGGTAGAGCCCTTCCTTGCCGCCGAAGTAGTAGCTGATCAGCTGCTTGTTGAGCCCGGCACGGTCCGCGATGTCCTGGACGCGGGCGCCCGCGTACCCCTTCTCCGCGAACTCGTCCATGGCGGCGTCCAGCAGCAGCCGCCGGGAGCGCTCGGAGTCGAGCTTGCGCTCTGTGGGCGCGGGGGCGCGGCGGGGCTTCTTCGGCGGTTGCTGCCGCTGTTTCTCCTCCACGCGATCAGGCTAGCCGCAGCCCCTCGGCAGGTCACCCATCTAGTTGTTTGACAACTTCATCTGTCTGGATGAAGAGTGGTGGACGTCAAGCCCCAATCGCACGGCAGAGCAAGGAGTTTCGTCATGATCGTGGTGACCGGAGCCACCGGAAACGTCGGTAGGCATGTGGTGGACGAACTGGTCGCGGCGGGCGCGGAGGTCCGTGCGCTGACCCGTGACCCGGACTCGGCGCGGCTGCCCGAGGGGGTGCGCGTGGCGCGCACCGCGGACCTTCCCCTGGAGGGTGCCGACGCGGTCTTCCTCAACCCGGCGGTGGTGTGGGACAAGGGCCCCGGCGAGCTGCTGCGCGAGGCCGCGCGGGCGGGGGTGCGGCGCATCGTCACGCTCTCCTCCTCGTCCGTGCTGCACCCCGGCCCGGGCAACGACATCGGCAACCACCATCATGAGCTGGAGACCGAGATCGAGGCCTCGGGGCTGGCCTGGACGCATGTGCGGCCGGGCGCGTTCGCCTCGAACGCGCTGCAGTGGGCGGAGCAGATCCGCAAGGGAGACGTGGTGTACGGGCCGTACGCCCAGGCCCACACGGCGCCCATCCACGAGGCCGACATCGCGGCCGTCGCCGCCCGCGCCCTGCTCGGTGAGGACCACGCCGGTCAGGCGCCGGTGCTGTCGGGGCCGCAGTCGCTGACCTTCGCGGAGCAGGTGAGCATCATCGGCGAGGCCCTCGGGCGGCCGCTGCGGTACGAGGAGATCCCGCCGGAGGCGGCGCGCGAGGCGATGACCGGTGGCGGTCTGCCGGCGAACGTCGCGGACACGCTGCTGCGGATGTACGCCGGGTTCGTCGGCCGTCCCGCAGAGATCTCCGCCGAGACGGAGCGGATCACCGGGCGGCCGGGGCGCACCTTCGCCCAGTGGGCGAGCGACCACGCGGCGGCGTTCAGCTGACGCGTGCAGCTGACGCTTCCGTAAGGCCGCGGCCCGGCAGTGGTCCGGCGGCGGTCAGGAAGCCGTCCTGCCGCCCGCCCGCTTGCCGGTGGCCTGCTTCTTGGCGGGGGCCTTCTTGGCCGCGGCCTTCTTCGCCGTGGTCTTCGCGGCGCCGGCCTTAGCGCCGGCCTTCTCCGTGCCCTTCGCGGCGCTCTTCTTCGCCGCCCCGGCGGTCCGCTTCCCGGCCGGGGCCTTCTTCGCGGGCGCGGCGGCCTTCTTGCGCGCCCGCAGCGGGTGGACCGTCGCCTCCGCCTCTTCCCCGGCCTCACCGGCCTCCGCCTCTTCGCCGGCCTCCTCGCCCCGGGCCTCGCGGGCGCTGCGCACGCTGTCCCGCAGCGCCGCCATCAGGTCGACGACCTGGGCCCCGGCCGGGGCCTCGCCGGGCTCGGCGGTGGGCGTGGCGCCGGCCATCTTCGCCGCCACGAGGGCTTCCAGCGCCTCGTGGTATTCGTCGTGCAGCTCGTTCAAATCCACCTCGCCGAGCGTGTTCATCAAGGTGTCGGCCAGGTCGAGCTCCGCCTCCCGTACCGTCACCTTCTCCTTGGGGGCCACCCCGACCGGGGTGCGCACCTCGTCGGGCCACAGCAGCCGGTGCATCGCGATGGCGTCCCCCACGACACGCAGCATGCCCAGGCGCTCCCGGCCGCGGTGGGCGTACTTGGCGATGGCGACCTTCTCGCTGCGCTTGAGCGCCTCGCGCAGCAGCGCGTACGGCTTGGCGGCGGCGGGGCCGCTCGCGCCGAGGTAGTAGGCGTCACCCATCTGGAGGGGGTCGATGTCCGCCGCCGAGACGAACGCCTGGATCTCCAGGGCGCGGGTCGTGGGCAGCGGAAGGCGGGCCAGGTCCTCGTCGGTGATCGGGATCAGCGTGCCGTCGGCGTCCTCGTACGCCTTGCTGATGTCCTCCGCGTTGATCTGTTTGTCCTCGAGCTCACAGACCTTGCGGTAGCGGATACGGCCGCCGTCCTTGGCATGGATCTGCCGGAAGGAGACCGAGTGGTCCTCGGTCGCCGGATACATCTTGATCGGGATGCTGACCAGGCCGAAGGAAATGTTCCCATTCCAGATGGATCGCATGCTTTTGATCCCTTTCGTGAGATTCTTATCGTATGTCCCCGATCGCGGAGGTGGAGGGGCGGCGTATCGCGCTCAGAAACCTCGACAAGGTGCTCTATCCGGCCACGGGCACCACCAAGGGCGAGCTGCTGCACTACCTGGCCGCCACCGCCGGCCCGCTCCTCCGCCATCTGCGCGGCCGCCCGCTGGCGTTCCTCCGCTTTCCGGACGGCCCCGACGGCCAGACCTTCTTCACCAAGAACCCGCCCCCGGGCACGCCCGACTGGGTGGAGACGGCCGAGGTGCCCCGCCACGAGGGCGAGACCTCCCGCCAGATCCTCGTCCAGAACCTGGCCTCCCTGATGTGGGCCGGCAACCTGGTTGTCGAATTCCACGCCCCCATGTGGCGCGCCGATCGCGACACCGGCCTCGCCGACCGCCTCGTCTTCGACCTCGACCCGGGCCCGCCCGCCACGATCGTGCACTGCTGCGCCGTCGCCGAGTGGCTGCGCGAGCGGCTGCGCGCCGACGGCCTGTCCGCGTACGCCAAGACCAGCGGCTCCAAAGGGCTGCACCTGCTGGTCCCGGTGGAGCCGACCCCCTCCCGGCAGACCACCGGCTACGCCAGGAAGCTCGCCCTGGAGGCCGCGGCCGCCGTGCCCGGCCTGGTCACCTCCAAGATGACCCGCTCGCTGCGGCCCGGGAAGGTGTTCGTCGACTTCAGCCAGAACGCCGCCGCGAAGACCACCGCCGCCCCCTACACCGCCCGCGCGCGACGCGAGCCGACCGTCTCCGCGCCCGTCACCTGGGGCGAGGTCGAGGGGTGCGAGGACCCCGCGCAGCTGGTCTTCCGGATCGGCGACATCACCCCTCGGCTGGACCGCCACGGGGATCTGCTGGAGCCCCTCCTGGACCGAGAGCAGGCCCGCCCGCTGCCCGAGGGGGCCGGACAGTGACGGCGACGACCGGACCGCCCGCCGGGGCGCCGCATGCCGGACCGCCTGCCGGAGCCGCGCTGTGATCCCGCACTGGAGCCGGCCCTCTCGGGTGCCGCTGCTGCCGCCCGTGGAGGTCGCGCTGGCCCGCCCCGTCCAGGCCTTTCCCGACCCGGCCGGGAGGCGGCTGGCGTACGAGCCGAAATTCGACGGCCACCGCGTACTGATCTTCCGTACGGAGAACGATGTCCTGCTGCAGGCGCGCTCCGGCCGCATCGTCACCACGGCCTTCCCCGACCTGCGGGCCGCCGCGGAACAGCTCCCGGCCGGCACCGTCCTGGACGGGGAGGTCGTGGTGTGGACCGGGGGCCGTACGGACTTCGCCGCCGTCCAGAAGCGCGCGGCCGCCACCCGCGCCCGCGCCGCCCGGCTCGCCCGCGAACTCCCCGCCTCCTACGCCGCCTTCGACCTGCTGGCCGCCGGGGACGAGGACCTGCGCCCGCTGGCGTACGAGCGGCGCCGTGTCCGGCTTGTCGCCCTGCTGGAGCCGTACGGGCCGCCGCTGCAGCCCGTCCCCATGACCACCGACCCCGAGCTGGCCGCCACCTGGTACGACACGCTTCCGGCCATCGGCGTCGAGGGCCTGGTCATCAAGAGCCTCGGCCAGCCCTATCGCGCGGGCCGCCACTGGTGGAAGCTGCGGCACTCCGAGACGTGGGAGGCCGTGGTGGTCGGCGTCGTCGGCCCCCGCTACCACCCGCGCTCGCTCGCGCTGGTGCTGCCGGGCGACGACGACCCCGTGGTCTCCACGCCGCTCTCCCCGGCCGTGCGCGCCCAGATCACGGCCGCGCTGCGCGGTCTGCCCGCCGCCTCCGAGCCGCCCGGGCCTCCCGGGGCCGAGCCCGGCCCCACCGCCAAGGACATGGTGGGCACCGAGATCATGTACCGGCCGGTGGCCCCGGAGCTGACGGTCGAGGTGAGACAGGACAGCACCGCCCGCCACGCGGCGACCACGGTGGTGCGGCTGCGCGCGCCGGGATAGCCGCCGAGTTTGTGGTGAGTATGAGACATCGACACGCCGACGCCACGGCCTGTCGATGTCCCAAACCCACGACAAACTCACTGGCCCGGCCCCGGAACCGGATCCGGCGGCCCCGTGATCACGGCCGTGACCCGGCTCCCCGGCGGCAGTGCGGGGCCGCCCGCCAGGTCGTACACGCACCGCAGCATCTTGGCGACGTAGCGACGCTCCGCGGCCAGGCCGTGCCGCTCCTCGAAGCCCTCGGCGAAGGCGGCCAGCTCCGCCGGGACGCGGCCGTAGCCGCCGCCGTGGTGGTCGTGGTCGATCCGCCAGTTCGGATACGTCCGCCCCCACCCCCGCTCGTGCAGCCGCGCCACCTCGCCGTCCAGATACCGGGCGCCCTTGACCACCGCGACCCCCAGCGCCCGGGCGCCCTCGGGGAGCGCGGCGGCGATCCCGGCCAGCGTGCCCCCGGTGCCCACCGCGCAGCACACCACATCGCCCGGCCCCAGTCCGGGCAGTTCCGCGACGATCTCCGCCGCCCCGCGCGCCGCCGCCACGTTCGTACCGCCCTCCGGCAGCACATAACAGCGGCCCCACCGCTCCTCGAGCCGCCGGACCGTCTCCGGCGCCGTCTTTGGCTCCGCCAGCTCGCGCAGCGTCTCCCGGAAGCCGGCCCGGTTCCGGAACGCCAGCTCCATCCCGTACTCCTCGGCCCGCGCCAGCGACCAGTTGCGGGGTGCTCCGGCCAGCTCGTCGCCCCGTATGACCCCCACCGTCCGCAGCCCGACGGCTGCCCCGGCGGCGGCCACGGCGCGGATGTGGTTGGAGTACGCCCCGCCGAACGTGAGCAGCCGCGAGTGCCCCTGGTCGAGGGCGGCCGTCAGGTTGGGGGCCAGCTTGCGCCACTTGTTGCCCGGCACCGTCGGATGCACGAGATCGTCCCGCTTCAGCCGCAGCTCCACGCCCCGCTCGGCCAGCCGCTCGTCGTGCACCCGCTGCAGCGGGGACGGCAGCCGGGGCGCGAGGGCGACGGCGGGATCGATGGGCAGGCTCACCTCTCCATTCTGACCGCTGGAGCCCGTCTACTGGGCCGTGCGGCCGACCGGCCGGGAGGGGCCGGGACGTGCGCCGGACACGCAGCGTAAGCACTGGCACGGTGGCCACACACCGGTTTGCAGGGGAGGTAGGGATTCGCTGCTCATGACCACCACCTCGGCACCCCAGGTCCGGCCGCTGTCATGGGACACCCTGAGGCTCATGAGCCGCCGACCCTGTTTCCTTCTGTCCGTCATGATCCGCCCTCTCTGTTGCGTCCGGTCGTGATGGTGGCGCCGTTGCCCGGGACACTGCGACGACAGAAAGGGCGTTGCTCGGGCGTCCCTCAATAGGCGTCATTTAGGTGTCATCAGGCGCCGGTTGCCGTTAGCGTTGGGTGTCATGACGACCGAGGTGCACGTACCGAACGACGCACTGCGGGCCGTGCGCATCGGCCTGCGGATGAGCCAGGACGACCTGGCCAAGGCGCTCCGGCGAGCAGGGGCCGAATCAGGGGAGCCGAACGACGCCAGTAAGAGGCTTGTGCAGCGCTGGGAAGCCGGTATCAGCAGGTCGCCGAGGCCCGTGTACGTTCGCGCTCTGGAGAAGGTCACAGGGCTGTCAGCCGAGTCCTTGGGGTTCGCCCCGCAGGTGCCCATGGGCAGAGTCCAGGGCGATGGGCGAGGGGGAGACGACATGGCTCCGAGCCCTGAGGGCGTCGCCTCCGCCTCGGCGGACACCCGGACGGTTCAGCAGGCAGCGGAGGCCAACTACAGCGGCGTATGGCTGTCCCGGTACGAGTTCTATTCCTCGGGCCGCGACGACTCGTTCGAAGGCAGGCATTACGTCGTCCTCGTTCAGCACGGCAACCGATTGACGGGACGTTCGCTGAACGGAGCTTCGTCGAATCCGGATTCGCCGCTCTCGCTGGACCTCACGGTTGACCGGAACGTGGTCACGGGGACGTGGACCGAGCAGACGGCCAATGACGGCTACTACCAGGGAGCGTCCTACCACGGCGCGGTTCAGCTGCTCGTGGAGCCGACGGGCCGCCGTATGGCGGGCAAGTGGGTCGGGTTCGGAAAGGACTTCGACGTCAACACCGGCCCTTGGGAACTGAGGCTCATGGACACGTCGACGTCCAAGGCCGCCTTGGAGCGGTACAGCATTCCGCCGGAGTGAGGGCATACGACCGGGCCGGGCGCGGTCGCCGACCGCCGTGCCCACCGGGGCCACCCGCGACCGTGCCGGGAGTCGTCCTCGGCGGCGTACACGCTCACCTCGCCCCATCCGCCGAGGACGACCGTCTGCATCGGAGGGGCCGTCAGGCGAACCGCGCGATGGCGGTCATGGTCGGCCGCAGGTTCCGTACGACGGGCAGCCGGTACAGCACCGGCGTCAGCGCCCCGAAGTACGGGCCCCGGCCGCGCGGCAGGTGCAGCTCGCGGACGTCGACGACGGCCGGGTGGGCCGTGCGCACCTTCCGCAGCTCGCCTGCGTTCAGGCCCCACGGCATGCCGGGCATGCGGTAGTTCGGGGCGGGGCGATTCTCGCCGCGCTGGGTGCCGACGCTGAGCCAGCGGGGGACGGCGTCGAAGACCAGCGCCCCGCCCCGGAACCGCTCGGCGCACGCGTTGATCAGCTCCCGCACCTCGCGCGGGCGCAGATACATCAGCAGCCCCTGGGCGGTGATCAGCACACCGTGTTCGGTGTCGACCTCGTCCATCCAGGACAGGTCGAGCACGGACTGGGCCAGGACGCGCCGCCGTTTGGTGTCCGGCAGCAGGGTGCGGCGCAGCTCGGCGGTTTCCGGGAGCTCGACGCCCAGCCAGTGCGCCCGGCCGTTGTCGACCCGCCAGAACTGGGTCTCCAGGCCCTCAGCGAGGTTGACGACGGTGCCGGCCGGGTGGTCGGCGAGGAAGGCCTGTACGGCGGCGTCGAAGGTCCGTACGCGCAGCGCCTGGCCCTGGGCGAGCAGGGGGTGGGGTCGGCCGAAGGTCTTCTCGAAGGGGTAGTCGAGGCGGTCGACCAGCTCAATGGCCTTGGGGTCGTGCAGCACTGTCCGGGGCTGCCGGGCCTCATGCGCCCGGTGGTAGAGGTTCCATAACAGGGTCTCGGGGACGCGGCTGAGCCGCACGGGCACCTTGTCCTGGTCCGCCACGTTTCCTTGCTCCCTTCCGGCCGTATGTCCCGGCGAATATCGCAGCGAACGCTAGTGGTCCGCCCGGGCAAGGTGTGGGTGCCCGCGCCGTATGAGATCAAATCGGGACTCGCTGCTGGAAGTTGGGCGTGCCGACTATGCTCGCCACACCGCCTGGGGGATGGTCGGCCGCACGAGGCGCACCACCGCCGCAGGAGGGGGAGGAAGAGATCGCATGAGGCCCGGGGACGGCGAGATCGCGACGCCCGGCGAGCGTGGCGCCGGACGGCTGATCGCCGGTCGGTATCTGCTCCTGGACCGGCTCGGCAGGGGCGGCATGGGCACCGTCTGGCGCGCGCGTGACCAGGTGCTGGAGCGCGAGATCGCCGTCAAGGAACTGCACATTTTCACCGACGGCGGCGAAGAGCACAGGAGGCTGCTGCGTCGCGCGGTCCGGGAGGCCCGTACGGTCGCCCGGGTGCCCCATCCCCATGTCGTGGGGGTCCATGACCTGGTCGAGCACGAGGACCGGCTGTGGATCGTGATGGAACTCATCGACGGCCCTTCGCTCGTCCGCCTGCTCGCGGACGACGGGCCGCTGCCGCCGCGGCGGGCCGCCGCCCTCGGGCTGCAGCTGCTCGGCGCTCTGGAGGCCGTCCATGCCGCCGGAGCGCTGCACCGCGACGTCAAGCCCGCCAATGTGCTGCTGCGCCGGGACGGCAGCGCGGTGCTCACCGACTTCGGCATCGCGATCCTGGACGACGGCGAGTTCCTGACGACCACCGGAGAACTGGTCGGATCCGCCGACTTCATGGCGCCGGAGCGGCTGAACGGGGACGAGGTCGGGCCCGCGTCCGATCTGTGGTCGCTGGCCGCGACCTTGTGTGTCATCACCTCGGGGGAGTCGCCCTTCGGGCGTCCTTCACGCGTCGCCACCCTCCATGCCGTGGCGTTCGGGGAGCCGGTGATCCCGGAGCGGGTCGGGCCGCTGCGGCCGGTGATGGAGGCCCTGCTGCGCAAGGCCCCCGAGGAGCGCCCGTCCGCGGCGACGGTGCGGGACGCCCTGCGGCGCGTCGCGGACGGCGCCGCGGACCCCGGCCCGCCACCGCCGGCCGTAGGGTTACCACCGGACGCACGGCCTTTACCGGACGCACAACCTTTACCGGCGGCGCCGCCTGAGACCGTACGGGCGTCGAGCCTCATCGCGGACGCGGAGACCCGGACGCACGCGGGCGGTACGGGCTCCTGGGCGGGCGGATGGGAGCCGACCGCCGCCGGCACGAGCCCTCTTCCCGACCCCCGGGCCACCACCTGGGCCACCGTCCGTGACGACGGCCGCGGAAGGAGCCGAGGGAGCCGGAAACGGACGTGGTGGGCGGTCGCGGCAGGGGCCGTCGTGCTCACGGCCGGGCTCGCCACCGGTCTGTTCGTCACCGGCACGCCCCCGTTCGGGCGGGACGACGCCCCGCTCGGCCCGACCACCACGAAGAGCAAGATGACGGTGCGCGCGGCCACGGGCTGGCAGCGGGCGGCGGTGACGCCCATCCGGAAGGGCGACCGGGTGACCGTGCGCTACACCAGGGGCACCTGGACGGTGGACTACCGACAACGACAACTGCCCTATGTCGGCGCGCGCGGCCTTTCCGCGGCCGACGACCAGGCCTTGGAGTTCGCCAGGGACTGCAAGGTGAACTCCGGCGCGAGGTTCGGAACGCTGCTGGGGCGCTTCTCGGGAAACGCCAAACGCCTCCCGGGCCACATCGTGGCGCCCGAGTGGCACTTCCGGGCGGCCCGCAGCGGGACATTGGAGCTGCGGATCAATGACGGCGACGACTGCCTGGAGGACAACAAAGGCACCCTCGGCGTGACCGTGTCGGTCACCCACTGAGTCACTGATCCGTTACGGATCCGGCCCGGATCGCGCCGCACATGTCCCCTATGCTGGGAGTCGTGCCACAGGGTATTGCTCCGCTCCCAGCCGTTGGTGGTTCGATTGCCGCACTTTCTCGACGCACTGCCCTTCGACTGGAGCAGGCCGGAGTCCCGTGAACTGCACGACTTGCTGGCGGGTATCCATTTCCGGGAAGGGCCGGTTGTCGAGTTCGCCGTACGGGCGGGGGTGAAACCGGCGACGATCGCATGGGATCGGCCGATGCATTCCGTCTGGCACGACCTGATCACCAAGGCCCGTAACCAGAATCGCCTGCGTGCGCTGCTCGAACAAGTGGCGGAAAGCGATGAGGCGGTGGCGCTGCGGCTGCGGGAGCTGATGGCGGCGGAGCCGGTGGTGGAGGCCCCGGCGGCGGCCGATTCGGGGGTCGTCTGGAAGGGCTTCGACGCCCGTGGCGGGTGGGAGCGGCAGATCTTCGACGAGCCGACCCTGCTCGATGTGGCGTTCATGCGGCGCGGGGTCGAACTCGCCCCGGCCGTGGTGCGGCTGTTGGTGGCGCTGGAGAGCGGCCGGGCCTACGGGACCGCGTTCCGGATCGGCGACGACCTGCTGCTGACCAACCACCACGTCCTGTTCGACCCCGGCTCCGGTCCCGTGGGCGGTACGCCCGCGACGCGCGTCGAGGCCTGGCTGCACTACGAGCTGGACACCGCTGCCCGGCACCGCGTTCATACGGTGGTGCACTGCCGACCCGAGACGATCACCGGCGACCGGACGCACGACTGGGCCGTGATCCGGGCGGACGGACCGCTGCCGCCCGACATTCCCGTCGTCGCATTGGCCGCCGCCGAGCCGGTCTCGGTCGGCGAGCGGGTCTCCATCATCCAGCATCCGAACGGCGGGGTGAAGAAGATAGGGATGCACCACAACGTCGTCCGGCATGTCGATGACGATGTGATCCAGTATTGGACGGACACAGAGGCCGGTTCCTCCGGCTCGCCCGTCTTCAACGAACGGTGGCAATTGGTCGGGCTGCACCATCGATGGCTGGCCGTCGAGGAGTTCGGGAAGCGGGAATTCCGTAATCAGGGGCGCCGGATATCCCGGGTGGCAGAGGGACTTGCCTCGGCTGGAGTGCTGTGAGTGCTGTGAGTGGTGTGAGTGATACGAGTCTGTTGGACAAGGCCCCTTTCGCCGCCGACGACCCGCAGGCGCGGGAGCTGCTCGCCGTCCTCCTGACCGTGTACGACCGGGGGCCCGAGGTACGGACCTTCGTACTCTTGGCGGGGATGCGCGCGGCCGAGTTTCCGTGGACGGCGCCCATGGCGGAGGTATGGCCACAGGTCCTGCGCCGGGCGGCGGACCAGGGGAGGCTGCGGCGCCTGGTCGGCGTGATCGCCGAGGACCCCGACAGCGCGGCGTACGGGATCATCGCCCGGCTCGCCGCCACCCCCGCACCGGCCACCGCCACGGCGAACGCCGCCGCCCCCGCACGCCTCTCCTATCAGCCGGGTGACGTACGCCGACTGGTCATGGACTCCTTGGACGACGACGAGCTGAACGCACTCTGCCTCGATCATTTCCCGTCCGTGTACGGACAGTTCGCCCAGGGCATGAGCAAGTCGCAAAAGACGATCCGGCTGATCGAGTACTGTGCGCGACGTGATCGGCTACCGGACCTCGTGCGACGGGTGGGCGAGGTCAACCCCGTCAGACACCGCGAGTTCACCGACCGCCTGGAAATCCGAGACGAGAGGTGAGCATGGACGAGCGTGAGCTGAAGCTCAATTCCCTGTCGCGGTACGCCAAGACGTCACCGCTTTTCATCCTCGAAGAACACGGACATTGCGAGGTGCCCGCCGGATGCGGCGGCGTGGTGCTCCGGTGGCGCAATCCGCGGGCCGGAGTCCCCTTCACGATGTGGCTGGAGACCGACGGCCCGAGTGAAATGTACCTCGACGGCACGGCGCCCTCCTCGTCCCGCCCACTGGTCCCGTTCGGCACACATGTCCTCGCGCTCGAAATAGCCGCGTACGACTCCGCGTACACCACGCTGATGTTCGCCGGGATCTACAAACCGGATGAAGACATCCATGTGCAGACCACGGCCCCTCACGGCGTCGCGGAGACGTCCGTGCTCTCGGCGGCGGACGGCACTTGGAAATACTCCCTCGACGAGCCGGAGGACGATGCCTGGGCGCGCCCCGGTTTCGACGACGACGGCTGGCAGCCCATGGTGGAGCGGCCCGAGCGGCGGCCGGCGGAGGATCCGGAGCGAAATGCCGAGCCCTACCGGGTGAGAAAGCTGAAGGGATTCGGCGCGGTCGGCCTGGGGGTTCCCGGGCAGGGCGGCGGCCGGGTCTGGGTCCGCAAGGTCTTCACCATTTCCGACCCGGACGCGGCCTGACAACAAACGGAGGTTAACGATGCCGGAACGGGCCCCGCTGGTGCTCACCCCGCAATTCTTCGGCAGCCTGGTCTTCGACCGCCGTACGTCGCGGTATCTGCCCTTCGACGCGGAGGCCACGGACGTACTGCGGCGGCTGAGCACGCACCCCGTCGATCGCCTGCTCGCGGAAACGGACGACCCGATCCGGCGCGGCCGGATCCAGCGCTTCTTCGAGCACTTCTACGACCTGGGGTTTTTCACCATCGACGGCCGGTTCGCCGGTGTCGTCCGCGACGACACCGGCGAACCGGCCGTGCCGCCGGACCATCTCACCGGCCCGCTGGCGGTCCATCTGGAGGTCATCGCCTCGTGCAACCTGGGCTGCACCCACTGTTTCGCCGGTGACCTCCCGCGCCGCGAGAAGCGGCTGAGCCTGGAGGAGATCGACCGGCTCTTCGCCGAGATGGCGCGGCTCGGCGCATTCCGGCTCGGGCTCACGGGCGGCGAACCGCTGCTGCGGAAGGATATTTTCCGCATCATCGACATGGCCCTCGACCACGGCCTGGCCCCGTGCATCACCACGAACGGCCTGCTCATCACCGAGGACATCGCCAAGGAATTCGGAAAGCGCGAACTGGTCTGGCTGAATGTGAGCCTGGAGGGCGCGACCGCCGAGACCAACGACCGGGTGCGCGGCCCCGGCACCTTCGCCAAGGTCCTCGACCGCCTCGCCGTGCTCCGCGAACACGCCCGCTTCACCCTGGCCTTCACCATCATGCGGACCAATCTCGACGAGATCGACGCCTGCGCCCGGCTCGCCCATGAAGTGGGCGCGGACACCGCGGTGTTCCGGCCGCTGTACCCGGTCGGTGTCGCCGAGCGGAATCAGGAACTGATGCCGAGCTTCGTGGACTACACCGAGGCGTTGAACAGCCTGTCCCGGCTGGGCGGCCCAAGCCTTGACGATCCCGGCAACCACGTCGATCTGCATCACATCGACCCGTTCAGCCCGCATTCCCGGCAGGAGACGCAGTCCGTCATCCACCAGAACTACGGCTGCGGCGCCGGAAACCTCGTGTGCTCCGTCTCCGTGTCCGGCGACGTCAACCCGTGCAGCTTCCTCGGCCCGGATTTCGTCGCCGCCAACGTACGGGAGACGTCCCTGGCCGAGATCTGGCACCACAGCGCCGGATTCCAGGCGATACGCGCCCTCCCGCACACCGACCCGGCCAGCGACCACGGCCAGACCGCCACCTTCGCCGGCGGCTGCCGCGCCCGCTCCCTCGTCCTGGCCGGCTCGGTCAACGCCCCCGACCCCTGGATCGCCGAACAGGTCGCGGCAGAGGCGCGCTCGGGGGCGGCGGTCCGCAACCCGCTCGCCGTCCTGGACGTATCGGCGCGGCATTCCCGCCCCTCCTGCCCCTCCGCTCAAGGGGTGTCCTGCCACGGATCGTGCGGGTAAGGCGATGGGATCCGCGTACGAATGGCTGCGCACGGACCACACCGCCACCGGCAGCGCCCGCGACCTGCTGCGGCTCGCCCGCGAGCTGGAGGCCCAGGGCGACCCGCGCACCGCCGCGACCGCGTACGACCGCGCGCGCAGGGTCGCCCCGGCGGACCCCGAGATCGCCGAGGCCCGGGGCGCGCTGCTGGACCGGATGGCGGTGGAGGAGCACGGCATCCTCTTCCGCTACATCCCGGCCGGCTCCTTCGTGATGGGCTCCGCCGGCGGCGACCTGGACGAGCGCCCGGTACACCCGGTCCGGCTCGACGACTACTGGCTGTCCGAGACCCCGGTGAGCTGGGCGGCCCACTGCGACCTCATGGACTGGGAGCCGCCCCCCACCGGGATGCCCCAGGAGGAGCTCGGGCGGGGCGGATCGGTGAACCCCGGCTGGTTCCTGTACGAGGCGAACAAGATCCGCCTGCAGTACTGCGAGGACGCGACCGTCCGCGCCACCGACTGGCACGCCCACGCCCCGCGCCACGACTGGGTGAGCGGAAGCGGCGAGCGGGTCGACTCCCGGACCCTGTTCGGCACGCCGCGCCGTGACGACCCCCGGCGCCCGTGGGCCTACGACCGCAAGCCCATGGTGAGCGTCTCCTGGCAGGACGCCGAGGAGCTGTGCGCGCGGCTGTCCACCGACCAGGTCCGGTACGCCCTGCCCACCGAGGCGGAGTGGGAGCGGGCCGCGCGCGGCGGCCTGCCCGGCCGCCGCTATCCGTGGGGGGACGAGCCCCCGACACCGGAGCGCTGCGACTCCGACCGCTTCGACCAGTTCTCCATCCTGCCCATGCGGCGCCTGCCCGCCAACGGCTATGGGCTGTACGCGATGAGCGGCGGGGTGTGGGAGTGGACCGCCGACTGGTACGACGCGGAGTACTACCGCACCAGCCCGGGAGCCAACCCGACCGGGCCCGCCCAGGGTCAGGAGCGGGTGCTGCGGGGCGGCTCCTGGGCGGACTGCGCCGAGGCGGTCACGGTGTCCTTCCGGATGTCCCGTGAGGCGGGCAGCTGGCGAAAGGGCGGATGGGGCGCCCATATGACCCCCAACATCGGCTTCCGGCTGTGCCGCAAGGGACCCGCGCCCGCGGTAGCGCCATGACGGGCGGCGGCCCCCACGGCGACGCGTACGGCGCCGTGCGCAACCCCGGCGCCGTACGGGCCCTGATCGACCGGGCCCTGTCCGAGGACGAGATCCGGGACCTGTGCTTCGACCACTACCCCGAGGTGTACCGGGAGCTCTCGGCGGCCATGAGCCGCCGCGAGTGCATCCGCAGGCTGGTCGCCTGGTGCCACGCCCATCACGAGCTCGGCGCGCTCGTCGCCCACGTCGCCGGGATCAACGCGGAGGCCGTCGCCGCGCACGCCGAAGCACTCGCCGCGCCCCCACGCGACCCGGACCCCAGGGCCGCGTCGCGGGTACGCCCCCTGACGGCCGGCATCGTCCACGCCCTGCCCCCCGCCCCCACCTTCGTCGGCCGCGCGGACGAACTGGCCGCCCTCAGCCGCTTCTGGCAGGACGGCGAGCCGGGCGTACTGGCGCTGCTCGGCCTCGGCGGCGCGGGGAAGACCGCCCTGGCCGGGGAGTTCCTGACCCGGCTGAGGACACAGGGGGACCCGCCGCCCGACGAGCTGTTCATCTGGAGCTTCTACCTCAACCAGGACGTCAAGGAGTTCCTGGAGGTCGCCTACACCTACTTCAGCGGCGGCGCGGTCGTGCGCGGCAGCCCCATGGGCACCTTCTACCTGCTCACCGAAATCCTCACCTCGCCGGGGCGCAGACTGCTCGTTCTGGACGGCCTGGAGCGGGTGCAGCGCCCGGCCACCGACCGTCAGGGCGCCTTCGGCGACCTGACCGACCGGCTGCTCGCCCAGGTCATCGACCGCCTCGCCGACGGCCTGGGCACCACCAAGTGCCTGATCACCAGCCGCCTCCCGCTGCCCCGGCTGGCGCCCTGGCACGGCCGCGGCTACGCCCGGCTCGACATCGACCAGCTGTGCCGCGAGGACGCGGTGGCCCTGATCCGCGACCGCGGCGTACGCGGTGGCGACGACGCGCTGCACACCCTGATCGACGAGTTCGGTGCCCACGCCCTGACCCTCGACCACCTCAGCGGCTACCTCGTCGCATACGCCGACGCCGACCCGGCCCGCGCCGCCTCGCTGCCCGAGCCGCGCGCCGACTCGGGAGAGCCGCAGGAGCGGCGCCTGGCGCGGGTCCTCGACGCGTACGAGACCGCGCTCAGCGAACGCGAGACGGCCCTGCTCGCCCGGCTGTGCATCTTCCGCTTCGGCGCGTCCGCCGACCAACTGCACTCCGTCTTCACCCGCAGCACCAGCCCCCAGATCGCGGGCCCGCTGAGCGGCCTCGACCGGCGCGACGTCCTCGCCACCCTGCGCCACCTCCACCAACTCCACCTCGTCCTGCGCGAATCCGCCGACCAGTTCACCGTTCACCCCGCGGTCCGCGACCACTTCTACCGGTCCTTCACCGACCCGCGCTCCGTCCACCAGGCCATACGCCGCCACTACAGCGCCCTGGTCAGCGGCCCCGGCGTGCTGCCCCCCGACCGCCCCGAGACCCTGGACCTCCTCGAAGAGCTGGTCCACCACTCGCTGGCGGCCGGCCATGTCGCCGAGGCCGAGGAGGTCTACCGGCTCCGCATGGGCGGCTACGAACATCTCGCCTGGCAGACCGGCCAGTACAGCCGCTGCGTCCGCGTCCTGGAGGAGTTCCCCACCTGCCCCGACCCCGGCGGCCTCCTGTGGTGCTACCGCGCGATCGGCGACCTCCCCGCCGCCCTGGCCCGTATCGACCCGGACGACAGCTGGTGGCTCGCCATGATCGGCACCCTCAGAGGCCGCCTCGCCGAGGTGGCCGACCTCCTGCGCGGCAGCCGCCGCGACCCCATCCTCGCCGTCTCCCGCGCCCTCACCGGCTCCCTGCCCATCGACCGGCTGGCCACCGCCCCCGTCTGGTTCGGCCTCCCGCTCTCACCGGCCGAGTGCCTCCTGGAGGCCGGCCTTCCCGAACCGGCGCTCGCATACGTCTCCCGCGCCCGCTCGGGACTGACCGACGCCTCCCTGGGCGTCGACTGGAACGACGAGGTCGCCCGCTACGACCTGATCGAGGCCGCCCTCGCCTGCCACTCCGGCGACCTCGTCATGGCCCAGAGCCTGCTGGACAAAGCCACCCAGTGGATCGTCACCTCCGGCTCCCAGGAACACCTCTGTCTCCTCCACCTCGGCCGCGCCCGCCTCGCCCGCGCCCAGCGCCACCCCACCCTCGCCACCACCGCGATCCGCGAAGGGCTCCGCACCGCCGAACAGTGCGGCTTCGGCCTCCACCGCCTCGCCCTCCTCCTCGAAAAGGCCGAACTCGCCCTCCACGAAGACGACCCCACCGCCGCCGCCACCACCGCCACCACCGCCCTCCACGCCGCCTCCGACCCGGCCTGCCACCACGTCTGGGCCACCGCCCGGGCCGGCCACCTCCTCGCCCGGGCCCACCACCGCCTCGGCGACCACGCCCCCGCCCTGGCCCAACTGACCCGCACCATCGCCCTCCAACGCGACATCGGCGACCCCCGGCTGGCCGGGTCCCTGGAGCTGTTGGAAAGGATCGAGCAGCGGCGCGAGTGAAGGGCTGCGCAGACGAGCGCAGCGCCACGCTCAAACGGCCGAGACCAGCGCCAGCGCCTCGTTCAAGTGATGTGCGGCGATTCCTCGCATGAACGCCCGGTCGGGGAAGTCCCCCTCGAGCAGCCGGAGCGGGCCCGCCGTCAGTGACAGCCGCTGGGCGAGCGTGTAGAGCGCGAACCGGTCTTCGTCGAGGCCGTCCACCGCCAACCGCCGGTAGTGGCCTTCGGGATGGCGGAGTCGCAGGAACACGTGCTCCCACTCGACGTCGAAGTACATCAGGTCCTCGATGTCGATCAGAACGGGGTTGCCGTCCCGGTCCACCAGCACGTGATCCAGCCCCAGCTCACCATGGACGACCGAGTACTCGGCACGCGGCCGTACCGCTGCGGCGAGCTCTCGCAGCCGCTCCTCCAGCCGGTCGCGGGCATCCGCGATCCGCTGGTCACGCGCGGCCGCCTCGGCGAGGCAGCGCAGCGCGAAGTCGAACACGGCACCCTCGCACGACGTCCCCCGCGACGTCCTGCCCCCGTCGATCAGGGCCACCTTGCCGAACGATGGCGCCTGGTGACCCCGCATCGCCACCAAGGCATCGGCAAGGCGCGCCATCGTCGGCTCTGCGGCGCGCGGGTCGCGGTTGAGCAGGTCAAGCAGGTTCTCGCCGGGGAAGTCCTCCACGATCGCGAGGTCGGCCGGGTAGTGGGTGCGATCGCGGTCGACCAGGTGGACCTCGGGAACCCGCAGGCCCAGCGAGCCCAGCCGCGCACGGGCGGCCTCGAACAGGTCGAGCCCGACACCGGGCGAGAACGGATCGGTGAGGTCGCCGTCGCCCTCGGCCGTCGGCCAGTAGTTCTCCGACTCGTCCCACAGATACGCGACCGCCGTCGTGGCATCGTCCATCGTCAGCCGGTACACGCCCTTCCTGCTGCCCCCGGCAAGCCGCTCAACCGCCTCCAACCGCCGCCCGCCCCCCAGCGCGGCCCGCGCCACCCCTGCCAACTCGTCTCGCGTCACTGTCCGGGGTGCCATGTCCACCACTCGCCTTTCCAAAGGGACAACTGGGGAACCCTAAGCGAGACACCGCTCAACGCCGAACGATTTGTCGCGCCGCACCCCCCTACCGCCTAGGGTCGAGGCATGCTTTGACGCCTGCCCGCCGGCCGGGCACCCCCGCCACCTCCTTCGTACGTCCCATCCCGATTCTGCGGACCCCACGAAGGAGACCTTTCCCATCGACCCCCATCGACGTCCCCGACGCCTTCGCACCGCGTGGCCGTGCGGGTCCTGGCCGAGTTGATGGCGCGGCTGACCTCGGTGGCCGCTCCTGAGGGGCTGCGGGGGCTGGCCGGTGTCGCGGCGGCCATGCTCGACGAGACGCCGCAGGCGGTGCCGGCGCTGTGTGACCCTGGTGAGCAGCGGCTGGTGCGCAGTTGCGCGTCCGCTGTGTAGGCCGGGGCCGTGCGGTCCAGCGCCCTGTACGACGAGCAGGGCGGCGGGTGGGCAGGTGGAGCGACTGGTACAGCCGCCGGCAAGGGGGTAGTACTCGTCGCGCGCGTTGCGCGCCTCGATGACCCTC
Organism: Streptomyces sp. ME19-01-6; assembly: GCF_033793745.1. Classification (NCBI taxonomy): domain Bacteria; kingdom Bacillati; phylum Actinomycetota; class Actinomycetes; order Kitasatosporales; family Streptomycetaceae; genus Streptomyces; species Streptomyces sp. ME19-01-6. Next base: position 315,383 of record NZ_JARAXF010000004.1, on the reverse strand, counting down.
CACCTCCCTCGGGCTTCCCTTCATAGGCCCTGCACCCAAGCGGGATCATGTGATTTATGAACTTAAATGGGGACAATGGAGGGAGAAGGCAAAGTCAGGTGATGGGTCAGGTGTGATCATTATGAAACATCGCGTATCGGATCGAATGCTGCCACCAGGCAATGGTCCGCCCGGTGCGGGGGCAGTCGGTGATGAGCTGTCGATCAGCCAAGCGGTGCCGCCTGCCGACAGAACACCGGACGTCGTCGAGCGGGATGAGCTGCTGACCTTGGTGGCCCGGCGACCGCTGGCCGATCTGGGGGCGTCGGCGGTCAATGTGTACCTGCACGACGCCGACAGCCGCATGCTGAGCGCTGCGGTGGTGGCGGTGACGCCTCTCGGTATTGGGTCGGTGGAGCGTGTGCCGGAGGACGAGTATGTCTACGCGTCGGCGACCGCGTTCAGCACGGGAAAGATCACGACCGCCCATTCCCTCCAGGAGTTGGGGAGCCACCCCGAGCTTGCGGTCTTCGCGCCCTTCCCGTTCACCGTCACCTCGGTGCCGCTGATCTCCGAGACGCGCCGCTTCGGTGCGGTGGCCGCGTACTGGCCGCAAATGTTCCGGGTGCTGACCGACGACGACCGCCGCTACCTGCACGATCTCGGCGCCGAGACGGTTCGGAAGCTGGAGCGGCTCGTGGATCGGGGCGTTTCGATGGAGCCGCCGCGGGTGCCGCTGGTGGTCACCGCACCCGGAGAGGCGGCTAACGACGCCCACTTCGACGAGAGGTCCTGGGCCACCACGCCGCTGATCTACCACGTGCACAAACTGGCGAACGCGCTGATCGGTGCGGAACGCACCTCCGAGGCGGCGAATCTGGCGCTGGAGCGGATCACGAACGGATTCAACGCGCCCGCCATGGCGCTCAGCCTGATCGACGGCGACCGGCTGCGGGTGATCGGTGCCTCCGGCTGCTCCCGTTCCTTCCTCCGCCGCCTCCATGGCCGACCGCTGGGCGTTTCCTCGCCGGAGACCGACGCGATGTCGCAGAAGCGGCAGATCGTGCAGGGCCCGCCCGAGGAAGGCGGCCCGGAGCCTGGTGTGCCCGAGCGCGACAACCTCGTCTGGGCGGTGCTGCCCCTGCTGGCCGGCGGCCACGCCATCGGAAGCTGCTCGATCGGATTCCGGCCTGATCAGGCGAGCATCCTCTCCGAGCACTCGATTCTCATCGCGCTGGCGACCTTGCTCGGCCAGACATTCGAGCGAACCTGGCACCGCGACGCCCAGCACGCCCTCGCCCAACGTCTCCAGCAGACCCTTCTGCCCCGCATGCTGCCCCATCAGGCCGGCGTGATCACCACCACGCGCTACGTGCCCACCAGTAGCGGGATCGAGCTCGGCGGCGACTGGTACGACGTGATCAACCTGCCCGACGGTGGCATCGGAGCCGTCATCGGTGATGTCCAGGGCCACAACATCGCTGCGGCCATCACCATGGGCCAGCTGCGTAGTGCGGTACGCGCCTACGCGGCCGAAGGGCACGACCCGAGCACCGTGCTGAGCCGGACCAACCGCCTGCTGCTCGAGCTGGAAACCGACCGGTTCGCCACCTGCTGCTGCGTGTGGCTCGATCCGAGCACCGGCACCGCCGAGATCGTCACCGCCGGCCACCACCCGCCGCTGATCCGCAGCCCTGACGGCGGGTACCGCGCCCAGGAGGTGGACCCCGGCATCCCCATGGGCATCGAAGCGGACGCCCGCTACCAGGCCACGACGGTCACCCTGGCCCCGGGAACGTTGATCATGCTCTACACCGGAGACCTTGCCGAGCCCGTCGGCCAGCCCACCGGCAGGTTCATCGACACGCTCGAGGCCGCGCTCGCCGACTCCGGAGGGGAATTGGAGACCCTCGGTGACCGGTTGATCGGCGGCATCGCCAGCCGACCCGCCCGCGCCGACGACGCCGCACTGCTGCTCGTACGGTACGAAGGCCCCTCGGCGGGCTCCCACCTGCATGTCCGCAGCCTCGCGATCCACCGCCGTGACCTGCAAGGCGTCCGGCGTGCCCGGCGATTCCTCCGCGAATGGCTGCACAGCGTCGAGCTGACCCCGATGTCGGAGGAGGCCGAGCTCCTCGCCTCCGAGGTGGTCACCAACGCCCTGATCCACGGCGACAGCGACGTCGACATGCACGTACGTCGCTACCCCGAGCGGATCCGCGTCGAGGTCCGCGACAGTGACCCGCACCCCGCGCTGCCCGTCTCGCTCGGCCTCGCCGAAGACGAAGCGGAAGGCGGACGGGGCCTGGTCATCGTCTCCGCCATGGCCTCCGCTTGGGGCAACTCTCCCAGCGGACGCGGCAAGACGGTCTGGTTCGAGCTACCCACACCCGGCGGCAACGGCAACCGCGACTACTAGGCCGTTCCTGTCGCCCCCGGCGGCATTGTGCCCGGAGCCGGCGCTCAGCCCAGCACCAGCAGCGTCGCCAGCGCCGGGCCCAGCGCCCCGCCCAGCTGATAGCCGAGGGTGAACAGGCCGATGGCGGTGGGACGTTGGGCCGCCGGTACGGCGGAGGCGGCGTCCATGGACTGGGTGGCGTTGGCGCCCGTCGCGCAGAACACCGCCGCGCCCGCCGCCGCGAGCAGCGCGGGCGCGCTGTGGGCCCACGCCGCCGTCGCCGCGGCCAGCACCCCGACCGTGAGCAGCACCGCCCGCACCCGCGTCCGCCCGAGCCGTGCCGAGACCGCCGCGAAGCCGAGGGCGAGGGCCGAACCGGTCAGCAGGGCCACCAGCTGGCCGGTGGCCACCGCCCCCGTCGACCAGCCGGCCCGCCCGGCGATCAGCCGTGGCACGGCGAACAGCAGCACGAAGTACGACGTGGAGAGCGTGAGCGCGAGCAGCGTTCCGATGCGGAAGACGGGGGTGCGCAGCACCGCCGACGGGACGAACCCCTCCGGGCGGCGGCGGATGTGCAGGGCGAGCAGCACGGTTGCGCCCACCGCCGCGCCGACGGCCGGCAGTGGATAGGAGGGCAGCAGGATGACACCGGTGGCCAGGGCGCTGAGCAGCAGCGCGCCCCGGGTGTCGAAGCGGCCCTCGGCGGGCGGGGCCTGGGTGACATGGCGCCCGACGGCAGGTACGGCGAGCAGCGCCACCACCGACACCGCCAGGGCGGCCCGCCAGGACACCGCCTCGGTGATGCGCTCGCCGAGCAGGGGACCGGCCGCGCCCAGCATGCCGAACCCGGCGCTGATCACACCCATCCGCCGGGCGTTGCCCGCCAGGCTCATCGCCACCGCGATCAGCCCCGCGCCGCCCGCGGCCTGCGCGGCGCGCCCGAGGAGGGTCAGCGGCAGCCACGGCGACGCGACCAGCACAACGCTGCCGCCGAGCACGAGACCGGCCCCGACCCGTAGCGCCATCCGCGCCCCGCGCCGCCGCAGCAGCGTCGCCAGCAGCGGCATCGCCACGGTCATCGCCCACGCGAACGCGGTGACCAGCCAGGCGGCGGTCGCCGTGCCGACGCCCAGCGAACGGCTCATGTCGTCGAGGATCAGTACGGGGGCGTTGGCCCCGGCGGCGACCGGCGTGGCCAGCAGCGCCAGCCAGAGTACGGGGATCGGACGGGCTCGGCCGTCGCTTGTGCCGGTGTCGGTGCCGGTGCCGCGGGGGCCCGGCCTTGCGGTGATGGACAACGGTTCCCCCGCCTCGCTTATCTCAAGGTTCATTCTCTCAACGTTGAGATAAAAACAGCCGGGCTTGTGCGGCGTCAAGTGTCTTAACATTGAGAAGGTCTACGCTGAGGAAAACAGGGACGCCGAGGGGAGTGCCGATGAGCGACGTCATTGACCTCATCGCTGAGCAGTGGGCGCAGGAGCGCCCCGAGTTGGCGGACGATCTCTGGACGGTCCAAGTGCTCGGTCGCGTGCAGCGGATGCAGCGCGTCATCGACAAGTCGCTCAAGGCGTTCTGTGCCGAACACGGCATCGAGATGGGCGAGTTCGACGTCCTCACCACGCTCCGCCGCTCGGGCCCGCCCTACGCCCTGACCGCGGGCGCCTTCCTCAAAGCCGCCATGGTGACCTCCGGGGCCATCACCAATCGCATCGACCGCATGGAGGCCAAGGGGCTGGTCGAGCGGGTCCGCGAGGGTCGCGACCGGCGCACCGTCCTCATCCATCTGACCGAGCGCGGCCGGGAGCTCATCGACGCCGTGATGGCCGCGCATCTGCGCAACTACGCCAAGATCCTCGGAGCCCTCGACCGCGACGAGTGCGAGCAGGTCGCCGCGGGCCTGCGCAAGGTTCTGGAGGCCCACGGCGACACGTCGATCACCTGAGAGGGCGCATGGGGGTGATTGAGGACGCAAGGCACCCTCGATCACCCCCGGAAGCCTTCCCGGCGCAGGATCAGGCAGGGTGGTCCTTGTCCGACGCGAACCAGGCCTGAAGGTTCGTCGGGTTGATCGGGATCGAGATGTGCTCGTGCGTGATCAGCCACTTGCCGTTCACATGCCGGAGGCAAACGGTCTCCCGCACCCATATCGACGACTGGAGCCCGCCCTTGCGCTTCCCTGAGTCCAGGTGGAGCATATTGGCGAACGCGACGTCCCCATGTGTCGCGATGGCCAGGTCGTGCGTTTCCAGGCCGATGGGGCCGTGGTAACCGTCGAACCATCGCACGAAGTTGCGGCGCACTTCTTCGATTCCCGTGAACCGGAGCGGGGGAACGACATCGTAATAGACGATGTCGGAAGCGTAGAAGGACATGAGCCGATCGATGTCCTTCGACTGCATGGCGTCGATGCGACTCTCCAAGGACGCCTTGACTTCGGAACTGTTGACCGTCATCGTATCTTTCCTTCGAGAATTCTGACCGCGACCAGCTGCGACCCCTCAGGGCTCGAGGTTGGTCACTCCCTTACCGCTCGCTATGTCGAACGGCACAGAAACCTGGTCGTGCGCGATCAACCAATCGCCGTCGACCTTCCGGAAGCAGAAAGTGCCCCGGACCCACATACCGCTTGTCGCTGCCCCGTTCTTCAGCGTTCCGCTGAGCCGGCCGAAGAAGTGCCCGAAAGCCAGGTCACCGCCCGCGGTGACGGTCAGGTCACGAACCTCATAACGCACATCCTGGAAGAACGTGAACGCCCTCGCCCAGTTCTCCGACTTCGCCTCCACCCCTACATGCTGCAGCGGCGGCTCGACGTCGAAGGACACGATATCCTTGGCGTAGAGCCGCTTCAGGCCCTCCAGATCCTTGGTTCGAATCCCTTCCACAACTTTTTCGACCTGCTGCCTGATCTTGGCCTCGTCGACCTCGCGTTGCGTGGACATCACGCCCCGTCCCTTCCCATTGGTGTGGAATCTCGGTTTCTCACTGGTACGACGACACAGCAGCCCGGAATGTCAGGCCCGAGGCTGGCGTTCTGACGTCGCGCGCAGCGGCGCGAGGGCGGTACTCCAGGCGACGAGCTGGTCCAGCAGCGCGTCCAGCGCGGTGGTGCTGTGGTCGCCCGGCTTGAAAGTCGTGTAATTCTCGAACTCGGTCAGCAGTGACAATGCGACCTGCGGGGCCACATCGGCCATCTGCAGCGCCCCACAGATCAGCCGCAGCTGCTCGACCGCGCGGGTGCCGCCCAGACCGCCGTAGGAGACGAACCCGACCGCCTTGTTGTTCCACTCCGCGCACAGGTAGTCGATGGCGTTCTTGAGCACCCCTGGAATGGAGTGGTTGTACTCCGGAGTGATCATGACGAACCCGTCGAACGAGGCGATGGCGTCCGCCCAGGCCCTGGTGCGTCCGTGCTGGTACCGGCCCCCTGACATCGCCGCCGGCGTCGGCTCGTCCAGGTGCGGCAACGGGTGGTCGAGCAGGTCGATCACCTGGAACCCGGCGTCCGTGCGGCGCGCTGCCCGCTCATGGACCCACTGCGCGACCTGTTCGCCCCTGCGGCCGGGGCGGGTGCTGCCGAGTATGATCCCGATCTTGGTCATTGTTCTCCTGTCCTGGTGCTGGTGCTGGTGACACTGCGGTGCTCGCTGCCCGCGGGGAACCGGGGGAGCCGGGCTCAAAGGGGGCGATCCGCGCATCGAAGGTGAGCGCCTTCAAGCAGTACGACGACGCGACCCGTCGGAATGTCAGGGCGGCGCGGCAGCCTGACATTCCGGTGCGCTGTCTCGTCGGACTGATGACGGCACAACCGACCCAGGGAGCCTGCGGAACCATGAGCGACCACGCGGAGTCAGAACACGACCGGTCCGACGCGGACCTGGGCGCGATCACCAGCGAGCGGCGCCAGCTGATCAATCTCGCCTACCGGCTGCTGGGCTCCCTGGCCGAGGCCGAGGACGCCGTCCAGGAGACCTACGCCCGCTGGTACGCCATGTCCCGGCAACAGCGGGACGCCATCGCCTCGCCCGGCGCCTGGCTGACGAGGGTCGCCACCCGCGTCTGCCTGGACCTCCTCGGTTCGGCACGGGTCCGACGCGAGGCCTACGTGGGCGAATGGATCCCCGAGCCGCTGCCCGACCGAACCGAGTGGATCAGTGGGCGAGCGGGCGCCGCCATGGCCGACCCGGCCGACCGCGTCACCATGGACGAGTCGGTCAGCATGGCCTTCCTCGTCGCGCTCGAATCGATGACCCCGGCCCAGCGCGTCGCGCTCATCCTGCACGATGTCTTCCGCTACTCCTTCGCCGAGATCGCCGAGATCACCGGCCGCACCCCGGCGGCATGCCGGGAGCTGGCCTCCTCGGCCCGCCGCCGCATCCGCACCTCCCGACCGCCCACGGCCCCGGCAGCCCACCAGGCCGACCTGGTCAGAAACTTCAAACAGGCATGGGAAGCCCAGGACATCGGCACCCTCATCGGCCTCCTGGACTCCGGCGCCACCCTCACCGCGGACGGCGGCGGCCTGGTCAGCGCCGCGCTCCGCCCGGTGGAAGGCAGCGAGCGGATCGCGCACTACCTCGTGGACATCGCCGGCAGAACACCCGGCGGCCTGACGGTCCTGGAGCGTACGGTCAACGGCCAGCCCGGCCTGATGGCCCAGCTGGAGGGCGTCACGGTGGCGGTGTACGCGTTCGACGTCGCAGACGGCCGGATCACGCACATCTGGGCTGTCCGCAACCCCGACAAACTCCGCCCCTGGACGGCAGGCTGACCCGCACTGCCTGCCCCGCGACGGCCGACGTCTGCACTTGTGCGCTCGGCGTTGCGTTTGTGGTGGATATGAGACAGCGACACGCCGTGACATCGGCGTGTCGCTGTCTCATATCCACCACAAAGTCAGCGGCAGGCCGACCAGCTCGTACGCGATCTACCCGGCTGCGCGCCCTGCGCGGGCTCCCACACCAGCCGGATGCGCTCCTGTGTTCCGCGGGCTTCGGCGACCGAGTTGCTATATTGCCCGGCAGCGAAGCGTAGACAGTGTCTACTGCCGTCGAGTCGAGGAGAACAGCCGTGTCCGGAAGCCGCATAGCCGCCCTGGGGCACTACCAGCCCTCGCGCGTGCTGACCAATGACGAGCTGTCGACGAAGGTCGACACCAACGACGAATGGATCCGCCGCCGCACCGGCATCGCCACGCGCCGCATCGCCGCGCCCGACGAGTCCGTCACCGACATGGCCACCGCCGCCGCGGGCAAGGCGCTCGCCGGGGCCGGGCTGCAGCCGGCCGACATCGGCCTGATCACCGTGGCCACCTGCACCGCGATCGACCGCTGCCCGTCGATCGCCGCCCAGGTCGCGGCCCGCCTCGACATCCCGTCCGCCGTGGCCTTCGACCTGAACAACGGCTGCGCGGGCTTCTGCACCGCCCTCGCCTGCGCCGACCACTCGGTACGCGCGGGCGCCGCCCGCCACGCCCTGGTCATCGGCGCCGAGAAGATGTCCGACGTGACGGACTGGAGCGACCGCAGTACGTGCGTGTTGCTCGGCGACGGCGCGGGCGCCGCCGTGATCAGCGCCGCCGAGGGGGCCGGTATCGGCCCCGTCACCTGGGGCTCCGACCCCACCCGCGGCGACGCCGTACGCCTGGTCGACGACTGGCACCCGTACTTCGCCCAGGAGGGCCAGACCGTCTTCCGCTGGGCCACCACCGAACTCCCCGCCATCGCCCGCGAAGCCTGCCACCGCGCCGGCCTGACCCTCGCCGACCTCGCCGGCGTGGTCACCCACCAGGCCAACCTCCGCATCATCGAGGCCGTGGTACGCCAACTCGGCCTCCCCGAGGAGGCGGTGATCGCCCAGGACGTCGTCGAGTCCGGCAACACCTCGGCCGCGTCCGTCCCGCTCGCCCTGTCCAAGCTGACGGCCCGCGGCGACCTCCCCTCGGGCGCCCCGGTCCTGCTGCTCGCGTTCGGCGGCGGCCTGTCGTGGGCCGGCCAGGTGGTCGCCTGCCCCTGAGGACCATGGTCCTGAGGAACGTGGCATGAGAAGCTTTCGGCCATGAACGTTGGGGCGGCGGAACTGCTACTCGGCGGCGTCGTCCTGGTGGGCGCCTCCGTGCAGTGGCTGACGGGGATGGGGTTCGCGCTCGTCGCCGTGCCCGCCCTGGTCCTGCTGGTCGGCCCGGCCCAGGGCGTCGCCCTCGCCAACTGCGCGGCAGGTGTCATCTGCGCGGTGGGGCTCGCCGGGGGCGGCTGGCGGCTGGTCCGGCTGAGGGCGATGGTCCCCTTGGTCGCCGCGTCCGCGTGCACCGTCCCGGCCGGTACGTGGGTGGCCGCCCACCTGCCCGAACCCGTCCTCCTCGCCGTCATGGGCGGCTTGGTCACCGTGGCCGTCCTGCTCGTCATGGGCGGCACGCGGGTGCCCGCCCTGAGCGGCGTCAAGGGAGCGCTGACCGCGGGAGCCGCCGGGGGCTTCATGAACTCATCGGCCGGGGTCGGCGGTCCGCCCGTGTCCCTGTACGCGATGAACGCGGGCTGGACCGTCCGCGAGTTCGTGCCGAACGCGCAGTTCTACGGGATCCTGGTGAACGCGTTTTCCATCGCCGCCAACGGGGTTCCCCGACTGAGTACGGCCGTATGGGCGTTGGCGGTGGTCGGCATGGCGGCGGGCGCGGTCGTCGGCAAGGCGCTCGCCGAGCGCGTCCCGGAGCGGGGAGCCCGGCTGCTCGTCCTCCTGCTCGCGTTGGCGGGCGGGCTGTCCACGCTGGTCAAGGGCGTCTGGGCGCTGTGACCCCGGGACGGTGATCTTCTTCAACGTACGTCCGCGCACTCCGCGGCGGCCGGGGCCGCGTAGCACTCCCGCTGGTGCTGCTCCTCCTGCGCGCTCTAGCCCATGGCGTTCGTCACCGCCATGACGATGAGGGTGATGACCACGACCACCGCCTGGCCATAAGCCGCCGCCCCCGCGCCGCGCACACCGGCGAAGACCCCCGCCGCGGCGGCGACAACGGCCACCACACCCATCTTCACGATGTACGGGTCGACGTCTTCTGGGACGTAGTTCGGATCCCAGGAGAAGTACTCCTCGCCCCAGGCCCCAACGAAGAGCACCGCGACCAGGACCAGTTGCACCGCGACCACGGCGCAGGTGGCACAGCCCCGCCCCGGCGGTTCCGTCACCGGCCCGCCTCGTCCCGGAACGGCCCGGCCGCGGCCATGACGGCCTGCCACGGGGTCGCGTCGAAGATCAGCGGGACATCTCCGCGGGAGCGGGCATCGTGGTACGTCCTGACGGTGCGCAGGGTCGATATGCCGGCGGTCATGGTGCCGATGGTCATGGCGTCTCCGGTCGCTCTGTTATCGGTCGTGGAGTACCCGCGGCCGGGTGACGGGGACGACGGTGAGGAGATCGTCCAGCCCTTTGAAGTCGTCGGGGTTGGTGGTGAAGAGCGGGAGACCCTCGGCGATGGCGATGGCGGCGATCATCAGGTCGGCGACCCGACGCCGCGGTTTTCGGCCGGCGCTGATCACGGCCGCGCAGACCCTCCCGTAAATGCGGGCTGCTTCCGCGTCGAAGGGGATGGGGTCGAACTCGTTTTCGGCGCGCTGGAGGACATCCGTCCGCCGGGCGCGCTCGGCGTGCTCGTCGTAGTCGTCCTGCTCCTCGTTCCGGCGGACTTCGTGCGGCCCCGCGGACAGCTCGGCCAAGGTGATGGCGCTGATCGCGACCTCGGCGGGAAGCTCGTCAGCGTCCACCCACCTGCGCAGGATCATCACGTTGGTGTCGAGGAGTCCTTGCTGGTACTCAGCGGGCATAAGGGTCGTCCGGCTCCTGCTCGGCGGTGGCGTCCTGGTCGGCGCGGAACGCCTCCAGAGAGATGTCGGGGGCTGTACGAGACATCGCCGCGAACTCGCCGCGCGGGACGAACCGCCTGCGCCGCCGCAGCGGGATCAGCTCGCCAATGCGGTGCCCGTCCCGGGTGACCGTGAAGGCTTGCCCGTCTTGGACCGCGTCCATGATCTCTTTGGACTTGGTGCGCAGGTCGCGCTGGGTGATCTCGGGTTGTGCGGTCATGATGTCCACGGTAGCGAGTAGTGCTATCCCGTGCTACCTGATGGCACATTTCCTCCGTCGGTAGGGAAGCCTGAACCGGCGCGGGCCCGGCGAAGTCGCGGTTCGGTCAGTCCGGGTTCTCCGGGTGCTCCGGGCACACCGCCCGCAGCAGCCCGCGTACGAACGCGGGCCGTGGTCTCGCGGTACTGCTCCAGGCAGCGCTCGGCCACCCCGCGCAGCAAGGCGTCCCTGGTCGGGAAGTAGTTCTTGGCGGTGCCTGGCGGCACCTCCGCGGCCGTGTCGACAGCGCGATGCGTCAGGCCGCGTCCGCCCGCGTCGGCCAGGTGGTAGTTGCTGGGTGGTGGGCCGGACAAACCGGGGAGAGTCACATGACGGCAACAGCGGTTGTCGTGGGGGCGGGGGTCGGTGGCCTGGCGACGGCGATCGGGCTGCGCCGCGCGGGCTGGACGGTGTCGATCCTGGAGCGGCGTACGGAGCTGGAGCGGTACGGCACGGCCTTCGGCATCCACCCCACCGCGCAGACCACGCTCGACCGCCTGGGCGTGGGCGAGGCGCTCCGCAGCCGGGCGGTTCCCTACCGAGGTGCCCGGATCCGCACCCCCGAGGGAAGGTGCCGGCGAGCCTTCCGCTGGAGCGGATCGAGCGGAAGCACGGTCGCCCCGAACTGCTCGTCTCCCGCCCCTGTCTGATCGACGCCCTGCTGGGCGAGCTGGACGCCTTCGGGGATGTGCCGTTGAAGTACGGCGAGAACGCCAGTGATGTGGCGGCCCTGCTGGCCGGGCACGACCTGGTCGTCGGCGCCGACGGAATCCACAGCGCCGTACGGACGTCCTGCTTCGGCGACCGCAGCGGCCCGCGGCGGATCGGAACCGTCGCCTGGATCGGCATCGCCGACTTCGAGAGCGGCGTCCACGGCGAGACCTGGGGCAAGGGCCGGTTCTTCGGCATGACCCCGGTCGAGCCGGGCCGCACCAACTGGTACGCCACCGTCCCGGAAGCCACCACCGCCGAGGAACTGCGCGGGCACTTCGAGGGCTGGCACGACCCTGTCCCGCGCATCCTCGCCGAGACCGCCCCGTCCACCTGGATCCGCTACGAGATGCGTCATCTGTTCCCCGCCCTGCCGACCTTCGTCCGCGACGGGAAGGTCGCGCTGGTCGGCGACGCGGCGCACGCCATGACACCCAACCTGGGCCAGGGCGCCTGCACGGCGATCCTCGACGCGGAGGCCCTGACCCGGGCCGTCGCCGAGCACGGTCCGGCGACCGGCCTGCCCTCCGCCCTGCGCGCCTACGACGCGGAACGCCGCCGCAGCGCCCAGCGGGTCGCCTTCGCCTCCCGGAACCTGCACCGCTTCATGGCCACCGGGCACACCCGCCTGCGCGACCTGCTGGTCCGTTTGACGCCTGGTTGAGGCTTGGCCGGCGCTCGGTGCGCTCACGGAATGAGGCGGACTCCGGCTGTGGCCTAGGACCATGGCCCGAGGTGTTCGGGCCCCGTGGTCAGTACCGTCGCGAGACATGAACATCGCCAAGAAACCGCGCAGCGCCGAACAACGGCGTCGTGACGTACTCGAAAGACTGCGGACAGAGGAGGACATCTGGGTCGCGTCCGCCGACGCGGACGGACTGCCGTACCTGGTGCCGCTGTGGTTCCTCTGGGACGGCGCGGCGCTGTGGATGGCGACCAGGCTCACCAACCCCACCGGGCGCAACCTGCGGGAAACGGGCCGGGCTCGCCTTGCGCTGGGCGATACGCGGGATGTCGTCCTGATCGACGGAACGGTGGAGACCTTCACCGCTGACGAGGTGCCGCCCGCCGCGGCGGACGCGTTCGTGCGGAGATGGGGCTGGGACCCGCGGAAGGATCACGCCTCCTACGCGTTTTTCAAGGTGCTGCCGTGGGCGATACAGACCATGCACGGCGAGCATGAGATCAAGGGCAGGTATGTGATGCGCGACGGAGAGTGGACCGACGGCTGCGGCTCATGACCGGCACGCGGGGCTGGTGGGTTGGTCCGCGAGGTAGAGCGACTGTTCGCTTCGGGTGAAGGACCGCTGGACCGCTTGGCAGACTCTCTTGATGGAGGCGGCTGGGTCAGGGAGAGCGGCGTTCCACAGATGGATCGTCTCGTCGGCGCTGCCGCTGGCGAGGGTGCGGCCGTCGGGGCTGTACGCCAGGGATTCCACGGAGTCGGTGTGTCCGGTGAGGATGGTGTGTGGTTTGCCGGTTGCCACGTCCCACAGTCGGATGGTCCCCTCGAAGCCGCCGCTGGCCAGGGTGCGGCCGTCGGGGCTGTACGCCAGGGAAACCACGTAGTCGGTGTGTCCGGTGAGGATGGCGCGTGGTTTGCCGGTTGCCACATCCCACAGTCGGATGGTCCCCTCGAAGCCGCCGCTGGCCAGGGTGCGGCCGTCGGGGCTGTATGCCACCGCCTCCACGCTTTCGGCGTCTCCGGTCAGAGTGGCGCGTGGCCTGCCGGTTTCCACGTTCCACAGCCGGACCTTCCCGCCGTCCTCACCGCTGGCCAGCGTACGACCGTCCGGGCTGAAGGCGATCGACATCACCCCCTTGGCGTCTGCGGTCAGGGTGGCCCGTTGTTTGCCGGTCGCCACGTTCCACAGCCGGACCTTTCCGTCCCATCCTCCGCTGGCGAGGATGCGGCCGTCGGGGCTGAACACCAGCGTCCCCACGATTTCGGTGTGTCCGGTCAGCGTGGTGTGTTGTTTGCCGGTCGCCGTGTTCCACAGCTGGATCTTTCTGTCCCTCCCTCCGCTGGCCAGGGTTCGGCCGTCGGGGCTGAACGCGACCGACTCCACAACGTCGGTGTCTCCGGTCATGATGGCGCGTGGCCTGCCGGTTGCCATGTTCCATAGCCGGAGCTTCCCGCCGTCCTCACCGCTGGCCAGCGTACGACCGTCCGGGCTGAACGCCACCGAGGCCACGGCCTCGTGGCGTCCGGTCAAGGTGGTGCGCGGCCTGTCCTTCGTGACGTCCCACAGCCGGACTGTCTTGTCGTCGCTGGCGCTTGCCAAGGTGTGGCCGTCCGGGCTGAACGCCACCGATTCCACGATGCCGGTGTGTCCGGTCAGGGTGGCGCGTGGCCCGCCGGTCGCCACGTCCCACAATCGGACCTTCCCACCGCTCCCACCGCTCCCACCGCTGGCCAGGGTGCGGCCGTCGGGACTGAACGCCAGCGTCCCCACGGCGTCGGCGTTTTCGGACAGGGTGGTGCGCCGTTTGCCCGTCGCCACGTCCCACAGCCATACCGTCAGGTCGTCGCCGGCGCTGGCCAGGGTGCGGCCGTCCGGGCTGAACGCCACCACGACCACGGGGGCGTCATGCGCGGTCAGGACGGTCCGTACCCTGCCCGTTGTCACGTCCCACAGTCGCACTTTCCTGTCGAAGCCGCCGCTTGCCAGGGTGTGGCCGTCCGGGCTGAACGCCACCGATTGGGGGCCTTCGTCGTGTCCGGACAGGGTGGCGCGTCGTTTGCCGGTCGCCACGTTCCACAGCCGGATCTTTCCGTCCCATCCTCCGCTGGCGAGGGTGCGGCCGTCGGGGCTGAAAACGACCGACTCGACGACGTCGGCGTCTCCGGTCATGGTGGCGCGTGGCCTGCCCGTCGCCGCGTCCCACAGCCGGATCTTCCCGCCTTCCTCACCGCTGGCCAGGGTGCGGCCGTCCGGGCTGAACGCCACCGTCAACACAGCCCGGCTGTGCCCGGTCAGGGTGGTGCGTGGCTTGCCGGTCGCCGCGTCCCACAACCGGACCTTCCCATCCTCCCCAGCGCTGGCGAGGGTGCGGCCGTCTGGACTGAACGCCACCGATCCCACGAAGCCGGTGTGTCCGGTCAGACGGCGCTTGAGAGGAAGAGCCGCAGCGGTGAAAAGGCTGGCGGTGGCTTCCTTCGTGGGACTGGTCCGGTACGCCTGGACGGCCAGGAGCGAGGCCAGGTCGGGATCGGAGTCCATGAGCCCGGCCGACTGGGCGGCCAGCTGCCGCGACAGTGCGATGTGTTGGGCGGTGAGCGCCTGGCGCCGTTGCTGCTCGCTGGTCCGGTATTGCTGCCAGGCGATCAGTCCAGCGGTGAGAGCGAGGACGAGCAGGATCGAGACGGAGGTGGCGAACTGGCGCAGGCGTCGGGTGGTACGGGCGGCTGCCTGCTCTTCGTGGTGGCGGGCGGTGGAGCTGCTGGTGAGGAAGTCACATTCCAGAGGAGTGAGGTCGGCGTCAGCTGTGGGGAAGGCTTCCTCGGCGGCGGCGAGCCGGGTGCCTCGGTACAGCGCGCCGGAGTCGCGGCCGAGGTTGTGCCAGGTGTGGGCGGCGTCGGTGAGCTGACGGTGGCGGCGTAGGCGGTCGCGGTCCTCGTTGATCCACTTCTGCAGCCGGGGCCAGGCGGCGATGAGGGCTTCGTGGGCGAGGTGCACGGTTGGGCCGTCGAGGGTGACCAGCCGTGTTTTCGCCAGGCGCTCCAGTACGGCGGCGGTGGCGGGGGAGGTGTCGGTTTCCAGCTCTTCCCGGGGTGCGGGCCGTCGGGTGTCCTGTGCGCCTTCTCCTGGGGTGATCAGGCGTAGCAGGATCCGCCGGGCGCAGGAAGCTTGGTCAGGGGACAGGTCGGTGTAGAGGTCTTCGGCGCTCTGGGCGATGGCGCCGTGGACGCCGCCGGCGGCTTCGTACGCGGTGAGGGTGAGGGCGCGGCCTTTGCGGCGGTGCCAGGTTTCCAGGAGGGCGTGGGACATCAGGGGCAGGGCGCCGGGTTCGCCGTCGACTTCGTCGATGATGCGGGCGGTCAGGGTGCGTTCGACGATGAGACCTGCCGCTTGGGCGGGTTTGACGATGGCCTCGCGGAGTTCGTCGCGGTTCATGGGCGGGACCAGGAGCGTGGCCTCGCGCAGGGCGTCGGCGAGGGGGCGGTGGCCGGCGAGGTGGCCGAAGAAGTCGGCCCGTACGGCGATCAGCACCCGCAGCCGACCGTCGGGCGCGGCGGCGGTCAGGAGGCGGTCAATGAACGCGGTGCGTTCTTCCGGGTCGGTGCAGAGGGTGTAGAGCTCCTCCGTCTGGTCCACGACCAGCCACGTGTCCCCCTCCCCACCCTCTTTCGGTACCAGCCGCCGCTCGTGGTCGCTCAGCGGATGAGCCCCTGGGGTGATGACCCGCAGGGCCGCCGGACGTAAGCCAGGGTTCTCGGTGGTGCGCAGGCGAGGGATGAACCCGGCGCGCAGCAGGGAGGACTTTCCGCTGCCGGAGGCGCCGACCACCGCCGTGATCCGGTGGTGGCCGGCCAGGCGCAGCAGGTCGTCGATGAGCTGGTCGCGGCCGAAGTAAAAGGCCGCGTCGCCGGGTTCGAAGCGGGCCAGGCCCCGGTACGGAGGCTCGGCGTCCTCGTCGGCACGCGGCTCGGCGGCTTCTTCTTCGGCTGCCTGCCGCCAGCGCTCTTCCCACTCCTCAGTGTCGCCGCCGCAGGCCTGCACATAAGCCAGCACCACCGGGAGGGTCGGCAGCCGTTCCCCGGCGGCGGCCTGCGACAGCGTGCTCGCACCGTGGTCGGTACGCGAGGCCATGGCCCGGTACGTAGGGCTGCCGGCCTCCGCCCGCAGCTTCCGTAACTCAAACGCCAACCGCTGCGCCGGACCCGCACTCGGGTCCAGCGGACTCTCAGGACGCCCCGCCATCGGTCACTCCTCCCCCTCCGCCTCCCCCCGGACGCGGATGGACCGCCCGTCAAGCTACGCACGGCCTGTCGGGTCGGCAAGAGCTTTGAGCTGGGGCACAGGCATTGATCAGACCGGCGGAACAGGGCTGCCATTCAATTCCCCGGCCGCTGAACTCGATGTCAGGCAGGCAACCGGCCCGACGCCACGGGGCGCTCGCCGGGACGGCCTTCGCATCTCCACTCATCCGGAAGGACACATTCACCATGACCACACACAGGCGTACCGGGCTCGCCATCGCAGCCGTCATGTGCGGCGCGGCGGTCGCCGCCGGCCCGGCCGCGGAGGCCATCGCGGCTCCCGCGCCGACTTCGGTTTCGAGCGCGGTCACGCAGACAGGCGGGGTCTGGCAGGGCGGCTCTGACTCGGCGAAGGGAGCGGTCTCCACGCAGGCGGCCCGTGCCCACCGTATTTGGGGGCCTGCCTGGATCTCGCCCGAAAAGCTCAAGAGCAACGGCAAGAAGTGGGTGTCCAGGAACTACACGTCGAAGGGCAAGTGGACGGGCGTGGCCGTGCGGTGCTACAACAACCGCGCCAAGATGCGGGTGCGCATCTTGAACGTGGACGCCGGACGGTACATCGCGGACAAGAAGGCCCAGTGCGACCGCAACGTGAGCATTGTGGCCTGGAGCAACAAGTTCCAGCGTCGAGACACCCTGAGGGTCGTCCTGCTCGGCGACCAGGGCTCCTACGTGAAGGCCTACTACAAGAACCGGTGAGCACATCGGCGCCAGTCCGGAAAGCCGTACGCCCGCCCGGTGCCGTCGTCCAACGCTCACGTCGCGGCCTGGTCCACGCCTCATCGGCCGTGGGCCAGGCCCGCCAACCAGCAGGCAAGCATCAAGCACCCAAGGAGCATCATCATGCACAGCACACGTGCGCAAAGGATCCGCGCGGTGGCGGTAGCCGCTGTCGCCGCAGGTCTGCTGACCGGCGGGGTCACCGCCGGAACCGGCAACGCCCTCGCCGCCGCCAAGCCCACGAGCGCGCAGTCGAAGTTCTACGGCACGTTCCAGAAACGGGACGGGTGCCCGTACCTCGTGACCTCACGCGGCACCCACTACTACCTGCCGGGCTACACGGTCGGCGGCAACGGCGGCCTGTACAAGAAGGGTGGCGGCTTCATCGCCTACCCCGGCTGGCGGATCCAGGCGAACGGAACAAAATATCGCAAGTCGGGTGGAACTAGCCTCTGTGCGACGTGGGGCACCCACCTCCGCATTAAGGCGCGGTCCATCTACGCCCGCTGATTCAGCTCGGCCGCTCCTCAAGCAGCGCTGGAGAGGCCCACGCCCCACGCGGCGTGGGCTCCCGGCCCCCGGCCCCGCCCGTCAGCGTGCGCTGAGCCTGTCCCGGACACCGCCGCTGGCCTGGGCGGACATTCTTGGACTGTCTCGGACGCCCGGAACCGTTGCCGGGCCTGCCGGACACTCCGAGGCTCTTTCTCACCGCCCCGTGTCGGCGGCCCCATCAGTCATCAAAGGAGCATCACCATGGCCTCGTGCGACTACTACCAAGGCCGCCGCCGCTCGCTCAGCAAGCTACCGGCAGCCCTCGACAGTCGCGGCAGCGCGTCGGCTCCGCCGCGCGGAAGGCGCGTTCGCAGCCGTCGCAGGTCTGCCAGGGCAGGGGACCGGCCGGGGGCGTGCGCGGCACGGCGGCGGGGGAGTCGGGCGCCGGGAGGGGCGGCTCGCTGAGGCGGGAGGCCAGGATGCGGGCCGGACGGGCGAGTAAGCGGTCCGGGAGGCCGGTGGTGAGGACGTTGGTGAGCTGCCTGGGCCCCACACCCGTCGCGAGCCACTGCGTGACGGCCGGGGCCAACTCGGCCACCTCACGCCTGGAGAGGATCAGCCGTGGGTCGGCGAGCCGCAGCGAGGCGAGGAGCGCGACGGCCTGTTCGTCGGCCTCGGCGAGTGGGGGCGGGGGAGCGGGTGTGGGGGAGGGTTCCGGTGCTGGTGGGGTGGGCTTTCGGGGGCGCGGTGGCGGGGTGGGCAGGTCGCGCTGCGGTACGTCGCGGACGTACGTACGCGTGCGGATCAGCCCGCCGGGCCCGCGCTCGCGGCGCCGCTCCAGATAACCGGCGGCCTCCAACTCCCTGAGCGCCCGCGAGATCAGGATCTCGCCCTCCGTGAAGTGCTCGCACAGCGCGGCGATGCTCACGGGCGCGCCATCCGGCAGCGAGAGGATGTAGGCCGCCACGCCGATCGTGACCGCGCTGCCGCGCCGTTGCGCGAGGGCGTTGGAGATCACCGTGAAGTCGGCGGTGAGGCGAGTACGGATGTGGATGACGCCGGAGGTCGTTGCTCCGGCGTCGACGCGCGCATGCGCGTTAGACTGCGGGTCAGCCATCGGGAAGGTTGCTTCTTCCTGATCGGTCAGGCCCTCGTTCGGGATGCCAGTCCCGGCCGGGGGCCGTCGTCTGTCTGGGGTTGTTTCGGCGAACGTAACCGCCCGCATCCCACACCCGCAAGCCGGTCACTCGTACGGGTGACGTGCGGGAAGGGAGGGTGGGTGGGAGGTTCTTTACCCCAGGTTCTTTAGGGGAGTTCGTGGCCCGCCGAACCCCCGTGTACGGGGATCCGGCGGGGCGAGTCAGAGGCGGTGGCCGGTCTTCAGTCTGGTGATGAAGACCGCCCAGGACGTGGCCGGGAAGAGCAGCGCCGGGCCTTGAGGATTCTTGCTGTCACGGACGGGCACGACGCCGGGTACCCCGTCGGCCACCTCCACGCAGTTGCCACCCTCCTGGTTGCTGTAGCTGCTTTTGCGCCAGGAGGCGCCGTTCAGATCGGGACGGGACACTCGCTCCACGGTGGTTGCCCTCCATCACGGATCGGATCATGTCGAGAGACATGTACGGGGGCAGGGATACTGCCCGCAGCCGATCGTAGGTCACCGCAAAGCGCCTGACTTCGCTTGGTTCTTCCACGAGTTGGCCGTAATGGGCGCCCTCGGTGTAGGTCACCTCCGAGCTGTCCGGCAACGTCAGCACGGTCATGGAACCGCCCATCACGTCATGCTCGCCCTGCTCGAACGGCAGCACCTGCACAGTGATGTGAGGTTGCTCCGCAGCCTCCAGCAGCCGGGCCAACTGCTCCCGCATAACGGCCGCGCCGCCCACTGGACGTCTCAGCACCGACTCGTCCAGGACGACCCACAAGTCGGGGCGGTCGGAGGACGTGAGTCGGTTCTGCCGACCGAGACGGGCGGCGACCCGCTCCTTCAAGTGCTCCTCTCCCGTGAGCGACAGACCAACGCTCAGGACGGCCCTCGCGTAGTCCTCCGTCTGTAATAAGCCGGGCACCACATGCGCCGCGTACTCCCTGATCGACACCGCCCGTTCCGAGTACGCCATGAACGCCCGCGACCAGTCCGGGAACGCCTCGCGGTACACGTACGGCCACATGTCGATCAGCAGATTGTCCGCGCCGAGGATCGTGTCGAGCACCTGCGTCAGCTCGAACGTCGGTTTCGCTCCCGAGGCCCGCTCGATCTGGGTGATCCGCGTGCTGACCACATGCGCCTTCGCGCCCAGCTCGGCCTGGGTCAGCCCGGCGGCCAGCCGGAGTCTGCGCACCTGCGACCCGAACAGCGCCGCCATGGACGACTGGGGATCAATGGCTTTGGCCAAAACATCACTTCCGTTCCTTACGGGATGAGAGGTAATGCGTTACGGCCTTTTGAGCGTAGACCCGCCGGGCGACCCTTGAGTACGGAACGTCACGATGCGCACACGCTGCGAATCGTACGAAAGCTCGATGGACAGAAATGGACAACAACCGTGCTGAAGGCGAACACCCTGCCGGACGAAGGCGTGCAGCTCCCCTCGACACCGCGCGGGGCGCGGCTCGCCCGGAAGCTCGCCGTGCGGCGCATGGGGGAGTGGGGGTATCCGTCCGCCTCGGACACGTCCGGCACCGTGGCGTTGCTGGTGGCGGAGCTCGCGTCCAACGCCGTACGGCACGGGCGCGTGCCCGGGCGGGACTTCCGGCTCCGCCTCACCGCCTTCGGAGCGCCGACGCGGACGATCCGCATCGAGGTGTCGGACGCCCGCGAGGACCGGCTCCCGGTCAGGCCGCCGACGCCCTCGGCCGAGGACGAGACGGGTCGGGGCCTGCTGCTCGTGGAGCTGTTGACCACGCGGTGGGGCGTGACCCCTCGTACCCCGGTCGGGAAAACGGTGTGGGCGGAGGTGGCGGCCGACCGCCTGGATGCAGCAGGGCTGGACGGGTCGGCGCGGTCGAGGATCTCGTTGGAGTAGCGGCGGACCTCGGCGTACTGCTCGTGCCGGCTGAACCGGCACGAGCAGTGGAGGCGGCGAGGTCACATCACGCGACGGCGGTTCCCTCGAGTTCGACCATCTGGCCGGGGATCGCCAGCCGTGTCACCCCGAGCATCGTGGTGGTCGGCGCCACCCTGGCGGCGCCCAACCGCGACGCCAGCACGCCGTAGTGCTGGAACAGCAGATCGACGTCGGTGGTGTAGACGTTGAGCCGGACGAGGTTCGTGAGGGACATGTCGGCCTCGCCGAGCACGGCCTCCAGGTTGTCGAGGCTCAGCGCCACTTGGGCCGCCATGTCACCGTCATGCTGGGGCTTACCGTCGCTGCTCATCGCGGTCTGCCCGGAGCAGTACAGGGTGCGGGTGTGCCCGGAGACGAGCTCACCCTGGTTGAATCCCATCTCCACCGACCACGTCACCGGGTTGACTGCCGTTCGTTCCAATGCCACATCGGCTCCATTCGATTCATCGGGTGTACGTACGTCCATCGGCTCGGTAGCCGGCCGTCTTTGACGTCGTGCTGAAAGCCTCCCAGCGAATGCACGACATCCTGTGTCACGTATTCCAGTAGGGTTTTCGTATGCGCGCCGACCGGTTGGTCTCGCTGGTGCTGCTGCTGCGCCAGCGCGGTCGGCTGTCCGCGGCCACGCTGGCCCGCGAGCTGGAGGTGTCCACCCGCACCGTGCTGCGTGACATCGAGGCGCTGTCCGCAGCCGGCGTCCCGGTCTACGCCGAACGCGGCCGGCACGGCGGTTTCGCGTTGCTGCCCGGTTTCCAGACAGAACTCACCGGACTGAACCACGACGAGGCACTCGCCCTGCTGGTCGCCGGATCACGGCGTGGCGCGCAGGTGTTCGGCCTCGGCTCGGCGCTCGCTTCGGCCATGCTCAAGGTGGTTGACGCGCTGCCCGAAGGCCATCGGGACACCGCGGCCGGCGCGGCGCAGCGATTGCTCATCGACCCGGAGACCGACCTCCTCTCGCGCCGCGCGGTCGCTGAGGAGGTGCCCGACACCGTCGTGGCCGAGGTCCGGCGCGCGGTGTTCGCGGGACACAAGCTGCGCATCCACTACGCGGCTGTGGACCAGACCCCGAAGTGGCGCACCGTGGACCCGATCGGCCTGGTCACCGTACGCGGCCAGGGCTACTTGCTGGCCACGAGGTCTGGTGCGGACCGCACCTACCGGCTGGACCGGGTGTTGGCCGCCGAGGAACTCGACGAACCCGCACAGCGACCGGACCGGGTCGACCTGGACCGGGCCTGGCAGGAACGCAGCACGCGGTTTCGGACCGGCGGCGACCAAGTCGCCGTGCTGGTACGGGTGAACCCGGCGCGGCGCGAGGACCTGGTGGGCACCGCGCTGGCCGTCCGCGCAGAAGAAACCGACGCGGACGGCTGGCTGCGGCTGGATGTGACTTTCCAGGATTCACGACACGCCGAATGGGCGCTGTGGCAGCTCGCCACGGACGCGGAAGCCCTCGCCCCGCAGTGGTTGCGCACCTCCCTGCGCAACCGCGCCGCCGCGATTGCCACCTGCTACGGGGTGGTACAGCTCCCGCCGTAACCGCCGGTACCCGCTGGCCTACGTCTTCCACGGCACCGTCGCCGTCGCCGCGATCCGGCTCTGGCCTCGTCCGTGATCGGCCGGATGGAACCTGGTGGTGAGGCGCTCGAAAACCTGTGGAGCATGCGAAGCTCACGGTCCTGGAGCGGATGAATGTGCGCTCCGTACGACCTGAGCTGCTGGACCGGCTGCATGACAACGACCCTGGCCTGACAGCTGAGCTGCTCCAGGATCTCGGTCCGCTTTGCGGCGCGGATCCCTGTCCGGCCCCCAGGCTGACCGCACCGGATGGCACGACCCTCCGTCTGCACCGGGTCCTGCGGCCCGCCCCGCACGGCGCATCGCTCGTTCCCGAAGGAACCACCGGTCATGTCGGGGGTGCCTGGCAGTTGCCGGACGGCACCCGCGCCCGCGGGCTGTTCGCCGCCCTGCACACCGGCTCTCGGGGCTAGGTTCCGTCTCTCCGCGTTCAGGCAGCCCGGCTGGCGGACGTCGGCCCGCTGCGACCTGCCGGAAGAACGTGACGGGCCCCCGGGCGGCCAACGCCGCTCCGGGAGCCCCATCACTGCTGGTACTGCTGGTCGGTGCCGCCTAGAAGCCCTTGCAGCGGTTGCCCGACTGCCAGGGGGCCTTGGCACCGACACAGACGTACACCACGACGCCCTTCGTGGAGGAGTCGCCCCACTGGAAGTGCTTGACTCCGCGCGAGGGCCCGTCCGTGGCCAGGGGGCCCGACCACTGGCGCACCCAGCGGCCGGTGTGCCTCTTGTAGGACTTCACGTACGCCCGCGCGGCCTTGCCGTCCCTGCTGCTGGTGTCCTGCACCCAGGAGGACGAATAGTCGACGCGCGCGTTGTACCGGTTGTCCCAGCAGATGTGGGTGGCGGCGCGGGCGCCCGACACGGCGCCGCGTGCGGACCGGTGGTGCGGCCAGTTACTGCCGCACTCCAGCCCGGCGGTCGGGGAGGCGGTGGCGCTCTTCTGTGCTGTGGCGGCCTTGGCCTCCGGGGACGCGGCGAAGGAAGTGGTCGCCTGGGGCAGAATGAGGCTGCCCCCTAACACCGCTGTGCCGACAGCGAGTGTCAGCCTCTTGCTCATGGACATATCGCTCGATCCTTTGTCGCTCCATGTGTCCTTGACCTGCGGAAGGTTGTTCTTCCAGCAGGTGCTTCCGCTCTCCCTGCCCCTTGCGGTGCGTGCGGGCCACGGGCGCGGCAACGAGTCCAGTTTGTGGACTGATGCCGGAGAAGTCGTTGGCTGGGTGCGCCAGGCTGTTAGCTCTGGACGCCAATGTCGGTGAGCAGGTGCTGTCGGTACTCCTGCGGAGGACAGCCGTACCGGCACCGGAAGGCGCGGCTCGTCACTTGGATGGGGAAATCGGCTAGCGGTCGTGGAGGGCGTCGAAGGAACCTCGGTGGGCGGCGGCTCAGGGAGACTGACAGATCGCCATCCCTGTGGTTACGATGCCGGAGATGAAGAACTTCTCCTCGTACGGATTGGGGGAATCGTTCGCGCAAGGTGAGTGCTGATGGCACATCACTTCGCGAACAAGATTCCGACCCGCCTGTTGATGTGGCAGCGCGTGCGCGAGTACGCCGTGCCACCGTCCATGATCGAGACCGCGACCGCTCGGCGTGCGGTCGGTGACTGGGCGGGGGCCTGTGCCGCCGCCCGGATCGACGTCGATCTCGATCTGCGCGCCGTGCGCGACCGCCACGGCACCGATCTCGTCACCCACCTCCGTGCGGATCTGCGTCGGCTGGCGCCGGATCTGCTCCGCTGGCACATGTTCCGGATCGCCCCCGACGGGTGGCTCCGGCCCGGCCTCACCATCTCTCTGGCCCGCTACCGGAGTTCCGGCGCCACGCCGCTGCAGTTGGTGGTGCGGACGCCGCCGGCCTGGGCGGACGCAGGACAGCGGATGTCCCTGGCCCTGTGGGAGGGGTCCGGGAACAGCGCCCCCGGGCACCATCCGCATCCGCATCCGCACCCGCATCCCGACCGCCGTTTCCGGCTCGACCTGCACCGGCATCTCTGGGACTCCGGGCGGAGCGGCGAACTGGCGCGGCGGTGCGGTGCGGGCGGGGCACGGTCCGCGGCGCCGCCCGACCGGCCCACCGTCGACGACCCCCCGTGGGCGGTGGGAAGGTGGGCCGCCGAGGCGGAGTTGTTGCTGCGGGCCGAGGGGCGTCCTCGCGGGGCCTTCACCGTGCGGCTCGGTGCGCGGAGCCGCGCCGTGCTCGAACTCGTCGCCCCCGACGAAAGCCATGCCCCGACGTTCCGGCCGCTGCGGGAGGCGCTGCCGCCGCAGGAGGTCGCGGCGCTTCCGGCGCTACCGGAGGCGTCGGCCCGGGTCCCTCCGGATCTGGAGCTGCTGTGGGCCGGGCTGGTCACGGCCGAGCGGCTGCATCCGCTCGTCGCCGTGGCACTGGGGGCGTCCGGCTCGGCACCGGTGGCCGGCCCCGGCCCCGAGCCCGGCGATCCGCACCGGGTGGAGTGCCGGGGCGAGGTCCACCGGATCGCGCCGCGGGACGGGGTGCTGACGGCGATCGATCACGACGCGGCCCAACTGCGGCGGGAGGAGCTGCTGGTGGCGCTCGGCGGGCCGGCGCTGCCCTGCCTGCGGGCGATCGACGCGGTGCACCGCAACCCGGAGGCACTGCCCGCGGTCCGGGAGCGGCTCGGCCACGGTGATGTCGCCGGGGCGCTGGCCGTGGTCGAGGGGCTGCTCGGTCCCGGTGCGGTGTTGCGCGACGGGCCGCTCCGGGAGGAACTGGAGTCGGCCGCGGCCCGCCGCATCGACCACGGGCTCTTCCGCTCGGGGCTGGTCGCCGTGCACCCCGGTGCCGGTGTGGCAGGAGGCGGGAACGCCTCGGGCGTGGGGCACGCGGAGGCGGGCCACCGTCCCCGGCTCGACCGCCGTACGCCTCCCGCGATGCGCCGCAAGCGCAGCAGCCGTGCCCGGCCCCGCACCGGCCTGACCTGCTGACCGGCTGCCGCCCCCGCTGCCGCCACCGAAGTCCCTTTACCGCACCGCGCATGCCGCGCCGCACGCCCCCACGACATCCGGGACGGGCCGTCCCGTTCCCTTATCCCACCCCAGGTGATGCCCATGACCTCCAGCACCCTCCTGCCCGCCCCGGCCCCGGCCGCCGGTACACCCGCACCCACCACCGCCGGCGTATCCGGAACCGGCACCCGCCTTGCCCTCGCCGACGACCTCCTGACCCTCCTGCGGACGACCACCACCGAGCCGCGCCCCGACGAGCAGCTCGAAGCGCTCACCCTGGCTGTCGCGGCCGACCTGCCCGTGCTGCTCTGGGGCGAGCCGGGTATCGGCAAGACCGCGGCCCTGACGCAGCTCGCCACCTCCCTCGACCTGCCGCTGACGACCGTGATCGCCAGCGTCCACGAGCCGTCCGACTTCTCCGGGCTGCCCATCGTGGGCGACGACCCGGCGGTGCGGGGGGTGCCGATGGCTCCGCCGCAGTGGGCCGTTGAGCTCGTGCGGGCCGGGCGGGGGCTGCTCTTCCTGGACGAGCTCTCCACCGCCACCCCGGCCGTCCAGGCCGCACTGCTGCGGGTCGTCCTGGAGCGGAGGGTCGGTGCGCTGCAACTGCCGCCCGGGGTACGGATCGTGGCCGCCGCCAATCCGCGCGCGTCGGCGGCGGACGGGTGGGAGCTGAGCCCGCCGCTGGCCAACCGGTTCGTGCATCTGTACTGGGTGCACGACCGGGAGGTGGTGGTGCGCGGGCTGGGCGGGGTCTGGCCCCGGGCGGAGCTGCCCCGGCTGGTGCCGGAGCGGCTGCCGGAAGCGGTGGCTTTCGCCCGGCGCGCGGTGTGCGGCTTCCTGGAAGCCCGGCCGACGCTGATCCACCGGCTGCCGAGCACCGAGACGCGGCGCGGCGGTGCCTGGCCCTCGCCCCGAAGCTGGGAGGCTGCGTTGACCCTGCTGGCCTTCGGCACGGCGGCCTCCGTCTCCCGGGAGGTGCTGGCGCTGCTGGTGCGGGGCGCGGTGGGGGACGGGCCTGGGCTCGAACTCCTCGCCCATCTGGACCGGATGGACCTGCCGGACCCGGAGTCCCTGCTGGCCGATCCGGCCTCCGCCGAACTGCCGGTGCGGGGCGATCTGCGTCAGGCAGCGCTGGAGGCGGTGGTGGCGACCGTCGGGGCGCGGCCGGAGCGGGAGCGCTGGGAGGCGGGCTGGGCGGTGCTGGTCCGGGCGCTGGAGACCGGCGCCCCGGACCTGCTGGTCGCCCCGGCGACGGCGCTGGCCGCGCTGCGGCGCGACGACTGGGAGGTGCCGGAGGCGGTGGAGCGGCTGGCCGGGGTGGTCGGTCTCGCCCGGCGAGCGGACCGGTCGGTGGGGCGGGCCGCGGCGGCGGCTGACGCCGGGCCTGCGACGGGGGCGGGCCGATGACGGGGGCCGCGAAGCGCCCGGGGCCGCACCCGCTGCCGCGCCCGATGTCCCGGCCCGCACCGCCGCGCCCGGTGCGGGCCACCGTGCCGAGGCCGCCGGCCGGCTCCGGCGGGCCGGGCGGCCGGCCCGCACTCCCCCTGGACATGGAGAAGTTGCTGGCCGCCCGGCTGCACGCGGTGAAGGTCCGTCCCTATCTGGCCGGTGCGCTCTTCGCGCTGCATGTGGTGGAGGACCGGTCGGTGCCGACGATGGCGGTGGACGCGCACTGGCGCTGCTATGTCTCCCCCTGCTTCGTGGCGCGCACCCCGGTGGAGGAGCTGGCGGGCGTCTGGGTGCACGAGGTCTCTCATCTGCTCCGCGACCACCACGGGCGGGGCGAGCGGTATGCGCGGGAGCACGAGGAGCACGGGCCGGGCGAGCGGCTGCGGCGGAACATCGCAGCCGACTTCGAGATCAACGACGACATCTACGGTGACGGTCTGCCCCTGCCTGCCGGGGCGGTGCTGCCGTCGCTGTTGCGGCTGCCCGACGGGCTGCTGATGGAGGAGTACCTGCGGACGGCGTCGATGTCCGGGCTCGCCGCGGAGCTGGCCTGGCTGGACTGCGGCAGTGGTGCTGACGGGCAGGACCGGCCGTGGGAGCTGGGGCCCGACGGGGCACACGGGCTGAGCAGGCAGCAGCGGGACGCGATCCGTTTCCGGGTCGCAGAGGGGATCAAGGGCCGACCGGGCGACGCGCCGGAGGGGTGGCGGCGATGGGCGGACGAGGCGTTCCATCCGCCGCAGCCGTGGCGGCAGTTGCTGGGGGCGGCGGTCCGCTCGGCGGCGGGTGTGCCGGGGGTGGGCGAGGACCACAGCTACCGGCGTCCGTCCCGGCGCTCGGCCGGTGTCCCTGGGGTGCTGCTGCCGAGCCTGCGCCGTACGCCGCCCCGGGTCTGCGTCGTGATCGACACCTCCGGGTCGGTGAGCGACGCCGAGCTGGGCAGCGCGCTGCTGGAGGTGGTGGCGATCTCGCGGGCGGTGGGCGGGCGGCGCGACCTGGTCTCGGTGATCTCCTGCGACGCGGCGGCCGGGGTCGCCGTCCCGCTCTGCCGCGCCGAGAACATCGAGCTGGTCGGCGGCGGGGGAACGGATCTGCGCTCCGGTTTCGCCCGGTCGCTCCGCTCCCGGCCCCGTCCCGACGTAATCGTCGCCCTGACTGATGGTCAGACGTCGTGGCCCTCCGCGCAGCCGCCCTGCCGCACCGTCGTCGGTCTCTTCCCCCGTCCCGCCCGCGCCGTGGACGAGGAGAACCCCGACTACGTCCCGGACACCCCGCCGCCCTGGGCGCGTGTCGTCACCATCGGCTGAGAAAGCGCAGTGGCGCGGTATCGCCACCTCGCCTAGCGGCTTCTGCGATGGCGACCGCGGCGATCATCAAGTCGGCGACCCTACGCCGTGGTTCGCGGCCGACGCTGATCACGGCCGCGCAGACTCGACCGTAGATGCGGGCCGCTTCCGCGTTGAAGGGGATGGGGTCGCAGATCGCGTTGCGTGATTTCGGGCTGACCGCTCATATCGCCCACGATAACCGCGCGTGCCATCTGGTGTTACAGGGTGCCAACAGCTAACAGGTTTCGCAGTCTCTCAGTCCCTCCTCCGCCTGTGCGCGCTCGCCCGGGTGGGCACTCGCCCCGGGCACGTCGAGGGCCATCCGGAACTGCTCGCGTGCCTCGTGGACGCGGCCCGCCGCCGCGTAGGCGCGGCCCAGTCGGCAGCGGATGTCCATCTCGATCCGGTCGTAGTGAGGTTCGGTGAGCGGGTCCAGCCCCTGAAGCCGCGAGAGCGCCCGGTGCTGGAGGGCGATGGCGCCGCTCAGGTTTCCCGCGCCCTGCTCCGCCGTGCCCAGTCGGGCCAGGGTGAGGATGTGCAAGAAGGTGTCTCCGGCCTGCTCGACCAGGTCGGCGGCGCGGCGGAGCAGGACCGTGGCCTCGCCGTGGTCGCCGAGGCCGATGTGGACATCGGCGGCCAAGGTCAGGACCCGGCTGAGCATGCGGGGTCTGCCGTTCGTCTCGGCATGGGTATGGGCGCCGTCGAAGCAGATCAGCGCCTCCTCGTTCTGCCCCTGGGCGTGGTGGATGGCGCCGAGGAAGCAGAGCCCCATCGCGGCCAGCCAGTGGTCGTCGAGCTGCCGGGACAGGTCCACCGCCGTGGTGAGACGGGGAATCGCCTGGTCGGCCCGGCCCATGTTCAGATCGGCGGCACCCAGCCCGCTCAGGGCCCGGGCCTCTTCGCGCTGGTCCGCGTGGCGGCGGCTGAGGGCGAGGGCCTCGGTGAACCAGGCGTGCGCTTGCGGGTAGCGGCCCTGGTATACGTCGATGATGCCCATGCAGTTGCGCAGCGCCGCGGGCATCCGCCGGTCGGTGGCCCGGTCCGCGTGGGCCAGGGCGATCTCCACGGCCGTTCGGCATTCGTGGGAGCGGCCCCGGCCCAGGAAGTGGTCGGTCAGTGCCTCGGCGATCCAGCAGGCGTAGTCGGCTTCGCCGAGCGCCGCGGCGTGGCCGACGACGTCGGCGAGCTCCGCGCTGGCCGCGTCCAGCCAGGCCTCCGCGTCCTTCCAGCCCGTGAACGCCGCTTCGGCGGGCTGTGGCCCGGTGGGGAAACCGCCCGGGCCCCAGTCGCTGGTGATCCGGCCCGCGTCCAGGAAGAGGCGGAGGGCGGCGGTGCGCGCCGCGGCGGCTTCGGCGGGGGCGGTTTCCGCGAGCCGCCGCGCATGCACCCGGACCAGGTCGTGCAGTCGGTAGCGGCCCGGACGGGGCTGCTGGAGCAGACTCGTATCGACCAGGCTCTCCAGGGCCCGCTCGGCCTCGCCGGACGGCCGGCGCAGCATGGCGGCCGCCAGAAGCGGGTCGAACTCGACCGTCGGCGCCACGCCCAGGGTGCGGAACCCGCGCTGCTGCTCCGGCGTGAGCTGGTCGTACGACAGGCGGAAGGCCGCCTCCACGCTGCGGTCCCCGGCGGTCAGCTCGCCGAGGCGGTGCTCGTCGCCCGCCATACGGTCCACCAGGTACGTCAGCGTCCAGGCGGGGCGGGTCTGCAGCCGCGTCCCGGCGATGCGCAGCGCCAGCGGCAGCCCGTCGCACAGCCGGGCCAGCTCATGCGTCGCCTCCGGTTCCCGGTCCGCGCGCTCCTCCCCGACGATGTGCCGGAGCAGGGACACCGCGGCGCCCGTCTCCAGGGGCTCCAGGGTGACCCGCCGATCGGCGTCGAGCCCGGGCAGCCGCCGTCGGCCGGCCACGAGCACCAGGCTGCCGGGACCGGCGGGCAGCAGCGGCCGGATCTGCCGCGTACCCAGGGCGTCGTCCAGTACGAGCAGCAGCCGCAGCGAACTGGTCGCGGCGCGCCAGGCGGCAGTGAGTTCGTCGAGGTCGTTCGGTACCTCGCTGTCGGCGGCGCCGAGCGAGCGCAGCAACCGCCGCAGCACGCGCTGCGGGGAGAGTTTCTGCCGCCCTCCTGTGCTGTGCGCACGCAGGTCCACGAACAGGCAGCCGTCGGGGTAGTGGGCGCGGAGGCCGTGCGCCGCGCGTACGACGAGGGCGGTCTTGCCGACCCCGGCGGGGCCGTCCACCGTCACGACCGCTACGGATTCGGGTGGGGAGGGCGTGGTCAGCAGGGCCAGTTCGGGCTTACGGCCGACGAGGTGGCCCGCGTCGCCCGGCAGTTCATTGACCGCGACGCGGTGGGGTCGGGGCTGGGTGGGCGGAGCGGCGGGGCGCCGTACAGCCTCCCGTCCGAGGAGGTACGCGTCGTCGCGGCGCAGCACCGCTTCGTGCACCCGGCGGAGCTCCTCGCCGGGATCGACCCCGAGTTCATCGCGCAGCCGCTCCCGCATGTCCTGAAAGGCGTTCAGCGCCTCCGCCTGACGTGCGCTGCCGTACAGGGCGCGCATACGCAGCGCCAGCAGCGGCTCGTCGTAAGGGTCGGACGCGGACAGGGCGGCGAGATCGTCCAGGGCTTCGCCGGACCGGTCCAGCAGCACCAGGCACTCCAGCCGCTCCAGCTGGAGCTTACGCTGACGCTCCACCAGCCGCCGCCGCTCGACCTGCGCGAACGGGCCCGGTAGCCCGGCCAGAGGCTCGCCCCGGAACAGGGCGAGCGCCCGTGAGAACCCGTCCGTGGCGGTGGCCAGATCGCCGGACGCCTTGGCGCGCTGTGCCTCGCCCGTCCGCTCGGCCAGTTCGGCCACGTCGAGCCGGACCCCATCGGTGACGAAGCGGTATCCGCCCCGGCCACTACGGATGACCGACCGCTCCTGCCCTTCGGAGCCCGTTTCGTCGAGCGCTTTCCGCAGCGGGTAGACATAGCTCGGGAGCACCCGGTGGCCGGACTTCGGCGGGCTTGAACCCCACACCCCGTCCAGCAACTGCTCACGGGTCACCAGTACGCCCGGACGCAGCACCAGCGCGCTGAGCACTGCCTGCCGCCGTACCGGCCCCAGCTCCAGCGGCGTACCGTCCCGCCAGGCCCGGACCGGTCCGAGCACCGCGATCCGAAGCCGCTGTCGCTGCGGAGTTCCCCCGTCCACCTCGTCGAAGCCTCCGCCCCCGCATCATCGAAATTTCATCTGCATTGCAGCGCCTGCGGCCAGGGTTGGCAAATCGTGACTGAGCAGCGCGGGGAAGCATGAGGAAGATTCGCGGCGCGGTGGATGAACTCGTCGCCGCCATCGAGGCGGTGGGCCGGCAATGCGTCGGCGTCCAGCCGTTCCTCGCCTCAGTCGACATGCAGTTCGTCCGCGCCGTTTAGTCACGGTGAATGTCAGAAGTCGTCAAGGGAGCAGCGTGGACGAGCACCATCCGGGGGCCGGTTCCGGGAAGCGGGAGCCGCAGGAGGGACAGCAGCCTCCATCCGTCGTTCCGCCGGCGCTGTCCGGTGCGACCGGTGGAGCCGGGGAGTCCGCCGTGCCTGGCGGATCCGAGGACGCAGCCGGGACGCATCCGCCGTTGCCCGCCCCTCCGGCTGTTCCTCCGCTGCCTCCTCGTCCGCCCGCAGTACCTCCGATGCCTCCCCGTCCGCCCGCCGTACTGCCGCCGGGACCTGCCGGGCAGGGGTTTGCGGGCAGGCGCCGCAAGGAGGTGCTCCTGTCGCTGGTCGGTGCAGTCGTCGTGCTGGCGGTCGTGCTGGCCGGCGTGCTCTGGCCCGACGGTTCCGAAGGTTCCGGCGGGGCGGGCGAAAGTCCCACGGGGGCGGGCGGAGGGTCTCCTGCCGCTGCGGCGGCCCGGGGTGCGGCGGCTGCCCGGGCGCTGGACAAGCTGCCAGGTGTGCACCTGTCGGCGGTCTATGCGCCGGGCGACGGCGAGCCCGCGACCCGGGCCGAGATGACGGTCACCGCCGAGGGGAAGGCGACGGGGACCCTCAACGCACCTGTGACCGGCAGGGCCGCCATGGCGTGGTCCGACGACCAGCTCTACCTCAAGGGCGACAACGACTTCTGGGCCCAGCAGGGCCCGCAATACGGGCATGACCTGACGAGCAGCGGCCACTGGATCGCCCCGGAAAAGCGCGACGGCTACTACATGCTCGACAGCTTCGGAGTGAACGCGGGTTCCTTGACTCCGAAGTCGTTCGCCTCCGTGGTACGGGAAGTCACCTCCGATCCTTCCGTGGAACAGGAGGACGCCGGGAGCTCGCAGGGGCGCAGGGCAACGTCCTACACGACGCAGGGCCGGACGGTCGTCCTCACGTCTGACGCCCCGTATACGGTCGTCGCCGTCGGGGTCAACCCCGTCGACGCCGGCCCGGTCGAGACGGCCGCCTGGCACTCTTCCGCGAGCACCCTGACGCTGACCGCCGGCCACCGGGCCGTGCCGGTCGACGACGGCGACAGTTACTACAACCCCTACCTCATCGCTGTGCCGAAACCCGCCACGGACAAGGAAACCGCCGCCGCCGACGCGGCTGCTGACAAAGCAGCCGCGGCAGCCGTTCCACCCTCATCGACCGCGAAGGAAGCCTCGTCTCAGGGCCCGAACTTCACGACCAGAATGACCAGCCCCTACCTGTGCACGTCCAAGCCGTGCTCGTACTCCATCACGGTCACCAACGAAGGGGACGAGCCGGCGGAGGCCATCCTCCATGTGAGCTTCCCGGGCATCCCCGACCGGGCCCACCCGCTCGGCACGCTGGCCCCCAACGAGTCCAAAGAGGTCAGCGGTACGCGTCCCAACGCGGCTGCCGGGACGGGGAAGACCGTGCGGCACACCGACTACGCGTGGGTGTACTCGCCCGCGTTCTACGGCCCTGACCCGAAGGTGGCCGAGCGTCTGCACGCACGGAATCTGAAGCCGGACGACGTGTTCGTCGCGACCCCGCTGAAGCCCGCGGTCGCGATGCTGCTGGACCTGATGACACAGGGGACTCCCGACGATGACACGGAGGCCAACAACAACGCGGTCGAGGCCCTGCGGAGCGCCAACGACCGCGGGCAGCTGCCCTTGTTGGCGGCGATCGCGGAGTCCGGCCGCTTGTCGAACACCAAGGACCTGGCCGAGAACGTGCTCAAGGCCAACAAAGCCGATAATCCGGGCGATGTCCGCGTGCTGGAACAGGTTGCCCACCTGATGAAGACCGATCCGAACGCGGAGGTGATCTACGACGGCCCGTACGAGATCAACGGCAAGAAATTCAAGACCGACTACATGGTCATCTCCTCCAAGGGGGGAGAGGAGATCAAGAAAGCGTTTCAGGTCAAGACCGTCACTTCCAGGAGAAACCTGCCGCATCACGTGGACAAGGGTGGCGAGCAGCTCAATGGTGAGGGCGGAGGAAAGGAACCCGAGAGCGCGCCCCCCGGCTTTGAGCGTGTCCTCCAGATCAACATCGAGCCGGGTTTCGCGGACCTGTTTCTCAAGAACAAGGCCGACCTGGAGAAATTCCTTTTTTCGACCAGGAAATACGCTACGGTCCGAGAAAATATGTGCAAGCAGAGGAAAGACGGCAAGGGGCTCCGTATCCAGCAACTGGTCATCGTCAATAAGGCCGGAACTCACGTATGGGCCGACCTGAGCAAACTCTGCGAGAAGGATCGCTGAACACCCCGGGCGGAGCGCGTCAGGGCACGATGCGCACCGCCCGGTAGTCGTACCCGTCCTGCTTGAAGCCGGGCGCTTCCCATTCGAGGGTGACCCGCTGCCCTGGCGCCAGAGAACGGAACCCCTCCGTCTCGACGGCGCTGAAATGACCCCAGCAGCCGCCCGGGGTGTCGGGGCAGTCGAGTACGCCCCACCCCTCCTCCTCGTGCCATTCGCGTACGGTCGCAGTCACCATGGCCGGAAGCCTACTGGGTCAACGCCTCGACGAGCCGGGCGAGGTTGGCCAGCGCCATGCGCGTACCGGTCTCGTTGTCGGCGGCGGGCACACTGTCGGGAATCCCTTCGTGTACGACGAGGACATCGGTGCCGCCGTCCACGTCGGTGAGCGTGGTCGTCATCGTCATCGTGGCGCGCAGCGCGGGATCCGCGGTCTCGAACTCGAACACCTCGACCACCTGCTCGTCCGGCACGAGCTTCGCGAAGTGGCCGTGGTACGTGTCGGTGTGCGGAGCCGACTTGCCGGTGCCGAGCGGCTCGTCGTAGGTGAGCGAGATGCGGAACGCCCCGCCTTCCCGGGCGTCGAACGCGTGCACGTGGCTGCTCATGCCGGTCGGCACCCGCCATTGCGCGATCGCGTCCGCGTCCACGAGCGCCCGGTAGACGGCCGAGCGCGAGGCATTCACGTGCCGGGAGACCCGCGTCGAGTACATGCCGTCAACATAACGCCGACCAGGACCGTTTTGTGACGCGCATCACGGGAACATTTGGGCTTCGCCGCTCCTCCTCTGACTGTCAGCTCGTCTGTGAACCGAGGAGAGGCACCCCACCATGCTCAGCATCAGCCGACGGCGTTCGGGGCAGGCCGTCGCCACCCTCCTGGCCTTCGACGGCCTTCTGCACCTGTACTGGACGACCGGCCTGACCTGGCCCGCGTCCGATGACCGCGCCCTGTCACTCGCGGTACTGGGCAGTGAAGTCCCCTTCACCCCGCCCGTGCTTCTGCCTCTTGCCACCCTGCTGTTCACGGCCGCCGCGGCCGTGTGGGGCCGCGCCCGCGGGCGCGGCGGCAGGCGGGCGCAACGGCTGCTCGGGCTGGTCACCCTCGCGGTCGCGGTCGGGCTGCTCGTCCGTGGGCTGGCCGGGCTGGTCTGGGCGTGCGGGGTGGGTGATGGCGCCGGCCCCGCGTTCTACTGGCTGAACCTGCTGCTCTACACGCCGGTGTGCCTGAGCTTCGGTGTCGCAGCCGCCCGGCTCGCGGGCGGCGGCGCTGTCCCGCTCCCGTCAACAAGCTGAGGGAAGGCTTCCTCCGTGTCCGATGACCTGCCGACCTCGGATGTGCCATCCCCAGGCGTGCCGACCCCAGGCGTGCCGACCCCGGCCGAGGGAGTCGCGCTGGCACGCGCGGCGCGCGGCGGTGACACGCTGGCGATGCAGGACCTGCTCGGCCGACTCACCCCGTACATCGCCCGCATCTGTACCCCCATCGCTCTGGCCGGCGGCCCCGACGCTACCCAGGAGGCGCTGGTCGTGGTGTTCCGGTCGCTGCGCTCGCTGCGGGAGCCGGAAGCGCTGTACGGCTGGGTGCGCGCCATCGCCGTACGCGAGGCGGTACGGATCGCCCGGCGGGACGCCCGCGACCGCCCGGCCGAACTGGCAGAGCTCCCGGCGCGCGGCGACCCGCAACTCCGCGCCGACATCCACGACGTGCTGACCCGGCTGGCGCCGGAACACCGCGCCGTGCTGGTCCTGCGGGACATCGAGGGGCTGGATGAGCAGGCTGCCGCGGCGCTGCTGGACATCCCGACCGGTACCGTCAAATCCCGGCTGCACCGCGCCCGGGCGAGTTTCCGAAGGGCGTGGTCCTCATGACCGCCGAACCCATGTGGCCGGCCAGCGAGATCGACGACGTACGGCGGCTGCGGGTGATGGCGGCGGCCATCCCCGGGGCTCGTGTCAGCGAGCGGCTCGTGTCCGCGGGCCTTACCGAGGTGTGGGCGGTGATGGGTGATCTCGAAGGCGAGTTCGGGCGGTTCCAGCCGGACATGCGGCGGTTGCGCATCAGCCGCGTGGAAGGCGAACGCATCGAGGCCGTCGCCCGCAGCCGGTACGGCATGCGCGCACGGTTCGACGGTGTGCTCCGGCCTGGTTGGTGCTGGCTGCAGAGTCGCTTCCTGATCATCGGCATGGCAGCCGCCGCGGAGAGGGACGGCACCCGGATCGCCCTGACCGGCGGTGTCCGCGTACCGGGCCGCGCGGCCATCGTCCCGGTCGGCACCCGCCGGGAACTGCACCGCGCGCTGAACCGGCTGGAAGGCGCCCTGCGCGACCGCCACGACAGCTGACCCGTAGGGTCACCTCACCTGTCTGATCTCTTCCCGGGGCGGCCCCATGAGCGACACCTACTCACCGATACCCGAGCTGAATCTCCTCAAAGACTTTGATGATCAGTGCACGGACTTCTACTCGCCGGGTTTCGAACTGCGAGCGTACGACAACGACGCATCCTGGCTGGATTCGGAGAACCCGGATTTCGAGGACCGAGTGATTCCCTTCGCCCGAGCCACCACCTCCGGTTCCTTTTACGCGCTGTGGCGGTCCGACGACCGGGCGGACCTCGCCACCCTGCCCGTCATCTTCTTCGGCGACGAGGGGGATCTCTACATCGCCGCGCACGATCTGCGGGAACTGTTCTGGGATCTCCTCGACGAGGATTTCGACGGTCCCGCTCCCACCCGCCAGACGTACGTCGACACCCGCCAGGCGTACCTCACCTGGTTGCGGCGGAACTTCGGGCCCACACCGCCCTCATACGACCGGAGCCCCATGGAGAAGCACGGCTGGCGGTTCGTCGACTGGCTGCTGAGCGTGGGAGAAGAGGATGCCGCCGACGTCGTGATCGAGAATCTTGAGCTTTTCGAAGTACCGCGTCCCCAGAGCCGATAACCGAGGACCGTGGCTTCGAGCGCAGGGTGAACAGGGTCTCGTGGCTGGGTGATCTCTGCCCGGGTGCTCACGGCCCGCCGGCCGCGCCCACCGCCTGCCGCCCCATGGTGCTCGCCCGGGGGATGAGCCGGTGCGGGGCCCGGATCTCCATGCCGGGGGCGGGGCTTGAGCTTCCGATCCGCTTGAGCAGGCGCTCCACCGCTGTCTCGGCGATCAGCTTCTTGTCCGGCGAGACCGTGGTGACGGGCGGGTTCGAGTAGCGGGCGTCCTCGATGTCGTCGTAGCCGACGACGGCGACGTCCTCGGGGACGCGCAGTCCGCGGGAGGCCAGCGTGTGCAGGGCGCCCAAGGCCACCAGGTCGCTGTAGCAGAAGACCGCGTCGGGCGGTTCCTCCAGGTCGAGCAGGTGGGCCATGGCGCTGGCGCCGTCGGAGCGGTTGAAGCGCGGGGTGGAGATGACGAGTTCCTCGCGGACGGGCATGGCGGCCCGCTCGTGGGCCAATCGGTAGCCGCGGGTGCGCAGTTGGGCCGCTTCGCCGGTGCGGTACGGCTGGTCGCCGATCGCGGCGATGTTGCGTCGGCCGAGGCCGAGCAGATGCTCGGTGGCCTCCAGGGAGGCGGCGACGTCGTCGATGCCGATGTGGTCGAAACCGCCGTCGCTCACCCGCTCGCCGAGCACGACGAGCGGCAGGCTCGGGTCGCGCTCGGACAGGTTGGACTGGGCCAGGCCCAGCGGGCTGAAGATGACACCGTCGAACAGCAGGTGCTGGGAGCCGCGGCTGAGGAACAGCTTCTCGTGCTCGGCGTCGCCGTCCGTCTGGTCTATCAGCACGTTGTACCCCCGCACCCGGGCCGCGCGGATGATGCCCTGGAGTAGTTCGGCGAAGTACGGCGTGTCCAGGTAGGGCACCACCACGGCGATCTGGCCCGACCGGCCGGAGGCGAGGTTGCGGGCCAGCACGTTGGGCCGGTAGCCGAGCTGGTCCACGGCCTGCTGAACCTTGACACGGGTGGCCTCCGAGACGGGCGCGTAGCCGTTGACCACGTTGGACACGGTCCGGCTGGATACGCCGGCGAGCTCCGCGACGTCGCGAAGAGTGACGCCCTTTGTCATATGCCACCTTCATCCCGTATGTCCGTTTCAGCGCTGAAAGTTCCTCCGAGTCACCTCTTGCAGCGCGGCAAGTTCTCGGGTAACACTTTTGCAGCGCTGCAAAGCGTAGCAGAAGGCGCCTGATCCAACGGGTCAGGCATCCAGGGGCCGTGGGCGTCATCCGCGCCGCGGACCGGATCCCCGAGAGTGCTCTCGGGGACAGCAAGTAGGAGCCGCAGTGGGACCAGCAACCTCTCACGGGCCGGGAGCCGCACCCGTCCCGACCGGGCATCAGGCATTACGCGCCGCGGTCTGAGCCGTGGGCCGGCGCGCCCGTCGCGCCCGCCGCGCTGTCCCTGCCCCCCCGACGTCACGTACGCCCACCCTCCCGCGTCGACTGATGTCCGTCCGCCAGGATCCCCCGGCGGGCACCACACCCGAGCGTCCGGCACACCTGAGCGCCCCGACCACCCCCGGTGACCGCCGTCACCCGAGCCGGTGTGCCCGCATGTGCTCGCCTCCTGCCGCGCCGGACGCCGGTGTGCCCGGCGTACGTACCTCTCCGTACCTCTCTCACCCCCGTCTTCCTGCCCCTCGGGCAACCTCATCCAGGAGATCGCTCATGTCGTCCAGCAGCAAGCCCACCTCCCGTTCCTTCCGGCGGACCGCGGTCGCGGCGACCTCCGCCGCTCTCGCCGGCGTGCTCCTCGCGGCCTGTGGGGCGGGCGGCGGCAGCGGGAGCAGCTCCACCGGCAGCGGGCCGGTGCACATCAAGGTGTGGGCCTGGTACCCGCAGTTCAAGCAGGTCGTGGCCGAGTTCAACAAGACCCACAAGGACGTCCAGGTGGACTGGGTGCAGGCCGGCGTCGGCCAGGACGAGTACACCAAGCTGAAGACGGCGATCAAGGCAGGCCAGGGCGCCCCGGACGTCGTCATGCTGGAGTTCCAGGAGCTGCCGACCATCCAGCTCACCAAGGGCCTGCTCGACATGGGCAAGTACGGGGCGGGCGCGGACAAGGACAAGTACGTCGACTGGGCCTGGAAGCAGTCCTCCGACGGCGACCACGTCTACGCCATCCCGGTCGACGGCGGCCCGATGGCGATGATGTACCGGGCCGACCTCTTCAAGAAGTACAACCTGAAGGTGCCGACCACCTGGGCGGAGTACAAGGAGGAGGCGGCCAAGCTGCACAAGGCCGACCCCAACGCGTACATGACCGACTTCGGCAGCGACGAGACGGCGGCCGGCTGGCGCCAGGGTCTGATGTGGCAGGCCGGCTCCCGCCCGTACACCTACTCGGCGAGCAAGCTGCCGAACATCGGGGTCAACCTCAACGACGCCGGGGCCAAGAAGGTGTACGACTACTGGGGCGACCTGGTGAAGAACAAGCTGGTCGACACCCAGTCGTACGCCACCACGGACTTCTACAACGGCCTCAGCACCGGCAAGTACGCCACGTACCTCGCGGCCGGCTGGGGGCCGGGCTACCTCTCCAGCGTCGCCAAGAAGACCGCGGGCAAGTGGCGCGTCGCCCCGCTGCCGCAGTGGACGGCGGGCGGCAACGCCCAGGGCGACTGGGGCGGTTCCAGCTTCGCGGTGACCTCGCAGACCCAACACCCCAAGGAGGCCACCCAGGTCGCCCGGGAGCTCTTCGGCACCTCCCAGGCGTCCTGGAAGATCGGCATCGACCAGGCCTACCTCTTCCCGCTGTCCAAGCCGATCCTCAACGGGGCGTACTTCGAGGACAAGAAGTACGACTTCTTCGGCGGCCAGCAGATCAACAAGGTGTTCGTGCCCGCGGCGAACGGCATCGGGGCCTTCGACTGGAGCCCGTTCCAGGACTTCGCCTACAACACCGACACCAGTGAGGTGGGCAAGGCCGTCCAGGGCAAGAGCGACTGGTCGTCCGTCTCCGGCAGCGTCCAGCAGCAGGTGACCTCCTACGCGAGCAAGCAGGGATTCAAGGTCAACAAGTAACCGGCCCGAGTCCTCAAGTTCGCACCGCCCCCGCCGACGCCCCGGCGTCATCTGTCCGCCGTCGGCGGGGGCCCGCACGACGCGCAAGGAGATGTGATGAGCCTGCTCCGACAGCAGGGACCAGTGGTCGCACCACCAAGGGCCGCTCCCGCCGAAGGACGTGGCATCCGGGCGGCCGGCGACAAGCGCGGCCGACGCACCCAAGGGCTGTCCACCCGCACCCGCCACAAGGGCATGGGCCTGCTGCTGATCGCCCCGTTCACCCTGCTCTTCCTGGCCTTCCTGGTGGCACCGCTGACGTACGCCTTCTGGTTGAGCCTTCGGACCTCCACCCTGGTCGGCGGTGACCACTTCAGCTGGTTCGCCAACTACAAGGAGACCTTCACCGACCCGCACTTCCTGTCCGGTGTGCGCCGCGTGGCGGTCTTCGGCCTGGTGCAGATCCCGGTCATGCTCGGTCTGGCGCTGCTCGGGGCCCTGATCATCGACGAGGTGACCAGCAGGCTCGCCAAGGTGTTCCGGATGACGCTGTTCATGCCGTACGCCGTGCCCGCGGTGATCGGCGCCCTGATGTGGGGCTTCCTGTACAGCCCGACCTTCGGCCCGGTGCACTCCCTCAGCGACGCCCTCGGCCTGGGGAAGGTCGACCTCCTGGGCCACAGCCTGATGCTGACCTCGCTGGGCAACATCGTGACCTGGCAGTGGACCGGCTACAACATGATCGTCCTGTACGCGGCCCTGCAGGGCCTGCCGCGCGAGGTGTACGAGGCGGCGAAGCTCGACGGCGCCGGCCAGATCCAGACGGCCCTGCGCATCAAGATCCCGATGATCTCCTCGGCTCTGGTGCTCACGCTGATGTTCACCATCATCGGCACCCTGCAGTTCTTCACCGAACCGCGGGTCCTGGAGCCGACCGCCTCCTCCGTGATCACCCCGGACTACACGCCCAACCTCTACGCCTACACCCTCGCCTTCCAGTACTCGGAGTTCAACTACTCCGCCGCCATCTCCTTCTCCCTCGGAGCGGTGGTCTTCATCGGCTCCTACCTCTTCCTGTTCGCCGCGCGCAAAAGGAGCGGACTGAAGTGACCACCGCCACTGCCCCCGCCCCCGCCGTCGCCGTCCCGGCGCCCCGCCGTACGTCCTCCACCCGAGGGCGCGTCACCGTCAACGCGGTGATGGTGGCGATGATCCTGTACTTCCTGATGCCGTTCTGGTGGCTGGTCGTCGCCGCCACCAAGAACAACGACGCCCTGTTCTCCACCGCCGCCCTGTGGTTCCACTCGCCGGGCTCCTTCTTCACCAACCTCCAGCAGCTGTTCAC
This sequence comes from Streptomyces sp. ME19-01-6, assembly GCF_033793745.1. Taxonomy (NCBI): domain Bacteria; kingdom Bacillati; phylum Actinomycetota; class Actinomycetes; order Kitasatosporales; family Streptomycetaceae; genus Streptomyces; species Streptomyces sp. ME19-01-6. The sequence continues at coordinate 274,553 of NZ_JARAXF010000004.1, read as the reverse complement.
CTACAACGACGGTGAGTACCTGCGCTGGATGGGCAACACCGCGATCTACGCGGGCGTCAGCGGGGTGGGCGCCACCGCCGTGGCGACCTTCGCGGGCTACGCCTTCGCCAAGTACCGCTTCCCGGGCCGGAACCTGCTCTTCTCCAGCCTCCTCGGCGCCATCATGGTGCCCGCGACCGCGCTGGCCATCCCCACCTATCTGCTGCTGAGCAAGGTGGCGCTGACCAACACCATGTGGGCGGTCATCCTGCCCTCGCTGCTCAACCCGTTCGGCGTCTACCTGGTGCGGGTGTACGTCCAGGAGTCGCTGCCGGACGAGCTGCTGGAGGCGGCCCGCGTCGACGGCGCCGGCGAGCTGCGGGTGCTGTTCTCCGTCGCGCTGCCGACACTGAAGCCCGCGCTCGTCACCGTGCTGCTGTTCTCCATGGTCGGCACCTGGAACAACTTCTTCCTGCCACTGGTGATGCTCAACAACGACAAGCTGTTCCCGCTCACCGTCGGCCTGCAGTCGTGGTACCAGGGAGCGCAGGTCCAGTCCGGCGCCAACGCGCTGTTCACCCTCGTCATCGCGGGTTCTCTCGTGGCGGTCCTCCCGCTGATCGTCGCCTTCCTCCTCCTCCAGCGGTACTGGCGCGGCGGTCTGACCGTCGGAAGCCTCAAGTGACCCAGCGGGCCCGCCCCTTCCCCTTCTTCTTCGCGCACCTCCCGGAGCGACCTTCATGCTGCACGCCTCCCTGACCGTCGACCCCGCCTTCCGCGTCGCCGACGTGAGTCCCCGTACCTTCGGCTCGTTCGTCGAGCACATGGGCCGCTGCGTCTACACCGGCATCTACGAGCCCGGCCACCAGTACGCCGACGAGGACGGCCTGCGCCGTGACGTCCTGGACCTGGTGCGCGAGCTGGGCGTGACCGCCGTGCGCTATCCCGGCGGCAACTTCGTCTCCGGCTTCCGCTGGGAGGACAGCGTCGGCCCGGTCGCCGAACGCCCCACCCGCCTCGACCTCGCCTGGCACAGCACCGAGACCAACGCCTTCGGCCTGCACGAGTTCCAGCGCTGGGCCGAGAAGGCCGGCGTCGAGCCCATGATGGCCGTCAACCTCGGCACCCGGGGCGTCGCCGAGGCCCTGGACCTGCTCGAGTACTGCAACCACCCGGGCGGGACCGCCTGGTCCGACCAGCGGATCAAGAACGGCGCCCCCGACCCCTTCGGCATCCGCATGTGGTGCCTGGGCAACGAGATGGACGGCCCCTGGCAGACCGGCCACAAGACCGCCGTCGAGTACGGCCGTATCGCCGCCGAGACCGCCCGCGCCATGCGCATGGTCGACCCCACGCTGCAGCTGGTGGCCTGCGGCAGCTCCAGCTCCTCGATGCCGACCTTCGGCTCCTGGGAGGCCACCGTCCTGGAAGAGGCGTACGACCAGGTCGACTACATCTCCTGCCACGCCTACTACGAGGAGCTCGACGGCGACCTCGGCAGCTTCCTGGCCTCCGGCGTCGACATGGACCACTTCGTCGAGTCCGTGGTCGCCACAGCCGACCACGTACGCGCCAAGCTGCGCCGGAAGAAGCGGATCAACCTCTCCTTCGACGAGTGGAACGTCTGGTACCAGTCCCGCTTCGAATCGCAGGACAAGCCCGCCGAGTGGGCCGTGGCCCCGCGGGTCATCGAGGACGAGTACAACGTCGCCGACGCCGTCGTCCTCGGCGGGCTGCTGATCAGCCTGCTGCGGCACAGCGACCGCGTCACCGCCGCCTGCCTCGCCCAGCTCGTCAACGTCATCGCGCCCATCCGCAGTGAACCGGGCGGCCCGAGCTGGCGGCAGACCACCTTCCACCCCTTCGCCCAGGCGGCCCGCCACGCCCGCGGCACCGTTCTTCGGGTGGAGCCGGTCGCGCCGGTGTACGAGACGAAGCGTTTCGGCGAGGTCCCCGTCGTCGACGCCGTGGCCACGCACATCGCGGAGGCGGACGGCGCCGACGAGCTCACCGTCTTCGCCGTCAACCGGCATCAGAGCGAGAACGTCGAACTCGCCCTCGACCTGCGGGCGTTCCCCGGTTACGCGCCGGTGGAGCACTCGGTGCTGAGCGACCCCGACATCCGCGCCGCCAACACCCAGGGCGACCCCGACCGGGTCCGCCCGCACGCCGCCGACACCGGTTCCGTCACCGACGGCCGCCTCGCCGCGAGCCTGCCTCCCGTCTCGTGGAACGTCATCCGGCTGCGCCGCGCCGGCTGACGCATCCCCTCGGACACCCGCCGCTCCCGACCTCTTTTTTCTCTCCCAGGGGCGGCGGGCCCTGCACCACCCCTTTTCCCGGACATTCCTTGGGAGCCGCCCATGTCCACCACCAGGGAAGGCGCCAGACACCGCGCCCTGCCCCGCACCCAGGCGATCACCCTGCTGCTGGCCCTGCTCGCAGCCGCCGTCGCCCTCGTCCTCCCCACCTCCGGCCAGGCGCACGCGATCTCGCGCGCCTCGCAGACGATGTACACCCCGCCGTCGAACGCCCCGTCGCCCGGCTCGCTCTACCCGCGCGCCCTGCGCCTGCAGCACAGCGGATCGTCCAACGGCACCCTGCTGGCCACGTTCGAGCAGTACAGCTCGGGCACCCCCGTCTTCCCGGTCTACCGCAGCACCGACAACGGCAACAGCTGGAGCCAGATCTCCAGCATCAGCGACACCCACAACGGCTTCGGCAACCGCTACCAGCCGTTCCTGTACGAACTGCCCACCGCCATAGGCAACTTCCCGGCCGGCACGATCCTCGCCTCCGGCAACTCCATCCCGAACGACCTGTCCTCGACCGAGCTGGACCTGTACGCCAGCACCGACCACGGCACCAGCTGGTCGTACGTCAGCACCATCGCCACCGGCGGCAAGGCCGACCCCACCAACGGTGAGACGCCGGTGTGGGAGCCGTTCCTGATGGTGTCGGGCTCCAAGCTGATCGTGTACTACTCCGACCAGCGGGACCCCAACCACGGCCAGAAGATCGTCCACCAGGTCTCGACGGACGGCGTCAACTGGGGCTCCGTGGTGGACGACGTGGCCACCTCGACGTACGGCGACCGTCCGGGCATGCCCGTGATCGCCAAGCTGCCCAACGGCAACTACGTGATGACGTACGAGTTCTGGGGCGCTCCCGAGGGCGGCTTCGCCGTCTACTACAAGATCTCCTCCAACCCGGAGGCGTTCGGCTCCGCCACCGCCATCCCGCTCAAGGCGACCGACGGCACCCAGCCCAAGAGCTCCCCGTACATCACCTGGCTGCCCACCGGCGGTGCCAACGGCACCCTCGTGGTCAGCGCCAACAGCAGCGACGACCTGTTCCTCAACACGCAGAACGGTGCCGCGAACACCTGGACGCGCATCGCCTCCACCGTCCCCGGCGGTTACAGCCGCGGCATGCTCCCGCTGGCCGACGGCCACAGCCTGCTGGTCCTCAGCGGCGGCCACCTCACCAGCACCGGCCTCAACCCGATCACCTACGGCACGATCGACCTGGGCGGCGGCATCTCGGACGGCGCCACCTACACCGTGTCCAACGCCAACAGCCACCTGATGCTGAGCATCGCCGGCGGCTCCACCACCAACGGCACCTACGCCACCCAGCAGAACGCGGACAACGCCGGCGACCAGAAGTGGAAGTTCGTCCAGCAGACGTCCGGCTACTTCAAGATCTTCAACGTGGCGAGCGGCAAGGTGCTGGGCGTGGAGAACCAGTCCACCGCCAACGGCGCCAAGGTCCTGCAGTGGGACGACAACGGCACCCTCGACCACGAGTGGGCGGTCGCCCCCGACCCGGCGGGCGGCTTCACCGCCGTCAACCGGATCAGCGGCAAGCTTCTGGAGATCCCCAGTGCGTCCACCACGGTGGGCACGATCGCCGGGCAGTGGGGCCCGACGGGCTGCGCCTGCCAGCGCTGGAACCTCACCCAGACCGCCCTGCCCGATCTGGCCACCGGCCAGTACCGCCTGGTCAACAAGAACAGCGGCAAGCTCCTGGAGATCCCCGGCGCCTCCACCACGGTGGGCAAGCAGGCGGGCCAGTGGGTGAACACCGCCAACAACTGCCAGCTGTGGACGTTCCAGTCGCAGAGCGGCGGGGCGTGGACCGTGAAGAACGTCAACAGCGGTCTGTACCTCGACAACAACGGGTCGACCTCGTCGGGCGCGGCCGTCGTCCAGAACTCGTCCTCCGGCGCGAACTCCCAGAAGTGGACGCTGACGGACGCGGGCAACGGCTACTACAAGCTCGTCAACGTCGGCAGCGGTCTCGTGGCGGACGTCGCCTCGGGCTCCACCGCCAACGGCGCGCTGATCGTCCAGTCGACGGCCAACGGCGCCGACGACGAGCTCTGGCAGATCGTCCGGGTCAACTGACCCACCTGGGGGCCCGGTCACGACCGGGCCCCCCTTCCCCGTCGTACCCAAGAGGCTTTGCCATTCGTTGACTCGAACATCGACCGGCATACCGAACAGAGCATGCGAAAGAAAGTGGGGCCACTGTGGCTGAGGAACCCTGCGTTGTCGGTGTCGACTTCGGCACCCTCTCCGGCCGTGCCGTCGTCGTCCGCGTCCGCGACGGCGAGGAGCTCGCGTCGGCGGAGCACGTTTACCCGCACGCCGTCCTCGACCGAAACCTGCCCGAGGGCACCCGGCTGCCTCCCGACTGGGCCCTACAGGTGCCCTCGGACTACATCGACGTCCTGCGCCACGCCGTACCCGAGGCCCTCGCCCGGGCCGGAGTGCGGCCGGAGCAGGTGATCAGCATCGGCACCGACTTCACCGCCTGCACGGTTCTGCCGGTGCTCGCCGACGGCACGCCCCTGTGCGAGCTGCCCGAGTACACCGCCCGCCCGCACGCCTACGTCAAACTGTGGCGCCACCACGCCGCCCAGGGCCAGGCCGACCGGATCAACGCGCTGGCCGCCGAGCTCAAGGAGCCGTGGCTGGAGCGGTACGGCGGGAAGATCTCCTCGGAGTGGGAGTTCGCCAAGGCGCTCCAGGTGCTGGAGGAGGACCCGGAGATCTACCACCGCACCGAGCGGTGGCTGGAGGCGGCCGACTGGATCGTGTGGCGGCTGTGCGGGCGTTACGTCCGCAACGCCTGCACCGCCGGCTACAAGGGTCAGTACCAGGACGGGGTCTATCCGTCGCCCGCTTATCTGGGGGCTCTGCACCCGGACTTCGCCGGTTTCGTCACCGACAAGCTGGACCAGCCCATCGGGCAACTCGGCGGCCCGGCCGGGACGCTGACCGCCGAAGCTGCCGCCTGGACGGGACTGCCCGAGGGCATCACGGTCTGCGTCGGCAACGTCGACGCGCATGTCACCGCCCCGGCGGCAGCGGCCGTGGAACCCGGCCAGATGGTCGCCATCATGGGCACCTCCACCTGCCATGTGATGAGCTCCGACAAGCTCGGCACCGTGCCCGGCATGTGCGGCGTCGTCGACGGCGGCATCCTGCCGGGACTGTGGGGCTACGAAGCCGGGCAGAGCGGTGTCGGCGACATCTTCGCCTGGTTCGTACGGACCGGCCTGCCCGCCGGGTACGCCGAGCGGGCCGCGGCCGCCGGCCAGAGTCCGCACGAGTACCTGACCGCCCTCGCCGCCGAACAGAAGGTCGGCGAGCACGGACTCGTGGCCCTGGACTGGCACAGCGGCAACCGCTCGGTGCTGGTCGACCACGATCTCAGCGGCCTGCTGATCGGCCAGACGCTGTCCACCCGCCCCGAGGACGTCTACCGCGCCCTGCTGGAGGCCACCGCCTTCGGCACCCGCACCATCATCGACGCCTTCGAGTCCGCCGCCGTACCGGTGAAGGAACTGATCATCGCGGGCGGCCTGACGAAGAACGCCCTGCTCATGCAGATCTACGCCGACGTCACCCGCCGCCCGCTGAGCATCATCGCCTCCACCCAGGGCCCGGCGCTCGGCGCCGCCATGCACGCTGCGGTCGCCGCCGGGGCGTACCCCGACATCCGCGCCGCCGCCCACGCCATGGGCAAGGTCCACCGCCGGGTCTACCTGCCGGACCCACAGCGGGCGGCGGCCTACGAGCGCCTGTACGCGGAGTACCGCGTGCTGCACGACTACTTCGGTCGCGGCACCAACGACGTCATGCACCGCCTGCGCCGCATCCGCGCCGAGGCGTCCGCCTGATCAGCCGCTCCTCTTGAAAGGAACCCTCATGGAAACCAACGCCGACCCCTACCCGAACCAGGAGATCTGGTTTCTCACCGGAAGCCAGGCCCTGTACGGCGACGACGTCCTGCGCCAGGTGGCCGAGCAGTCCAGAAGCATCGCCGAGATCCTCGACGGGCCCGGGAAGATCCCGGTCAGGGTCGTGTGGAAGCCGGTGCTCACCGACGCCGAGTCGATCCGTCGGATGTGCCAGGAGGCCAGCGCCTCCGACACTTGTGTGGGCGTGATCGTGTGGATGCACACCTTCTCCCCGGCGAAGATGTGGATCGCCGGACTCAGCGCCCTGGGCCGGCCGCTGCTGCACCTGCACACGCAGTACAACCTGTCGCTCCCCTGGCCGAGCATCGACATGGACTTCATGAACCTCAACCAGGCCGCCCACGGCGACCGCGAGTTCGCCCACATCGAGTCCCGCGTCGGCGTCGACCGCAAGATCGTCGCCGGCCACGCCACCGACCCGAGAGTCGTCCGGCGCGTCGCCGCCTGGGCCCGCGCCGCCGTCGGCCGGCACGCCTCGCGCACCCTGCGGCTGGCCCGTTTCGGCGACAACATGCGCGACGTCGCCGTGACCGAGGGCGACAAGGTGGAGGCCCAGCTGCGGTTCGGATTCTCCGTGAACACCTACGCCGTGAACGACCTGGTCGCCGTCGTGGACGACGTGGAGGACAAGGCGGCCGCCGAACTCGCCGACGAGTACATCGAGTCGTACGACGTCGCCTCCGCCCTGCGCCCCGGCGGCATCCGCCACGACTCGCTGCGGTATGCGGCCCGCCTCGAACTGGGCCTGCGCGCCTTCCTGACCGAGGGCGGCTTCACCGCCTTCACCACCAACTTCGAGGACCTCGGCGGCCTGCGCCAGCTGCCCGGCATCGCTGTCCAGCGCCTGATGGCCGACGGCTACGGCTTCGGCGGCGAGGGCGACTGGAAGACCTCCGCCCTGCTGCGCACGATGAAGGTCATGGGCGCCGGACGCCCCGGCGGGACCAGTTTCATGGAGGATTACACCTACCACCTCGGCCCGGGCACCCCGTGTGTCCTCGGCGCCCACATGCTGGAGGTCTGCCCGTCCGTGGCGGCCGACCGCCCCCGCTGCGAGATCCACCCCCTGTCCATCGGCGGCCGCGAGGACCCGGTCCGCCTGGTCTTCAACGCGGCCGAGGGCCCCGCCGTCGTCGTCGGCCTCTCCGACCTCGGCGACCGCTTCCGGCTCACCGCCAACGCCGTCGACGTCGTCGCCCCCAGCGAACCGCTGCGCCGTCTGCCTGTGGCCCGGGCCGTGTGGAAGCCGCGCCCCTCGCTGGCCGAGTCCGCGGAGAGCTGGCTGCTGGCCGGCGCCCCGCACCACACCGTGCTCAGCTCCGCGGTCGACGTCGAGACGCTGACCGACTACGCCGCCATGACCGGCGTCGAACTGCTCACCATCGACGAGAACACCACCACCGAGCAGTTCGCCAAGGAAATCCGCTGGAACGCCGCCTACCACCGGCTCGCGCAGGCCCTTTGACGTATCACCGGCACAAAGGAGAACACCGATGACCACCACTGTCCGAGAGAGCCTGCGCCGGGAGGTACTGGAGGCGAACCTCGCCATTCCCCAGGTCGGGCTCGCGACCCTGACCTGGGGGAACGTGAGCGGAGTCGACCGCGAGGCGGGCGTGTTCGTCATCAAGCCCTCGGGGGTCCCCTACGAGGCTCTGACGATCGACGACCTGGTGACGGTCCGCCTGTCCGACGGCGCCGTGGTGGAGGGCGACCTACGCCCCTCCACCGACACCGAGACCCACCGCTGCCTGTACCTGGCGTTCCCGTCCGTCGGCGGCGTGACCCACACCCACTCCACCCACGCCGTGGCCTTCGCCCAGGCCCGCCGCGACATCCCCGTCCTCGGCACCACGCACGCCGACACCTTCAACGGCCCCATCCCCTGCACCCCCGACCTCACCCCCGACCAGTGCGCCAAGGACTACGAGTACAACACCGGCCGCGTCATCATCGACACGCTCGAAGAGGACGACCAGAAGGCAGTCGAGGTCCCCGCCGCCCTCGTCGCGGGCCACGGCCCCTTCACCTGGGGCGCCACGGCCCGCAAGTCCCTGGAACACGCGATCATCTGCGAGGCCGTGGCCGACATCGCCCTCCACACGATGTACCTGTCCCCGACAGCACCGCCGCCCGCCCACCTGCTGGAGCGCCACTACACCCGCAAACACGGCCCCGGCGCCTACTACGGCAATCCGGAGCCGGTCATGCCGTGACGGTGAACCCCAGGGTGTCCAGGGGGGGCAGTTGGGAGACGACCCGTTCAGGGGTGACCTTGCCGGAGGCGGCGAGTTCGCATGTCGAGCAGGGGCAGCTCGCCGGGGCGGAAGTGGTTGCCCGCCGATTCGCACACCCCTCCGGGCCCAGGCACTTGACGGCCAGGGCGAGCTGGTCGACGCGGCCGGTGGCCTCGACGGCGATGTCGCATGGGCATGGCGGCTCCTTCGCTCTTCGACGGCCACTCGCTATGACGGTCGTTATAGCGCGTGGCCACGGTAGGCTATGACGGTCGTTATAGCCAGCGGGGTAGAGGGGAAGTGCACAGGTGGCCAAGGGCAGTACGCCATCGCGCGAGCGGATCGTGGCCGGGGCCGCCGACATGATCAGTCGGCGTGGCCTGAGCGCCACGAGCATCCGGGAGATGGCCAAGCACGCCAAGGCGCCGCTCGGCTCCACGTACCACTACTTCCCCGAGGGCAAGCAGCAGCTGGCCACGGAAGCAGTCCTCTATATGGGCGAGTGGGTCGCCCGCAGCCTGCGCAAGGAGCTGGAAGCGGGGCCGGCGGAAGGGCTGCGGGCGTTCCTCGCCCTGTGGCGCGCGATCGTCGTCGAGAGCGACTTCCATGCCGGCTGCCCCGTCCTCGCCGTGGCCATCGAGGAACCCCCCGCCGGCGAGACCCCGCCCGCCCTGGCAGCCGCCGCCGAGGTGTTCGGTCAGTGGGAGACCTTGCTGGCCGACTCCCTACGGGAGCACGGTGTCGAGGCCGAGCAGGCCACGCAGCTCGCGACGCTCGTCGTCGCGGCCGTCGAGGGCACGGTCGCCATGTGTCGCGCCAAGCGCAGCACACAGCCGCTCGACCACACCGCCGAGCAGCTGCAGGCACTCATCGCCGGCGCGATCAAGGGCTGAACGCCCGACAAGGGGTGGACGCGCGGACACGCGGGCCCGGGTCATGCGCCGAGTGCGCCGAGCGCGGCGCGTACGGCCTCGGCCTTGGCCTCGGTGAACGCACCGCTGTCGAGGAGGGAGAGAGCGGACAGCACGCCGCCGCGCGACCCCCAGCTGCCCTCCTCGATCACCCGGAAGGTGACCCACCAGGCCGGCGACGGCTCGGCGAGTCCGCAAGCGTCGGCCATCGCGGCCAGCACGCGCTCGATGACCTCGGCCCGGACCTCCTGCCGCCAGTCTCCGTCCATCACCGTCACGTCGATCACCATGACATCGACATCCGAGCCGGCGTCTGCCAGGAGCCGTCCACCGATGGCCATCATGTCGGTTGCACGCTCGACGAAGTGCACCTGGAACCCGACCCGCGCGGCCGGGGCGAACTGCCCGACCTCGGGCACGAGGACCGCGTCCGTCAGCGTCTCGGCCAGCTTGCGGCGCTGATCCTGGCTCAGGCGCCCCGTGGGGGTGTTCACGGTGATGATCGTCACGACATCCTCCTATGACAGTCGTTATAGACGGCGGCAGGCTATACCCGTCTATAGCGACTGTCATAACGCGATGGTGTGCAGATCCGCGTCGGCGATGGGCGGGAGAGCGGGCTGCCGGTGAACGCCTCGTCGGACGTTCGGCCGGGGTCGGGTGTACGGCTGGTTACACAACAACGACGTCCAGGCGTACAACCGGAGACCTGCCTTCCGAGTCCGACTGTGCGGGGGCGCGGCGCGTGCCGTGTTGAACTCGACCACGTTGAGAGGCAGTTGTATGTCCCGAGCAGGACGCAGGATCCGTACCGCACGGCTGGGTTCGCCCCTGGCCGCCGCGGTGCTGCTCGCCGGAGGGCTCAGCGCCTGGGCCCTCACCGGAGCCCCGGCCCAGGCCGCCCCCGCGTCGGTGGACGTCCAGGACGACTTCAACGGCGACGGCTACGCCGACCTCGTCATCGGGGCGCCGAACGCCACGGTGTCCGGCAAGGCGAAGGCCGGCTATGTGGCCATCACGTACGGCTCGGCGAGCGGACCGTCCACCGCCAACAAGAAGCTCGTGAGCCGGTCGACCAGCGGGATACCCGGCTCCGCGACCGCGGGCGAGCGCTTCGGGCTGACCTTCGCCAAGGGCGACCTGGACGGCGACGGCTACGGCGACCTCGTGATCGCGGGCGGCCCCGCGGGCTCCGTCGTCCTGTGGGGCTCCGCCTCCGGGCTCACCGGCGGCACGAACCTCGCCGGGTACGGGCAGGCCCCGCAGGCCGGTGACTTCGACGGAGACGGCAAGACCGACCTCGCGCTGTTCGCTCACAACACCGTCGCAGGTGACGACCCGCCGAGCGCCAAGGCCGCCCTGTGGAAGGGCCCGATCTCCCGGACCGGCACGCCCGCCGCCGTGCTCAACATCCTCGACAAGTCCGAGTGGTGGGGCTACGACGAGGACGACGCCTCCTGCGCCACCGCAGGCGGCTGCGAGGACGGCCCCGACTCGATCACCGGGCCCATCGTCAACGGCCACGTCGGCGACATCAACGGCGACGGCAAGGACGACATCGTCCAGTGGATCTACACCGGTGACGGAACCTGGGGCAACCGGCTGCTGTACGGAGGCGCGTCGGGCTTCACCAAGTCCTCGGCCCCCGGCGACACCGCGGGCGGCGTCGCGGGCACCGGCGTGGGCGACGTGAACGGTGACGGCTTCGACGACGTGGTGGTCGGCGTCGACGGCTGGAGCAGCAAGGTCCGCGTCGCCTACGGCTCGGCCTCCGGCCTGTCCGACGCGAACACCAAGTCGTTCGACCAGGACCTGCCCGGTCTCTACGGCGCGGAGGAGGCGGGCGACGGCCTCGGCACGGCGGTCTCCGTGGACGACGTGAACGGCGACGGCTACGCCGACATCGCCCTCGGCATCCCCGGTGAGGACTTCAGCGGCCTCACCAACGCCGGTTCGTTCGCCCTGGTGCCCGGCAGCGCCTCCGGCTTCACCGGTACCGGCAGCCAGGTCTTCCACCAGAACACCGACGGGGTACCCGGAGTGGCCGAGTCGGGCGACCGGTTCGGCGCCACCACCGCGCTCCTCGACGTCAACGGAGACGGCCACCGCGACATCGCCGTCGCCTCCACCGCCGAGAACAGCGACAACGGCGCGGTCTGGACACTGCGCGGCACGTCCACCGGTCTGACCACGACGTCCGCCCTCGCCTTCGGCCCCGGCGACCTGTCCGCGCCCGCCACGGACGCGCTGTTCGGGAACAGCCTGCGCTGACCGGGCGGGCGGACTGACGGTACGGCCCGTACGACCGGCCTCACCCACGTGGCCCCTGGCTTCCCGCCAGGGGCCACGGCTCATGCTCCGCGCCCCCCGTGAGCCCGGTCACGCCATGTGGATCACGGAACGACGATCGCGCCCGGCGAAGCAGGGGGAGGCCGGTCGGTGGGGCCATGGGCTGATGGACCTATGGCCAGAGTTTGCTGTCGGGGGACGACTTGTGCTGCGGTGGCCTGGAACAGTGCGGCGGGCGGCTGAAAGCGGCGGCCCGCGGAGGGGGTACCTCGGCGATGGCGCGTGTGACGATCGGGAAGCCGGAAGCGGCGAGGGCAGGGCGGCTGCCCGCGCTCGCCGATCCTGAGGCCGTCCGGTGGGTGGCCGGGCTGCTGGGAGACGGCTGGGCGGCGGTGTTCCTGTCCCAGGAGCCCGCACGTCATGGCCGTCTGCTGATGTGGCGTCCCGGCGAGGCGGGCCGCACACCGCCGGGCGAGCCGGCGGAAGGTGTCGGCCGTTGCTCGGCCGAGCTGGTGCTGCCGCACGGGCGCGGGGTGCGCCGCCGTACGGTCCAGGGGTGGGCCGTGCCGGTCGCGGTGGCCGTGCCCGCGCTGCTCGGCGCGGTGCCGGCCGTACCGGACCAAGTCGGGGGTGCGGGCTGGGAGCCTGCGGAGCCGCCGCCCCTCGGGTCGCCCCGGGCGCACCCGTCGGCGGCCGCGTGGGCGGCCGCCGTCCGGTTCGCGTTGTGGCTGCTGGCCGACGGCCGGCTGTATCCGGGGCTGACCCCCGAGGCGTACGACACCTGGCGTGCGGGCCCTTATGAGGCTGCCCACCGCCAGGCACTGAACGGGCTGGCCAAGGCGTTCCCGCCACACGCCCACTGTCTGCCCGAGCCCGGACCGGCACCCCTGCGCATCGCCGAACCGGCCTCCCTGGTCCGGCAGTTCTGCGACGCGGTCGCGGACACGCTGGCCCGCACCCCGGCCGCCCCGCTCGCCGTCGGTGACGTCCCGTACGCCTGGCGGCAGACGCGCCCTGTGCCGGAGCTGCGCGAGTGGGCGGAGGAGACCGACGGGGCGCTGGCCGCCGAGGTCACCATCTCGCTGCGGGTCGATCCTCCCGGCGGACGGCGCGAGCAGTTCCGCGCCGTCCTACAGGCGCACACTGCCCGCGACCCGGCCCTGGTCGTCGAGGCCGCCCAGGTCTGGGAGGCCCCCGCCGACGCGGAACGCCTCCTCGGTCCGCGCGCCGAGAGCGAGATGCTCCTCGCACTGCGCCGCGGCGCACGCGCCTGGGAGCCGCTTGACCGCCTCCTCCAGGACGCCGCCCCCGACCAGCTGCGCCTGACCGATGACGAGGCGTTCGACCTGCTCGGCGACGCCACCGACGCGCTGAGCGGCGCGGGGGTCGCCGTGCACTGGCCACGCGAACTCGTCAAGGCGCTTACCCCCCAGGCCGTCATCGGGCAGCCGTCCGCGCCCGGCTCCACGGTCACGGGGCTGCTGAGCGCCGATGCCCTGCTGGACTTCCAGTGGAAGATCTCACTCGGCGGCGAGGAACTCACCGACGCCGAGATGGACGCGCTGGCCCAGACCCGCCGCCCGCTGGTCCGGCTACGCGACCAATGGGTGATCGCCGACCCGAAGCTGGTAGCCCGCGCCAAGCGCCGCCGCATGGCCCCGCTCACCCCCATGGAGGCGCTCACCGCCGTGCTGACCGGCGAGACCGAGGCGGACGGGGAGACGGTCGCCTGCGAGGCGGTCGGCGCACTGGCCGAGCTCGCCGACCGTATCCGTGCCCCCGAATCCCGCAAACCCGTCTTCCCTCCCGCCGCGCTCGCGGCCACCTTGCGCGGCTACCAGCAGCGCGGCCTGGCCTGGCTCGCCGACATGTGCGAACTCGGCCTGGGCGGCTGCCTCGCCGACGACATGGGCCTGGGCAAGACGATCACCCTGCTCGCCCTCCACCTGCACCGCCAGACCGACCCGGCCTGCGCGGGCCCCACGTTGGTGGCCTGCCCCGCCTCGCTCCTCGGCAACTGGCAGCGCGAGGCCGTCAGATTCGCCCCCACGATCCCGGTACGCCGCTACCACGGCGGCGAGCGCCACCTCGACGACCTCGCACACGACGAACTCGTCCTGGTCACCTACGGGGTGCTGCGCCGCGACCGGGCCGAACTCGCCGCCGTCCCCTGGTCACTGATCGCCGCGGATGAGGCCCAGCACGCCAAGAACCCCTACTCCGCCACCGCCCGCGAACTGCGCGCCCTGCCCGCCCGCGCCCGGGTGGCGCTCACCGGCACTCCCGTCGAGAACAACCTCTCCGAACTATGGGCCCTGCTCGACTGGACCACGCCCGGCCTGCTGGGCACCCTCACCGCCTTCCGCGAACGCTACGCGCGCGTGGTCGAATCCGGCGAGGACCCCGCGGCGGCCGCGCGGCTGTCCCACCTCGTACGGCCGTTCCTGCTGCGCCGCAAGAAGTCCGACCCGGGCATCGCCCCCGAACTGCCGCGCAAGACCGAGACCGACCGGATCGCGGCGCTGAGCACCGAACAGGCCTCGCTGTACGAGGCGGTGGTGCGCGAGACCATGGACCGCGTCCGCGCCAGTGAGGGCATCGCCCGGCGCGGCCTGGTCCTGGGGCTGCTGACCGGCCTGAAGCAGATCTGCAACCACCCCGCCCAGTATCTGCGCCAGAGCGGGCCGCTGACCGGCCGCTCCGGAAAACTCGATCTCCTCGACGAACTCCTGGACACCATCACGGCCGAAGGCGAATCCGCCCTGGTCTTCACCCAGTACACACAGATGGCCAGGCTGCTCGAGCGCCACCTGACCGAGCGCGGCCGCACCCCGCTCTTCCTGCACGGCGGCACGCCGGTGGCGCGCCGCGAGGAGATGGTCACCGCCTTCCAGAGCGGCGAGGCCCCCGTCTTCCTGCTGTCCCTGAAGGCGGCGGGCACCGGCCTCAACCTGACCCGCGCCACGCACGTCGTGCACTACGACCGCTGGTGGAACCCGGCCGTCGAGGACCAGGCCACCGACCGTGCGTACCGCATCGGCCAGGACCGCCCCGTCCAGGTCCACAAACTCATCACCGAGGGCACCGTGGAGGACAAGGTGGCGAAGCTGCTCGAGACCAAACGCGGCCTGGCCGACTCGGTGGTCGGCTCCGGCGAAGCGGCCCTGACCGAACTGACCGATGACGACCTCGCCGAACTCGTGACCCTGCGGAGGCAACCATGAGCCCAGCGGCCCGCCGCGCCCCCGCACGCGGCAAGCGCGCCTTCGCCGCCACCTGGTGGGGCCAGGCATGGGTGCGGGCCCTGGAGGATTCCACCCTCGACGCCGGACGCCTCTCGCGCGGGCGCACCTACGCCCGCAAGGGCATGGTCGGCGACGTCATCGTCGCCCCGGGCCAGGTCAAGGCCCCAGTCCAGGGCAGCCGCCCCCGCCCCTACCGCTCCGCCGTCCATCTCCCCGTACTGACCGACCGTCAATGGGATACGCTCCTCGACGCGATCGCCGCCCGCGCGGGGCACGTCGCGGCCCTTCTCGACGGCGAGATGCCCGAAGACCTGGTCGAGGACGCCGGCACCGCCGACGTCCCCCTGCTGCCCCGCCCCACCGAGCTCGACCCCGAGTGTTCCTGCCCCGACTGGGGCCACCCCTGCAAGCACGCCGCCGCCCTGTGCTACGCGATCGCCGCCCGGATCGACGACGACCCCTTCCTCCTCTTCGCCCTGCGCGGACGCACCCGCGAACAGATCTTCACCGCCCTGCGTGCACGCCGCACGGCCGCGAGCCCCACCCCCGTACAACCGTCGGCCGGAGTCCCGGCCACTGCCGCGTACGCACGCTGGATCGAAGAGCAACCACCGCTCCCCAGCCGGCCCTTGCCCACCGGGCCGCGCGCCCCCGTCCTCCCCGTGGCCCCACCCCTCACCAGCGGCCTCGACCTGGAAGAGCTCCAGCGCCAGGTTGCCGACACCGCCACCCGCGCCCAGCAACTCCTCCACGGGGACCCCACCTCCCTCACCCTCACCCAGCGCCAGGACGCAATACGCCTCGCCGCATCCCACGGCAGCCCCGAGTGGTTCCACCGACTCCAACAGGGCACGGGCCTACGCCCCCGGGAACTCGCCCGCCTGACCCGCGCCTGGCGGCACGGCGGCCCCATGGGCGTCACCGTCGCCGAACAACCCACCCCCGCCGCCCCGGCCGTACTGGCCGCCGCCCGCACCGCCCTGTCCGCGGCCCTCACCGACATGACCGAGCAGGCCGTGCCACTCAAGGCATGGCGAGGGCGCCTCACCCTGGGCGACACCGGCATCCAACTGCGCCACGGCCCCGACAACCGTTGGTATCCCTACACCCGCGAGGACGGCGAATGGTGGCCCTGCGCCCCCGCCGACACCGATCCGGTCGCCGCGCTCACCACCGCTTGGGAACAGCGCACCCGGCGCAGCGGCGAGAAGCCGCGCATGGCAGGCAAGGCCCACACCGGGGTTTGAAGGCCGGGCAGCACCGCGGTGGGCCCGCCGGGCCGGTGGTGGCGGCTGTCGCCGGGAGCTGCGGGTCGAACGTTTGCGCCGGAGGTCGAAGTGTGCGCCGGAGGTCGAAGGCGAGGAATGCCAGGCTTCGCGTGGGGGCACATGCACGGCCTCCGGATCCCCGCACGCGCGAGCGAGCCGCCTTCGGCCGACTGAAGCGTGTTGCACAAGGCCGTGAGCTCGTCCACGGCGAGCAGCGGGAGGCCGCCGCCTGGCAGGACGACGCCGATCCGTACGGCGAAGACGAATCGACCCCGGGGAGGCCTCGGGGCGGGCACCCCCGTAACGATGGAAGGCAACCTGGCGTACTTCGGAGACCATCGCCCGGTCAGCACGGTTGTCGGCGTCACCGAACTGACCTTCCCCGGCCAGGTCATCGAGATCAGCTTCGTCGTCGACACCAAGCTGCCTGCCTGAGCCGGATCAGATCCGACAGGAGGCGATCAACGATATGCCGCCCATGAGACCGATCGCCGTTGATCCCCGGAAGCCCGCCTCCGGCTGCGCACGGCCGACACGGGCGCGCCGGCCGACATCGCCTTCCGCGTCCCGTGGGTCAAAGCTCCCCGCTGGCTGTACACCCCCTGCTCCCTGGCCCTTGGGTGGGCACCGGTGCGTTACCTGCCCGACTTCCTGCACACCGGCGGTGCGGCTGTAGTCCCCCTGACAGTGACCGGCGGTCTCCTCTGCACCGCGGGCGCGGTGGTCTGCGCCGTCCAACGCCCCGACCCGTCGCCCCGCTGGTCCGGCTTCCACGAGGTGTTCCACGCCCTGACCGTGGCGTCCGGGTATGGAGCCTGCCAGCCGCCTCACCCACTGTGGCCGCGCCGCGACCGGGGCCGAAGGCGAGCGAAATGCCAGTGGAACCGTTCGGACACGAGGACCGTCCCTGCGCGCCACAGCCCGGCCATGCGCGGGTGTGATGGCCCGCCGATACCGGCGGGCACGCACACCTCAGGCTGCGGCCGATGGACCGGACGACCCGCCGGTGCGGCGGTGTTCGGCGTTGACGCGCTGGGCTTCTTCGAGCTGGTCTTCGAGGATGATGATCCGGCATGCGGCCTCGATCGGGGTGCCCTTATCGACGAGCTCACGCGCGCGGGCCGCGATGCGCAGTTGGTAGCGGGAGTAGCGGCGGTGTCCGCCCTCGGAGCGCAGTGGTGTGATCAGTCGCGCTTCGCCGATGGCGCGGAGAAAGTTGGGAGTGGTACCGAGCAACTCGGCGGCCCGGCCCATCGTGTAGGCGGGGTAGTCATCGTCGTCGAGACGGCCTAGCGACTCGTCTGCTGTCATCTCACCTCTCTGTGGAACGCGTGGAGGGGCCTTGGTGCCGTACGGCACCAAGGCCCCGAAGGAACTGCAACACCATCTGCCAGCCCTAGTGCTGCGCCGGCCTTCTGTTTCCGCACAGCTGCCCGATACTCCTACGGGGGTGCGGGGATCGCGGATGCGTGACCGGAGACCACCTGCCTATCGATGTCCTGCGGTACCCGGGCTCCGTGTCTTCCGCCCGGGCGATCCTGATGGTGCTCGACTCCTCCGTTCTTCCCTCTGGACCAATCACTTACAAACGGGGACTGCGTACTGCTTGTACTGCTGATACCGCGAACTGCTGGTGGCCTCACGCAGCGCCACTCCCCGGCACGCGCGTCCGCAGCCCGACGCCTTCACCGAGGGCACCGCTCAATACAGCACTGCTGGTACTGCAACCGCGTCAACTGCGGCCCTGCTCACGGCGGCCCCTCATCACTGCGGGCCACCCGGTCCGGTCGTCAGTCCCGTCGCCGTCGTACAACAACCTGGCTTCGAAACTCCACCACCGCACCGTCATGCGTGTACTGCTGCCCGGCAGTTCGTGTCTGCCGGGCCTTGCTCGATCTCGGCTACGAGAGAAACCATAATCATGCAGCCAACGAATGTCTACTCCAGCGGGCATAGATTTGGTGTGCTCGACGATGAGGTACCTCTCTGGGCCGGTCTGCGAATGCTTGGGACCGTCCGCAGCGCAGGTCCGACGCGGGTGAGACCCGGAGCCGCCCGCCGAGCTTCCCGTGACGCCGCCGACCGGCGCGGCGCGTCGCCCGCGATTCTCAGTCCCCTCCGGCAAGCACGGTGGCTCCGGCGGGCTGACGGGCGGGGCACAGGGGCCGGGTGGGCAAGGGCCGGGCATGGACGATCCGGAGACCAGGGTGACAGTTCCCGGACACCATCGAGGTGGCCGTCCACGACCCCGGCCCGCAGGCGCCGCACATGCGCACCCCTGGCCTGTACTGCGGCACCGGGGGAGCCGTATGTGCCCGTCTTGCCCGGCAGCGCCACCGCCCACGCCGCCCGGACGGGCCGGTGCATAGAATGCGATCTCATGCCGAAGCCTGACGAGCTGATCGTTGACATCGCCGCCCTTGTTGAGACCGGGCAGAGCAATCAGATGTCCCTGACCGTGGTCACCGGTGGTGCTGTCATCACCGGTCGCCTGGCTCCCGAAGCCGTGTGGAGGCAGAGGGTGTCGGAGGTGCTGACGGACTCCGCCCACCTGGGCGAGTTCTCCGCTGTCTTCGACACCCCCGCGAAGGAGGGGGGGCCGCCCACGCATCTGCACTTCCATGTCGCCCGGATCCTGCAGGGTCCGGTGGGGATCCCGGAGACGGGCGGGATGTACCGCGTTGCGATCGAGGACGTCAGTGCCTGGACCGTGGGCGACTTCAGCTACTCCAACCACTGACCCACTGACCCACCGCCACGCCGAGAGCGGCTCGGCACGCGGTGAGGGCCCTACCGGCGCGCGCCGGTAGGGCCCTCACTGCTCTGTTCGGCTCGCGCCTGTCCCGTCGGTCAGACGGACAGGGCGGTGCCGAGCATTGCGGAAGCCTGCTGCAACGGGCTTTCGATGCGCGCGGGTGCGGCCTCGGGGAGGGTGCGACAGGTGAAGCCGAGCCGGGACATGGCCCGGAGGACTTCGCCGGCGCTGAAATCGCGGCGGTCCTGGCGGGTGATGACCTGGCCGACCTGCTTAACGGGGTAGTGGCGTCGTCCGATGATCACGGACTCGCCGGTGACCGGTTCGGGCTTGACGCCCTTCATCGATTCCAGCACGCCGCTCTTGGTCAGGTCGAACGGGAAGCGGGCGATGACACAGCGCATGATGCCTCACAGGGGAAAGGGGGGGACGGGTCCGACCGCCGTGAAGCGGTTCAGCGGGAGAGGGCGAGGACACCCACAGCGTTGCCGTGTTCGTCGACCACGGGCAGGGCGCCGAGCCGGCGGCAGCGCATCGCACGCTCGGCTTCGGCCCTCGTGATCAGCGGCGAGGCGAAGGGCTCGATGACGTCGGCGATGTCACGCAGACGGGTCCGGTCCGTGTATCCGGAGCTGTCCCGGACGGCGTTGAGCCGGGCCTGGGTGACCAGGCCGGTGCACAGGCCGTCCTCGTCGCAGACGACCAGATGACCCGTACGGGCGGCGGCCATCACAGACAGTGCCACCTCCGCGGTCATGTCCTCCCAGACCTGCGGTACGGCCGCGTCCATGGCGTCGGCCACCGTGCTGTGCACGCGGTGGGCGCTCGCCGGGCGGGTCCGCATCTGGATGAGCGTCAAGGGGTGCCTCCTGCGGAGTTGGGTCGGCTTCCTGATCACGAAGGTTCTATGCCGCCGCACCGGCGGTGGACTGCCGTACGGGCGTGCGGCGGGCCGCTGAGGCGGGGCGGCGTCGGCCGCGTGAGGTGGCGCCGCGCTTCTTGGGGCGTTCCACCACCGGTGCGGTGATGACGACCGCGATCCCGGAGGGGGCCTGGGCGCCGGTGATGCGGTGCAGGGCCTCTTCGCCGACACGGACCTGGGTGGTCTGCGGGACGATGCCGGCCGCTGCCATGAGGCGGGTCATACTGCGGCGCTGGTTCGGGGTGACCAGGGTGACGACGCTGCCGGACTCGCCGGCACGGGCCGTACGGCCGCCGCGGTGGAGGTAGTCCTTGTGGTCGGTCGGCGGGTCGACGTTGACGACGAGGTCGAGGTTGTCGACATGGATGCCGCGCGCCGCGACATTGGTCGCCACCAGCACGTTGACGTGCCCGGTCTTGAACTGCGCCAGCGTGCGGGTGCGCTGCGGCTGCGACTTCCCGCCGTGCAGGGCGGCGGCCCGTACCCCGCTGTTCAGGAGGTGCTCGGTGAGGCGGTCGACGGCGTGCTTGGTGTCGAGGAACATGATCACGCGGCCGTCGCGTGCGGCGATCTCGGTGGTGGCCGTGTGCTTGTCGGCGCCGTGGACATGCAGCACGTGGTGCTCCATCGTCGTGACCGCGCCGGCCGAGGGGTCGACGGAATGCACGACCGGGTCGCTGAGGTAGCGGCGCACGAGCAGGTCGACGTTACGGTCGAGCGTGGCGGAGAACAGCATGCGCTGGCCCTTGGGACGCACCTGGTCGAGCAGGGCGGTGACCTGCGGCATGAAGCCCATGTCGGCCATCTGGTCGGCCTCGTCGAGGACGGTGATGGAGACCTGGTTCAGCCGGCAGTCGCCGCGGTCGATGAGGTCCTTGAGGCGTCCCGGTGTGGCGACGACGACCTCGGCGCCACCGCGCAGCGCGCTCGCCTGCCTGCCGATCGACATCCCGCCCACCACCGTGGCCAGCCGCAGCTTCACGGAGCGGGCGTACGGGGCGAGCGCGTCAGTGACCTGCTGCGCCAGCTCACGCGTCGGTACGAGGATCAGCCCCAGCGGCTGCCTGGCCTCGGCGCGCTGCCCGGCCGTACGGGCCAGCAGCGCCAGCCCGAAGGCGAGGGTCTTGCCGGAGCCGGTGCGGCCACGGCCGAGGACGTCCCGGCCGGCGAGGGAGTTCGGGAGGGTCGCGGCCTGGATCGGGAACGGTACGGTCACGCCTTGCGAGCCGAGCGCGGCCAGCAGCTCCCGGGGCATGTCGAGATCGGTAAAGCCCTCCACGGCGGGAAGCGCGGGAGTGATCGTCTTGGGGAGGGCGAACTCCCCCTGGATCGCGGCGGGCCGGCGGCCGTAACCGCTGGAGCGGCTCGGCCCGCCGGACCGGCGCGGGGCCGACGAACCGAATCGGCTGCCACCCTTTCCGGAGTCGGCACTGCCGTTACGGGTGCGGGCGAAGCGGTCGTTCGTGCGTGTGCGGTTCATGCGGAACCTTCCTCGATGCGGCACATATCAAGGAATTCCCGCAGCGATGAGCAGCACGGAGAATTGCAAGAAAGGGCCGGCGGAACGCGACAGCGAATCTGGCCGGCGGAAAATCCGTGCGGGCGCAGGCGCTGAAATGAATGGCGCGATGTGGACGCAATATTCGGGGCGTCCACGGCGGTATAGCTGTGAAGGGATGCGTCTGCACCCCGGAAGGGGGATCCGTGTGCGGTGAGCCTACGGATTCCCTGGTTGTCGTCCACAGGTGAAACCACTGCGGGAAATGCGAGCAGCTGGGGCCCGCACCCCGAAGGATGCGGGCCCCAGCTACAAAGTGCGCGTCAGTGTCAGGCAAGAACGATGTTCTCGGCCGTCGGGCCCTTCTGGCCCTGCGCGATGTCGAAGGTCACCTTCTGGCCTTCGAGCAGCTCGCGGAAGCCCTGGGCGGCGATGTTCGAGTAGTGGGCGAACACGTCAGCGCCGCCACCGTCCTGCTCGATGAAGCCGAAGCCCTTTTCCGCGTTGAACCACTTCACGGTACCAGCAGCCATGTCATTTCTCCTTTGGGGCAGTGCATCAGGGTCCGCACTGCGCGGACACCGTGTCGCCGCGATGATCACCCCACCCGGAAAAAGACCGGATACACAAAAACGCTTCCAGTGGCACAGAAGCCAACCGGAGAGCATTCGAAGTTTCGGGAACCACAACTGCAACTGAGATCGACAGTAGCACGCCGCAGCGGCCTGTGTGTGGTGAAGAATCCCACTCCACTTATTGCGGCAGAGAATCTGTCTGCATGTGCCGTTGAAATCTCAGCTCGCGGACACAGCTATTGATTCACCCGGAGCACAACGTTTCGGGGAGCATGGGGCGCGCTCAGCGTAAGAGCTGTCCCCCAAAAGACCCTGCCGGCCTCGTGGGAGAAGGCCCGGAAGGAAGCGCCCGTCTGCTGCACCCCGGCAGCCGGGCCACTCCCAGGACTGCGGGCATGCCGTCTGCCCATCGTGACATTGAGACGGTTGCACCTCCCGAGCCTGCACGCCGCATGAGAGAAGCGCGCGGTGTGACAGGTGGGCTCTTCCCCTTGTCAGGATGCGAGCCGCCCTCGGTCGCATCCTCAATCGGACCGGCGCCTTCTGTGCCGGTCCGCTCCCTTCAGGCGCGGGAGAGGCAAGAGCATTAGCTCGTACGGGGAGCAATGCTCTTGCGATAACTTGCTCCCGGCGAGGCCGAATTGAGCTTCGGCTCACCTGCGGTGGGGACGAGAGGTGTGTTCGAAGTTCGCATCGAGTGTTGTTCCGTGGCGTGACGTGACGTGACGCGCAGCCGTACGGAACGGGGTGACGCGTTCGTTCCGGCGGTCTTGGTCTCTCGCACGGTGCGCGCGTGTGAACTGGTGAAGCTCGCGGCGTCGGGCAGCAGGGGAACGGTTTGCTGTTCGTCAGCGTCGTCCCTCTCCGGGGGGACGGTGGCTGTGCCCCGGAGAGGGGAGACCGGGTGCATACGGGCGGCTTCGCCAAGTGGACAAGGCGGTTCGAGGACGAGCGCGAGCGCAGGCGCGCCCAGGGTGACCCGGACCGGGGGCAAAGCGCGACGCTACATCCGGCGGTGTGGGCCAGCATCCAGCGCTTCCAGGTCGGCGAGGACGGTGACGGCGCCAACCTCGTCGGCAAAGCGGATGAGGCCGGCGACGACGACTACGCGCAGGCAGTCCGGCTCTTCGTCGCCGAGGAGCAGAACCACGCCCGCCTCCTCGCTCGGCTGCTGGCTGCGGGTGGCGTTCCGACGCTGACCGGCCACTGGAGCGACACGGTCTTCGTACGGCTGCGGCGTGTCATGGGCCTGCGCATGGAACTGCTGGTGCTGATGATCGCGGAAGTGGTGGCACTGCGTTATTACCGGGCCCTGCGCGATGGCGCCGGCGACTCGCTCACTTCGGATGTGGCGGGGCGGATCCTGTCCGACGAGCAGCGCCACGTCCCGTTCCATTGCGAGCGGCTGCACGCCTCCCTGGCGGAGTTGCCTCGCGCGATGCGCCGCCCGGTGATGGCCCTGTGGCGACTTCTTCTGCTCGCGGTCTCCCTCGTCGTCGCCGTCGACCATGGTCCGGCGCTGCGACGACTCGGCATCGGACGCCTGCGATTCGTGGCTGATGTCGCGGCTTCGTCCGGCGCGGTCGTCTCCGCGGTGCTGGCGCCCCGCCCAGATGCATGG
This sequence comes from Streptomyces sp. ME19-01-6, assembly GCF_033793745.1. Taxonomy (NCBI): domain Bacteria; kingdom Bacillati; phylum Actinomycetota; class Actinomycetes; order Kitasatosporales; family Streptomycetaceae; genus Streptomyces; species Streptomyces sp. ME19-01-6. The sequence continues at coordinate 250,982 of NZ_JARAXF010000004.1, read as the reverse complement.
ACGAGCGCGGGCTGACAACAGACAGCTCACCGCTTCCCGCCCACCTCTTCAGGAGAGAGGCTGGACGATCACGCAGCTGACCTGGCGCTTCGGTACCTGGTGAGGCAACTGGAGACTCGACCGCAGAACACCCGCGTTGACTGTGGCTGACCCCTGCATCCGGCACGGTTGTGGCACGAACCTCAGCCGACGACAGCCAGCCACGACGGCGGGTGCGCCGGCCACCACGCACGCAAGCCGCTGGTGCGCGGCGTCCCACCGATCCGCTCCCGCCGCGGTCCACGTAGGCGGCGGCCCGCCAAACTCCACGCGGGCAAGGGGTACGACTACGACCATTTGCGCCGAGGGCTGCGCCTGCGCGGCATCCGGCACCGCATCGCGCGTAAGGGCATCGAATCCTTCACCCGGCGGGGCCGGCACCGCTGGACGATCGAGCGCACCACGTCCTGGCTGGGCGGCTGCCGCCGCCTGCACCGCCGTTACGAACGCAAGGTCGAACACTTTCTGGCCTTCACCGCCATCGCGTGCAGTCTCATCTGCTACCGAAGGCCCACCAAGCTGCTCTGAAGAAAGCTTGCCACGAGCCATCCTGGCGTCAGTCGGCAGTCCATTCGTTACGCAGGATCGAGTAGTACACGCTGTCGCGCCAGGTGCCGTCCCCGCGTGGCCAATCACGGCGGACCAGCCCGTCCCGCCCCGCCCCCAGACGTTGAAGCGCCTGCTGGGATCGGATGTTCTTCGGGTCCGTGCGGAACACCACCTTCTCGCAGGCCAGCTCGGTGAAGGCATGCTCCAGCAGGAGCCGCTTGGCCTCCCGGTTGATTCCCGCACCCCACCACGCCCGCCCCAGCCAGGTGGATCCGATCTCCACCTGCCGACGCACCTCATCTGGATACCAGTACGACGTGGTTCCAGCCACCTCCTGTCCGACCACCACCGCAAACGGCAGCCGCACCGCCTCACGAGTCAGCGCCGCGCTGATCCACTCACCCATGGCTTGCACGGTCGGCGGACGGTCGTACGGCAGCTTGGCGAAGACCTCGTCGTCCGCCGCGGTCCACAGCCCCTCAGCATGCTCAAGGGACAGCGGCTCCAGACGAACGCGCGAGCCAGACAGGGCGAACGGGCGCTGAGGAAACACCTCAGTAGTCTGCCAGCTGCCGACCCTGCACGAGGTGCCTGCCACCCGAGACGCCTGGCGCCGGCGGCCGGGACAGCGTCGCGGCGCGGATGCGAGACCTCGTCCCTGGCCTGCGTCGCCACCCCGTCGGCTCGACCTCCGCCTGGACGCACAGAAGATCGTTCTGCCGGAAGCGGTCGCCCGAGAGATCGAGCGCGCCGCTCTCATCCTGACCCGCTTGAGTATCCGCCCGTACGGGACCGCCGCGTGGAACGAGTACCACCAGCGGTTCTACGAGCGGTACGGCATCGGCACGATGGTGCCGCTCGTGGAGGCTGTGGCGGACAGCGGCACCGGCTATCCCGACGGCTATCCAGGGGCTCCGGCCAGCGCACGCAGGCCCCGCGTCTCCGCCCGGGATGACGCCCTCGTACGGCTGGCTCAGGCCGCCGCGCTCGACGGCCGTGATGAAGTGATCCTCACGGACGAACAGATTGAGGCCCTGGACATGGGTCCTGACGAGCCTCGGCTGCCGCCGCACTTGGAGATCGGGGTGCGGGTGCACGCGGCCAGTCTGGAGGAGTTGCAGCGTGGGCGGTTCCGGCTGGAGGTCGTGAGTGTGTCCCGTGGTGCCGGCGTCTCCATGGGCCGGTTTCTCAGCGTGCTGGCCCCCGCCGACCGGGAGGCCCTGGTCGCAGAGCTTGCCGACCTCCCGGCCGCAGACGGCAACACCATGCCCGCGCAGCTCTCTTTCCCGCCCCTGCTCCCCGAGAGCGCCCACGTCACCCGCTCCCCACAGGTTCTACCCACCGTGATCAGCCTTCAGGAGCACCGCGCCCCGCAGGACACCGTCCTCACCCCGGAGGACTTGGCTGTGGGGTGCGACGGCCGCCGCATGTACCTCGCCGTCCCCGAGCGAGGCCACCGCGTGGAGGCCATCGGGATGCACGCGCTGAACCTGCACACCCACACCCCGCCACTGGTGCGGTTCCTCACCGAACTGTCCCGCGCCCAGTGCGCGCAGGTCACCGTCTTCGACTGGGGCGCCGCAGCGGCGATGCCGTTCCTGCCATGTCTGCGGTACGGCCGGACGGTGCTGGCCCCGGCGCGCTGGCGGCTGGAAGCGTCCGAACTGCCCGGCCATGCCCGCCCCCGGGCCGAGTGGGACGCCGCGCTCAGCGACTGGCGTGCCCGGCGGAGGCTGCCGCGCCGCGTCTACCTGGTAGAGGACGACCGGCGCCTCTTCTTCGACCTCGACGAGGCCGGCCACCGTGCGCTCCTGCGCCGGCACCTCGACCATTCGCGCCTGGCTGTGCTCGTCGAGGCCCCGGAACCGGAGGCGTACGGCTGGTGCGGCGGGCGAGCCCACGAGGTCGTGGTGCCCCTCAAAGCAACCAGGCCGTCGGCATGGCCGCCACTGCCAGCCCCCAGCCGTGCCCGTGCCCTGTCTGCGGCCCAGATGCAGACGCCTGCCTCTTCCTCAGTTCTTCTGGCCGCCCTGTACGGTGACCCCCGCCGCCAAGACGTCTTGCTCTCCCGGCACTTGCCCGGCCTCCTGGAACAACTCGGCAGCCCGCCGTGGTGGTTCATTCGCTTCCGCGACCCGGACCAACACCTCCGCGTACGCATCGACCTCCCCGACCCGGAAGCCTTCGTCGACACGGCCCGGACGGTGAGCGCTTGGGCCGACGAGCTACGAAGCATCGGCCTGCTGGCCGACCTGCGCTATCCCACCTCCTACCGTGAGATGGGCCGCTGGGGCTCCGGCATCGCATGGGAGGCGGCCGAGGAGGTGTTCCGGGCGGATTCGCGCGCCGTCCTGGGCCAACTTGCGCAGCCACAGCGTCCGGGCCAGCGCACGCTGGTGGCGGCCCACACGGTCGCCATCACCTCCGCCTTCCTCGGCACCACCGAGGCTGGGATGCAGTGGCTGATCGACCATGTCTCGCCGACCGCACCGGTGCCCGTTCCACGCCCGCAGTTCACCGAGGCAGTACGGCTCGCCGACCCGAGCGACGACTGGTCGGCCCTGCGCAGCGCTCGGGGCGGAGACGCCATCGTGTCCGGATGGGTCGACCGGGAAGCGGCGCTCGCCAGGTACCGGCCGCACCTGCCCGGCCCGGACACCCAGGGCATCGCCGTCGACGACGTCCTCACCTCCCTGCTGCACGTCCACTTCGTGCGCCACGTCGCCGTGAACTTCCCGGAAGAAGAGGTGTGCCTCTACCTGGCGCGTGCCGCCGCCCTGGCCTGGACCGCCCGCACCAGGAGGAGTGCCTCGTGACCGCCGACCCCGTGCTCGGCCTGGTCGACGCCCTCGCCGCCCGGCTCGCCGACCCCGACACCGTGCCCCTCGGCTCCAGGACGCTGTCCTCGGACCGGCAGCACCTTGCTTACGGCCCGCCTGGCATCGCGCTCCTGCACATCGAGCTGGCCGCGAACGGCCTCGGCCCGTGGCACCGCGCCCACGACTGGCTCGCCGCCGCCTCCCGGCAGCCGCTCACCAGCGGCCCGGACAGCCACCCCTTCTACGGAGTGCCTGCCTTCTCCCACGCCCTGACCTGTGCCGCCGACCACCTTCCCGGCTCCTACCAGCGCGCCCTCGACACGATGGACAGACAGATCGCAGTCGACGTCGGACGCCGTCTCGACACCGCGCACCGCCGCATCGACGCCGGACGCCTGACGCGGCTCGCGGAGTTCGACACCATCCGGGGCCTCACCGGATACGGCGCCTATCTACTGCGCCGAAACCCCGGCAGCTCCACGATGCGCGCCGTTCTCGACTACTGTGTGCGCCTCACCGAACCGATCACCCACCACGGCGAGACCCTGCCGGGCTGGTGGGCGGGGACAGGGCCCTCGGGCAGCCCGGACGACCGCTTCCCCGGTGGGCACGCCAACGCCGGTCTGGCGCACGGCATCGGCGGCGTGCTCGCGTTCCTGGCCCTCGCCGCTCGGAACGGCTCCGTCACCGATGGGCACCATGCAGCACTGCGCACCATCCTGGCCTGGCTGGACCGCTGGAAGGAGAAGACCGGCGGCGGACCGGTCTGGCCGTACTGGGTCACTCAGGGTGAGCTGCACAGCAGGCGTCTCGGCTCGTCAGCCCCCAGGCGGCCGTCCTGGTGCTACGGCACCGCCGGCCTCGCCCGCGCTCAGCAACTTGCCGCGCTGGCCCTCGGCGATGCGAGCCGTCAGATCGCCGCGGAGAACGCGCTCGTGGCCGCCCTCACTGATCCCGAGCAGTTGAAGGCCACGACGGACAACGGCCTCTGCCACGGGTTCGCCGGCCTCGCCCACGCTGCCGCGCGTACGGCCGACGATGCCCACCCCTCGACTGCGGGAGAACTTCGCGCCGCGATCCCGGCCCTCCTGGCTGCGGTTATCCCACCGAGCACCGACCCCGAACTCATGGCCACGGCGCTCGTTCAGAACGAGGAAGGCGGCCCCGGCCTACTCGACGGCGCCGCTGGCATAGCCCTGGCCCTCCTCGCGCCCAGCACCGCCGCACCACCCCGGTCCGCCTGGGACGCATGCCTCCTCATCGCTTGATCCACCGACCGAAGGACCTCTATGCCTCCCGACCGCTGGCAGCAGCACAACATCACCTTCGTCGACCGCGAGATTGCCCGGCGCACCATCGCCGAACGCCTCGGCCCCACCCTGATCGAGGCGGAGGCCGACGGGCAGCTCACCGACTGGTGGTTCATGAACAAGCAGCCCTGGCCGCTGCGTTACCTCGCGGACAAGCCCTCATCAGCCATTGAGTCGTTCCTGAGCGATCTCGTCGGCGACGGCGTGGCCGTGTCGTGCCTGCCCTGCGTCTACGAGCCCGAGACCGACACGTTCGGCGGCCCGGAGGCCATGGACACAGCCCACGAACTGTTCCACAGCGACTCGCGCCACCTGCTCACCTACCAGCTGAGCCCGATGCATTTGGGACGTCGGGAGACCACCGTCCTGCTGGCAAGCGTCATGATGCGCGGTGCTGGACTCGATTGGTTCGAGCAGGGCGATGTATGGGCGAAGGTCGCGGCCCTTCGGCCGGTCACCGCTCCACAACCACCTGAACGAGCCGCCGAACTAACTCCGGCCATGCGGAAGCTCATGACCGCCGACGCCTACAGCCTCTGCTGCCTGGGCGGCCCACTCCACGCGCACGAGGAATGGGTGACCGCCTTCGAACGGGCCGGAACCACTCTCGCTGCCCTCGCAGGCCGCGGCGCCCTCACCCGCGGCCTGCGAGCCGTCATCGCCCACCACGTGATCTTCCACGCCAACCGCGCCGGTCTCCTCCGGGACGACCAGAGCGCCCTGTCCTACATCGCACGAGAGGTAGTCATGGGAACGAGTGACCACACCGAGTCCCCCACCGAGGCAACGGCCGAGATCGATAGCGTCAGCGCGGTGAACACCGACACGATCGCCACCCCTACGGCGGACGCCGAGCGCCTCCGCTACGCCCTGGTCGACCAGCTCCGCGCGGACGGGCACGCCCGCACGACCGCCGTCGAGACCGCGTTGCGGACCGTACCCCGCCATGTGTTCGTGCCCGATGCATCGCTCGAAGACGCCTACGCCAACGCACCGGTGCACATCAAATACGACACCGACGGCACATCGATCTCCTGCGCATCCCAGCCGGGCGTCGTCGCCCTCATGCTGGACCAGCTCGGCGCCCAGCCCGGCGAGCGCGTCCTCGAACTCGGCGCCGGCACCGGCTACAACGCGGGTCTGCTCGCCCACCTGGTCGGCGAGAGCGGACATGTGACCACCCTCGACGTCGACGACGACCTCGTGGAGGGCGCCCGCGCGCACCTCGCCGCTGCCGGGGTCACCAACGCCGAGGCCGTGACCCGTGACGGAGCCCTCGGCTACGCCGAAGGAGCGCCGTACGACCGGATCATCGCCACCGTCGGCGCGCACGGCGTGCCGCACGCCTGGTTGCAGCAGCTCGCCCCCGGCGGCCGGCTCCTCGTCCCCCAGCGCCTGAAGGGCACCGTCTCCCGTTCCATCGCCTACGAGCAGCGCGATGGCCGATGGGTCTCCCTCGGCAGCGAGATGAACACCTTCATGCCGCTCCGGCGGGGCATTGCCGACGACGACCGCCGAGTCATCCCGCTCAGCGCGGACGGCGCTGTCCGGCTTCAGGCCCCCGCTGGGCAGCACATCGACACCGACGCCCTTGCCGGTGTCCTGGACCAGCCCCGCACCGAGGAGTGGACTGGCATGACGGTCCAGGCCATGGAGTCGCCGGAGTGGATGGAACTGTTCGTCACCTGTTCGCTTCCCTCGGGCCTGATCCGGATGCTGTTCCCCGAGAGCACCAAGGGCAGTCTGCTCACTGAGGACCCCTACCCCTCGTCGACCGCCGTCGTCGACAAGGGCGCCGTCACCTACCTGGCGCGGCGGCTGTCGGAGAAGAGGACCCCCGAGGGCGGCAAGCTCTGGGAGTTCGGCGTCATCGGCCACGGCCCGGACAGCGACGAGCTGGCCGCGAAGGTCGCCGACGCCATCCGCACCTGGGACCGCGAATACCGCAGCCGTGAAGCCACGTTCGAAATCCAGCCCCTCGACGCCCCCAGCATCGAGCGGCGCCCCGGCCTCTTCGCCCTCGACACCCCGCTGAACCGCATCGTCGTCGACTGGCAGTGACGCCCCACGCGTAGCGGACGGTGCCCGCCGAGGTACGGCCGGCGGGCACCGTCACTTCACCAGTTCTCACTCATGCCTGGGGGACCCATGGACCCGCACGGACCCACAGCCCAACGCTTCCCGCTCGTCGCGCGCTTCCGGCCCGCCTGCCTGCCCCTGCCCGAGCGCGTACGCGCTCTCATCGACCTGGCCGATACCGCGGTGAACAAGACCGACCAAGGGCTCGCATCAGCTGTCTACAACCAGGCCGCGCTCATCGCCTCCGATCTCGACCTTCCCGACCTCGCACGCCAGATGTGCCACCAGCACGCCGCTGCCTACCTCCACGCCTGCCCCCTGCCCGGCATGAGCGCAATCCGAGGGCTGGAACCCATCGTCAACCTCGCCCGCCTCCAGATCCGCGCGGGCCGCGCTGATGAAGGCCGCCGGCGACTGCTCGATCTGTATGGGGCGGTCGAGGCGGGCGCAGATGCTCGGTTCGAGGGTGTCGTGGTACCGGCGTACCTCACTGCGACCGACGAGGACCGCCACGAGGTCCGCGCGTGGCTGTGGCGCGTGCTCCTCGCCGACGGCACGCGCACGCTCACGACCGAGGGACGCTGGGCCGAGGCCCTGGCGCACATCGAAGCTCACCGCGGCGTAGGCAAGCGGATGCTCGACGGGCGCCAAGTCGCCGTCCTCGCCACCCTTGTTGAGGGCGACACAGCACGGGCCGCTGTCCTCCTCGCCGACACGATGCCTGGCGATCCGTGGGAGCAAGCCGTTACGGCATGCCTGACCGTCCTGTGCCGCCGCGACGCCGGGCAGACGGTCGACGGCCACCTGGCGGACCTCGTGGCCACCTATCTTGAGCGCCGGTCCGAACCTGGGATGACTGTCTTCGATGCCCGGCTCGGCCTTACGGTCCTCGACGCGATCGGTTCCGCCGATTCGCCCACCGCGCACCGCATCGCCGAGGACCTCCACCGCAGGACGACGGAGGCCGAAGACGGCTACGCGGCCCGTGAGAACCTGGCGCACGCTCTGTTCATTGCGATCGCCACGGACCTGCAAGCACAGGGCTGCCGCGCACTGGTGCGTTCCTGCGCCCTCGGGAAAGGGACCATGCCGGACGAGCTGATAGGAGAGCTGACGGCGGCACTCCGCGCCAGCGACAGCGTGATCCGGGAAAGCCTTGCATGCTCTTCAGATCTCGGACGTGCAGCCCCTATGGAGAGAGCCTGATGGACTCAGGAACCTGGGAGGTCGTCGAAGGGCTGGAGCTTGATGAGGCTCTTTGAAATCTCGGAGATCAACTCTCCGTCCGCTCACGCAAACGGCCCCGGACGAGACGTCCGAGGCCGAGTAGGAGCCCTCTCCAGGGGATAAACCCCAGGTCAGAGCGGTAGCGCGTTGTGCCCCCGGGCAGATTCGAACTGCCGACACCCGCTTTAGGAGAGCGGTGCTCTATCCCCTGAGCTACGGAGGCGGGGGCTTGTGGCAAACCTTGCTGAAAATCCAGGGTGTGGATCTTCAACGAGGAGTACAAGCCCGCTGGTCAGACGTGGTACGACGCTCTCCGCAGGGTCACCTGAGCAGACAGCGCGATGTACCAATGGCTGACCAGGGACAGCGTAGCGGATGCGCGTCGGTGAGGGTCCCCTTGTGGGGGATGGGGGAGGGGCGGCGAGCTGGAGTGCCTCTGACCTGCCGTGCCTGTGGCTTGCAGCGCATGATTGGTGGACGTTGAGGAAGCAGGGACCGAGGGCGGTTGAACCGTTCTGCTCCCCATATCAGCTCGTGGGGCTACTTGCCGCTGTCTCGGAGCGCCTGGCATGACAAGCCGCCCCTTGTCGGAGGAGGTAGCGGCCTCTTGCGCTGCCCGCAGGCCGGAACTGCCGTCGTCATGCGGACCATGCCACCGCAACCGGTACCGCCATCGCCGGTCGACTCGGCGCACGGTCATCGACGCGGTGTGCTGCCCCGCAGGACGACGTTCGTAGAGACCGGTACGATCCGCGAGGCATCGTCTTCGGAGAGTGCGAGTTCCATCGCACAGAGCCCGACCTGCTGCAGAGGTACGGTCACGGAGGTGAGTGCCGGGTCGACGTCCACGGCTGGGCCGATGTCGTCGAAGCCGGCGACGGCGACGTCCTGCCCCGGGATCAGCCCGGCGTCGCGGAAGGCGGTCATCGCGCCGATCGCCATGACGTCGTTGACGGCGAAGACGAGTTCCGTGCCGTCCAGGCCCCGCCGGGCGAGCTCGCGGGCGGCCGCACAACCGCCTCGGCGGCTGAACTCTGCTTCGACCATGAACCGCTCGTCGATGTCGATGTTGAACTCGCGCAGGCCCTCCACGAAGCCGTTGCATCGGTCCCGGGACGTCCTGAGCCCGATGCCGGCGCGTACCACCGCGAACCGGCGGTAGCCGAGACCCACCAGCGCGCGGGCAAGCTGCCGCGCTCCACCGTAGTTGTCGATGCTGACCGTGCGGAACGGCAGGTCGTGCTCGCTGATCAGGACCACGCTGCCGCCCGCTTCCTGGTAGGCGTCGAGCTCGTCGAGGAGAAAGTCGCGGGTGTAGGTGCCGTCGATGCGGCTGCCGGTCAGGATGATGGCGCGGGGCCGAATGCCGCGCAGTGTTCGGACGATCTCCAGTTCGCGGTCGGGGGAGCGGTCCGCGACCGCCATGGTCACGATGAGTCCGGCCGCCTCCGCCGCCTGCGTCACCCCTGCCGCGATGGAGGAGAAGTACGGGTCGTCGACACCGCTGACGACCAGCGCGGCGGTGTTCGTCGATCCCCGCGCGATCGCCTGGGCGGACAGGTGCGGCGCGTAGTCCAGTTCCGCGGCGGCGGCGAGCACGCGGTCGACGTTCTCCTGCCGGACGTTGCGGATGCTGCCGTTGAGCACGCGCGACGCCGTCGCCTGCGAGACGCCCGCCGCCCGCGCCACATCACGCAGGGTCGCCTGGCGCTCCCCGGATACGGCCTTCCGCCGTCGCGGCGGAGGCGCTGCCAACCCGTCTTCCATGCCGCACATTGTGCACCGAGCCGTACAGCGCCTCGAAGGTGCTGGAATGATTACCAGCGTCACTCACTCACCACTCATTCATTCATTCACTCACTCACTCGCCCGCCCATCCACCACGGAATGCGTTTTCCCCCTCCGGGCGGTCGGCCACGGGGGCCAAGGAGCCGATCACCACCCCTGTCCGTGTCCCCTTCGGCGACCTGCCACCTATCCTGGGGTAGCTTCGACGGCGGCTCGTTTTCTTGGTGCGGGAGGGAACGGTAGATGCCTCATCCAGCCAGGCTGACCGTCACCCTTCGCGATGTGGCGGCGGCCGCCGGTGTATCGGTGTCGACCGCGTCACGAGTCCTGGGCGGCAGCTCCCGGACGGTCGCGCCCGCATACGAGCAGCGGGTCCTCACAGCTGCGGCCGCGCTGCGCTACACCGCGGACGCCTCGGCCCGGGCGATGCGGCGCGCGAACGACTCGATCGCGGTCGTCGGCGACGACCTCACGACCCCGTCGATGGGGATGGCCGCCGCGGCGATGGAACGGCAGGCGCGTGACGCCGGGGCCTTCGTGACCGTCTCGTCGACCCATGGCACCGCCGAGCGCCAGCTCGAAACCGTGCGCCTGCAGCGTGCGCTCCGGCCGCGGGCGCTCATCCTGACCTCGAGCCGCCTCGACGCGAATGCCCTGGGCGGGCGCCTGCTCGACCAGTTGCTCGGCTACGAACGCGAGGGCGGCCGGGTGGTGATCGTCGGTGACACCGACATGCCGTTCGACTCCATCGGCTTCGACAATTACGGCTCCGCGAAGGAACTCGCCACCCATGTCGCCGAGCAGGGGCACCGGCACGTGACGATCCTCGCCGGTGTCCGCGGGCGGGGGAACGTCTCCGCCCGCACCGCGGGTTTCGTGGCCGGGCTCCGCGACGGCGGCGTCGAAGGGCGGCACATCCGCATCGCGCACAGCGCGGTGAGCCGCCAAGGAGGGTTCGACGCGGCGCGGCGGCTGGTCGCCGAGGGGCTGGAGCCGCCCCACGCGGTCCTCGCTGCCAATGACACCATCGCCATCGGTGCGATGTCCGCCTTCCGGGCTGCCGGGGTGGCGGTGCCGGCGGACGTCTCGGTGACCGGTTTCGACGACATCGACCTCGCGACCGATGTGACACCGCGGCTGACGACCGTGTCGTTGCCGCTGGCGCAGGCAGGTGCCGAGGCGGTCCGCCTCGCACTCGCGGCTCGTACGGACGCCGCACACCTGATGATGCGCGGGCAGGTCGTGGTGCGCGACAGCACGGCGGCCCGTACCGACTGAGCTGCCCCTGCTGTTCGGCGCAGGGGCCACGCACCCCTTCGGCCGTCCCGGGCGGGTGAGCAGCACCGAGCGTCCCGTCGGCACTGCCGTTGGCCTCCCCGCGGGTCTGCCTCAACGCTGACGAGTTCATACGCCCGAAACCTTGACGCGCTCTCTCACGGCTGGGCACACTGCGCGGAATACGTTTTCCCGGGCTGAGGGGGCAGGGCATGAGGGCTCTCGGCGAACTTCGGCGGTTGCGCGGGAGCGCCGACGACACCGCACGCGAGCGTGAGGACAAGGCCGCCTCCGGCCTCCCGCTGCCCTGGCGCGCAGGTCGGCCCTTCTCACGTGAGCCGGCCGTGGCGCGGCCGGCCCTCGGCTTCGCCGACTGCGGTGTCTCCGGCAAGGCGACGCTGACCGACAACCTGTTCGTCTCCGTGCCGAACTCGCCGTCGTTCGAGCAGCAGTCGACCATCCTCTACAAGAACAACGGGTACTCGTCCAACATGACGACCATCCCGACGTCCGACGCGACGCGCAAGGTCGGCAGTCCGATGCTCGTCAAGCCCTCCGTCACGGGCCCCTACGGCGACGAGAACGGCCCGAGATTCGACACGGCGGCGAACTTCGCGCTCCGGTCCGGATCGCCGTTCGTCGACACCGGCGCCACCGTCACCGGCAACGGCGGCCTCGACCTCGCCGGGGCTCCCGTGCCGATCGGGGCCGGTCCGGAGATCGGCGCCTTCGAACGCGGCGCGCCCAGCGTCGCGTTCACGGATGGTTTCGACAACCTGGCGACCGGCGCGCTCGCCAACGGGACCAACGGTTGGCGAGTGATCTCGACCAACAACGACGTCTCCGTGGTGGCGACGCCGTCCGCCACCGACAAGAGCGTTCGGCTGACGCGCACCACCGATGGCGGTGGCAGGAACGGCACCAATCTCGCCCGGCTCTTCAGCACCCCACTGCAGGGCCTGGTCACCATCGACGCGCAGGTGATGCGCGACGACACGCAGGCGGGCTGGTTCGGCCTGCCCTACCTGTACAACGCCGACGGCACCCAAGCCGTCAGCGTCGCGTTCGCCCGCGGCCAGATCCACGCGTACGAGGGGACCACGGACACCGTGCTCGGTACGTACACCACGGGCAAGTGGTACCGGATCACGCTCACCGTGGACACCGTGAACCAACGCTTCGACCTGGACATCGACGGCCATCGCGTGGTGACCGATGCCGCGTTCCGCACCTCGATGCGGGGCATCGCGAAGGCCGCGTGGTACTCGAACGGCGGCGAGCGCGGGGCGGTGCACGTGGACGACGTCCGGATCTCGCGCGGTACCGGATACAGCCAGTGACAGATTCAGTCCACTGAAAATTCGCACATGAGAAATCAGCTCTGCCGGGCCGAATGGGCCCGCAGAGCTGATTGACGCACTGATCAGTGTGATGACATCTGTCGCAGCCTTGCGCTCACCACCGGCACATAGAACGTGGTGATACCTGCCATGTTCGGGTGCGTTCCCGACCCATCCCTGCCGGGGAAACCGTTGACCAGACCGTCGAATGTGTATGTCGCCCGCTGGGCGTCATCGCGGGTGTCGAACATGGTGTCCTGGAAAACGTCGGCGATGGCGACATCCCACTTCTGACAAGCCCGCAACGTCACCTCGCGCAGCGCCACCTGAGTGTCCCAGTCCCGCGAGCCGAGTTTGTGGGCGGCGACGTACACGATGTGGGCGGTCGGCCATTTCCGCTTCATCGTATCGAGCGTCCTCTCCAGCTCTTCTGCGTAGGTGCCCACGTCATACACCTGATGCCGGAAGATTGACTGGGCATCGTTGGTGCCTCCGTCGAAGACGACGAAGTCCGGCGCGATGTCGGGCGCCTGCTCGATCTGTCTGAGTATCTGCCCACCGGAAGCATGTGGGTCGGCGCCAATGGTCGCGCCGTTCCGTGCGAACTTGGCAAGGGTCATTCCCTCTCGTTCGGCAACGAGGTCAGCGAAACTGTGCGGATACACATGCCCGTACACAATGCTGTCGCCGAAGGCGTAGAAGCTCTTGCCCGCCAACCCATTGTCCATATCAGTCTCCTCGCTACTCCGACGATTCGGGATTGATTTAAGCAGGACATTGACCCGTTGAGTCAGGAGAGCGTATCTTACAGACATAGTAAGCGCTTACTGTCGCGAAACGGAGTGCTGCTGTTCATGAATGCAAACAATACCGGGTTGCCCGGGGGTGTCGCCATCTCGCACCTGTCGGTGTACGACTGGCCTGCTGTCGACGGGGTGTGCGGTGGCACGCCTCATATGCATCTGGCGTGCTCGGAGGCGTACGTCGTCATGGGCGGCCGTGGGGCCGTGCAGACGCTGACTGCATCGGGGTACGAGGTCACTCCGCTCCAGGCCGGTGCGGTCGCCTGGTTCACGCCCGGCACCATCCACCGGCTGGTCAGCGAGGGCGATCTGCGGATCACCGTCCTGATGCAGAACAGCGGGCTGCCGGAGGCGGGGGACGCCGTCCTCACGCTGCCCCCGGAGTACCTGACCGACCCCGAGACGTACGCACGTGCCACCGTCATCCCGGCTGACGCGCCCGAGGAGGAGCAGGAGCGCGTCGCCCGGGCGCGGCGGGACCTGGCGCTGGAGGGCTACCGGGCGCTGCGCGAGGCGGAGGGGCCCGAGGCCCTGGCGGCGTTCCACCGGGCCGCCGCCGCGCTCGTACGGCCGAGCATCGCCGAGTGGCGCGAGCGGTGGCGACAGGGTGCCGAGGCTGCTGCCGCGGCTACCGGGGTGCAGCTCGACTGGCTGGAGCGGGGGGAGTTCCCCCACCTCGCCGATGCCGTCGTACGGTCCCAACGGCCTGCTGCCTTTGGGAGGTTCGGGATGTGCGGACGGCTCGACGTCTACGGGAACTGAGCCCCTGGACGCGCCCGCATGACCCACACGGGTGCGTGCCGTGCCGGCTCAGACCTCCAAGCGGGCCCGCCGACAGGGCCGACGGAAGGGAAGGCCCGGTCCGAGACCGGCACCGACTCCGGCGGCAGTGCCCCCGAATGGTCATCGATCGCGGCCAGGACGGTCTTCGGGGGACGGTTCGGCCGTCGACTCCCGCCATACGATTCGGAACAGCGTCTCCCCGTTCGCCTCGGGCGCCGTATCGAGCAGACCCGCGATCAGCTTGGTCATGGCCCTGCGGCCGAGTCGTTCGAGGTCCACGTCGACCGTGGTCAGGGACGGGGTCATGAACTGTCCCACCCCGACGTTGTCCCAACCGGTCACGCTGATGTCGCCCGGCACGTCCCAGCCGCGCTCCCGGGCGCCCCGGACGACGCCGGCGGCGACGAGGTCGTTGGCCGCGATCACCGCGGTCGGCCGGGCGCGGTTCGGGAGTGACCGGATCGCCGCTATGCCGGACTCGCCGGACCAGTCGCCGTCGAAGACGCCGACGGACTCGAGCCCGAGGCGTTCGACCGTGTCCAGATAGCCCTGCTTGCGTGCCCTCGCGGAGGCGAACTGCGCGTCGCCCGCCACGTGAAGGAACTGTGAGTGACCGAGCTCCGCCAAATGCTCGATCATCCGCACGATCGGCGTGGCGTCGGCGAGCTCCCCGATGACGCGCATCTCGTCGTCGAAGTCGGCCGAGATCACCACGGTCGTCCTCTGGTGCAGTTTGTTCTCCATCGCGGGGAGCACGGGGGCGAGGGAGAGGATGCCCTCGAACTGCCCCGAGTCGGCGAGTTCCAGCAGGCGCTCACTCCTGGCCCGTACGCCGCCCCCGGCGCTCACGACGTCCACGAAGTACCCTGCGGCGTGTGCCGTCGCGCTGGCTCCCGCCAGCATGCGCGAGGGGTTGAAGGCCATGGCGGGCATGAGGATCGCCAGTCGGCCGGTCTTCCGCGTCCGCATGGACCGTGCCACCAGGTTGGGGCGGTAGTCCAGTTCGCGGATCGCGTTCTCCACGCGTTCCAGGGTCGCGGGCTTCAGCCCGCCGTTGAACCGCAGGTACCGCGACACCGTCTGGGGCGATACGCCGGCGAGGCGCGCCACATCTGTGATCGTCGGCCGTCGTCGCGCCGTGTCAGCGCCGTCCATCCGTCTCTCCCACCCATCTGCCCACATTCGGTGAAGTCAGAGACTACACACTCTTGACGCAAAAAGTGATCGTTCACTATGGTCCTCACAACTCAAAGTGTGAACGATCACTTTTTGATCATGCGTGGCCCGGGGCGGGCCCGCACCACTGTGTTTCCGATGCCGCCGCTCAAGGGAGCAGTGCCGTGAGCTCCATCAACGAACTACGCCGGCTGCGCGGGTCCCGACGGGGCGCGCGACAGCAGAACAAGGCGGCGTTCTTCTTTCTCCTGCCATGGTTCGTCGGGCTCTTCGGGATCACTCTCGGCCCGATGCTGGCCTCGCTCTACCTCAGCTTCACCAAGTACAACCTGCTGCAGCCGCCGCAGTTCAGCGGACTGGACAACTGGACGCGCATGCTGCACGACGAGCGTCTGCACCAGTCGCTCCAAGTGACCTTCACCTATGTCCTGGTCTCCGTTCCGATGCAGCTGGCGCTGGCCCTGGGGCTCGCCCTGCTGCTGGACAGGGGAGTGCGGGGCCTCGCCTTCTACCGCTCCGTCTTCTACCTGCCGTCACTGATCGGCGGCAGCGTCGCGATCGCTGTGCTGTGGCGCACGATTTTCGGCACCAGTGGCCTGGTGAACAAGGGCCTCGGTGTGTTCGGCATGCATGGACAGGGCTGGATCTCGGAGCCCCGGACCGCGCTGTCGACCCTCATCGTCCTGAACGTCTGGACGTTCGGCTCACCCATGGTGATCTTCCTCGCCGGCCTGCGGCAGATTCCGGCCTCCTTCTACGAGGCGGCCTCCGTCGACGGCGCGACGCGCTGGAGACAGTTCCGCAGCATCACGATTCCGCTGCTGACACCCATCATCTTCTTCAACCTGGTGCTGCAGATCATCCATGCCTTCCAGACGTTCACCCAGGCCTTCGTCGTCTCGGGCGGCACCGGAGGCCCCGCCGACTCCACCCTCTTCTACTCGCTGTACCTCTACCAGCGCGGGTTCGGCCACTTCGACATGGGTTACGCGTCCGCGCTCGCGTGGGTCCTGCTCCTCATCGTCGCGGTCTTCACCGCCGTCAACTTCTGGGCCTCAAAGTACTGGGTGTTTTACGATGACTGACCGCACCGTGGCCGTACCCCGCTCGCTGCCCGTCACCCGCTCTCACGCGGCGCGCCGCGGCAGGCGCAGGATCCGCCCTCTTCTCAAGCACGTCCTGCTCGTCGCCTGCGCCCTGACGATGCTGTACCCCGTCCTGTGGATGGTGGTCAGCTCCCTGCGCCCCAACGACGAGATCTTCCGCAAGGCGGGACTCGCCCTGACGCACCTGCGGGTGGAGAACTACACGGGCGGCTGGAACGCCTTCTCCCAACCGTTCAGCCACTTCCTGATCAACTCGCTGATCGTCGTGACCGGCGCGATCCTCGGCAATCTCCTCGCCTGCTCCTTGGCCGCCTACGCGTTCGCCAGGCTGGATTTCCGGGCGAAGCGCCTGTGGTTCGCCGTCATGCTCGTCACGATCATGCTGCCGGTCCACGTGATCATCGTGCCGCAGTACATCCTGTACTCGCAGCTCGGCTGGGTGAACACCTTCCTGCCCCTGATCGTGCCGAAGTTCCTGGCGACCGACGCCTTCTTCATCTTCCTCATGGTGCAGTTCATCCGCGGCATCCCACGCGAGATCGACGAGGCCGCACGGATCGACGGCGCGGGGCACCCGCGGATCTTCTTCAACATCATCCTGCCGCTGATGGTCCCCGCTCTGGCGACCACGGCGATCTTCACCTTCATCTGGACCTGGAACGACTTCTACACCCAGCTGATCTATCTCACCGATCCGGACAAGTACACCACCCCCCTCGCGCTGCGGGCCCTCGTCGACCAGCAGAGCGCGACCGACTGGGGCTCGGTGTTCGCCATGAGCGTGGTGTCGCTCGCTCCCGTCTTCCTCGTCTTCCTCGCCGGACAGCGCTTCCTGCTGCGAGGCATCGCGACCACCGGCGGCAAGTAACCGCGGGGGCTACTGCCGGACACGCGGAAGCGACCGAGCCATGGCCGCTCGCGAGCACCGCAGCCATCAATCTCACCCACGCTCCACGCACAGGAGAAGCACATGAAAGCCAGCCCCTTCAGACGCGTCGCCATCGGAGCGGTCGCCTCACTCTCGCTCGCACTGACCGCCTGCTCCGGCACCAGTACCGGCTCCCCTGCCAAGCTCAGCGACAAGCCGGTCACCCTCCGCCTCACCTACTGGGGAGCGGACGCCCGAGCCAAGGTCACCGACGAAGCCATCGCGGCGTTCGAGAAGAAGCACCCCAACATCAAGATCAAGGGGCAGTACAAGGACTGGAACGGCTACTGGGACGCGCTCGCCACGACGACCGCGGCGAAGGACTCGCCCGACGTCGTCCAGATGGACGAGCTCTACCTCGCGTCGTACGCGGACCGCGGAGCGCTGTACGACCTCGGCAAAGCCAAGAAGTTCCTCGACACCTCGCAGTTCGACGCCAAAGCCCTCGCCACCGGACAGGTCAACGGAACGCAGTACGCGCTTCCCGTCGGTATCGGCGTCATGTCCGTCGTTGTGAACACCGACCTGTTCAAGAAGTACGGCGTGGCCCTTCCCGACGACAAGACGTGGACCTGGGACGACTACACCAAGGTCGCCAAGGAGCTGACGGACAGGAGCGGCGGCAAGATCCACGGCACGTCCACAGCACCCGGCTTCGACGCCGGCAGCCTCAAGTACTGGGCCCGTCAGCAGGGCGGCAACCTGTTCGGCAAGGACGGCAACGTCTCGCTCAAGTCCGAGGCGCTCGCCGGCATGTGGAAGTACGGCCAGAAATTGATCTCCTCCGGGGCCAGCGTCAAGGCCTCGACGATGGTCGAGGACCTGACCGCCGGTATCACCGCCGGCAGCTTCGCCACCGGCAAGACAGCCATGATCGGGGCCTATAACACGCAGATCACCGCGTTGCAGCAGGCGACGGGCGCACATCTGAAGCTGCTGCAGATGCCCCACGTCGGCACCACCAAGGCGAACTTCTTCAAGCCCTCCATGTACTGGGCGGTCTCGAGCCAGAGCAAGCACCCGGCCGAAGCCGCCGAGTTCGTCAACTTCCTGCTCAACGACCCGACGGCCGCGGACATCCTCAAGACGGAGCGTGGAATCCCCGCGAACGAGAAGATACTCCAGCACCTCGAGACGGGTCTGGCGGGGACCGACAAGGCGGCTGTCGACTACATGAACGCGGTGACGCCGGGTGAGTCGCCGGTCGTGACGCCCAACGGCGGAAGCGGGGTCGAGCCGGAGCTGCAGCGCTACAGCCAGGACGTCTACTTCAAGAAGAGCTCGCCCGAGGCCGCCGCGAAGGCCTTCATCAAGGAACTCCAGGGCGAGATCGACGCGGCCAAGTGACCTCTCCCCGGGGGGCCGTCACCACCCCCTCCTCCCCCGACGGCCCCCGGGGAGAACCCCGCGAAGAGCAGGTCAGAAACCGAGAGAGAGAAACCACCCATGCCCAGCTCCCGGCCGCCGTACCGCGTGGCCATCATCGGCACCGGCGGTATAGCCGGCGCCCATGCCGCAGCCCTCGCCGAACTCTCCGAGCGCGCCCGGCTGGTCGCCGTCGCCGACGTCGACCCCACACGCGCCGCTGACTTCGCGAACAAGTTCTCCGTGCCGCACGTCTTCACCGACGCCAAGGCCCTGCTGGAGAGCGAGAAGCTCGATCTCGTGCACATCTGCACGCCCCCGCAGACCCACGCACCCCTGGCCTCCCTGGTGATGCGGGCCGGCGTCACCGCCCTGGTGGAGAAGCCGACGGCGCTGAGCCTGCGCGAGATGGACCAACTGGCCGCAGTGCAGGAGCAGACCGGGTCCAGGGTCCTCACCGTCTTCCAGCACCGCTACGGTGCCGCGGCCGTACGCCTGCGCCGGCTGGCCGCGTCCGGGGCGCTGGGCCGGCCGCTGGTCGCCACGTGCGAGACGCTGTGGTATCGGCCCGACGAGTACTTCGACGTGCCGTGGCGGGGACGCTGGGACGTCGAGGGAGGCGGCCCCACCATGGGGCACGGCATCCACCAGTTCGACCTGATGCTGTCGGTCCTCGGCCCCTGGTCCGTGATCACCGCGCTCGCCGGCCGCCAGGCCCGGCCCACGGACACCGAGGACGTCTCGGTCGCCGCCGTACGGTTCGACAACGGAGCTCTCGGCACGGTGGTCAACTCCCTGCTGTCCCCCCGGGAGACGTCACGGCTGCGCTTCGACTTCGAGTACGCCACGGTCGAACTCGAGCACCTCTACGGCTACCGCGAGGAGCACTGGCGGTTCACCCCGGCCTCCGGCCACGAGGAGCTCTCGGACCTCTGGGCCGACGCCGACGAGCCGGACATCACGAGCGGCCACCGGGTGCAGTTCGAGGCCGTGTTCGACGCCTGGGACGCCGGTCAGGAATCCGGTGTCACTCTGCTGGACGCGCGTAGCACCTTGGAGTTCGCGGCGGCGACGTACGCCTCGGCGTTCCGCGGTGTTCCCGTCACCGCGGGAGAACTGGCGGGCGACGACCCGTTCACGCTCAGCATGGACGGCGGCGCCGTGCCGTGGGAACCGGTCAAGGAGACCCTGGTATGAACGCTCTGCAGATCAGCCACGACGTCGGTGCCTCGGTCACCGTCCGCGACGGCGACACCGTCCTCTTCCACTACGTGTACCAGCCGGACACCGTCCAACTGGAGTCACCCAAGCCCTACATCCACCCCCTGCGCACCCGGGCCGGCAAGGTGGTCAGCCTGTTCCGCCCCCACGACCACGTGTGGCACAAGGGCATCGCATGGTCACTGCCCCACGTCGGCGAGGAGAACTTCTGGGGTGGCCCCACCTACGTCCACGGACGCTTCTACGTTCAAATGGAGAACAACGGGACCCAGGCGCACCGCCGGATTGCCACGCTCCACCGGGACGGCGGTACGGCGACGTTCGCGCACGAGCTGGAGTGGATCACCCAGTCCGGCGCGCTGTTCTTCACCGAACGCAGGAGGCTGCGAGCGGAGCTGATTTCCCCTCAGGCGTGGGCGCTGACGTTCGAGACGCGGATGACGAACGTCTCCGGAGCGGACGTCGCCATGGGATCGCCGACCACCAAGGGACGGGAGAACGCCGGCTACGGCGGCCTGTTCTGGCGGGGCCCGCGGTCGTTCACCGGTGGCCGGTTCGTGACCGAGGAGGGTCTGGGCGGCGACGAGGTCCGCGGGCGGCGCATGCAGTGGATGGCTTTCGAGGGCCGCCACGACGCGACGGACGCGCAGTCGCTCGTGCTCATGGTCGACGACGCGGCCAACCCCCATCACCCGCCGCAGTGGTTCGCCCGGACGGAGGAGTTCGCCTGCCTCAACCCGGCACCCTTCTTCAGCGAGGAGCTGACCGTCGAGGACGGCGCCACCGTGCGGTTCCGCTACGGCGTGGGAATTGCCGACGCCGACGCGAGCGCGGCTCCCGCACTCGCGGACGCGGTACGCGACGTGCTCGCACGGTCCGACGCGTCCACCGCCGCCGGGCAACCCGCATGAGCATCACGTTGTGGTGACCGAAGTGGCCCTCGGGGAGTATCCGAACGGAAATCAGCGGTAGCGGAGCGATCTTGATTCCGGTTCGGTGACGTGCCTGTTTTGCCTGGTCAACGGGGTCTACGTGCCTGGTCAGGCCTGTTGAATACCTGTCTGCTGAGCAAGAGGCCCGCTACGGCCGGTTCGCCACGGAACCCTCACCCGGGGAGTCGGCACTTTCCTGACCGAGGACCCCATGGCGGTACCGGCCTCCGTGGTGCGGTTCGTCGCCGAGCAGCTCGGCCTCGACGACGAGCATTTCGCCGAGTACGGGACGCGCGCGCAGACGGTGTACGAACACGCGGGGGAGTTCCGCGACACCTACTGGGCGATGTACTCGGCTACCGCCCGGGGGCACCAGGCGGTGGTGTCGGGCGCGCGGCTGGCCTCGATCTCGCCGTCCAGCTGCTCGTTGGCGATGCGCTCGGCATCCGCCGGCAGTACGTGGCGGTCCATGAGGCCGTCCAGGGCGTAGGGGACCGCCGTGCGCTCGGGGCCCTGGGGGAGCGCGCGGCGGGCGGTGTGCAGTCCTCGGGAGATGACGGCCTGCCCGACGTCCAGGAGCTGGCGGTACTCCTTGCCGCCCTGGGTGAGGCGGGCGGCGGCCGGGGGCCCGCCTGCGGGCCCCCGGCCGGCATCGATCCCGCCACGCGCGATCCGGAGTGCGGCACGATCATTTGTGGTCGACGTACCACTTCGTGCAGCTCTTGCCCCCGCTCTTCGGGAAGAGACAGGTACGCACGGCGTAGCTGTAGCCGTCGCCGGTCTGCAGCCGCACAGCACGCGTCGCCAGCTGGTCCTCGACGTTTGCCTCGTAGGCGTTCGCTGTGTCCCCGCAACTGTCGTAACCGCCCACGGTGGCGGGATGCTGCGGCTTGCTGCTCATCTTGAACTTCTTGTCGCTGCGCTGGACCTCGACCCGGTCACCCTTCACGATGTCCTTGGCATAGGCGCGGGCCTTGTTGTCCTTAATCCGCTCGGTCCACAACTCGGCGTGCTTTCCCTTGTAGTCCAGCTCACCCGAGACCCCGTAGATCCCCGCGACGCCCCCGCAGAACTCCGCCGCCGCCCGCACCGACGTCCCCACGCCCTTGGTGACAGCGCTCGCCGGCGCCCCGGTCACAGCGATCCCGGCGCCCGCGAGCAGGAACGACGACACCACCACGCCGCCGGCCATACGCTTCTTCCTCATAACTCTCCCCCGTACGTCCTGAATTACGGCGCCCCCTCCGGGGACGCCCCGGCGGAACAACGCGCCCCTTGACCAACGCGTGCTCCGCACCCATAGACGCCGGCCACACCGGAACCGGTTCCCACCCGGCCTGCCCGCCCACACGATCGGCACCGATTCGTACGATCCCCGCCCCGGACACTCGCGTTCAAGATGTCTTCCTGACGGCTCGGCGGCGGACCGGCGCGCTCCGATCCCCGTGCCGGTCCGTCTTGACGGTACGGCGGCCCGGTGACAGCGGGGGCCTGTTCCGCACCGGGCGGATCACAGGTTGCGCAGGGCGTCGTTGGCGGCGTCGCTGACGAACACCGCCCCACCGAGGAAGCCGAGCGTGGCACCCCCGAAGACGAACCAGCCCAGGGGCCGGCCGCCGCCGAAGGCGACCAGACGAGACGGCGATCGGGCTGATGGCGCCCGATCGCCGTCCATGACCGCGCGTGTTCGTTGAGGGACCTCAGACGAGTTCCGATTTCTGAAACCGGCGCAGGTCAGCGAGTTGGACGGGCGCGGTGAGCGTTCCAACCGTCCGGCGGGAACGCCCCGAGAGCCGCACTGCTCCGGCCCTGGTCAGAGGTGACTACAGAGAACTACTCGTCACTTCGCCGCAGCTTCGGGAGCGGACCCCCGACGTAGCTGCCCCCGATCAGCCGCAGGCTCTTGACAGATAGGGTCCATTCCTCTGTACGGAAGGGGCCCACGAGTGGCGAACCTGGTCTACGAGCGAGTCTCGACCGACCAGCAGTCGACCGCCCGCCAGGACCTCGTCCTGGACGAGGCCGGGATCGAGGACCCGGTCGTCTTCGAGGAGGACCCCGGCACCTCCAGCCGCCTCCACCCGCTCCAGCGCTCGAAGTTCCGCGAACTGCTCACCTACGCGCGGCCCGGCGACACCGTGCACATCTCCGAGATGTTCCGCCTCGTACGCGGCACCGGCCACATCCTCGACGTGCTCGACGTCCTCCACCGCGACCGCCTCGCGCTGCGGATCCACGACGGCGCGTTCTCCGCGATGGACCTCACCGCCCGCCACCCGCGCACCGGTGAACTGCCGTCCACGGTGAAGTTCATGGTGCAGACCCTCGCCGCCGCCGGCGAACCGCAACGCGACCTCCAACGCGAGCTGACCTACGACGGGCTGCGGGCCGCCGAGGCCAGGGGCAGCAAGGGCGGGCGCCGACCCGCCGTGGCGGCCGACAGGACCGACGCCGTCCGCACCGCGTACCTGGAAGGCCGCTCCATCGCCGCCCTCGCGCGCGACCACGACGTCAGCCGCGGCGCCTCCGTACCGCCGTCGCCGACCTTCTGCCCGAGCACACCGCCGAGGGCCAGGAGGACCTCCCGGCCCCGGAACTGCCGGTCACCCTCGACATGCCGGGCAAGGTCGCCGATTTCCTCCGCGCCACCGAGCTGGAGCTCGACGAACGAGCCGCGCTCGACCAGGGCGTCACCGTACGGCGCGGCCAGGGCTACACCCTGCGCGTCAGGACCACCCAGGCCGTCCACCGCCAGCTTCTCGCCCGCTGCCAGCCCCTCGACGGCGGCCAGGGCACCCCGACTGTCCCAGCACAGCGCAAGGCCCGCCGCGAGTACGAGAACCGCGTCAACGCCCTCATCTCGGCCGGACCATGATCCGGGTCAGCGGCTACCGCTGATTTCCATTCGGATACTCCCCGAGGGCCGAAGTGCCGGGGCGTCCCGGCGCTTCGGCGCGATCCGTCCTCGACAGCGGGCTTCTGCCCGCTGCGCCGGGCCTGGCCGGCACCGGCCCGCTGCCCGGGAACCTCCGGTCCGGGAATCCGCACGTACCGAAGGAGAGCCCGCCGTGCCGCTCACCGACATGTCGCTCGACGAACTGACCCGCTACCGCCCGGAGACGACACGCTGGCTGCTCGTGCCGCGCGGGGCACCAGGCCCGTTGCCCGTTCTCATCAAGTACCTCGGCTACACCTGTGGCCGCTGCCTGCCCACCGACCACCTGCTGCCGCCCGCCGCCGGGTACGCCCACCTGGTCGTCGACAGCCCCGGTCAGGGCCACGACACGCCCGGCCGGGGCGAGGGCGGCGGCACCCCGTGGATCGAGGGCTTCATGACCCGCGGCATCCGTCGAGGTCGTCTCCGAGGGACCGTACGTGGAGGTCGCCAAGTATCTGCGGTGGCACAGCCAGGACATGGCGGACACCGCGTCGCGAGCTGGCGCCGAAGGGGTTCTGAGGGGGATACAGGCACCCGGTGTCGATCCGGGAAGCCCGGCAGCGGACGCGGGACTACGTCCGCGGACTGCTCAGCCCGGTAGGCCCTCCGAGACCGAGAACCCCGCCGGTGGCATCGGGTGACCTTCGACCACGGACAGGCCGGCTATTCGACCGCCCAGCACCTGCGTTGATCTGGGACACCAGGAGATCGCCGTGGTCGGCGGCCTTCCTCCGCACCGGGTGCGCCTGGAGGGCGCGCAGTGCGCTGGCGGAGGCGTCCCTCACGATCGCACCCTCGCGAGTGCGGTCTCCGGGGGTGGACCTGACGGGTTTTCTCACCGGAGCGCCGGAAACCCCGCTCGCGCCCGTGCCAGGCCTGAGCGCCCTCACCCCGCGCGAACGGGAAGTCACTTGGCTTCTGACCGACTCCAGATCAGTAGTGGGGCTCCACGCCCAGCCGGTCGTCACAGCGGGGGGTGAGGGGGGTGGACTCCCGGCTGACGAGGAACTCGGGACGTGTGGGGTTGGCTGGTGCGTTGTCGACGGCGTTGTAAGTGATCAGAAGCAACGCACGCCGGTCTGTCGAGGAGTTGTTCGACGAGGAATGGACGATGCTCGGGTGGAGGCGTGCACCGACCCCGCCGGACCCACCATGAGCTCGGTGCCGTTCCGACGGGCAAGGTCGGACGCCGTATCGGTGTTGACCGTGTAGGCCAGATCGGCGGATACGTGCCGACGCCAGTCACCCTCCCCTTCCACCATGTCGGGGAGACCGATGAGGCCCAGACGGTGGGAGCCCGGGACGACGACCAACGGGCCGTTGTCCTCATGTACGTCGTCCAGTGAGATGGCGATGTTGACGGCGTCCGGACGGGGCATGCCGTCCTCCTTGCTCCAGAACGCGTAGTCCTGGTGCCACGGCCAGGCTGCGCCTTCATGGGCCTGCTTGAGGTTGACCTTGAACTGGTAGACGTAGACCGACTTTCCCGTCAGTGCCTCGGCCAGAGCGACGAGGTGCGGATGTCTCACGAGCGCGGAGCACACGTCGTCGAAGAGATGACAGCCGTGGATGGCCCGGACGACATCGCTGTCCCTCTCATGGACGACCTCCGACCTGCGCTCCCGGCTGATCGACTCCACACGCTCGCGGATCAGCTCAACCGCCTTGTTGTCGAATCGGAAAGGTATCCGGCTCCACCCGGCTTGAGCGTAGGCAGACCGCAGCGCGGTCGACGAGTCTTTGATCGGTTGAGACATGATGCACCCTCCCTGCTGTGAAAGACCGTTTTGTGAGTTATTCGTGCAGAGCTTCTTGGGACACCACATGGTGCCGCTGGCACAATGCTTTCCATGGGAAACTCTCAGGCGTATCCGGTGTTCCGGACCACGGATCTGGCGGCTGCGGTGGAAACGGCTCGTCGTTTGCTGGCGATAGGTGATCCGACTGGTGTCAAGGTGAGTCTCGAGGTCACCGTATCCGAGGCGTCGGAACTGGAGATGCTGAGTGCTGCCATGCCAACGGCCACCGCGTTTGGGTGCGGGCAGAGTCCAGCCATTCAGGCGTCTACCAGTTCGGTTATCGCGAGTCCGTTCCCGATTTTTCTGGAGTGGACATCACAGCCTCTCGGGCGGCTCGAGGACTGCTTCGTCGCCGTTGCCGGAAAGTGTCCCGCAACCGTGGTGTGGAGCCGGGTGGGCTGGCCGGAGGTTCCTGCGCTGCATCTGCCCGCGGAGGAGGAGTATGCGCATGTTTCCGTCTCCATTAATTCGCGACAGCTTCACTGGGACGAGCCCGCGCCTGATCATACTGTGCACATTCACGACCGGAAAGGCGGGAGTCTGCGGGCTCAGTGGCTCGCCGATCAGGTCGGTCTTTATCTGATCGGTCCTCCCTATCTCGCGGTGTGACCTTGCATCGGCTTATCAGATCCCCAGGAGATTTCGGCGACGTTGTCCTTTTCCCAGGCTTCCCGGTCGCGCAGGTAAAGGGGGTGGTCTGCGACGATTGCCGTCGTCTGGGCCGATCCTGCAGTCATTCTCCACTGTACGGAGCCGGTGATACGGGCCGAGCAGTTGTCGATGAATGACTGGCAGGCGGCTCGAAGGGAACCGAACCACCGGCCCTCGACGGCCTCGCGCACCCAGAGCTGTTCCATGTGCATCTTCTCCCGGATGGTCTCGGCATCCAGGATGGCCGTTTCCAAATGCCGGTATGTACGCAGCAGCAGGCAGGCCGCGGGCATCTCGCGGATCTCCAGCACTTTTTCTCCGCCGGTCAAGTGCTCAAGACCGCTGTAACGGCCGATGCCGAAGGCGCCCACGCGCAGGTTCATGTCGCGGATCAGGCCGGTCAGCGGGAGGTGAGTTCCGTTGACGGCGACAGGAATCCCCTCATGGAACCTGATGTCCATGAGTCCCTCCGGTGCGGAATTCCCGGCGAGGGACCACCGGTACAGATGCTCGGGTGTGGCGTGGTCTTCCGGGTCTTCCAGGATTCCCGACTCGAATTCGCGGCACCATAGATTCGAGTCACCGCTGACGATCCGGTCCGCCATTTCATCCAGGCCGGCATGCTTGAGTTCCTCGATCTTCTGGGCCCGGTCGACCGGATCGAGTTCGTAGGGGCTCCCGTACCGCCCCGGGAAACCGAGCAGGTCGATTGCGCCGTTCAGCCGTCGGAGGGTGTTCTGGGACTGGTTGGCGGTGTGCAGTACTGCCGATGCCCCCATGCCCTGGGCCATCTCGACCGCTATGCGTGCCATCAGGGGACGGCTCAGTGAGGAGCTGATCGGGTGGGTGTTCAGATAGACGGCCTGTGCCGCTATGGCGGGGAGAACGAACTCACGCGCGAAAGTTTCCCGGGCGTCAACGATGTGCAGTTCAATGCCGAGCCGGTCGGCTATGCGCTGTTTCTCCTCGGGCGTCTCATCGCCTCCCACATCCACGCTGATCGCATGGATGTCACGATGTCCAAACCGGCGCAGCCGGTACAGCAGATAAGTGCTGTCCAGCCCTCCGCTGAACAGCGTGATGACGGGCAGGTTCTGGTCGAGGACCCCTGTGGCGAGGTCGCGGAAGGAGCGTACGACTTGGTTTCTGTTCAAGGGAATTATTCCAGGGGTGCGGTGATTGGATGGGGAATGGTCACGCCATCAATGAGCGCGTTCGCGGGCGTCACTCATAGCGGACCTTGACCACATCGGCCATGTCATGGAGCAGTGAGGCCAGCGCCTCATGGGTGTCGGTGGCTCCGAAGCAGATGTAGACGTGCGCCAGCCTTCCCAGACGCCAGTCGATGGAGTCTCCGGCTCCGCGTTTCAGGACGACCCGAGAAATACCGGGTAGGCGCTGCAGCTGATCGAGCCCCGACACCTCGGCGACGCGTCGTGCCTCCACAGGAGGGACGCGAGCGTGTATGAACGCGATCCGTTCGTAGGTGATGTCGCCGGCCGCCTTCATGGCTTCCGCGTCCCCGAGAGCGATGCCGGCCGCCAGACGGATGACGTCCACCCCTGTCGCGCGGGCGAGGAGGGTGTTGACGAGGCCTCCGAGGCGTCCGTTTACCTCGATGACCTGCGGCCCTGACGGAGTGAGCTTGACCTCGGTGTGACACACCCCGGTGCGGACGCCCAGGGCGGTCAGGGCGCGGGTGGCCACGTCCAGGACGGCATTCTCATCTGCTTCCTGCAAGGCCGCGGGCAGGAACGACCCGGCTTCCCGGAAGGGTGGCGCGAGCGGGAATTTGCCGGTGACGGTCAGATGGGTGATGGCACCGTCGAGGGCGGCCGATTCCACGGAGACGTAGTCGCCCCAGGGGGCGGTGTCCGCGGCTCCCGGGAGTTCCCGTTCGAGGACGAAGGCTTCGGTCGCGCCGGGCGCCGCTGGTCCCGGGAATTCCGAACGGCAGGCGGCGGCGAGGTCGTCGTGGGAGGAGATGCGGTAGGTGCTTCGGCTTCCGGTTCCGACGTCGGGTTTGAACACGGCCGGCAGACCGACTTCCGCTGCGGCGAGCCGGGCGGAGTCCTCCCCGATGACCAGCCGGGAAGGGACCGCGGATGCCCCGCAGCCGTTGAGCACCTCACGCTGCAGGTGCTTGTGGGTGAGCTTGCGCACCAGTGCGGGCGAGTGGAACGGAAGATTGAGTTCCGCGGCGAGGGCCCCGGTTTTCTCCAACTGGTAGTCGGTGAAGGTGACGATTCCATCGGGCCGTTCCGCGCGCAGCTTCGCGGCGGCGCGGCCGAGGTCCAGCCCGCTGATGTCGCACAGCCGGCCCAGCTCGGCCATGAGCTCTCTGGGCTGTTCATCGAACGGGGAGTCCGGGCAGACGAAGATCGGTTCGGCCAGCCCTTCCAGCGCGGCCGCGATCTCCACCACGTCCGCGGCGCCCATGTCGTAGACGACTGCGAGCCGCCGCATCACGACACCTGCCGGTCCGAGGCGTCGCGTTGGGCATCGCGTTGGGCGTCGATGAGCGCCGCCAGGTCCCTGAGCACCGGGTGGTTGAGGATCGCGTTGAAAGGAATGGTCACGCCGAGCTCCTTGACCACCCGCTGCCGGATGCGGAAGGCGAGCAGCGAGTTGCCGCCCGCGGCGTAGAAGTCGTGTGTGGCGCCGACCGGTTCGTCGCCCAGGAACTCCTGCCACAGCCGGGCGAGGTAGGTCTCCGTCTCCCCCGACGGCAGGTCGGACGGCGAGAGCTGCCGGGAGTCCTTCGCCAGCAGCGCCCTGAGCGCCGCCACGTCCCGTTTGCCGTTCTCGTTGTCGGGAATCCGGGGCAGGAGCAGGACGCGACTGGGCACCATGTATTCGGGCAGTTCCCGCTTGGCGTACGCCAGGAGCTCCTCGTCACTCAGTGCGCTGTCCGCCGCCACGAACGCCACCAGGCGCAGGTCCGGTTCTTCGCCGGTGGTCAGCACGATCGCCTCCTTGGCCAGCGGGTGCTGGGCGAGCGCGCGCTCCACCTCGCCCGGTTCCACCCGGTAGCCGCGGATCTTCACCTGGTCGTCGGCGCGTCCGACGTACTCGAAGACCCCGTCGGGGCGCTGCCAACCGAGGTCGCCGGTCGCGTACATGCGGCTGCCGTTCCCGGCGAAGGGATCGGGAAGGAAGCGCTGCTCGGTCAGCTCCGGTTGGTCGATGTAGCCGCGGGAGACTCCCACGCCGCCCACGTACAGCTCGCCGACCTCACCGGCGGGCACGGGCTTGCGGTCGGCGTCCAGCACGTACATGGAGAAGCCGTCCAGTACCGGGCCGATGGGCACCGAGGTGTCCTCGGGTCCCACCGACTCGATGTGGGCCACTGAGCAGCCCGTCGTGGTCTCCGACGGGCCGTAGAGGTTCCACAGTGACCCCTGGAAGCCGCTCGCCAGCACGTCCCGGCAGGCGGAGGCCAGCATGGTGCCGCCGCCGACCTGCAGGACGCGCAGGCCGGCGAAGGTCTCCGGGCTCTCGCGGGCCAGGTGGTTGAACGCCATGGTGGGAGCGATCATGACGCTGATGCGGCGGTCCTCCAGCTCCCGCTTCACATCGGAGGCCAGGAGTTCCGTCATGGCGGGCATGACGACGATCTCCGCTCCGTACGCGAAGCTGCACCAGGTCTCGAAGTGGAAGGCGTCGAAGGAGACGCTGGCGATCTGGCTGGTGCGATCGGTGGGCAGCAGCTCGGGCATGACGCGGTTGTGGGCGAAGGCGAGCAGGTTGCGGTGTTCCAGTACGAAGGCCTTGGGGACCCCGGTCGAGCCCGAGGTGAACAGCACACAGGCCCCGTTCTCCGGCGCGGGAAGCGGCAGGTCGCCGGGGACGGGGGAGCCGGGGACGGAGGAGGCGGGCCCGCTGTGCCATTCGATGACATCGGGCCCGAGGTGGGAGAACCGCTCGCGCCACCCTGGTTCGGTCACGATGGCCTTGGCCTTGCTCCGCTGGATCATCAGGTCCCGGCGCGTGTCGGGATACCGGACGTCCACCGCGACATAGGTCGCGCCGGCCTTGAGGATGCCGAGCAGGGCGACGAACACCTCACTGGAGCGCGTACGGTGCACCACCACGCGGTCCTCCCGGCCGACCCCGCGCGCGACCAGGTGCGCGGCGAGCACGCCGGAGCGCTCGCTCAACTCCCGGTAGGTCAGGGTCTGTACGCCGTCACTCACGGCATCGCGGTCCGGGTGACGCGCTGCTGTCGTCTCGAAGAGCTCGACGAGAGTGCCGGGTCGCTCACGATCGTCGGACATGCCCATGGAGGTACTCCTGACTTCGCGGAAATGACGCGGATATGACGGTGCGCACGTGTGGGGTACGGAGAGGTGACTCACGCGCTCGCAGGGGCCGGCTCGGGTGTGGTCAGCGAGCCACTGCGGCGCTGGAAGAAGAAGGCCTGCCCGGCCACCAGCAGCAGGTTGGCGCCGGCCAGGGAGAGCCACAGCGCCTTCAGGCCGCCCGCGGCGCCGACGGGCAGGGCCACCAGGGCGAGCAGCCCGTAACAGATCGCGAAGATCACCAGGCTGGGGACGGTGCGCTTGATGCCGATCAGCCCGAAGCCGAACACCGCCTGGACCGCGTCCGCCAGGACCGCGAGGAGGACGACGGGCAGCAGGTCGAGCACCTTGTCGTGCAGGCCGGTGTCCTTGGTGAACAGCGAGATCACCGGGGTACGCGCCACCACCAGAAGGAGCGCCAGACCGCATACGGCGGACAGGGCCACCAGAACACCCGCGTGAGCGCTGCGCCTGACCTCCCGTACGTCGCCGGTCTTCACATGGGCGGCCATGAGCGGCACGGTCGCCTGGCCCACCGCCACCGCCGCGGTGAACATGAGGTTCACCAGGGACAGGGAGATGCTGTGCACGGCCGCGCTGTCGGTGTTCACCCGGGCCGCGGAGAACGCGAGGACGCCCAGGACGGCGAACTTGATGAGCACGGTGGCCGCGAGCGGGATGCCGACCGCGGCCAGCCTGAGCACCTCGCGCGGATGCGGAAGCCCCAACCGCAGCGACCTCCCGGCCAGCACCGTGTCCCGGCGCAACTGGATGTGCGCCAGGGAGGCGTTGATCAGGCTGGAGGTGAGCATGGCGATGCCGGCGCCGGGCAGGCCGAGGCCCTCGAACGAACCGACGCCGCCGACCAGGACCAGCGAGAGCACGACGGCGGCGGCGGTGCCGGTCATCCCGGAACGCATCACCGCCTTGCTCTTGCCGAGCCCGACGAGGGTGGACGTCGCGGTGGCGGCGATCGACATCACGAGCACGCTGCAGGCGAGGATGTACGGGAAGACACCCAACTCGTCGAGGGTAGTCTGCGGCACGCCACCGACCCTGCCGATCAGCGGCACGGAGGCGACCGCCGCGGCACCGAGCAGTCCGACACCGATCCCGAGCCACATGCCGTTGCGCAGGACGGGCAGCAGGCCGTCGGCGTCATCCTTGTGGGTGGCCACGAACGGCATGACTCCGCGCATGGCTCCGGACACCGCGGCGGTGGCGGGGCTGAACACGGCCAGGGTGACGGCGAAGGCCGCGAGCGAGGCCGTGCCATGCCGCCCCAGGACGGCCGTGTCCACCAGGGAGGCCGCCGACGAGGCGATCATCGTCAGGTAGAGGGGGAGCGCGGCGCCGGCGATCTGCCGCGTCTTCTTCTCTCCCTCCGGACCGGAGGGCTTGTTCTCAGCCATGGCTCTCAGCGTCTTCCATTTCTTCTCGCGCCGCTGCTGGTGTACCGGACAGAGCGGAATTCACATCCGCCACGAGACTCTTGCAGAAGCTTTCCGGATGATCGAACAGATAAAAGTGGCCACCGGGCCAGGTGTGAAAACTGACGGGCGACAGGGTTCTCTCTCGCCAGCCGTCCAGCAATTCATGCGCGGCGAGCGGATCGGCGTCCCCGGAGAAGACGGAGACGGGTATGGAGAGTGGTGGTCCTTCGCTGTGTTCGTAGGTGTCCACGATGCGCAGATCGGCGCGGAGAACGCTCACCATGTAGTCGACCACGTCCGGGATCGCCAGCATTTCCTCCGGGGTGCCGCCCAGCTCCCGCAGGAACGCGACGAGGCGCCTTTGGGGCCACAGGTCGCGCCGTTCCAGCAGGCGCTCTTGGATGCGGTGCGGTGCGGGGCTTCCGGAGACACCCAGCCAGGCCGGTGGGGTGCCCCGCCGTTCGGCCTCTCTGGCCAGCTCGTACCCGACCAGCGCCCCCAGGCTGTGGCCGAAGACGGCATAGCGGTCGCCGGCGCTGTCGAAGACCGCGGGGGCGACGTGCGCGATCAGTTCGGCCGTGTCGCCGCAGGCCGACGCGCCGACGGAGGCACCCCGTCCGGGCAGTTCGACGGCCAGCGCCCGCCACGTAGGGGGCAGGTGCTCGGCCAGCGGCGCGTAGCTGGCGGCCGAGCCTCCGGAATGGTGAATCAGAAAGCAGGTCAGCTCTGTTTCCCGCGCTTCGTTCCCGTATCGCCTGGATCGGGATCCGATATCTCTGATGATTACTTGACTCGGCATTGTCTCCGTCCCGGCTGATCGATAGGGTGAGCGATCGCGGTCGAGGCCGCGTCAAGCTTTGGTGTCACGAAGCGAACGGGGTAGCCGTGGACAGGATTGCGTTTCTCTTCCCCGGGCAGGGCTCGCAGGTGCCCGGAATGGGAAAAGATTTCGCCCGGGAATACGCGGAAAGCGTACGGGCCTACTACGCATCGGCCGACGAGATTCTGGGGCTTCCGCTGAGCCGGCTGTGCTTCGAGGGCAGCGAGGAGGAGCTGTGGGACACCGCCGTGACCCAGCCCGGTGTGTTCCTCACCAGCCTCGCCGTCTCCGCGGTGCTCCGGGAACACGGCGTCCGGCCGGACGTGGTGGCCGGCCACAGCCTCGGTGAGTACACGGCCCTGGTGCACGCGGGGGTACTCGCCTGGGAGGACGCGCTGCGGCTGGTGCGGCGTCGCGGCCAGCTGATGGCGGGGGTCAACCGGCGCACACCGGGGCGGATGGCGGCGGTCCTGGGGCTGCCGTCCGAGCGGGTCCGTGAGCTGTGCGAGGAGTCGTCGCGCTCCACGGGTGAGACCGTGGCCGTGGCCAACTACAACTCGCCGACGCAGACGGTGGTGTCCGGCACGGTGGCCGGGGTGGCGGCCGTCACCGTCGCCGCGCGGGCGGGCGGAGCGACACATGTCGCGGAGCTGAAGGTGAGCGCGCCCTTCCACTCGCTCCTGATGAAGGACATCGAGGAGGAGTTCGCCGACCGTCTGGAGGCCGTCCCGTTCTCGGCCCCGTCCCTCCCGGTGATCGCCAATGCGACCGCCGGGTACGTGCACACGGGCGAGGAGGCCCGCGAGTCGCTGAGGCGCCAGCTCTCCTCGCCGGTGCACTGGAGCCAGACGCTGGAGCTGCTGGTGCGGGAGGACGTCGACGCGCTGGTCGAGGTCGGTCCCGGCCGGGTGCTCACGAACATCAGCCGCGGTTCGGCCTCGCAGGTGCCGGCCATGGCCGTGGGCACCGTCAAGCAGTTGGGTCAGGCGCTTGCCCGGCTCACCGCGGTGCGGGCGTAGGCCCTGTCTCCCCGATCTCCCCGATCTCCGCGGGCCCGCGACGCCTGGCACGCTCCCCCAGCTACCGCTGGGCGGTACCACCTCCCAGCTACCGCTGGGAGGTGCCCCCGCGCTGCGTTGTCGGCCCGCCCGAGTAGGCCCTTCCCCAAGCTCTCGGCTTCGCTGGAGCAGGGGATACCCCGTCCGAGGGCGACCCTCCGCCTTGCGATCGCACGCGCCAGACGCCGCGGGCCCCGCGGCGTCAGCCGCTGATGTCGCCGGCACAGAGACCGGGGAGACAGGACCTGGCACGCGGGGGGCGGGAGGGCGGCAGACGGCCGTCCGCCGCCCTCCGGTCCGGGAGATCACAGCTGATCGCACCTCTCCCGCAGCACCGCCAGGTTCCGCAGCGCGCCGAGTACCTCGTCCGCCGCGACGCCGAAGTCGATCAGACAGGCGAGCTCGTCGACCCCCAGGTCGGCGAGGCGTTCGACGATCGGCAGGCAGCTGTCGACGGAGCCGATGAGGCACCGGGTCCGCGCGTGCTCCTCGTAGGCGTGGTCCAGCAGCTCGCGCATCGCGGCGTCCGACGCCTGTCCCGCCCCTTGGCTCTGTGGCGACTTGAGGCCGAAGAGGCTCATGGACGAGCGCATGTACGCGGTCAGGGGGGCACGGGCCGTCTCCAGCGCCGTACGGCCGTCCTCGGCGACGAACGTGTGCAGCATGACCGTCACGCGGTCGCTTTCGATGCCGTATCCCGCGCCTTCGAGCGCCTCGCTGTAGTCAGCCAGATTGTCCTCCAGCCGGTCCCAGGACTGCCCGAGAAGGTGGGTCAGGATGCCGCACCCCAGCTCTCCCGCGAGGGAGAACGTCTCGGCGGAGCCCGCCGCGGTGACCCAGAGGGGCAGCTCGTCCCGCCGGGGGCGCGGGTAGGTGTGGATGAGCCGCTCCTGCCCGCCCGGCCCCGGACGGAGCACGGCCTCACCGGACCACAGCGCGCGCAACTCCTGGATGCCGTCACGGACCAGGCTCTTGTTCTTCTCGAAGTTGCCGGGTGCCAGGACGAAGTCCTGCGGGTTCCAGCCGGAGGCGATGGCCAGGCCCGCCCGGCCGGCCGAAAGCTGGTCGACGACGGCCCACTCCTCGGCGACGCGCAGCCGATCGTGCAGCGGAAGCACGACGCTTCCGGCGCGTACGTCGACGCGCGAGGTGATGGTGGCCACGGCCGCCGAGGTGACGGAGGGGTTGGGGAACGGCGCGCCGAAGTCGTGGAAGTGCCGCTCCGGCGTCCAGACGGCCGAGAAGCCCTCCGTGTCCGCGAACCGCGCCGCCTCCAGGAGGAGACGGTACTGCTCGGCGGTGTCCTGCCCGTTGGCGAAGAAGAACAGGCTGAACTTCACGCTCCCTCCCCGGGATCGATGGATGCGGCAAGGTCCGCGGCGGTGGTGTCGGCCTCGAACACGAGGGCGTACAGCACGGTGCGGTACAGCGCCATCACTTGTGCGTCCCGCCGCTCGGCCGCACCGCGGGCGTAGGCGAGCTGTGCGCGGAAGGCGCGCGGGCTGTCGGCGACGGTCAGCTGCAGCCGCTGCCCGGGGGCCAGTACGTCGGGCCCGACGGCACGCAGCTCCCGCGTGCCGAGCCGGAGCGGCTCGCCCTCCTCGCGCGCATAGGTGAAGACGGCCGGAAGGCTCTGGAAGGCCCCGAGCCGTTCGTCGGCGGCCGCGAGATCGGCGTAGTTCACGGTGCGTACGCCGTCCACCTCGTCGAAGACCTCGCGTACGGCCTCCAGGGCGTGGCGCAGCGGCTGCTCGGCGCGCAGGCGGAAGGGGAACGGTACGAGGTTGGCGAAGCTGCCGACCGTCGCGTCGAGCGAGGGGTGGACCCTGCCGTCCAGCGCCAGCCCCAGGCAGACCTCGTCCTGGTCCCGCGACCAGGCCAGGGCGGTGGCGAAGGCGGTGAGGTGCAGCAGGAAGGGGGTGACGCGGTGCTCGGCGCATCTGTGGCGCAGTGTCTGCTGGAGCTGCTGCCCAGGGGCCCAGGACCTGCGCCCGGCGATCTCGCCGTCGACCGCCGGCCCGAGGGTGTCGGCTTCCCGTGGGGCCCCGGGCAGGAGCCGGAGCCAACCGCGCGCGGCCCCCTCGGCGCGCTCACTGCCGGCCAGGGCCTGCCGCCAGGTGAGGTAGCGCAGGAATCCGTCGTCCGTTGCGCGGTGGGCCGTGGGCGCGGCATAGGCCTCGGCGAGGGAACGGCACAAGGTGTTCAGGCTCCGCCCGTCGAGGGCGGCCAGATGGACGGTCAGCGCCAGCAGGGTGTGGCCCTTTGGCACCTGCGCCGCCACGACCCGGAACAGAGGTTCCCTGACGGGATCGATGGGTGTGCGCTGAGCCTGGTCGTACATCCATGCCGCGGCCTCCTGCGGCGTCCTGCCCGCCGGTATCCCGGGCAGATCGAGCACCGCGCGGGTTGGTGGCCCCGCGTCCGCGTCGGCCGCGTACGGCACGCGGAGGGCCGCGTGCCGGGCGAGGACGACATCCACCGCCGCGCCCAGCCGTGCCGGGTCCAGGAGTTGCCCGGTGTCGAACACGAAGGTCTTCTGCCGGTCGCGGGAGGGGGAGCCGTCGAGGAGCGCGCGCTGCCCCGCGGGGACGACGAGCGGGGCGGCGACGGCGGGCAGCTCCTCCTCGGCGTTCGTCGCGGGGCGGCGGCCGGCGATCAGGGCGGCGACCTCCGCGGCCGTGCCGCACCGGTAGAGCTCCCGCACCGACAGCCGGACGCCGGACTCCTCCCGTATGCCGTGGATGACGCGGGTGGCGAGCAGGGAGTGGCCGCCGGCGTCGAAGAAGTCCTCGTCCGGGCCGAGCAGCGGGTTGTCCAGTACGCGGCGGAAGACGGCCAGGACACCGTGCGGAGCGCCGTCGGCCTCGGACGCGTCGTGGACCGTGCTCCGTGGCGCCGGACCGCCCGGCCGGGGCAGCCGGGACACCTCCACCTTCCCGTTGACATTGACCGGGAGGCTGTCGAGGACGGTGAAGGACGACGGCACCATCGCCGCCGGCAACTCGTCCCTGAGCCGGTCGCGGGTCCGCTCGGCCACGTCGGCCCCGGAAGCGGCCACCACATAGGCGTCGATGCGCTGATCGCCCGCCGTGCCGCCGACGACCAGGGCGACGTCGCGGATCCCGGGGTCCTCGCGGATCACCGTCTCCACCTCGCCCAGCTCCACACGGAAGCCGCGGATCTTGACCTGGTTGTCTCCACGGCCCAGGAACTCGATGTCGCCCGAGCGCAGCAGCCGCGCTCGGTCTCCGCTGCGGTAGGCGTGTGCGCCGTGCGCCGGGCCGCCGTCCGGGCCCGGACGCAGGAAGCGTTCCGCGGTCAGCTTCGGCTGACCCAGGTAGCCGGTGGCCACGCAGTCGCCGTGGATGAGCAGCTCGCCGACCGAGCCGCGGGGGGTGCCGCGGCCCTCCTTGTCCAGCACGGACAGTGTGACGTTCTGGATCGGGCGGCCGATCGGTGCGTGCCGTGGCCATGCACTGGGCGGTCCGCTGAACCGGTAGGAGGTCACCACGTGTGTCTCGGCCGGCCCGTAGTTGTTGATCAGCCGGCATTCCTTCAGGGACTCGAAGAAGGAGATCACCGACGCGCTCAGGCGCAGCTGTTCGCCGGTGGAGGCGATCTCCTTGAGCGAGGAGAAGGCGGCGGTGTCGTGCTCGAAGCGCGCGGCGAGCGCGTGCAGGAGGGACACCGGCAGGATGGCCTTCTCCACCCGGTGGTCCCGGATGAAGCCGGCCAGCAGGTCGTGGTCGTGTTTGGTCTCGTCGTCGGCGATGTGGAGGGAGCCGCCCGAGCACAGGGCGGCGAAGGCCTCGTGGAAGGAGGCGTCGAAACCGAAGGACGCGAGCTGCAGCCGGCGCAGCCCCGCGGTGTGGCCGGCGGTCTCCCAGTGGATGAGGTTCGCCAGCGCGCGGTGGGGGAAGTGGATGCCCTTCGGCCGGCCCGTGGTGCCGCTGGTGTAGGTCAGATAGGCGCCCACCGACAGGTCCACAGCGTCGCCCGGGACGCTGTCCGCGCCGCCTCGTACCACCGTGATGTCCGCGAGCTCCAGAGCCGTCGCGTCGACGGCGAAGTCGGCGTCCTCCTCGCGCTCGGAGACGACGACGGCGGCGCCGCAGTCCTCGGCCATGGCCGCGAGTCTGCGCCGCGGGTGACTCAGGTCGAAGGGCACCGGCGTGCCGCCCGCGCGCATCACGCCCACGACAGCGCAGACCAGGGGCACCCCCCGTGCCATGGCGATGCCCACGGTGTGGCCGGGACGTACGCCGAGCCCGGCGAGCAGGTCGGCCACCCCCGCCGAGACACGGGCCAGTTCGCCGTACGTGAGGGAGGTCCGGCCGTCGGTGACCGCGAGGCGGCCGGGTTCCCTGGCCGCCCAGTCGGCGAAGACCGCGTGGACCGGGCGCGGCGGGACGGGGACCCGGGGGCCGGTCAGGGCCGCGGAGGTCCGGGCGGCGGTGGCGGGCGACTGGGAGGGGACGTCCCTCAGCGGTCGGTCCGCAAAGTCCACGACGGTGGTCAGGAGAAAGGCGAAGGTGTCCTGCCAGCCCGCGACGGTCTCCCTCTCGAAGCGCTCGGTGTCGTAGAGGAAGCGGCCCGTGATGCTCCCGTCCCGGCCGAACCACCAGTCGAGGGAGAGCTCGTACGGGCTGGTGTGCCGCTCGAACGGCAGGGGGCGGCGCTCGAGCCCGGCCGGCGGCGCGGCGCTGCCCGCGTCCAGGTTGAGCATGTTGAACAGCACCTGGAAGATCGGGGCGCCGTCCAGGTCCTGACGGCCTTCTCCCAGCCGCCGGGTGAGCACCTCGACGGGCAGATCCTGGTGGTTCAGGGCCGTGGTCACCCGCTCGGCGACCTGCCCCAGCAGCGCGTGGAAGTCCACGGTCTCGTCGGTCCGCACCCGCAGCGGGAGGGTGTTCACGAAGTTCCCGATGAGGTCGCGGGTCTCGGGCCGGTGCCGTCCGGACACCGGCGTCCCGACGACGAGATCCGTCCGCCCGGTGACCCTGGCGAGCAGCAGGAAGAAGACGGCGAGTACGACGGCGAAGGGCGTCACGCCGCACTGCTCGGCCAGGGCGCGGACCCGGCCGGAGAGTTCCGCCGGAAGGGCGAAGTCGACGGTGCTGCCCCGGTAGCCGCGGCGGGCACCGGGCGGCCGGTCACCCGGCAGCTGGAGCGGCTCGGGCGGATCCGCCAGCTCGTCGAGCCAGAAGCGCACCTGCCGCTCCGCGTCCGCGGAGGTCAGCCATGCGGCGACGGCACGGTTGTGGGCGGCCAACAGGCCCTCGATGGCGGGCAGGGCGGCCTTGTCGCCACCGGTTCGCTCCGCGTAGCAGGCGTACAGGTCACGCAGCAGGATGCCGGTGGAGTGGGCGTCCGCGCAGATGTGATGCACCGAGAGGGCGAGGACGTGCCGGCCGGGCCCGGTGGTGAGGACGCGCGCGGCGAAGGCGGGGGCCCGCTCCAGCGGGAGCCCGCGGTCCAGCAGTTCGGCGATCGAGGACCGCAGGGCCTCCTCGCCGTCGACGGCGAGGACGGGGAGTTCGACGGGCACCTCGGGCAGGATCTCCTGCGTCGTGCCGTCCGCGGTCGTGCGGAACACCGCGCGCAGGCTCTCGTGCCGGGCGACGACGTCGGCGAGCGCGGCACGCAGCGCCTCGATGTCCAACGGGCCGCGCAGGTCGGCGAGGACCGGCACGTGGTACGCCTCGGCCGCGCCGTCGATCTCGCTGAGGAACAGGAACCGTTCCTGTAGGGGAGTCAGGGGGATCGGACCGCTGGGGGACACCGGGTCTTGACCGCCCGGCTCGCGTCGTATGCCGG
Source organism: Streptomyces sp. ME19-01-6 (assembly GCF_033793745.1). Classification (NCBI taxonomy): domain Bacteria; kingdom Bacillati; phylum Actinomycetota; class Actinomycetes; order Kitasatosporales; family Streptomycetaceae; genus Streptomyces; species Streptomyces sp. ME19-01-6. Next base: position 211,425 of record NZ_JARAXF010000004.1, on the reverse strand, counting down.
TGTCCGCCGCCGCCCCCTGTGTTCCGTGCGCCAGCCGGGCCAGGTGGGCCGGCGTCGGCTCCCGCAGGAACGTGCCGAACGGTACGTTCACCCCAAGCCGCGCACGGGCCATGGCCACGACCCGGGTGGCGAGGAGGGAGTCGCCGCCGAGGGTGAACAGGTCGTCGTCGTCCGCGACGTCGTCGACCCCCAGACACTGCGCGAAGATGTGCCGAGCCGACTGCCGGGCGGTTCCCGCCTCGTCTGCCTCCATCGCCGGGGGTTCCGGGCCCAGGGAGCGTGCGGACCCCTCGGCGCCGGCCTGCGGCGGTCGTGGTTCCAGCCAGTGCCGCTGCCGGTCGAAGGGGTACGCGGGGAGGTCCACGACGCGGCCGCCGACAACATCGACGAGCCCCGAACGGTCCTCCAGGAGCCCCAGCGCCCAGGCGCGGCCGAGGCGAGCGAGCAGCGAGGCGTCGCCGCCCGGCGTGCCGGGCGGGCCGGCGACGTGGACCGCTCCCGCGAACACGCTAAGCGGCCCCGGGGAAGTAGGGGTGGGTTCCCGCGTCGTCTGGTGCGGTGCATCGCAAGGCGGAGGATCGTCCTCGTACTGGGCGTACTCGGGCGACTCCGACAACGCGGCGAGGTGCCGTGCCAGGCGGCGTGGGGGCTCGCCGCTACTTCCCCGGGGTCGCTTGGGCACCGCGGCGGCAGGGAGCCGCGCGGCCGCGCCGAGGTGGACGAGTGCCGAGATCCGGGGCGGCAGGGTGCGCCGGCCCGGCGTGGCCGCGGCGTTGCCGAAGGCCAGGGCCGGGTCCGGCCGGCGGCCCGCCGGGCACAGTTCCGCTCCGTCCTCGTCGTACCAGGGGATGGTCAGCGCACGGAGCGAGACCCGGCGCAGGACGTGCTCGTCCGAAGAGACGCCGTCGGCCGGCAAGTCGGCGAAGGCGGTGGCGAGTTCGTCCTCCGTCAGCGCGCCGGCCAGCACAGCGGCGGCGGGGCGGGACGCCCGGTCGGCGACGACGGCGCGCGGGACGGCTCCCCGGTGCTCCGCCCACACGGCGGCCTCGCCCAGTGACACGACGGTGGACGTCAGCAGCGCCGGGGCCCGGGTCGCCAGGCAGCTCAGCGCCTGCTGGGCCGTCATGCCGCGCGCCGCGGCCCACGGTTCGACGAGCCGCTCGGCGGTCTTCTGGAACGCCGGATGGCGACCGAGAAGTTCCTGGACCGCCTTCTGGCCGGGCTCGGCATGCCGCAGGACGAAGGCGAAACCGCCGCGCCCCGTGTCCACGCCGTCCCCGCCATCCCCGTCGAGGGTGAGGGGTTCCCGGCCGTCGGCCCAGAGCAGCGCGCGCCGGAAGGGCAGGACAGCATGGCCGCGCGCCAGGGTGTACGCCATGTCGCGCACGCCCTCGGGAGTCTGAGCCGTGAGCCGCTCCCTCAGGCCGGCCTCCCATGCGTCCAGGGCCGTACGCGACGCGGCCGAGAAGGGCAGCAGCTGTGCGTCACGGGCCGGGCCGGCGACGGTCGGCTCCGGCTCCGCCGGCGCCTCCTCCACCAGCAGGTGCACGTTCGTGCCGCCCACGCCGAACGAGCTGACCCCGGCGAGCAGCGGTCGCGGGCCCTCCCATGGCCGCAGCTTTCCGGTGACCCGGAACGGCGAGGTGTCGAAGTCGATGTGCGGACTGGTCTCCTCGCACCACAGCGTCGGCGGCAGGGTGCGGTGACGCAGCGCGAGGACCACCTTGATCAGGCCGGCGATCCCCGAGGCCGAGTCCAGATGACCGATGTTGGACTTCACGGACCCGATCCCGCAGAAGCCGGTCGCGCGGCTCGTCGCGCGGAAGGCTTCGGTGAGGGCGCTCACCTCGATGGGGTCGCCGAGGGCGGTGCCCGTGCCGTGCGCCTCCACGTAGGAGACCTGATCGGCGTCGATGCCCGCCAGTTCGAGCACCGAGGCGATCAGCTCGGCCTGTCCCCGGGCGCTGGGCGCGGTGTAACCGCTCTTCCGCGCCCCGTCGTTGTTGACCCCGCCGGCCCGGATCACCGCGAGCACCCGGTCGCCGTCGGCCAGCGCGTCCTCCAGACGCCGCAGCACCACGACCCCGACACCGCTGGCGAACACCGTGCCCCGGGCGTCCGCGGAGAAGGGCCGGCAGCGGCCGTCGGGGGAGCCGATGCCGCCCTCCACATAGGAGTAGCCGAGGTCGGTCGGCTTGATGCCGGCGCCCCCGGCCACGGCGGCGTCCGCCTCGTAGTCGAGCAGCGCCCGGCAGGCGTGGTGGACCGCCGCGAGGCTGGAGGAGCAGGCGCAGTCGACAGCGGCGCTCGGACCCGTCAGGCCCAGGCGGTAGGACACACCCGTCGCGGTGAACCCCCGGTCGTTGCCCATGAGGACGCGGTGCCAGCCCAGGGCCTCGACCACCTCGGGGTGGCTGGTCACATGGTGCAGCAGGTAGTCCGAGTGGTTCATCCCGAGGTACACGCCGACGCTTCCCTCGAAGGCTCCTGGTTCGAGAGCGGCGTCCCGCAGGGCGTGGACCGTGGTCTCCAGCAGAAAGCGCTGCTGCGGGTCGGTCGCGGCTGCCTCGGCCGGTGTCATGCCGAAGTAGTCCGCGTCGAAGAGCGAGGGGTCCGCGAACCGCATACGCGTGGCGACGTACGACGGGTCGTCGCGCACCCGGTCCAGCAGTCCCGCGCGCCTCAACTCCTCGTCGGGAACGGTCTCCCGGGGCTCCACGCCGTCGCGCAGCAGCTCCCAGAACGCACTCGGGGAGTCCGCGCCGGGGAAGCGGCAGGCCATACCGGTGATGGCGATCGCCGGGAGCTCGTCGTCGTGTTCGTCGGGAAGATCGGCAGCCAAGGCTCACACTCCGGGACTTCTGCGGCACGCACTCACCGGAGCGGCGAGTCGGCGTACCGGGATGCGGCGAGGGACGCGTGGGGCAGCGGCGCGCGGGACGAGGCGTGCGCCGGGCGGCGGGTCAGTCGGTGACGGGCCGGAACGCCTCCGCCCGGAGCTGCTTCTTGCGGGAGACCTGTTGGCCACGCCGCTGCCGGGCCGCGCGGCGGGCGTCCGCGGCCGGCGCCCGACCGCGCCGCGGGTCCTCGCCCGGGGACGTCCCGCTGATATGGGCCGCGTACGCCCGGACGCTGGGGTAGCGGAACAGGTCGACGATCCGCGCGTCCTCGTGCACCCGCTCGCGCACCTCCGTGAGCAGCTGGGCGACGAGGATCGAGGTGCCCCCCGACCGGAAGAAGTCGTCGGCCGGGCCGATGCCGTCGTCGCCGAGCACCGCTCGCCAGACCGCCAGCAGCCGGGTCTCCAGATCGTTCGCGGGCTCCTGGGCCGTCTGCTCCCGTGTGTCGACCGGGATGTGCGGCAGCGCGTTGCGGTCCGTCTTGCCGCTGCTGGTGGTGGGCAGGGCGGCACAGGCGGCGTAGGCCGCGGGCACCATCTGGTCCGGGAGCAGGTCGGCGAGCCCGGCCCGCAGATACGCCTCGTCGATCACCGCGCCGGGTGCCGGCACATAGTGGGCGACCAGCAGGGCGTGCTCCCGCTCACGCTGGACGGTCACAGCGGAATCAGCTACTCCGGCGAGGGAGTTGAGCGCCTGCTCCACCTCTTCCAGTTCGATCCGGTAGCCGCCCACCTTGACCTGGTTGTCGACCCTGCCGACCAGCTCGATCTCACCGCTCGGCAGCCACCGGGCGATGTCCCCCGTGCGGTAGACGCGGCCGTCGGCGCGCAGGGAGGGAAGGGTGGGGAAGCGTTCGGCGGTGAGTGCGGGACTGCCGACGTAGCCGCGGGCCACACCGCCCCCCGCCAGGACCAGCTCGCCGAACATGCCGATCGGCACGGGGCCCAGCGTCGCGTCCACCACATGGGCCGCGGTGTTCGCCAGCGGCCGGCCCACGAGGATGCCGTCGGGCTCCCGCGGGACCTCCCAGCAGGTCGACCACACGGTGGTCTCCGTCGGCCCGTACATGTTCAGCACGCGCGGAATGCCGAGGTCCTTCAGCTGCCGGGCCAGGGTGAGGTCCAGCGGCTCGCCGCCCACCATCAGCAGCCGGAGTCCGCCGAGGGCGCTTTCGGCGCCGGGCAGGCGCAGCACACCGCGCAGCAGCGTGGGGGTCGCCTGCATGGCCGTCGCCCCTTCACTGCGGATGAGCTCCGGGATGGTCGCGGGCGCCTGAAGCCCCCACGGGTCGCTCCCGGTGTGTCGCAGCGTCTCGGAGGTCTCCGCGAGCACCACGGGAACACCGCGGGCCACGGTCCACAACAGCTCGACCACCGCGATGTCGAAGGTGACCTGGGTGACGGCGAGCCACACGGCCGGATCCGGAGGCGAGGCCACCTCGTCGAGGGCGGTGAAGAGGTTCATCACATTGGCGTGCGACACCTCGACGCCCTTGGGCCGCCCGGTGGACCCGGAGGTGAAGATGACATAGGCGGCGTCGTCGGCGGCCCCGCGCGGGGAGCCGGCCGCCCCCGGGTGCCGGAGCAGGTCCGCGGCCTTCAACCGCACACCGGCGTACGACGGACACCGGCCCTCGTACACCTCCCCGGCCACCAGCGCGACGCAGTCGGCCGAGTCGAGCATGGAGGTGGTGCGCCCGTCGGGGGCGGCGCCGTCCAGGGGCACGTACACGAGCCCCGCCCGGAGGATTCCCAGCAGTACGGCGATGAGCTCCGGCGACCTGGGCACCAGCACGCCCACCCGGCTGCCGGGCGACAGCCCAGCGGAGCGCAGACCGGCGGCCACGGACTCGGCCCCGCGGGCCAGCTCACCCCGGGACACCACGGTCCCCCGGAAGGTGACGGCCGCCCGCTCGGGGTCCTCGCGCAGCCGGCCGAGGACCTCCTCCTCCACCCGCCGCGCCGGCACCGGCCGGCTGGTGGCGGCGTTCCACCGGTCGATGAGCCGGGAGCTGTCGGGGTCGATCAGCGGCAGGTCCGCGAGCCGTGCGTCCGGGGCCTCGCACATGCGCTCCACGAGATGGACGAAACAGTCGGCGAAGCGCCGCGCGTCGGCCTCGTCGAACAGCGTGTCGTTGTAGATCAGCAGCCCCTGCAGGCCGCCGTCCCGGCTGTCTTCGCGCAGCTTGAACATCAGGTCGTACTGGGCCGAGTAGAAGGGGGTCGGAGCGGCCTCGGCGTGGACACCGGGCAAGGTGAACCGCTCGCCCGGATAGGTCTGCAGGATGAAGATGGTCTGGAAGATCGGGGAGTGCGAGCTGCTGCGCTCGGGGGCTGTCGCCTGCACCACCTGGTCGAACGGCAGGTCCTGGTGGGCGAAGGCGTCGAACGCGCCGCTCCGGGCCTGTGCCAGATAGTCGCGGACGGTACTGCTCTCATCGACCCGCGTCCGCACGGTGATGGTGTTGAAGAACAGCCCCAGGGTCCTCTCCAGCGCCGGATAGGGCCGGTTGGCCAGAGGACTGCCGACGGCGATGTCGGACTGCCGCGTCATACGGGACAGCAGCAGCGAGTACGCCGCCATGAAGGTGCTGTAGAGGGTGGTGCCGGTCTCGCCGCACAGCCCCCGTGCCCTGTCGAGGAATGCGGGTGGGTACCGGAAGGTCACCGCGGAGCCGCGATAGCTCTGCACCGCCTGGCGCTGCCGGGAGGGGACCAGGTCCAGCAGCGGGGGAAGCTCGGCGAGCCGGTCGCGCCAGTACGCACGCTGCCGCTGCGCCAGGTCGCTGCCGAGCCATTCACGCTCCCAGACCGCGTAGTCCGCGTACTGCACGGTCAGTTCGGGTAACCGCGGGCTCCGTCCGGCGACGCGCGCCGCGTACAGCTCGGACAGTTCCTTCTTGATCAGCCCGGTGGACCAGCCGTCCGAGACGACGTGGTGCTGGGTGACGACGAAGGTCCACCGCCGCTCCGCCGTGCGCAGCAGGTCGAAGCGGATGAGCGGGGCCTTGGCCAGGTCGAAACGGGTGGAGACGACGTCGAGGAGCAGCCTGTCGTGCTCCTCGGGGGTGTCCGCCCGGTGTGTCCCGAACACTGCCGCGCAGTCGTCGTCGATGGTCTGGAGCAGGCCCTGCGGCGTCTCGGTCAGGGCCGTACGCAGGATCTCGTGGCGCCGCACGAGATCGCCGGCGGCGCCGCGCAGGGCCGCTTCGTCCAGATCGCCCCGGAGTTCGGTGGCGAAGTACATGTTGTAGACGGACAGATCGGTCGCCGTCTGCTCCACCAGCCACAGGCGCTGCTGGGCATAGGACGCGGGGATCGGTTCCCGGCGGTCGACGCGCTCGATGCGGACGCCGCGACGGTACTGCTCCTCCTCGTACTCCCGGAAGAACCGGAGTATCTCCGCGCGGTGGGTGCGGATCGAGTCCTTGACGGTGTCGGTGAGGGCGCCGTCGGGGCCCGACACCGACAGCTTCTCGCCGTTGGGCGCGATGCGGATCCCGCGCGCGGACAGGTCCTCCAGAAAGCGGGTGACGCTCACCGTGAACCTCCGAGAAACGGGGCAGCTGGTAGCATTTCCGGCGTGCTGAGCGAGAACCAAGCCAGCACAGCAACTCCTTTGCTTGCAGTACCGAACCGGGCTGGTTCCAACCCGGCTGGTGTTGATCGTGTAAGACCTGCCGGTCCGCAGGGCCGTGGGCGACGTGAGCCAGTAATCCGCCGGCCTTCAGCTGGGGGAGGGTTCAAAGTTCCACGGTCTCCATCGCTTCGTCGGGCGGGGCGGTCTGCGTCGCGTAGACACGCAGCGCGGCAAGCTCGCCCTGAACGAGCTCGGTCATGCCTTCCAGCGTCTCGGCGTCCAGCAGATCGCCGAGGGGGATCCTCACCTCGAACAGCTCGCGGATCCTGGTCATGACCTGGGAGGCGAGCAGCGAGTGCCCGCCGAGGTCGAAGAAGCTGTCCTCGGGTGCCACCTCGGGAACGCCGAGGACCGTCTGCCAGATGGCGCCCAGTTCGGCCAGGACGCTCCGCTCACCGTCCGCGCGGGAGGCGGCCGCGGTGGTGCGGACGGGATCGGCCGCCCGCACCCGCGGGGGCGCGCCCGCGGGTCCCGCGGTGGCGTCCGGCGCGGGCGCGGCCCAGTGGCGGGCCTCGTCGAACGGGTAGCCCGGCAGCGGAATCCGGCGGCCGGTGCCGTGCAGCAGGTGCCAGGACACGTCGGCGCCCCGTTCCCAGCAGTGGGCGACCAGACGCAGCCACTGCTCCCAGCCTGCCGCGCCGTCGAGCAGGCTGGGGCAGCCCGACGGGGGCGCGAAGTCTCCTTCCCCTGTCACCGCGGCCCGGGTCATCGCCGACAGGTGTCCCGTCGGCGGCACCCGGCCGGCGGGGAAGCCGGTGCCCGAGCTGACCGATCGCACCTCGACGGCCAGGGGGGTGGGCGGGCAGCCGGCGAGGTCCCGTTCGACCTCCTCCAGCAGCCGTTCGCAGACGCTCAGATCCCCGCCGGGCAGAGACGCCTCCAACGCCCGGCTGTGACGCTCGGCGCAGCGGAGCGCCACGTCCCAGGGCAGGGCCCCGGCATGGGCGAACGCCAGGTACTCGCCCGCGCCCACCCCGGCCACGGCGTCCGGGACGACTCCCAGAGCGGTCAGGGCGTCCAGCAGGCCCCGCGCGGTGTGCGCCGCGACCACCGCCCGGGAGGCTCCGGAACCCGTGTGCTCCAGGGCGCGGCGGAGCTCCGCGACGCGCTCGCCGAGCCGCTCGTCGAGGGCGTACGGATGCTCGTCCCCGAGGTCGATGGCCAGCACCAGCCCTTCCGCCGGTGCGGGGACGGGCGTCCCGCGCAGGGCGGTGCCGATCTCCCGGAGGGAGGGCGAGACCCATGCCCGGCGCAGCGTGCGGTGGTGGCGGCCCTCCTGGAGGGTGCGGGCCACGTCGCCCGGGGCGTGCTCCGCCGGCTCCAGCGTCTCGGCGAGCCGGTCGCGGAGCCGGTCGAACGACAGCGGCGTATGGGCGGAGAGCGGGAAGACGTGCGGCTCGTCCGGGGCGGCCTGCCCGGCCGGTGCGGGTGCGGGTCGCATGGGTGGCTGCTCCAGCACCAGGTGGGCGTTGGTGCCGCCGACGCCGAGTGCGGTGACGGCGGCGCGCCGGGGGTGGTCCGTATGCGGCCACGGATGGGTCTCGGCGCTGATGTACAGGCCGCTGCCCGCCAGGTCGATCAGGGGGTTGAGTTCGTCGTGCCCCACCGTCGCGGGCACCATGCCTTCACGGACGGCGAGTACGGCCTTGATGAGCCCGGCCATACCGGCGGCGGTGTCCAGGTGCCCCAGGGAGGACTTCACGGCGCCGACCGCACAGGGAGTGGTGGCACCCAGCTGTTCCCGGGCCTCGCGGAGCGCCGCGAGCTCCACGGGGTCCCCGAGGGAGGTGCCGGTGCCGTGCGCCTCGACGTACCCCACGGTCGCCGGGTCGACGCCCGCGTCGGTGAGCGCGGCGATGACGACGTCGCGCTGTCCGCGCACGCTGGGCGCGGCGAAGCTCTGCCGGTCCGCCCCGTCGTTGTTGAGGGCGGAGCCACGGATGACGGCGTGGACGGTGTCGCCGTCGCGCAGGGCGTCGTCCAGGCGCTTGAGTACGACGATTCCCACGCCGCTGCCGGGTACGGTGCCCCGTGCCGCGCTGTCGAACGGGCGCAGCCGGCCGTCCGGGGACATGACGGAGCCGTCCAGCGCGCGATAGCCGTGGTGCTGCGGCATCCGCACGGAGGCCGCGCCCGCCAGGGCGAGTTCGCACTCGCCCGCCAACAGGCTGTGTCTGGCCAGGTGGACGGCGGTGAGGGACGTGGAGCACAGGCTGCTGACGAAGACGCTCGGCCCTCGCAGGTCGAGGTGGTAGGAGACGCGCAGGGGCAGCGCGGCGGGGGCGTCGGACATGGACCGGTGGGTCCGGGCGCCGCTGTCCGGGCTCGGCAGCATCGCCGCGTAGCGGTTCTCGCCGGAGCCGCAGAAGACCCCGACCCTGCGGTCCTCGCCGCCCGCCCACCCCGCGTGCTCCAGGGCGTGCACCGCTTCCTGCAGGAAGAGGCGGTGCTGCGGATCCATGGCGGCCGCCTCGGCGGGCGGGATCCCGAAGTAGGCGGCGTCGAACATCTCCACGCCGTCGAGCGCGCCGGCCACGGGTATGTACTGCGGGTCGGCGAGCACGTCCTGGGGGACGCCCTTCGCCGCGAGTTCGTCGGCCGTCAGCGGCACCAGGGACGTCGTCCCCTTCACGAGCGCGTTCCAGTACTCGTCGGTGTCACGGGCGCCGGGGAAGCGGCAGGCCATCCCGACCACCGCTATGAGCCGGCTCTCCTGCGCAAGGGTCATGCCCATCCTCCGTCGTTCTCCGAGCGGCTCAGCGAGCGGGCGACAGCGGCAACGGTCGGGTACTTGAACAGATCCGTCACCGACAAGCCGGGCGAGACCTCCGCCCTGAGCCGGCGGTGCAGATGAATCAAGGTCAGGGAACTGCCCCCGAGCTGGAACAGGCTCACGTCCCGGGGCACCCGGCCGGGGTCCGTGCCCAGCACCTCCGCCCACAGCGCGGCGAGCCGCCGTTCGAGGCCGGTACGCGGTTCGCTGTGCGACGACGGGGCCGCTCCCGCCTCGGGCAGCGGCAGCGCCCGCACATCCACCTTTCCGGTGGCGGTGAGGGGCAGGTCCGTCAGCCGTACGAAGTGGGTGGGCACGTGCTCCGAGGGCAGCCGGTCGGTGAGGTATCCGCGGAGGTCGGCGAGGTCGTCATCCCGTTCGGAGACGACATAGGCGATCAGGGCGTCCGGGAGCTCGGGGCGGACCGTCACGACGACGTCCTGGATTCCGGGATGCCCGAGAAGCAGGTTGCGTATCCCGTCCAGCTCCACCCGCAGTCCGCGCAGCTTCGCCTGCCCGTCGTCGCGCCCGTGGTACTCGAGCAGGCCGTCCTCGGTGAAGCGGGCGAGGTCACCCGTCCGGTACAGCAGTGCGCCGGGATCCCCACCGAACCGGTGCGGCACGAACCGTTCGGCGGTCAGTTCGGCGCGGTTGGCGTAGCCGAGAGCCAGCGGGAGCCCGCCGAGGCAGAGCTCTCCCACGAAGGTCGGGGGCAGCAACTGCCCGCCGGACCCCAGCACATAGGCCTGGCCTCCGGGAATGGGGCGGCCGATGGGCACCGTCGCTTCCGGCTCGCCGCCAAAGGAGCACAGGTGGGACGTCGCGTCGCAGCCCGCTTCGGTGGGCCCGTACAAGTTAATGACCTGTGCATGACAGCTATTTCTCACGGATTCCACGACCCAGGAGTCGAGGGCCTCTCCTCCGGCGAAGAGCCGGCGCAGTGCGGGGAGACCGTCCCACCCGTCCTCCGCCAGCAGAGCCTTGAGCAGGGTGGGTACGAACTGGGCCACCGTCACCGCGTGGCGCCGCATCTCGCCGAGCATGGACGACGGGTCCCGGTGCGCGCCCGGAGGCGCCACCACCAGCGTGGCGCCCACGGTGAGCGGGGCGAGGTACTCCCACACCGATGCGTCGAAGATGGGCGGCGTCTTGAAGTAGAAGCGGTCCTCGGGGCGGAAGCCGAACTCGTCCCGCTTCCACCGGAAGTTGTTGGTCAGCGCACGGTGCGGGACGACGACCGCCTTGGGCAGCCCTGTGCTTCCGGACGTCGTGATGACGTAGGCGGGGTCCTCGGCGTCCACCGGCCGGTCCTCGAACCCGTCGCCCGCGACAGACGCCTCGGCGTCCTCGAGGCCGAGCGCCCGCAACCCGGTCGGCAGACCGCCGAGTTCGGCATGGCCCGGCACGATCACGGCTGCCGCCCCCGCGTCGGACAGGACGAACGCGCGGCGGCGCGGGGGCTGTTCCATGTCGACGGGGAGGAAGGCCAGGCCGCATCGCAGCACGGCCAGGGCCGCCTCGACGAACCGGGCCGACCTCGGCAGGCAGAGCGCGACGATGCTCCCTGAGGGGAGGCCGAGGGCCGCGATACGGGCGGCAAGGGCGCGGGAGGCCCGCTCCAGTTCCCCGTAGGTGACCTCGCCTCCCTCGTCGATCAGGGCGACCTTCTCGGGAGCGGCGGCGGCCCGGCGCAGGAACGACTCCGGGACGTGCGGCGCGTCCACCTCGCCGGGCGGCGCGTTCCAGGTGTCCAGCACCAGGGAGCGGTCGGCCTCGGTGATGAGCTCCACTCCCCGCGCGGCGCCGTCCCGGCCGTCGACGATCTGGCCGAGTACGGTTTCCAGCGCGCGGGCCAGCCGCTGTGCGGTGGCCGGGGCGTAGACGTCGGGGTCGAAGTCCAGCCGCCCGGTGATCTCGGCGCCGCTGATGTTGACGGCCAGCAGCAGCTCCGACTTGCCGTCACGCGGGATCAGCGGGACGCGTTCCACCTCCAGCCCGGGGAACCGGGGGCCTGTGCCCAGGTCGTTGACGGACAGCATGGGCGGGAGGGCCGCACCGCCACCGGCGATCATTCGCATGCGGGCCCACAGCTTCTCCAGGGACTCTCCCTGATGCTCCAGGCAGGTGAAGAGCGATTCCTGAACCTCCCGCACGTACTCCTGCAGGCTTGTTTCAGCCTGCGGAAGGCAGCGGAAGAGCATCATGTCCGTAAAAAGCCCCACCACCGCGTCGAATTCGGTGCGTCGCCAGTCGACGGCCGGATAGGAGACGAGGACGTCATCGGAGCGGAGGAAGTGCTGAAGCGTCAGGGAGTAGGCGGACAGCAGCACCGCAAAAGGGGTCACTCGCCGGCGTTCGACGAGTTCGAAGAAATCCGCCGGAAAAGACACCGGATGGGAGGAGTGGCGAATGGGCGAGTCATTGCCGTGCGCGTGCTTGCGTGGTGCGGACGTGAGCGCGTCCATGCCCTCAAGATATTTCTCCCAGAAGTCGGTGTGTTCCTGGCCTTCGGGGAGATTTGTCCACTCCTGTTGTTGGCGGACGTACGCGAAATAGGGCGACTCCGTAATAGGCGCGTTCGCCGGGAGGTGGCCGTCGAGGGCATCGGTATAGGCCCGGCCTAATTCCTCCATGATCAGGCCGACTGAAGGCGCGTCCACGGTGATGTGGTCGAACACCATCAGGAGAACGGCCTCCTGCGGGGACAGCCGGAACAAGTCGGCCCGTAAACGGCACGCGGTTTCACCAGAGAACGGCTTCGAAGCGGCCGCGGCGAGCCGTTCCGGCAGCTCAGATGGGGTCACCTGATGCACGCCCAGGATGTCGTCCGGTGTGGGACGTACGCTCTGGCGAAGCTCGCCGCTGGATAATTGCTGGATCGCCACACGCAGTACGGCGTGCCGGTCCAGCACCGCTCGGATGGCCTCGGCAAGCTCCTTCTCGGCAATGTGACCTGAAAGGCGGTAGGCCATAGGGACGTTGTAGGAGTCCCCGTCGGGCTGGAGTTGCTGTGACGCCCAGACGGTCTGCTGCTGCCGGGACAGTGGATATCCGGCGGAATTCACGCGGCCGCCCTGGAGGGGTGCTGGAATTCAAGATGTCCGGATTTCCTGGATATTGCGTGAATTTCTTCAGCGGCGATATGTCTCAAGATCGGTGATCCGCTGGATCTGGAAGCGCGTATCTGAGTCGAGACGTGACCCACTGTTGCCCCCCCGTAACCCGGTTCCCCGTGAGCAATTTCCTGTAGCAGAAGATCGCAGTGAGTTTGCGACACGCGGCATCGAGCCGACCAGAGCTGTCGCGTTTTTGTGATGCAGGTCACCTGTTTTGGGGTGTGGATTGGGGGGCGTACCCCTTGTTGCCCACTTTGGCGCACACGATGCCGACCGGGATTCTTGGCGATATTAAGTCTGGCGATGGCTGATTTTCATCGAGGCGCCGACGTGCTCGGGGGTGCTGGTTGACCGCCGGTTGGCGGATTCTGGGCTTGAGGCAACCCGTACCGGCGCCATGGCGTTCAACATGTGTGAAAGACACGGTTCGGACAGGGGCACCATGGCGAGGACACGACAGTGAGGGGCGCAACGCCCGGCTTCGAGGAGTTCGTCGCCGCGCGCGGGCCTCGGCTGCTGCGGGTCGCCTGGCTGCTGACCGGGGATGCTCACCTGGCCGAGGATCTGCTGCAGACGGTGCTGGCCAAGGTGTGGCCGAAGTGGCGGCGGATCGCGGCCGAGAATCCGGAGGCGTACGTCCGGAAGGCGCTGGTCAACACGCATGCCTCGTGGTGGCGGCGGCGCTGGCGCGGGGAGGTGCCGCACGACGAGGTACCGGATACACGGACCGTGCCGGATCCGTTCGAGGGGGTGGATCTGGAGCAGTCGCTGGCGGCGGCGGTGCGGGGGCTGCCGGTGCGGCAGCGGGCCGTGGTGGTGCTGCGCTATTTCGAGGACCTGAGCGTCGAGGACACCGCCGAGGTGCTGGGCTGCAGCACCGGCACGGTCAAGAGTCAGGCGTCCAAGGCGCTGCGCACCCTGCACGGGCTGCTGCCCGCCGCCGAGATGGCGGAGGGCGGTGAGCGCCGTGGGTGAGCCGGAGAAGAGGGCCGGGCGTCGCGACGCCGAGCCCTGTCGTCCTCCAGGTCGTCAGTCCGGCGCGGGCTCCGAGGCCGGGCGTGAGGCCGCCCGCGAGGCGGAGCTGCGGGCGCTGCTCGAGCGGGGCGTACCCCGGCTGCCTGCCCCCGCCCAGCGGATGCGGCGGGTCCAGCAGCTGGTGGCGCGGCGACGGCGACGGCGGGTGGCCGGGATGGCGGGGGCCGCCGGGGTGGCCGGGGGAGTGGCGGCCGCCGTGACGCTGGCCGTGCTGGGCCAGGCCCCGGCCGCCGGGCCCAGGGGCCCCGGCGCGACGTATCAGGTCCCTGCCGCCTCGCCCACCGCCACCCATCCCGTCGTCCGCTACCCGGGGCTGGACGGGCTGACCGTCCGGCTGCCGCGCGGCTGGAGCGGCCGTGGCGTGCGGGGCGGGGAGGGGGCGGGCACGGTTGGGCTGGCCGGGAACCGGCCGGCGGCCGTGGACACGGACCGGTGTACGGCGGGCATCCGGCACTACTGCCTGGCGCCGCACGAGCTGCGGCGCGGGGAAGGGTTGCTGATCCTGCGGCTGGGGAGCGAGAAGGCCCTGGGGGCGACCGACCAGCGGGCGCGGATGGTGGATACGCGGCCCGGGAAGTCCTGCCGCCTCGCGGGCGGCACGCGCGAGCTGCTGGGCCGGCGCGCGGTGGCCGGGTCGTCCGGGGCGTCCGGGCCGCACGAACTGATCACCGCGTCCGTCTGCCTCAACCGGCCCTCCGCCGGCACGCTGGAGCAGGTCCGGTCCATACTCGGCTCCGCCGTCTTCGGCGGCAACGCGGCCCAGGATGCGGGCCCGACCCAGGACCCGGGCCCGACCCGGGACCCGCGCCGTACCCCGACCCCGCGCCCGCCCTCGGACCGGCGCCCGACCCCGGACGCCCCGCCCAGCGAGGCCGCCTCCACCTCCCCCCGGTGAACGCCTGCCCCGCCTCCCTTGCCTCCTCCTCCTCCTTCTAGGGCGTCTCCCCGAACCGCGCGATGGGGTTCTCCAGCGTCCCGATCAGCTGGAGCGCCCCGGCCGGGTCCTGAAGGTCGAGCATCTGCTGGTTGTTCCGCAGCTGCAGCCGGTTCAGGCAGGACAGCGCGAATTCGGGCGCGAACATGTCGTACCGCTCGAACTTCTCCGCCAGCTCCGGCACCGACGCCTGGTAGTCCGAGACGCACTCCGCCACCGTCCGCCAGAAGGCCTCCTCCTCCAGGAGGCCGTCGGTGACGAGGATGCCGTTCAGGAAGCGCAGGAAGCAGTCGAAGACATCGGTGAAGATCGACAGCAGCTTCTTGTCCTCGGGGACCTCCACCCGGATCCGGGTGACGTCCGGCGGAAGGACCGCGTCCGGGTCCATGACGGCGATCTCCTCGGCGATGTCCTTGAAGATCGCCCGCCGCACCGCGCCGTCCTCGATCACGAGGATGACGTTCTCGCCGTGCGGCATGAAGACCAGGTCGTAGGCGTAGAAGCAGTGCAGCACCGGCCTCAGGTACGCGTCGAGGTAGCGGCGCAGCCAGCGCGCGGGGGGCAGGCCGGACTCCTCGACGAGCGCGCTGACGAAGGAGCCGCCGTCGGGGTCTGTGTGGAGGAGCGAGGCCATGGTGACCAGCCGCTGGCCCGGTTCGAGTGTGGGGACGGGGCTCTCGCGCCACAGTGCGGCGAGCATCTTGCGGTACGGGGAGAACTTGTCGGTGGCGCGCTCGTACTGCCGGTGGTGGTAGCCGATGGCGGCGCGCTCGCGGATGATCGAGAAGCGGGCGGCGCGGAGATGCCCGTCGCCCGCGATCAGACCCGCCAGCCAGTCGTTGATGGCGGGCGTGGCCTCCATATAGGCGGCGGAGAGGCCGCGCATGAAGCCCATGTTGAGGACGGACAGGGCCGTCTTCACATAGTGCTTGGCCGGGTCGCCGGTGTTGAAGAAGGTGCGGATCGACTGCTGCGCGAGGTACGCGTCGTCGCCGGTGCCCAGGCACACCAGGCGCCGCTGGGCGACCTCGGCGGCGAAGGTGACCGACAGTTTGTTCCACCACTGCCAGGGGTGGACGGGGATGAGGCGGTAGTCGGCGAGGTCGAGGCCGAGTCCGGCCAGGGTGTCGGCGAAGCGGGCCAGGGTGGCCTCGCCCAGCTCGCCGCCGATCAGCCCGTCGTAGTCGAGGTCCGAGGAGGAGGTGAAGGTGGCGTGGTCGCGGTGCGCGGCCAGCCAGATCAGCCGCACGGGGCTCGCGGTCTCGGGGGCGTACGAGAGGTATTCGTGCACCCCGAAGCCCAGGCGGCCGTTGTTGGCGACGAAGCAGGGGTGGCCCTCGGTCATGCCGGTCTCGACCGTCTGGAAGTCGGACTTGGCGAGCTCGGCGGCGCTGACCGGCCGGCCGCTGAGCTTGTACGCGGTTCCGGAGAGGGTGGAGCTGATCTCCTCCAGATAGACGGGCAGGGTCTGGTCGCCGAGCCCCAGCCGCCCGCGCAGCTCCAGGAAGAAGTCGAGCGCGTCGAGGGGGAGCTCGGAGCCGTCCCGGGTGGTGTGGCGGGTGACGGAGTCCGCGTCGACCATCCAGTGGTCCAGGGCCAGCAGGCGGGCCGCGAAGCGGTAGGTCACCGAGCCGTCGTCGCTGGTGACGACGTAGTGGCCGGGGACGTCGGGCAGGGGCTCGGGGGCGAGCAGGCGCTCGTGGGAGAACTCGGCGAGCGCCTTGCGCACTAGGAGGCGGCCCGCCCGCTCCCAGAGGGCGGGGGTGAGGTGGGCGACGGCGTCGCGGGGGCTCATCGGGGCACTCCTTGAGCGGTGGTGGTGGTCGCGCCCGCCGTCGCGGCGCGGAATCGGTCGCGGGTGCAGAAGCTGAGGTACGCGTCCTTCTCCGGCTTGGCGACCGTGCCCGCGATCTCGAAGCCGACGGCCGCGTTGAGCCGGTGCACCGCCGTGTTGCGGACGTCGGGCTCGACCACGACGCGCCGGGTCGCCGGGTCGGCGAAGAGGAACTCCATGACGGTGGTGATCACCGCCCGGGTGAACCCGTGCACCGGGGTGTCGGCCGGCGCGCACAGGAAGTGCATACCGACGTCGCCCTCCTGGGCGGGGTAGAGGCCCGCCAGCTCCACCCGGGCCGGGTCGTAGCGCTCGACCAGGAAGGCGGGGCGGCCTTCGTGCAGGCCGATGAAGGCGTCGTGGTGCGGATGTGCGGCGATCTTCCCGTACTCGAAGGCGACCTGCCCCACGTCGGCGTCCTGCATCAGCCAGAAGGACGCCTTGGGGTGGGTGACCCAGTGGTGCAGCAGTTCGGCGTCGGCGTCCGGGTCGAGGGGGCGCACGGAGAAGCGGCCGAGCGCTGCGTCGCTGTGGGTGAAGAGAGCCGTGCTCATCGAAGCACCCCCTCGGGGGCCGCGAACTCCTGGAAGGCGATGGTCTTCTCGATGGGGTAGTGCTCGCGGCCCAGCAACTCGCGGATGATGCATGAATTGCGGTAGGCGGCCATCCCGAGGTCGGGGGTGACGAAGCCGTGGGTGTGCAGCTCGGCGTTCTGGACGTAGATCTCCCGCCCGGCGGCGGCGGTGTTGATGCTGTAGTCGCGGGCGACCGCGAAGCGTCCGGCCTCGTCCCAGGCGATGCGGTCCCGGACCGGCGTCAGGAACTCCGGCACCTGGTAGCGGTAGCCGGTGGCCAGGATCAGGCCCTGGGTGGTGAGGGTGAAGTCCTGGCCCTGCTCCTCCTGGCGCAGCCCGAGCGTGTACGAGCCGCCGGCCGCGTCGTACGAGGCCTCTCGCAGCGCGGTGTTGGTCATCAGCCGCGTCGGGCACGGGCCCCGTCGGTTCTTGATGTAGAGCAGATCGAAGATGGCGTCGATGAGATCGGAGTTGATCCCCTTATAGAGGTTCTTCTGCGCGGTGTTCAGCCGTTCGCGGGTGTGCGCGGGCAGCCCGTAGAAGTAGTCCACGTACTCCGGGGAGGTCATCTCCAGAGTGAGCTTGGTGTATTCGAGGGGGAAGAAGCGGGGCGAGCGGGTGATCCAGTCGAGCCGGTAGCCGTGCGTGTCGATGTCCTGCAACAGGTCGAAGTAGATCTCGGCGGCGCTCTGGCCGCTGCCCACGACGGTGATGCTCTCCTTCGCCTGCAGGGCTTCCTTGTGCTCCAGATAGCGGGAGTTGTGGATCAGGTCGCCGCCGAGGCCACGGCAGGCCTCGGGGACGTACGGGGGCGTCCCGGTGCCCAGCACCAGCCGCCCGGCCCGCCAGGTGCGGCGCTCGCCGGTCGCCGTCTCGGTGGTGTGGACGACATACCGGCCGTCGGCCTCGTCGTACTCGACGGAGGTGACCTCCTGGCCGAAGCGGACGGAGCCGAGCCGGGCGGCCACCCAGCGGCAGTAGTCGTTGAACTCCTCCCGCAGCGGATAGAAGCTCTCGCGGATGTAGAAGGAGTACAGGCGGCCGTTCTCCTTCAGGTAGTTGAGGAAGGAGTACGGGGAGGTGGGGTCGGCGAGGGTGACCAGGTCGGACAGGAACGGCGTCTGGAGCGTGCTGCCTTCGAGGAACATCCCCGAGTGCCAGTCGAAGTCCGGCTTGCGCTCCAGGAACAGCCCGTTCAGCTCGTCGATCGGGTCGGTGAGCGCGGCGAGGCCGAGGTTGAAGGGGCCCAGGCCGATGGCGATGAAGTCGTGGGAGTCGTGGGAATCGCGAGAATCGTGGGAATCGTGGGAAAGCGACACGGTGGTCACGTGGGTCTCCGGCGGGGTGGAAGGCGGTCAGCTGGCCCGGGCCCGGGTGAACTCCGGTTCGGCGGCGTGCGGGGCGGAGAGGTACCGGTCGGCGTGGCCGGCGATGAGGTCGAGGACGTGGGCGATATCGCCGAGCGAGGTCTCCGGGTTGAGCAGCGTGAACTTCAGGTAGTGCGCCCCGTCCACCACCGTCCCGGCCACGACGGCCTCGCCGGAGGCGGCCAGCGCCTCGCGCGCGTGCAGATTCGCCCGGTCCAACAGTTCGGGGTCCGACAGCCCTGCGTCCAGCCGCTTGGCGTCGAGGCGCGCGGGCCTCGTGGGCGGTGGGCCGGTGTAGCGGAAGACCAGCGTGCTCAGCTGCGGCCGGGTGACCACCTCGTACCGCGGATCGGCGTCCAGCAGCCGCCAGGCCTCGGCCGCCCGGTCCACCACCTCGTCGAACAGCTCCCCGACGGTGTCCGCGCCCATGACGCGCAGCGTCAGCCACAGCTTGAGCGCGTCGAAGCGCCGGGTGGTCTGCAGGGACTTGTCCACCTGATTGGGGATGAGCCGCTCGGCGCTGTGGGCCGGGTTGAGGTAGTCGGCGTGGTACGTGGCGTGGCTGAGCGTCGTACGGTCGCGCACCAGGACCGCACTGGAGCTGACCGGCTGGAAGAAGGACTTGTGGTAGTCGACGGTGACCGAGTCGGCGCGCTCGATGCCGTCGAGGAGGTGCCGGCGGCGCGGGGAGACGAGCAGGCCGCAGCCGTACGCCGCGTCGACGTGCAGCCAGGTCCCGGCCTGGGCACACAGGTCGGCGATCTCGGGCAGCGGGTCGATGGAGCCGAAGTCGGTGGTCCCGGCGGTGGCCACGACCGCCATGACGACCAGGCCTTCGCGGTGGCAGCGGTTGAGCTCGCGGGCGAGCGCGGCGGTGCGCATCCGCCGGTCCTGGTCACAGGACACGGGGATGACCGCCTCGTAGCCGAGCCCGAGCACGGCGGCCGCCTTGGCGATGGAGAAGTGGCTCGCCTGGGAGGCGAGGATGCGCAGCCGGGGCAGGATCTGGGGTTTGGTGAGCGGCGCCCCGGCCGCCGCCGTCTCCTTCTCCACCAGCTTGCAGGCCTCGTCGCGGGCGAGCAGCATCGCGTGCAGATTGGACTGCGTCCCGCCGCTGGTGAAGACGCCGTCCGCGGCCTCGCCGAGCCCGATGCGCGCCGCTGTCCAGTCGATCAGGCGCCGTTCGATCAGGGTGCCGCCGGCGCTCTGGTCCCAGGTGTCCAGCGAGGAGTTGACGGCGGAGAGGATCGCCTCGCCGAGCAGCGCGGGGATGACCACGGGGCAGTTGAGGTGGGCGAGATACCGCGGGTGGTGGAAGTAGACGGCGTCCTTGAGATAGACGCGTTCGAGCTCGTCGAGGGCGGCGGCCGGGTCGCCCAGTGGCCGCTCCAGGTCGATCCCGGAGATCTCGGGGGCGAGTTCGGCGGGGGTGACGCCGGTGAACGGGCGGGTGGTGCGGGCGACGGTGGAGGCCACCAGGCCGACGCCATCGGACACGGACCGTCGATAGCGGGCCGCCGTACGGTCGTTGAAGAGGTGGGCCCGGCCATCCGCCGCCCCGGGTATCGGCCCTGACGACGGGTCCTCAGCGAGGTGCGCGAGGAGACTCACGGTCTGTCCCTTCTGGGTGTGGGCTGCTTGCGGGCATGGGTGTGCCCTGGACACGGCATGGGTGTGCCCTGGACGGGGGTGTGGGTGCGCGGGGTGTGCGGGGTGAGGATGTGCGGTGCGGGGGTGTGCCGGTGTGCGCGGGGTGCTGGGCCGCGTTGGTCAGTCGTCGTCCGACGCTGGGCCGGTGCCGGTCACGGCCTCCTCGACGAGCTGGTCGTCGGTGGCGCCCAGCCGCCAGTAGCCGGTGAAGGTGACCGCCTTGCGGTCGAAGCCGCGGTCGCGTACGAGGTGGCGGCGCAGCGCGCGGACCGTACCGGCCTCGCCCGCGAGCCAGGCGTACGGTGTGCCCTCGGGCAGCGCCGCGTCGCGTACGCCGTCCAGGAGGAGGGCCGAGCGGGGGTCGGCGGGGTCGGCGCCGTCGCGGATCAGCCAGACGATTTCGGCGTCCGCTTCGGTGGGCAGTTCCCGCAGGTCCTCGGCGTGCTGCACCTCGATCCAGACCTTGGCCCCGATACCGGCCGGCAGCCAGTCGAGGATTCCGGCGACGGCGGGCAGCGCGGTCTCGTCGGCGGCGATGAGCACCCAGTCGGTGCCGGGCGGCGGGCGGAAGTCGACGCCGCCGTTGTCGGGGACGACCGGGCCGAGGAGCATGGCGCGGTCCCCGGGCCGGGCGTGCGCGGCCCAGCGGGAGGCCGGGCCGCCCGCTGTGGCGGAGCCGGCCGCGTCGGCGCCGTGCAGGGCGAAGTCCACGTCGACCTCTTCGGGGTCGCGCCGCTGCTCGCGCACGGTGTACGAGCGCATGACGGCCCGTGTGGCGGGGTCCATGGCCCGCCACACGGGGAACCACTCCTGGCCCGCCTCGACCGGCACGACGGGGGCGTCCTGGTGGGGGTGCGGCAGGAACAGCTTGAAGCGCTGGTCGCGGCCGCCGGAGGCGAAGTCCTTCAGGGCCTCGCCGCCGAAGGTGACCCGCACCATGGACGGTCCGAGGGCCCGTGTGCGGACGACCCGCACATCGAAGAAGCGGAACGGGACGGCGGCGGGGGCCGGTTCGGCCGGGGCCGGGGCGGTGGAGGTGTGGGGGGTGGCTGCGGTGGTCATGAGAGCGGTCTCTTCCCTTCGCTTGCCCTGTGGGTCAGCTGACCTTCTTCGCGTCCTGGATGGCCTTGGTGAGGGCCTCGATGTGCGGGGCGGCGCCCGCGTACGAGAAGCGCGGCTCGCTGCTCCAGGGGACGATCTGGTCGGCCTTGACCGCGGGGAGCTTGGACCAGGTGGGCTTGGCGGTCAGGTCCTTGGGCTGCAAGGTGGCGGTGCGGTTGTCGAGGAACAGCACGTCGGCGCCGTACTTGTCGGCGTTCTCCCAGCTCAGGCTCTCGAAGTAGCCACCCTTGTCCGTCTTCTTCGGGACGACGAAGTCGACGCCGAGCTCGCGGAAGTAGATCAGGTCGGCGTTGACCGCCGGGTTGGAGACATAGAAGAGGTCGGCGCTGGCGGAGCAGGCCATGACCTTGATCTTCTTCGACTTGACGGTCTTGCGCAGCGTCTCGGAGGCGGCCTCGAAGCGTGCCTTGGCGTCGATGACCTTCTTGGCCTTGAGGTCGGCGCCGAGGGCGGCGGCGAGTTCGGCGTAGCGCTTGATGGGCTCGAGCATGGAGACCCGGCCGGTGGTGAGGGCGGCGCTGGGGGCCAGGGCGAGGATCTTGCCCTTGGCATCGTCCGGGACGTAGAAGAGGGCGCCCGGGTCGTACATGTTGGTGATCAGCAGCTGGGGGTTGAGCGAGGCGTACTTCTCGACCTTGAACTGCCCCCAGGTCTCCCCGAGGATGGTCACCTTGTCGACGTCGACGTCGCCGGCCTGCACATCCGGCTTGCCGTTCTTCAGCTTGGTCGGGCCGAAGACGCCGACGATCTGGTCGTCGATGCCGAAGTCGTGCAGCGCGGCCGCCGAGCCGATGTACGCGACGATGCGCTCGGGGGTGCCACCGAGACTGATCTTCTTCTTGCGGTCGTCGGTGAACGACCAGGATTCGCCGCCGCTTTTGCCCTCGTCGTTGGAGGACCCCGAGCCGTCCTTGCTCCCGCACGCGGTGACGAGGGCGCCGAGTCCAGCGAGGCCGCCGGCGGCCAACAGGCCGCGGCGGGAGAGGGGGAGGGCACTGGGGTGAGGCATGGGACGCCTTCTCTCGATGCGTACGGGGGCAGCCACGGACATCGCCCGAGGCCATAGTTAGGTTAGCCTAACCAACGTTGATGTCCAGTGGGCGGGGTCACCTGGGGCGGTACGTACGGGCAACGGCCCCTCCACTGAGTGGAGGGGCCGTTGGGGTGCCGAAGGCCGGCGGGGTTGCGAAACGTCAGCCGAACTGCCAGAAGACCGAGTTGTCCAGCGTCACGAGGGTGATCAGCAGGGCCACATCGGCGACTCCGAGGGCGAGGCCGAGCAGGGCGCGGCCACGGCGCTGGGTCTGCCGGGCGATCGCCAGCGCGCCCAGGATGATCGCGCACGGTCCGAAGACGGCGTTGAAGAGCAGCAGTCCGATCAGGCCGAGGACGAACGAGGCCACGGCCATCCCGTCGGCGTCCCGGCGGCGCGCGGCCGACGGGGTGCGGGTGGTGGATGCGGTCAGTGCCATGGGTCAGCTCTCCTTGTGCCCGGTGCGTTCGCGGATGAAGAAGATCAGCAGCCAGGTGGCGATGGCGGCGGAGGCGGCGAGGAAGACCGGGAGCGGGGTGTGGGCCGCCGCTCCCAGGAGGATCCCCACCAGGGCGAGAGCCGCGACGATGAAGAGCATGTGTGCCTCTCTCGAGAGCCTTGGTGGCGTTTGGCGAACAGGTTCCAGTGATTCGGTGAACACTTGGGATGACAGTTGTTCACTGACTTCAGGGTACCCCTGCACGCCACTGGAAAAAGTCGGCGAACGGTTGTTTACTGAATGACATGAGTCACACCCTCGGGGTCCGGCAGGCCCAGAAGCAGAGGACCCGGCGGGCGCTCCTGGACGCGGGGCTGCGGCTGCTGGAGGACCAGAGCCTCAGCAGCCTGGGCCTGCGCGAGGTGACGCGCGTGGTGGGCGTGGCTCCGGCCGCCTTCTACCGGCACTTCCGCGATATGAGCGACCTCGGCGTGGCGCTGGTGGAGGAGTCCCTGGGCAGCCTGCACGGGGTGGTCCGGGTGATCCTCGCCGAGCGGTACGGGGACGAGGAGCTGATCGACGCCACCGTCGAAGCCGTCGCCGAGCTGGTGCGCCGCTATCCGGCGCATATCCGCTTCATCGCGCGCGAGCGCCACGGCGGCGTACGGCCCGTACGGGAGGCGATAGCCGCCGAGCTGGGCCGTTTCGCCGACGAGGTCGCCGAGGCGTTCGCGCCCCAGCTCACGGCGGAGGGCTGGTCCCCCGAGGATGTCCGGATGCTTGCCGAGCTGTATGTGGACCACATGGTGATGACCGCGACGGCGTTCCTGGAGGCCCAGCCCGGCGATCAGCCCGGCGATCGGTCCGGGGGCCGGCCCGGCGAAGAGTCGGGCGGCCCCTCCGGCGACCCCGAGTCCGTACGGCGGGTGGCGGCCACCGCCCGCAGACAGCTTCTGCTGATCAGCCGCGGCCGCCGCCACTGGCGTACCGGGTGATCTCGACGCGGTAGTCGCCGCGGGCGTCGCGCTCGGTGACCCGGACCCGGATGCCGGTGCCCAGCGCGCCGCCGGTGAAGGTCTTGCCGGGCGTGAAGGCCGCGTCGCTCAGCCCGAGGTGTACATTGCGCTCCTCCGTGCAGCCGCCGCTGCCCGGGGTGCTGTCCACGACGGTGATCGGCCCCTGGCCGGAGTCGACGCGGGTGTCCACCCAGGAGACCAGGACGCCGGCCTTGCAGACCGCGTCGTCGTTGCCCTCGCTGGTGCGCGCCTCCACGGCGTACCCGGCGTACTTCGAGACCGGGACGAAGATCAGCTTGGTTCCGCCCCGCCGGCCGAGCGGGGCGAGGGCCCGCCGTGTGATGCCGGGGCGGGCGATGCAGGTGACCTGCCCCGCGCCGAGCCAGCCGAGCTTCCACTTGTGCCAGGCCAGCAGGTCGTTTCCGATGCCCCAGTCCTCGGACATCACGTCCCAGTGGCCCGCGCTGTCCCCGCCCCGGTGGGTGTAGAGGTCGGGGAGCCCGAAGACATGGCCGTTCTCGTGCGGGAGCACGCGATAGCCGGTCTGCGCGAGCGTGCCGGAGCCGTCGTCCTGGCGGCTGTAGACAAAGGAGACATTGGCGAGGGGGACGCCGTCGGCGATCGGGGCGTGCTGGTTGTCGGCGTAGGTGACGGACAGCACGGCGCGTGCGGCGGGTGGCCCGGCGTTGGGCGTGACCAGGACGTTGACCAGGTCGTAGCGGCTGAAGTCGATATGCGGGTCGGCGGCCTTGGCGATGTCCGCGACCAGCTTGCGGTAGCCCGGCTCGAAGGGGCTGCCGCGCTTGATGCCGTAGCTGCGGAAGGAGCGGGGCATGCGCAGCCAGTGGTTGATCGGGGCCGCGGGCCGGTACGTCAGCCGGCCGTACGAGCCGCGCTTGAACCATCGCGAGGTCTGGGGGAAGAACTCCGCGTAGCGCTTACGGGCGGAGCCCTGGCCCTTGATGTCGGGGAAGTCGATCATGAGGGTGAGGGCCTTGACCGTCCCTGTGCTGCGGACGTAGCCATGCCCGGTCGGCAGCCCCTCGGTCATCTGCAGCCCCTTGCCGGGGGCCAGGGCGCAGGGGGCGAGGGCGGCGCCGTACGCCGGATTGGCCGACAGGGCCGGGGCGCGCACGGGAGGGGCGGGAGCGGGGGGCGGGCTGGGGACCGCCGCCGGAGTGGCCGCCGCGGCCAGCGTGAGCACGGCGGCCGCGGCGAACGCGCTGCCTCGGCGGGGCCTGCGTATTCGGTGGCGCATGCGATGGCGTATGCGGTGGCGTATGCGGTGACGGGCTCGATGGCGGGTTCGGTGGCGGGTCGTCTCGCATGAGTGCTTCTGGGGCATCTCGCGTGAGTGCTTCATGGCGAGTCCCACCGTGTGGCGGCGCCCGTCCGGGCGCCTGTGGGGTGCGGCCGGGCGGGGGAAAAGGCTGCTCCGTCCGGGCGGATCGACCGCCGGACAGGTGTGAGGCAGGTCACGTCGGCTCGTGAAATTTCCGGGGACTGTCTCCCCGTTTAACTCGATGTACGAAACGGGGACCGAGTCCCCGGAAATGTTGAAAGCCGAATCGTCGTGCAGGAAGGAGTGCCGTCGTGGGTACCGTCACCACCCAGCAGCCCGCGCGGCCCAGGCTGCGCGCCGACGCCCTGCGCAACAGGGAGCGGATCGTCGCGGCGGCCCGCGAGGTGCTCGTCGAGTCCGGGGCCGAGGTCTCGCTCGATGAAATCGCTCGACGGGCAGGGGTCGGCAATGCCACCCTTTACCGGCACTTCGCGGACCGCCGCGAGCTGGTGCACCACGTCACCGTCTCGGTGACGGAGCGCATCGCCGACCAGGCCGAGGTCGCCCTGGCGGAGGAGCCCGACGCCTTCGCGGCGCTGCGTCGCTTCGTGCACGCGGCGGCCGAGGAGCGCGTCGGCGCGCTGTGCCCGCTGCTCTCCGACGGCATCGACAAGGAGCACTCTGACCACATCGCCGCGCAAACGCGCCTGGAGGACGCCATCGGCGCCCTGATGACCGCCGGGCGCGACTCCGGCCAGCTGCGCACCGACATCGACGTCGGTGATCTGATGGTCGCCCTGACTCAGCTCACCAGGCCGCTGCCCGGCGGCGCCTGTGTGAACTTCGACATCTTCGTGCACCGGCACCTGCAGCTGTTCCTGGACGGACTGGCTGCCCCGGGGCGCTCCGTACTGTCCGGCTCCGCGGCCACTTTGGAGGATCTGAAGCGTCGTCCGTGACGCACATCACGCGTCGTCCGGTGACCTGGACCGATTAATTCTCGTTCGTTCGCCAGTCAGTCTTCTCGTCGTCAGTAACGGCTCGTAGGCAGTAACGAGCCGTGGCGCCGCCGCTCGATGTCACGTTCCGGAGCGCCGCCACGTCGTTGTTGTGTCAGTCCGTTGCGCTATCAGTTCCTTACGTACGTCCCTTACGCACGCCCGAACGTCCCGTTTTTCGCTCTCCGCACCGCTAGGTAGGTCCACTCATGCCTGAAACGGCACCCTCCGTCGATCCCCGGCGCTGGAAAGCGCTGATATTCATCGCGCTCGCCCAGCTGATGGTCGTGCTCGACGCGACCATCGTGAACATCGCGCTGCCCTCCGCCCAGAAGGCCCTGGACATCTCCGACGGCAACAAGCAGTGGGTCATCACGGCCTACGCGCTGGCCTTCGGCGGTCTGCTGCTCTTCGGCGGACGCCTCGCCGACCTGTGGGGCCGCAAGCAGACCTTCATCGTCGGACTGGTCGGCTTCGCGGCCGCCTCGGCGCTGGGCGGCGCCGCGCTCAACTCCCCGATGCTGCTCGGTGCCCGCGCGCTGCAGGGCGTCTTCGGCGCGCTGCTCGCCCCGTCGGCGCTCTCGCTGCTGGCGGTGACCTTCACCGACGCCAAGGAGCGCGCCAAGGCGTTCGGCATCTTCGGCGCCATCGCGGGTGGCGGCGGTGCCGTCGGTCTGATCCTCGGCGGTGTGCTGACCGAGTACATGAACTGGCGCTGGACGTTCTTCGTCAACATCCCGTTCGCCATCATCGCCGCGGTCGGCGCGATCTCCGTGATCCGTGAGCCCGCCGAGAGCCGCAACCCCGCCAAGCTCGACATCCCCGGTGTTCTGCTGGCCACGCTGGGCCTGGTCTCGCTGGTCTACGCCTTCACCCGCGCCGAGAGCGACGGCTGGACCGCGGGCCTCACCATCGGGCTGTTCGTCGCGGCCGTCGTGCTGCTGGCCGCCTTCGCGGTCGTCGAGTCCCGGGTCAAGGAGCCGCTGCTGCCGCTGCGCGTCGTCACCAACCGCAACCGCGGTGGCGTCTACCTGGCGCTGGGCCTGGCGATCATCGGCATGTTCGGTCTGTTCCTGTTCCTCACCTACTACATGCAGATCGTGAAGGGCTACAGCCCGGTCAAGAGCGGTCTGTCCTTCCTGCCGATGATCGTCGGCATGATCACCGGCTCGACGCAGATCGGCACCCGGCTGATGACCCGGGTCCCGGCCCGCATGCTGATGGGCCCGGGCTTCGTGGTCGCCGCGGTCGGCATGCTGCTGCTGACCCAGATCGACCTGGACACCTCGTACCCGCTCCTGATCCTGCCCGCGTTCCTGCTGCTGGGCCTCGGTATGGGTACGGCGTTCATGCCGGCGATGAGCCTGTCCACGCACGGCGTCCAGCCGCGTGACGCGGGTGTCGCCTCCGCCATGGTCAACACCTCGCAGCAGGTCGGCGGCGCGATCGGCACCGCGCTCCTCAACACCATCGCCACCAGCGCGGGGAACGAGTACGGCAGGTCGCACGCGGCCACGGCCCCCTCGCGGCAGGTGCTGGAGCTTCAGTCGCTGGTGCACGGCTACACCACGGCCATCTGGTGGGCGGTCGGCATCCTGCTGGTCGCCGCGGCGGTCGCCGTCACCTTCGTCACCGCCGGGCGGCAGGACGGCGGCTCCGCGGCCACCGGCTCCGGCGAGGGCGCGGCCGAGGACGCGATCCCGGTCATGGCGCACTGATACGCGCGGCACGGCTGCGGCTGTGGCTGCGGCTGTCGCTGTACGACGCGGAAAGCCCCGCTCCGGGAGGAGCGGGGCTTTCCGCGGTTTCCGTGCCCGTTTCCGTGCCCGTTTCAGAGCCGGTTTCCGTGCCCGGGGTCAGCGCAGCCAGGGGAGGTCGGCGCCTTTCGGTTGCAGGCCGTCGGCGATGATGCGGCATATGTCGCCGAACTGGCGGACCTGCTCCGGTGTGAGCCGGTCGAACACGGCCGCGCGCACGGCCTCGACATGGCCGGGCGCCGCCTTCTGCAGCACCTCGAACCCCTCGTCCGTCAGCACGGCGTTCTGGCCGCGCTTGTCGGAGGTGCAGTCCTCGCGCCGTACCCAGCCGTTCTTCTCCAAGCGGGTGATGGCGTGTGAGAGGCGGGACCGGGTGATCTTCGCGGCCTCGGCCAGCTCCGTCATCCGCAGCCGGTGTCGAGGCGCCCAGGAGAGCTTCACCAGCAGGCCGTAGTACACGTGCGGCATGCCCGCGTCGCGCTGCAGCTGACGGTCGAGATGGTCTTCGAGCAGCATGTTCGCCTGGACGTAGGCCTGCCAGGTGTGCTGCTCGTCATCGCTGAGCCAGCGGGGGTCTTCGGCGTCTGCGGGGGTCTTCATGGCTTCCACAAGTCCATTGTATGAGTCATTTCTTGAAATTTAAACTACTGGTCACTACAGTAAGTCCCGAAAACTTTTCTTGAGAGTTCAAGTTATGGCTTCGGGAGCCGCCATGTCCGCCGCCACCACACCGTCCGCTTCCTCGTCCGCACCGGGCGGGCGCATGCCCGCCCTCTACCTCAGCCACGGCGCGCCGCCGCTCGCCGACGACCCGGTCTGGCCCGGCCAGCTCGCCGCCTGGTCGGCAGGGCTGCCCCGGCCCAACGCGATCCTGATGGTCTCCGCCCACTGGGAGGAGGCGCCGCTGGCCCTCGGGGCCACCCAGGCCGTGCCGCTGGTGTACGACTTCTGGGGCTTCCCCGAGCACTACTACCGGGTGCGGTACGACGCCCCCGGCGCGCCCGAGCTCGCCGAGCGGGTGCGCGGGACGCTGCGTACGGCGGGCACGCCCGTCCAGGACATACCGGACCGGGGCCTGGACCACGGCGCGTACGTCCCGCTCGTCGAGATGTACCCGGACGCCGACATCCCCGTACTGCAGGTGTCGATGCCCACCCTCGACCCGAGCGAGCTGATGGCCATCGGCCGCAAGCTCGCCCCGCTGCGGGACGAGGGCGTGCTGATCGTCGGCAGCGGCTTCTTCACCCACAACCTGGCCGCGCTGCGGAACGTGGGGCCGATGCCGCCCGGCTGGTCGACGGAGTTCGACGACTGGGGGCAGCGGGCGCTGGACGCCCAGGACGTCGACGCGCTGCTGGACTTCGAGCGCAAGTCCCCGGCGGGCCGCCTGGCCCACCCGCGCACCGAGCACTTCGCCCCGCTGTTCGTCACCCTGGGCGCCGCGGAGTCCGACCTCGGCAGCCAGCGCAGCGTCATCGACGGCTTCTGGATGGGGCTGGCCAAGCGGTCCGTGCAGTTCGGCTGACGGTCGCGCGCGGATGCGCGGGGTCAGGCGATCGGCTCGATGAGCGCGCATGCGCGCAGGGCCGCGGCCAGGGCGAGGTCGTCGCCCCCGCCGGTCGCCTCCGCCTCCGCCGCTTCCGATATCGCTGCTTTAGGCATCGCCACGACATCGAGCACGGTGTCGGTCAGCTTGATCGCGTGCTCGTCGCCGTGTGCGGCGGCGCGAGTGAAGACCTCCTCGGCCCGCTCGGCAGGCGTGGCCCCGGCCGGTACGGACGGCAGCTCGCCGGGCGGAACGGCCGTGGGCGGCGCGTACGCGGCCAGCACCGCGGCGTTCGCCGCCCATGCCGCGTCCAGGCTGGTCGCCCACAGCTCGCGCGGGAGCGCGGGCAGGGTGCGCAGCACGGCGTTGGGCGCGGTCACGGCGTGGACCAGCATGATCGGCGAGCCGTGGGCGTGGGTGGCGTAGCGGTGGGCCGCGGACCGTACGAGCTCGGCCAGCAGCTCGCGCGCCCGGTCCGGGCCGAGCGCCCCGGGGCCGGGATCGGGCCAGACCGGGAACCTGGTGATCTGCGCCAGCCGGTCGCGGATGCCGCCGCTCTGGTCCGCGACGCGCGGTACGGCGGCCATCGCCTCGGCGGCGGTGCGCGGGGCGGGTCCGGGCAGCCGGTCGAGCGGGGGCAGCGGGGCGTGGCGGGCGGCCCAGTAGCCGAGAGCGTGGGCCAGCTCACGGGCGCGGGGCCCGGTCGCGAGCTCGTCGGTGCGGAACCCGGCGGGGGAGTGGGCGTCCTGGAGGTCGGCGGCGGGGCGCGTCTCGCCGAGCAGGGTGCGTACCGCGTGGCCGACGCGGATGACCGGGTGCGTCGCCCCGCCGGCGATCCCGGGCAGCAGCCGCGGCCACCACCGGGCGAGGACCTCGCGCCAGGGGCGGTCGGCGAGCTCGCGGGTGAAGTACGCGGCCCAGTCGGCGATCCGGCGTGGGTCGCCGAGCGCCTCGGGCCAGTTCTCCGCGGTGACGGTGGCGTACGGGGTCGGCATGTCCTCGAGCTTGCCGGCGTAGTAGTCGAGCCAGCGGTGCACCGAGGGGCCCTGCCCGTGCCGGACCAGGGCCTCGACGGCCATCGGGGCGTGGTTGGTCAGCCAGCCGCCGCGCTCGGGGCCCGTGGCGTGCAGCCGTTCCAGTGCTTCGTCGAGGGTGCCGCTCGTGTCGTCCATGCACGCCACGCTAGGCAGGGGCGCCGGGCACCGTAACGGTCCGGCGATGTACCGGAGCGGGGCCCGCGGACCTACGCCGCGCGGTCGGGGCCTGTGGACCTAGGGATGGCCGGGGATGCCCTAGGGGCCGTCCCTTTCAGCCGGCTTTGTCGGAGCGGGGGTGGAAGACATGGAGCGGGTGCGGAAGACATAGAGGGACGCGGCGTACATCGCCAGCGCGCCGCCGAGGCCCATCATCGAGGAGCGGAACACGGCGTGCCCGCTCAGGCTGTACATGAAGCCGAAGGCACAGCCGAAGAGCGCTCCGTACGCGGCCGACCTCAGCTCCGGCATCAGGGCGGACTGGACCCTGCCGACGAGATAGCAGAGCGCCCCGACGACCACGGCCGCCACCACGCCGAGCAGGGCGGCCCAGGGCGCAGGGGTCCCCTGGTTGTGGTCGATGAACATCGCCCATCCGCCGTAGAGGATGCCCAGGACGACCGGGACCACCCAGGACGCGGAGGGATGCGGGCGGGCCTGGAGGTGGGGGTGCGGAATGCGGAGGTGCGGGTGATGGCGGTGGCGCGCCGGAGCTGCGGTGGGGGCGTTCATGGCAGGCTCTCCTTCCGTGGCGCCCTGACCTCTCACTCACCAGCGCACACCCGGGTGACGGACCCGGCAACTCGGCCGGGCGCCGTGCGGCGTCGGTGGGGCGGCCGCGCAACCGGAATCCGGCCGGGGACGTCTTGGGGGGTGAGAGCAACCGCGGGCGCCGACCGGATGACACCCGCCCTGACCTGCACTTCCAGGTGTTATGAGGACAAATCGACGCCGCGTGTTCGGACAGGGTACTGCATGATCGCGAAAAGGTGTGCGCTGCATGGGAATTCTGTCCGGATTCCAGTCGTTGTTTCCATCGGACGGGGCACCCGGCAGGAACACCGTCCATAGTCCGCGCCCGATCCATCTGTAAGGGAGCACGCATGGCAACCCGTGCCGTCGCCCGCAATCAGGCCACCGGCAGTGGCGCTGATGGGGCCAACAGTGTTCGCGCCACAGGCGGGGAGATCGCCGATCGCGACCTGGTCGGCATGTATCTCGACGAGATCGCTCGAACCCCGCTGCTCGACGCGGCCAAAGAGGTCGAGCTGTCTCAGGCCATCGAAGCCGGTGTCTATGCCCAGCAGATCCTGGACGGTGAGATCGACGAGGCCCCGGCGGCCGGTGCGAGCCGCGAGGAGCTGGAGGCGATAGCCGCCGAGGGCGCCCGCGCCAAGGACGTCTTCATCCGCTCCAACCTGCGCCTGGTCGTGGCCGTCGCGCGCCGGTACCCGCGTAGCGGGCTGCCGCTTCTCGACCTGATCCAGGAGGGAAACGCAGGCCTGGTCCGCGCGGTGGAGAAGTTCGACTACACCAAGGGCTTCAAGTTCTCGACGTATGCCACGTGGTGGATCCGGCAGGCCATCACGCGCTCGATCGCCGACCAGTCACGCACCATCCGGCTGCCCGTCCACCTGGTCGAGGAGCTCGGCCGGATCCGGCGGGTGCAGCGCGAGTTCAACCGTGAGCACGGCCGTGAGCCGGAGCACTCGGAGATTGCCCAGGAGCTCGGCTCCACGACCGAGCGGGTCTCGGACGTGCTCGACTGGGCCCGCGACCCCGTCAGCCTGAACATGTCGGTGGACGACGAGGGCGAGACCCAGTTCGGCGATCTGCTGGAGGACACCTCGGCCGTCTCGCCCGAGCAGTCGGTGATGACGCTGCTGCGCAGCGAGGAGCTGGAGGATCTGATCGGCCGGCTCGACGACCGCACCGCGTCCATCATCAAGGCGCGTTACGGCATCGACGACGGGCGGGAGCGCACGCTCACCGAGGTCGGCAAGCAGCATGGCCTCACGCGCGAGCGGATCCGCCAGATCGAGAAGCACGCGCTGCTTGAGCTGAAGAAGATGGCGCGCCAGACCGGCTTCGACGAAGCGGCCTGAGCCACCGCCCCTCATCACCCCGGTCTGCCCATAGCCGAGCCCCGGCGCCTCTCCCCCCCCAGGCGCCGGGGCTCAACCCTGAGTAGCTCAGGCGGCGAAGCCACCGTCCACGGCGATCGACGCCCCCGTGATGTACCGGCCGTCGTCCCCGGCGAGGTGGGAGACGGTCGCGGCGATCTCCGACGGCCGCCCGTAGCGGCCGAGCGCGGTGAAGCCGCTCTGCATGGCGGCGCTCTCCCCGTCGGCGGGGTTCATATCGGTGTCGATGGGGCCGGGGTGGATGAGGTTGGCGGTGATGCCGCGCGGGCCGAGCTCGCGGGCCAGCGCCTTGGTCAGGCCGGTGAGGGCGGTCTTGCTCATCGCGTACAGCGAGCCGCCGGGGAAGGCGACGCGCTCGGCCATGCAGCTGCCGATGTTGATGATGCGCCCGCCATCGGTCAGGTGGCGGGCGGCGGCCTGGGCGGCCAGGAAGGGTGCGCGGACGTTGACGGCGAGGACGCGGTCCACGTCCTCCGTCGTCAGGTCGCCGATCGGGCCGAGCACGCCGGTGCCCGCGTTGTTGACCAGGATGTCGAGCCGCCCGAACTCCGCGGCCGCACCGGCCACGGCCTCGCGTACGGCGCGCGGGTCCGCGCTGTCGGCCTGGACGGCACAGGCCCGGCGGCCCAGGGCCTTGATCCGGTCGACGACGGCCGCCGCCCGCTCCTCGCTGTTCTGATAGGTGAGGGCGACATCGGCGCCGTCCTCGGCGAGCCGGAGTGCCACCGCTTCGCCGATGCCCCGGCTGCCGCCGGTGACCAGTGCCGCCTTACCGTCGAGTGCCATCTGTGCCCCTCGTTCTGTTGTGGTCTGTGCTGTTGTGGTCTGTGCCGTCCTGGAGGACATGGCTCGATCCTCGTGGGGCGGGGGCGGAGATTCCGGCGGCATTCGGACGTCGCACTGCCATGCCCGATCGGGTCCGGCTTCGGTCCGGGCGTGTCCGTACGGGATTGTTTTCTGCCCGAGTCTGTTTACTTCCCGGCATTGGGGACGTAATCTGGCCGCGAAATCACAGGTTCGGGCATGGAAAGGACGTAAACCCACATGTACGCACCGGAGCGGCAGCAGGAGATCCTCCGGCTGGCCCGCGAGAGCGGGCGGGTGGATGTGCTGTCCCTCGCCGAGGAGTTCCAGGTCACCGCCGAGACGGTGCGGCGCGACCTGCGGGCGCTCGACCGGGCGGGCCTGGTCCGCCGCGTGCACGGGGGTGCCATCCCGGCCGGCCGTCTCGACTTCGAACCCGACCTCGCCGAGCGCGAGAGCACCGCCGCGGACGAGAAGGACCGCATCGCCCGCGCCGCCGTCGCCGAACTGCCCGCCGACGGCAGCGTGATCATCGACGCGGGCTCGACGGCGGCCCGGCTCGCCGCCGCGGTCCCGCTGGAGTCCGACCTGACCGTCGTCACCCACGCGCTGCCGATCGCCGCCCGGCTCGCCGACCACCCCGGCATCGCCCTCCACCTCGTCGGCGGCCGGGTCCGCCACCGCACGCGCGCCGCGGTGGACGCGTGGGCGCTGCGCGGCTACAGCGAGATCAAGGCTGATGTCGTCTTCCTCGCCACCAACGGCTTCTCGCTCGATGGCGGTCTGACCACCCCCGACCTCGCGGAGGCCGCCGTCAAGCGCGCCATCGTCGCCGCCGCCCGCCGGGTCGTCCTCCTCGCCGACTCGTCCAAGTTCGGCCAGGAGCACTTCGCCCGGTTCGGCGACCTCGGCCATGTCGATCTGCTCATCACCGACACCGGGCTCAGCCCGCAGGACGCCCTCGCCATCGAGCGGCAGGGCACGGAAGTAGCGCGCGTATGATCCTCACCGTCACCCCCAATCCCAGCCTGGACCGTACGTATGAGATTCCGGCGCTGGAGCGCGGCGCCGTGCTGCGCGCCGCGGCCGACCGGGTCGACCCCGGCGGCAAGGGAGTCAACGTCTCGCGGGCCGTGGCCGCCGCCGGGCACCGCACGGTCGCCGTACTGCCGTTGGGCGGGCCGGAGGGTGCGCTGCTGGCGCGGCTGCTCGGCGAGCTGGGGATCGAGGCCGCGGGCGTCCCCGTGCAGGGTTCGACCCGGGTCAACATCTCCGTGGCCGAGCCCGACGGCACCCTTACCAAGATCAACGCGGCCGGGCCGGAGCTGACCGCCGCCGAGGCGGAGGCGCTGCTGGAGGCCGTACGGACGCAGTCGGCCGACGCCGACTGGATCGCCTGCTGCGGCAGCCTGCCCCGCGGGCTCGCCCCCGAGTGGTACGCCGAACTCGTGGCGCGGGCCCACCGCGCGGGCGCCCGGATCGCCCTGGACACCTCCGGCCCCTCGCTCACGGCGGCCCTGCGCGAGCGCCCCGACGTCGTCAAGCCGAACGCCGAGGAGCTGGCAAAGGCCGTGGGCCGCCCGCTGGCCACCGTCGGCGACGCGGTCAAGGCGGCCGAGGAGCTGCGGGCGCTCGGCGCGCGCGCCGTCCTGGCCAGCCTCGGCGCGGACGGTCAGCTGCTCGTCGACGAGACCGGCACCTACTTCGGCGCGGCCCGGGTCGCCGCCGTCCGCAGTAATGTCGGTGCGGGCGACGCTTCCCTCGCCGGATTCCTCGCCGCGGGCGGCCTCGGGCCGGCCGCCCTGGCCTCGGCCGTGGCACACGGCGCGGCCGCCGTACAACTGCCGGGCAGCGTCATGCCCACCCCGGCCGACCTGGACCCGTCCGCGGTCACCACGCCCGCGGACGTCCCGCTGGACCGCGCCCTCACGGAGCCCGCGTGACCAGCCCGACCCCCCTCCCAACCCCCTGTCCCCCTCCGCCCGCCCACCTTCCCCGGGGCGGTATCGCATGCAAGGGAGCCGCGAGATGAGTGAGCTGATCACCGCGGATCTGGTCGACCTGGACCTGTCCGCCGACACCAAGGAAGCGGCCGCCCGGTCGCTCGCCGAACGCATGGTCGCGGCCGGCCGCGTCACGGACCTCGACGGCTTCCTCGCCGACGTGGCAGCCCGTGAGGCGCAGATGCCGACCGGCCTGGACGGCGGCATCGGCATACCGCACTGCCGCAGTGAGCATGTCACCGAGCCGACGCTGGCCTTCGGTCGCAGCGCCGCGCGCATCGACTTCGGCGCCCCGGACGGGCCGGCCGACCTGATCTTCCTGATAGCCGCCCCGGCGGGCGCTGACAGCGATCACCTGACCATCCTGTCCGGCCTGGCGCGCCAGCTGATGAACGCCGAGTTCACCGGCGCGCTGCGCTCGGCCGCCGACCCGCGACAGGCGGCCGCCCTGATCCGCGGCGACCAGCCGGAACCGCCGTCGGCGGCCGGCGCCGACGCCGGAGCCGAGGCGGACACCGAGGTCCCGGCGGCCGACGCCGGAGCCGAGGCGGCCGCCGCCGCGCCGGGCGGGGCCCCTTCCGGCGCCGGGGCCGAGCCCGTGGCGTCCGCGCCCTTCCGGATCGTGGCCGTCACCTCCTGCCCCACCGGCATCGCGCACACCTACATGGCAGCCGAGTCGCTGGAGAACGCGGCTCGGGAGGCCGGGGTCGAGCTGGTGGTCGAGACCCAGGGCTCGGCCGGGTTCGACAAGCTTTCCCCCGCGACCATCGCCGCCGCCGACGCGGTGATCTTCGCGCATGACGTGGAGGTGCGGGACAAGAGCCGGTTCGCCGGGAAGCCGACCGTCGACGTCGGGGTGAAGGCGGGCATCAACCGCCCTGCCGAGCTGATCGCCGAGGTGCGGGAGAAGGCCGCGCGCGGCGAGATCAGCGCACCGGCCGCCGCCTCCGCGGGCGCCGACCGCTCGGCGCCGATGGATGCGGCCGGCGAGCCCGGCGACCGTTTCGGCACCCGGCTGCGCAAGTGGCTGATGACGGGCGTCAGCTACATGGTCCCGTTCGTGGCCGCGGGCGGTCTGCTGATCGCGCTGGCCTTCGCGATCGGCGGCTACGAGATCGCGAGCGCCAAGTCCGTCGCCGACCACTTCGTGTGGACCGAGCAGGACAGCTGGGCGGCGCTGCTCTTCCAGGTCGGCGGGGCGGCGTTCACCTTCCTGGTGCCGGTCCTGGCCGGCTATATCGCCTACGGCATGGCCGACCGCCCCGGACTGGTGCCCGGCTTCGTCGGCGGTTACATCGCGACCACCATCAAGGCGGGCTTCCTGGGCGGCCTGGTCGCGGGTCTGATCGCGGGCGCGGTCGTGATGGGCATCCAGCGGTTCAAGGTCCCGGCGTCGCTGCGCGGCATCATGCCGGTCGTGGTGATACCGCTGATCTCCTCGGCGGTCGTCGGCTTCCTGATGTTCGTGGTGATCGGCAAGCCCATCGCCTCCGCTCAGAAGGGCATGACCGACTGGCTCAACGGCCTCTCCGGCACGAACGCCATCATGCTCGGCGTCCTCCTCGGTCTGATGATGTGCTTCGACCTGGGCGGCCCGGTCAACAAGGTCGCGTACGCCTTCGCGACCGGCGGCATCACGGTGGCGAACCCGAGCGATGGCAGCCTCAAGATCATGGCCGCGGTGATGGCGGCCGGCATGGTCCCGCCGCTGGCCATGGCGCTGGCCACCGTCGTCCGCGGACAGCTGTTCACCAAGACCGAGCGGGAGAACGGCAAGGCGGCCTGGGTGCTGGGAGCCTCCTTCATCAGCGAGGGCGCGATCCCCTTCGCGGCGGCGGACCCGCTGCGGGTGATCCCCTCCTCGATGGTGGGCGGCGCGGTCACCGGCGCGCTGTCGATGCTCTTCGACTGCACGCTGCGCGCCCCGCACGGCGGCATCTTCGTGGTCCCGCTGATCGGCCAGCCGTTCCTGTACCTGCTGGCCATCGCGGTGGGCACGGCGGTCTCGGCCGGTCTGGTCATCGTCCTCAAGGGGATGCGCAAGACCGCCAGGCCCGAGACGGCCGCCCCGGCCGCCGACGGCGAGGCCGCCACGGGCGCCGGCGCCGGCGG
Organism: Streptomyces sp. ME19-01-6; assembly: GCF_033793745.1. NCBI lineage: Bacteria > Bacillati > Actinomycetota > Actinomycetes > Kitasatosporales > Streptomycetaceae > Streptomyces > Streptomyces sp. ME19-01-6. Next base: position 174,312 of record NZ_JARAXF010000004.1, on the reverse strand, counting down.
CGAGGCCAAGGTCCCCGTCACGGTCTGATCCGGCTGACCACCACAACCACCACCACCACCACCACAACAACCGCCGCCCTCCGCGGCGTCCTCCCCTCGGCGGTGAGACGGATCCACTCCGTCTCACCGCCGAGTCATGCGCGGGGCGGTACGTCATCCGTCACCTCCGTCGGCAGGCCGCGTGATGCGTAGTAGGCGCCGAGCGCGGCCTCGCTCCCGGACCCCATGGCGGTCGCGATCCGCTGGAAGCGGGCGGAGCGCAGATCGCCCGCGGTGAAGACCCTCGGGTGCTGATGGGAGGGCGGACAGTAGCCCGAGGCCTCGGCGGAGAGGTCCCCGCCGGGCGGCATCGGGCCGCTGCCGAGGTTGCGGAACCCGCGGTGGCCGGTCAGCGTTCGCCGGTCGCCCTCCACGGTCAACACCTCGGCCGTCAGCGGCGACTCGGCTGAAAGCGGCGTCTCGGGCACGCGGAGCTGCCCGGACGAGGGCGGCGCGAGGGTCAGATGACGCACCGGCACCAGCTCGACCCGCGGGTCCTGGGCGACCTCCTCGGCCTTGTACGCGTCGCCCGGCGGACAGGCGACGACAAAGCGGCTCTCCAGGCCCGGATGGGCCCGCAGATAGGTGCCGAGCGGCCGGTCCGCGCCGAGGACCAGCGCGGTGCGGCCGGTGAGCGCGGCAGGGTCCGCCTCCCACAGCGGGGGCAGCGCCAGCCCCTCGTGACCGTCGATCCACCCGGCGTCCTCCAGCCGCAGCGGTCCGACGCCGGTGGCGACCACGGCGTACGGAGCGGTCAGCAGCAGACCGGGACCGGATGCCCTCGCGGGCACGGTGGCGACCTCCACCCGGTCCGCGTGGGCACCGATCCGCACGGCGCGCCGGCCGAGCTCCACCCGGCACAGGTCACAACGGCCGACATCGGCCGTGATCGCCGCCGCCAGAGCGGGGCCGGTGGAGAAGCCCAGCACATTGCCGAGCACCGGGATACGCTCCAGCGCCCGGCACAGCGCCTCATCCGACTCGACGAGCACGGACCGCATACCGAGACCCGCCGCCATCACCACGGCTGCGCAGCCGGCCGGGCCACCGCCGACGACGATCAGGTCGGCCTCCCCGCCGACGGCATCCACGGCGCTGGTTTCCGCCATCGATCCCCTCACTTCCCTACGGGGCTCCGACCCCGTCGTCCGTCTCGCCCTCCGGCCCGGCCGCCCCGGCGCCGTACAGCTCGCGGTACGAGGGGAACACGCCCCCCGGCCCGTCCACCCCCTCAGCCGCCAGCACCCCCTTGACCACCGCCCGCGTCAGCACATCCGCCCCTGCGGCCAGCACCTCATTCAGCGCCCCGGCCTCCAGATGCACCCCGAAGGCAGGGTCCTGCCCGCCGTCGGCGCCCTCGGGCACGAGCGGGCGGTCGCCCGTCGCCAGCGCGAAGACCGTGTCGCCGTCGGACAGCAGATGCACGGGCCGCACCGCGCGCGACAGGCCGTCGTGCGCCGTGCCCGCGAGCTTGTGCGCCTGGGCGCGGCTGAGCACCGCGTCGGTGGCGACCACCGCCAAAGTGGTGTTCAGCGGGGGCCGCACGGACGCCGCCGAACGCCGCTCCGACTCGGCCCGCGCGGCTGCCAGCCGACGCTGCGCCCTGGCGTGCTCCGCCTCGCCGGGGCGCCGGACCCGGCCGCCCCGCGCCGGCTCATATGGCTCGCCGAACCACTCCCCGTACAGCGCGCCCGTCAGCGGATCGACCACCGAGCCCGCCGCGTTGACCGCCGCCAGGGCGGCCACGGTGATCCCGGAGGGCAGGACCACGCTCGCCGATCCGATGCCTCCCTTGATGCCTCCCGCCACCGCGCCTGTGCCGGCCCCCACACTGCCCTGCGCGACCGACGCGCCCACGTCCGTACCGGCCGCGGCCTCGATGGCCTCACGCCCCAGCGCGGCGCCCGGCCGGGCCCGCCAGTCGCCCCCGCGCCCGAGGTCGAAGAGGGCGGCGGCCGGCACGACCGGCACCACTTGGGCCGGGTCGGGGCCGACCCGGAAGCCGCGGCCCCGCTCCTCCAGCCAGGCGGCCACTCCGGAAGCGGCGTCCAGCCCGAACGCGCTGCCGCCGGTCAGCACGACGGCGTCGACGCGCTGGACGAGATTGCGCGGATCGAGGGCGTCGGTCTCGCGGGTGCCGGGGCCGCCGCCCCGGACATCGACCGCGGCGATCGCACCTCCCGCGGGGGCCAGTACGACGGTCGTGCCGGTGAGCCATCCGCCGTCGGTCCGCCGCGCGTGGCCCACGCGTAGCCCGGGTACATCCGTCAGGGCGTCGACCTGGCCGGGGCGGGCGGGTCGGGGTGTCGTCCGGTCGGTATCCATGGGCGCTATGCGTAGCACGGAAGCCCTGGCGAGGGGGCTGTCGGGGCAGGAGCCTTCGCATGGGCCCCTCATCAACAGGACGTTCATCAGACGTTGATGGGTCAACGGCAGGCTGTGCGACATGCCGTTCGCCCACGTCCGAAGGAAGACCAACGTGCCCCGTACGTCTCGGACGGAGGAGCTCCCGACCCTGGCCGCTGCCACGCGGCAGGCGCCCCGGGTGGCCCTCCGCTGGATCAGTGAGCCGGACTGCGAAGAAGAGCTGACGCACGCCGAACTGCTGGACCAGGCGGGTCGGGCGGCGGCGGCCCTCACCAGGCTCGGGGTGCGCGCGGGGGACCGGGTGGCGGTGCATCTGCCGCTGATCCCCGAGTCCGTCATCGCCACGCTCGCCTGCGGCCGCCTCGACGCCGTACGCTCCACCCTCCCCGTCGGGCTGCGCGCCCATGAGCTGCGCGACCGGCTGGCGGGGGTGGACGCGAAGGTGCTGATCACCGCCGACGGCAACTGGCGGCGTGGGGAGCCGCAGTCGCTCAAGCCGCTGATCGACCGGGCGCTGGCGGGCAGCACGCGGATCCCGAAGGTCCTGGTCGTCCACCGCCTGGCCCGCCCCGTGTCGTGGACGCCCGGCCGGGACCTGTGGTGGCACGAGCAGCTGGACGGCGCCACTTCCGACGCGCCGTCCAGCCGGTCGTACTCTTGACGCATGAGCACCGCCCCCGACCCCGGACCGCGCGACCCGGCAGCCGCGCTGATCTTCGACGATCCGCTGGCGCAGCGGTCCTCGGACGACACGGACCGCGGCTGGGGTGAGCGCCCGCCCGGCGGCGACACCGGCCATGGCACCGACAGCGCCGCGGACCTGGCCCGCTTCCTCGACGAGAAGCCGCCCCACCACCTCTGAGCCCTGGCGCCCCGAGGGCTCAGGTGCTCGATCGCCTGCTCTCGCTCGCACCACCGCGCAGCGCGACCAGCTCGTCCCTTATCTCGCGGAGCAGCGCGATCTCGGCGCTGTCCGCCTCGGCCTGCTTCTCCTCTTCCCGCCGATCCTTGGCGGCCTTCCGCGCCAGATAGCGCGACATGGGCAGCACCATCAGGAAGTACACCACCGCTGCCGTGATCAGGAAGGTGAGCACGGCGCTCAGCACGGTCCCCCAGAGGATGGGAATGCCCTTCGTGACCTCGCCCGCGGCGTTCGTCTCGCAGGGGGCCTCCAGGCAGGAGCGGTACTTCTCCAGGTCCTTGGTGCCGAAGGCGCCGATGACTGGATTGATCAAGCCCTTCACTATGGAGTTCACGACACCCGTGAAGGCGGCTCCGACCACGACCGCGACAGCCAGATCGATGACGTTCCCGCGCATCAGGAAGGCCTTGAAGCCCTCCACGACGCTCTTCTTTTCCTCGCTCAACCTTTTGCCTCTCTCTTGCCGCGCCGGTTCTGGAGCGGACGGCTCCGCAACCTACGGTCAAGATCGGCACAGCGCCACCGCCAACCTCGATGTGGCCGCCGCACCGGCCAGGGCCGCCGCGGTCTGCCGCGGCACCGCGAGCACCACCAGCGCCCCGTCACCCGCCGCTCCGAGGTCGCCGGTCTCGACGTCCGCCGCCGCCACACGCCCCGGTCGCGGCACATCGGTCACCCGCGCTCCGCGAGCGACCACGTGCGCGGGGGCCGGGCCACGGGCCTGACCGGCCCCCGGGGCGGCCAGCACATCCACGCGGTCTCCGGGGCGCAGCAGCCGCACGGCCGCCGCGTCGGCGATCCGGACCGGCGCGGACACCACGGCCGGACGCGGCTCGGGTCGACCCACGTCCGGCGGTGAGGCCGCAGCCGGACGTGGGTCGGAGCCGCCGGAGGGCGCGGCGGCCGCCAGCGCGGCCGCGGTCACCGCCAGACCCGCCGCCATCGAGCGTCGTCGCCGCCGTAACGCGCGCCGCAGCCGATGGCCGCCGCGGCCCACCCGCACCGGTCCGAACCGTGGCACCACGCACGTCGGGGGAGTGCGACGGGACCGCTCGGCCCAGGACGGAGCTGAGCGGAGCCGGGACGCGGGCGAAGGCGATGAAGACGAAGAAGGCGACGAAGAAGGAGAGAGAGGGGATGAAAGCGATAGAGGGGATGGGGAGCGGAGGAACGGGTCGGACACGGCAAACACCGCCTGTCGTGAGAGGCCGGGAGCTTCTGGCCCCTTCACGATGCCCGCCCTCGCCGGATCCCGCTCGGGCCTGTGCACAACCCCCAGGTTGTGGATAACTCCGTCACCCGTGCGGGGAGGCCCGCCGGGGCTACGGCAGCTCGATCCCCAGATCCCAGCCGTCGTGCCCATGCCCGCACAGGCAGTCCCGCGCCTCGGTGGCCGGCAGCGCGCCCACCGCGTCGAACAGCACGTCGCGCAGCCGCTCCAGGTTTTCCCCGAACACCCGCAGCACCTCGCCGTGCGAGACCCCCTCGCCCGTCTCCGCCCCCGCGTCCAAATCCGTGACCAGCGTCAACGACGTGTAGCAGAGCTCCAGTTCACGGGCCAGCACCGCTTCCGGATGCCCCGTCATGCCGACCACCGACCACCCCTGCGCCGCATGCCACCGCGACTCGGCCCGGGTGGAGAAGCGCGGCCCCTCGATCACGCACAGTGTGCCGCCGTCCACCGGCTCCCAGCCGCGCCCGCGCGCCGCCGCCACCGCCACCTGCCGCCCCGTCGGGCAGTACGGATCGGCGAAGGTGGTGTGCACCACGTTCGGCACCCGCCCGTCGGGCAGCGCCTCGCCGTCGAAATAGGTCTGGACGCGGCTCTTCGTGCGGTCCACCAGCTGGTCCGGCACCAGCAAGGTCCCCGGTCCGTGCTCCGGCCGCAGCCCGCCCACCGCGCACGGGCCGAAGACCTGCCGTACGCCGACCGAGCGCAGCGCCCACAGGTTGGCGCGGTAGTTGATCCGGTGCGGGGGCAGGTGGTGCTTGCGGCCGTGGCGCGGGAGGAAGGCGACCCTCCGCCCCGCGACCTCGCCGAAGAAGAGCGAGTCGCTGGGTGCGCCATAGGGGGTCTCGACAGTGATCTCCGTCACGTCGTGGAGGAAGGAGTAGAACCCCGACCCGCCGATGACGCCTATCTCCGCTGTCTCCGCATATCTGCTGCTGGTCTCCGCCATGCGATCACCCTAGTCAGCGCCGCCCGCGCAGACGACATCCCACCGTCTCCCCCAGAGGGAGGCGGCGGGATGTCGTCTGCGATTGAGGCGGCCGAGGCGGCCACAGGGGGCGGCCGGGCGTCAGGCGGCCGACGAGGTGCTGCTCGACGAGGTCGACGACGAAGAACTCGACGACGAGCCCGAGGAGGAGCTTGAGGAGGACGAGGAAGACGTGTCCGAAGAGGAGGACGAAGACGAGGAGCCCTCGCTCTTCGCGGTCGTCGACTTGGACGAGCCGCCGCTCGTGCTGCTGGACGAGGAGCCGCGGCTGTCGTTCCGGTAGAAGCCCGAACCCTTGAAGACGATGCCGACCGCCGAGAACACCTTCTTCAGGCGTCCCGTGCAGTTGGGGCACTCGGTGAGCGCGTCGTCGGTGAACTTCTGCACCGCCTCGAGGCCCTCGCCGCACTCGGTGCACTGGTACTGATAGGTCGGCACTTACTCCTCCTGGCACTCTCACTCGATGAGTGCTAACGACGCTCCATAGTGCAGTATTCCCGCCCGCCAGTCCACTGCGGCGGGTCATACGGTGACCCATGCCACGCGGCTCGGCCCCTCGGCCGCACGGCCTCGCTCCAGCCGCGCGGCCCGGCCCTCACTGGCCGCGCGTGCCCAGCCAGCCCGCCAGCTTGCCGCCCCGGCCCACCGCCCGCAGCCGCTCCTCCGCCGCGTCCCGCACCGGGTCCGTGGCCACGACCAGCAGCTCGTCGCCGCGCCGCAGCACGGTCGAGGGCTGCGGCACAAAGCTCTTCCCGTCCCGTACGACCAAGGTGACCGCGGCTCCAGTCGGCAGCCGCAGCTCGCCGATCTCCACGCCGTGCATCTTGGAGTCCTTGGGGATCGACACCGACAGCAGATGCCCGCGCAGCCGCTCCAGCGGCGCCGACTCGATGCCGAGGTCCGCCGCCGCCTCCTCCTCGCCCAGGTGCAGTCGGCGCGCGAGCCAGGGCAGTGTCGGACCCTGCAGCAGGGTGTAGACGATCACCAGCACGAAGACGATGTTGAAGACGCGGCGGCTCTCGGGCACGTTCGAGACCATCGGGATGGTGGCGAGCACGATCGGCACCGCGCCGCGCAGCCCCGCCCACGACAGCAGCGCCTTCTCCCGCCACGGCACCCGGAAGGGCGCCGTGCTCACCAGCACCGAGACCGGCCGGGCCACCATGGTCAGCGCCATCCCGACGCCGATGGCCGGCCAGACGTCGTCGCCCAGCTCGTGCGGGGTCACCAGCAGGCCGAGCAGGACGAACATCCCGATCTGCGCGATCCAGCCGAGCCCTTCGGCGAAGCCGCGCGTCGCCGGCCAGTGTGGCAGCTTCGCGTTCCCCAAGATCAACGAGGCCAGGTAGACGGCGAGGAAGCCGGAGCCGTGGGCCAGCGCCCCGCCCGCGTAAGCGATCACGGCGATCGCCATCACCGCGATCGGGTACAGGCCCGAGGCGGGCAGCGCCACATGCCGCAGGCCGTACGCCCCCAGCCAGCCGATCGCCAGCCCCACCACCGCGCCGATGGCCAGCTCCAGGGCGATCTCGCCGAGCAGCACATACCAGTGGTCGATCGCGCCCTGGGCGGAGAAGGCGACCACCAGGATCACCACCGGGGCGTCGTTGAAGCCGGACTCCGCCTCCAGGGCGCCCGTGAGCCTCCTGGGCAGCGGCACCTTGCGCAGCACCGAGAAGACCGCCGCCGCGTCCGTGGACGACACCACCGCACCGATGATGAGCGCCTGCCGCCAGTCGAGCCCGACCAGATAGTGCGCGGCCGTCGCCGTGACCCCGACGCTCACCGCCACCCCCACTGTGGACAGCACGGCGGCGAGAGGCAGGGCGGGTTTGATTTCCCGCCACTTCGTGCCGAGGCCACCCTCGGCCAGGATGACCACAAGGGCGGCATAGCCGAGGACCTGCGTGAGCTCGGCGTCCTCGAAGACGACGCCGATCCCGTCCTGCCCGATCGCGACGCCGAGTCCGAGGTAGATGAGCAGGGTCGGCAGCCCGCTGCGCGTCGAGACCCTGACGGCCGCCACCGCCACCAGCAGGACGAGTGAGCAGATCAGCAGGAGTTCGTTGAGGTGGTGGACAGTCAGGGGCCGAACCTTTCTCACGGGAGCGGCCGGAAGGCTCCCCGGCCGACCGGAACTTCATTGCCTTACCTAATATTTTACGGGTTCTTGACGCGACTGGCTTCCAACGGATTTTTCGCGGGTGGCGGCCGGTGGGCGGTCCCAGTCATGACTCCGCGTAGGGGTGGCGACAGCGCTGCGCCTATGGTTGCTCCAGCACTCCAGGATCACCCTGCCCCCTCGAAGGACAGCGATGCCCGCCAACAAAAACGGCCCTTCTGGCAAGAAGAAGGGCCGACGTGCCCGCCTGATCGTGATCGCAGTCGTGCTGCTGCTTATGGGGGGCGTCGGATACGGCACGTACTGGAGCATCAGTACGGTCCGTGCCTCCTTCCCGGAGACCACGGGATCGCTGCAGCTCAAGGGACTGTCCGGGCCTGTGCAGGTCCAGCGCGACGGCTATGGCATACCGCAGATCTACGCCGACACCCCCGAGGACCTCTTCCGCGCCCAGGGGTTCGTCCAAGCCCAGGACCGCTTCTGGGAGATGGACGTACGCCGCCATATGACGGCCGGCAGGCTCTCCGAGATGTTCGGCTCAGGCCAGGTGGAGACCGACGCGTTCCTGCGCACCCTGGGCTGGCACCGGACCGCGCAGCGGGAGTACGACACCAAGCTGTCGCCGACCACCAAGAAGTATCTGCGGGCCTATGCCGACGGGGTCAACGCCTATCTCGCGGACCACCAGGGCAAGGAACTGTCCGTCGAGTACGCGGCCTTGGAGTTCGAACACGACTACAAGCCCGAGAAGTGGACCCCGGTCGACTCGGTGGCCTGGCTCAAGGCCATGGCGTGGGACCTGCGCGGCAATATGCAGGACGAGATCGACCGCGCGCTGGCCTCCAGCCGGCTGAGCGCCAAGGAGATCGAAGAGCTGTACCCGGCCTATCCGTACAGCCGCAACAAGCCGATCGTGGACGGCGGCGCGGTGGACGAGACCACCGGCCGGTTCGACCCCAAGGCGACCCCGACGGACAGCTCCGCCGACTCCACCGCGAACGGGGTCGCGGACGCCACCCAGGGCTTCCAGACCCAGCTCTCCTCGCTCTCCAAGACCCTTGACGACGTCCCGGCGCTCCTCGGCCCGAACGGCACCGGCATCGGCTCCAACTCCTGGGTGATCGCGGGCCGGTACACGACCACCGGCAAGCCGCTGCTCGCCAACGACCCGCACCTGGCCCCGCAGCTGCCGTCCGTCTGGTACCAGATGGGCCTGCACTGCAACCAGGTCAGCAGCGCCTGCCCGTACGACGTGGCGGGCTTCACGTTCTCCGGCATGCCGGGGGTCGTCATAGGTCACAACCAGAACATCGCCTGGGGCATGACCAACCTGGGCGCGGACGTGACCGACCTCTACCTGGAGAAGGTCACCGACCAGGGCTACCTCTACGACGGCAAGCAGATCCCCTTCACGACCCGCGAAGAGACCATCGAGGTCGCCGACGGCAAGCCCCGGACGATCACCGTCCGCTCCACCAAGGCCGTCAAGGCGAACGGCGAGTCGCCCGGTGTGCCGGCCATGCCGATCGTCTCCGACCGCGACGACGAGCTCGGAGACGTCGGCAAGAGCGCCCCGGTCGGCAGCGATGTGGGCGACGTGGCCCCCGACCGCGGCGACGGCTACGCGGTCGCACTGCGCTGGACCGCGCTGGACCCCTCCAACACCATGGACGCGGTCTTCGGCCTCAACACGGCCAAGAACTTCACCGACTTCCGCAAGGCGGCCCGCGACTTCGCCGTCCCCTCCCAGAACCTGGTCTACGCCGACACCAAGAACCACATCGGCTACCAGGCGCCCGGCAAGATCCCCACACGCGCCAAGGGGGACGGTCGCTACCCGGCGCCCGGCTGGGACTCGCGCTACCAGTGGAACGGCTACATCCCGCAGGCCGAGCTGCCCTGGGACTACGACCCCAAGCGCGGGTACATCGTCACCGCCAACCAGGCCGTCATAGGCAAGGACTACAAGTACCAGCTGACCGACGACTGGGGATACGGGGCGCGCAGCCAGCGGATAACCGACCTGATCGAGTCGAAGATCAAGGACGGCGGGAAGATCTCGACCGATGACATGCAGTCCATGCAGATGGACAGCAGCAGCGAGATCGCCGAGATGCTGACCCCGTACCTGCTGAAGATCGACGTCAAAAACGACTTCGTCAGGGGCGCGCAGAAGCTCCTGGAGGGCTGGGACTACACCCAGGACTCGGACTCCCCGGCGGCCGCCTACTTCAACGCCGTCTATCGCAACGTCCTTATGCTCGCGTTCGGAAATAAACTCCCGAAGGAGCTGCGGGTGGAGGGCCAGTGTCTGCGGGTCCGTCCCGCCGATGACTCCGGCCCCGCCGAGGACCTGAACGGCAAGGCCCGGCTGGTGCGCGAATGCGGCCAGCGCGACGCGGCGTCGGCCCAGCCGGACGGCGGCGACCGCTGGTACGAGGTCCTCCGGAAGATCCTCAAGGACCCGAAGAACCACTGGTGGAAGACCACCGGCACCCGCCTCAAGCCCGCCGCGACCAACCGGGACGAGCTCCTGGCCCAGGCCATGAAGGACGCGCGCGCAGAGCTCACCGCCAAGCTGGGCAAGGACATCAACAGCTGGAGCTGGGGCCGGCTGCACCGGCTGACGCTGAAGAACCAGACCCTGGGCACCGAGGGCCCGGGTGTGGTGCAGTGGCTCCTCAACCGCGGCCCCTGGAACCTGTCCGGCGGCGAGGCCGCGGTCAACGCCACGGGGTGGAACGCGGCGGGCGGCTACGACGTCACCTGGGTGCCGTCCATGCGGATGGTCGTCAACCTCGACAATCTGGACAAGTCGCGGTGGATCAACCTCACCGGCGCCTCCGGGCACGCCTATAACGCGCACTACACCGACCAGACGGAGAAGTGGGCGAAGGGCGAGCTGCTGCCCTGGTCCTTCAGCAGGAGCGCGGTGAAGAAGTCGACGGACGACCAGTTGGCGCTCACGCCCTGACCCCTTCCCCGTCCGCGCGGCCACGCACGCTCCCCGTGAGACCCCCGCCCGTCCGGCGGGCAGGTTTCGCGGGGGGGCGTGCGGCCGTATAGGGGGCGTAGCGCGCTATGGGGCCGCCGCGCTATGGGGCCGCTATGGGGCCCGGAAGCGGTGCACCGCCGAGGGCGTCACCGCCGCGTGCACCGGCCGGTCGTGGGCCTCGCCCGGGACCTCGCCGAGCACCTCGCCGTCGTACAGCAGCACCACCAGCGCCGGGCGGGCCCCCGCCCGGTCCAGCCGGGCCAGTACCCGGTCGTACGAACCGCCGCCGCGGCCCAGGCGCACCCCGCGCCGGTCCACCGCGAGCCCGGGCAGCAGCACGACGTCCGCCCCGGTGACCGCCTCGGGGCCCAGCCGCGGTCCGTCCGGCTCCAGCAGCCCCCGGCCGGCGCGCACCAGCCGGTCGGGGCCCTCGTCCCGGCCCCAGTCGAGGTCGTTGTCCTCCCGCAGAACCGGGAGCAGCGCCCGTACGCCCCGCGCGCGCAGCGCCTCCCTCAGGTCCCGCGTGCCGGGCTCGCTGCCCACCGAGACATACGCGGCCACCGTCCCCGCCCCCGCGAGCTCCGGCAGCTCCAGGGCGCGACACGCCAGACGCGCCTGGGCGTCCGCGATGTCATCCGCCGTCAACCTGGCCCTCACCGCGATGAGACGTCGCCGCAACTCCGGCTTACTACCTTCGGCGTTGATCACTGAGTGCACAAACTCCCTGTCTCATGTCATATTCACCGAATCCTCATCATCCGCTCAAAGGCACCCGATAGGGTTCAGTACATGACTCAAGCGCGTACTCGGATCAGCAAGGCTGTCATCCCTGCCGCGGGACTCGGAACCCGCTTCCTGCCGGCCACAAAGGCCACGCCCAAGGAGATGCTGCCGGTCGTCGACAAGCCGGCGATCCAGTACGTCGTCGAGGAAGCCGTCACCGCCGGGCTGTCGGACGTGCTCATGGTCACGGGCCGTAACAAGCGGCCCCTGGAGGATCACTTCGATCGCAACTACGAGCTCGAAGAGGCCCTGAGCCGCAAGGGCGACGAGACCCGACTCGCCCGCGTCCAGGAGTCCAGCGATCTCGCGACCATGCACTACGTCCGCCAGGGCGACCCCAGGGGCCTCGGCCACGCCGTGCTGTGCGCCGCCCCGCACGTCGGTGACCAGCCCTTCGCCGTCCTCCTCGGCGACGACCTCATCGATGCCCGCGACCCGCTCCTGTCCCACATGGTCGAGGTGCAGGAGGAGCACGGCGGCAGCGTCATCGCCCTGATGGAGGTGGACCCCGCCCAGATCCACCTCTACGGCTGCGCCGCCGTCAAGCCGACCCTGGACGGGGACGTGGTGCGGGTGACCGGGCTCGTCGAGAAGCCGGACCAGGCCGACGCGCCCAGCAACTACGCCGTCATCGGCCGCTATGTCCTCGACCCCGCCGTCTTCGAGGTGCTGCGCGCCACCGAGCCCGGGCGCGGCGGCGAGATCCAGCTCACCGACGCCCTGCAGGCGCTCGCCGCCGATCCGGACCTCGGCGGGCCGGTCCATGGGGTCGTCTTCAAGGGGCGCCGCTACGACACAGGCGACCGTGGCGACTATCTGCGTGCCATTGTCAGACTCGCGTGCGAACGTGAAGACCTGGGCCCGGACTTCCGGGACTGGCTTCGCCGTTACGTCACCGAGGAGATGTAGCACTGTGAGCAGCACCGCAGCACGCGCCACCGACCAGGGCCCGGGCCAGGAGCCGGGTCGGGGCCCGCGGTCCGGCGCGTCCGGACCGGGCCGGGGCGAGGATCGGGGCGAGGATCGGGGCGGGGGCCGGGGCGAGGACCGTCTCTGGACGGTGGCCGAGCACCTGGACGACATCCTCGGTCATCTCCACCCCCTCGACCCCATCGAGCTGCAGCTGCTCGATGCCCAGGGCTGTGTCCTCGTCGAGGATGTCACCGTCCCCTCCGCCCTCCCGCCGTTCGACAACAGCTCCATGGACGGCTACGCCGTCCGTACGGCCGATATCGCGGCGGCGACGGAGGACTACCCCGCGGTGCTCACCGTCGTCGGAGACATCGCGGCGGGCAGCGAGACCGCGCCCGCCGTCAGCCCCGGCGAAGCCGCCCGCATCATGACCGGCGCCCCGCTGCCGCCCGGCGCCCAGGCCGTCGTGCCCGTCGAGTGGACCGACGGCGGCCTCGGCCAGGGCCCGGTCGCCGCCATGCCCGCCCACAGCGAGGCCCCCGAAGGCGCCGGCGGCAGGGTGCGGGTGTACCGCCCGGCCACGGCCGGGCAGCATGTGCGCCCCCGCGGCTCCGACGCCGGGGCGGGCGAGCTGGCGCTGCGCGCCGGCACGATTCTGGGGGCGCCGCAGATCGGTCTGCTGGCCGCGCTCGGGCGGGCCACCGTCAGGGTGCGGCCGCGGCCGCGTGTGGTGGTGCTGTCGACCGGCAGCGAGCTGGTCCAGCCCGGCCAGCAGGCGGGCCCGGGCCGGATTTATGACTCCAACAGCTTCCAGCTCACCGCCGCCGCGCAGGACGCCGGAGCGATCGCCTACCGGGTGGGCGCGGTCGCCGACGACGCCGGGACGCTGCGGGCGACCGTCGAGGACCAGCTGAGCCGGGCGGACATCGTGGTCACCAGCGGCGGCGTCAGCGTCGGCGCGTACGACGTCGTCAAGGAGGCCATGCGGGAGGTCGACTTCCGCAAGCTGGCCATGCAGCCGGGCAAGCCCCAGGGCTTCGGGCGGGTCGGCCCGGACCGCGTCCCGTTCATCGCCCTCCCCGGGAACCCGGTCAGCTCCTATGTCTCCTTCGAGCTGTTCGTACGGCCCGCCATCCGCACCCTGATGGGCACCGGCCCCGTCCACCGCCCCCTCGTGCGGGCGCGCTGCCCCGAGGGTGTCGCGTCCTCCCCGCGGGAGCGGCGCCAGTTCCTGCGCGGCTGGTACGAGCCGCCGGGGGTGGACGCCGAGACCGGCCTCGTCACCCCTGTGGGTGGCGCCGGATCCCACCTGGTCAAGGCGCTCGCGCACGCCAATGCGCTGATCGTCGTCCCCGAGGAGGCCACGGAGGTCGCCGCCGGCGCCGAAGTGGACGTCGTCCTGCTCACGTAAGCGCCTGGCCGCCGCGCCGCTCCGGGTCGATAGCTGTTGCTTCGGTTGTTGGCTGTGGTTGGCCGGGGTGTCGCTCGTCCGGGTGAATGGGGGCAGTTTCCGTGATCGTGCGCGTGTTGGGAACGCATGATCGATGGTGGCGACTGGGTTTGTGATGTCCCGGAGGAGGGGGAGGACGGTGGCGCGTCAGCGGGGGAGGAGCGTGTGTTGCGTGCGATCGCGCCGCCGTTCACTGTCGCCGCGCCCTCGGGTGCGCGGATTCGGGACCGGCTGCGGGTCGATGGCGCGGATGAGAAGGTCCTCACCCTGGTCGGGCAGCATCTGGGCCGTCATCGGCGGGCGGATCTGGCTGAGCGCGTGGCAATCGGCCTGGTGCCGGTGAAGGGCAACCGGCGGGCCGAGCGGAAGAAGAAGCTGACCGGCGTGTCGTCCTCGCGCTGGGCAGGGGCGATCACCCGTGCCAGCGAGGACCAGTACCAGCTCAGCATGCGCTGCCTGTACGACGAGCGAGCCGGGCTGCGCCGCGCCATCAAGAAGATCGCCCGTCGCCTCGCGGTGCCGTGCCGGCAGCGCGAGGGCAGGGTGCGCGGCTACCAGGACCGGGGCGAACGCTTCCAGAAACAGCGCCGCCTCCAGGCACTGCAAGCCCGTCTTGCCGTGATCGAGCAGCGCATCGCCGAGGGACGGCCGTCCATTGTGGTGGGCGGGCGTCGTCCGGCGAAGACGCGGCACCACCTGGACCAGGCCCATCTCACGGCCAAGGAGTGGCGTGAGCGGTGGGAGGCGGCCCGGCTGTTTCTCACCGCGGACGGCGAGTCCGGGGCCCCGCACGGGAACTACACCATCACGGTGGATCCGGCGGACGGCAGCGTGACGATCGTGCTGCCCGAACCGCTGAGGCATCTGGCGAACGCACCGCGTGGCCGCTACCGGCTGGCCTGCACCGTCACGTTCCACCACCGCAGACCGGAGTGGCTGGACCGCGTCACCGCGAACCAGGTTGTCCGCTACGACATCGTGCGCGACCCGGTACGCGGCCGCTGGTACCTCGACGCCTCATGGTCGGCGCCGCAGACCACGCTGCCATCACCGCAGGAGATCCGGGCGGCAGGCGGGCACATGCTCGGGGTCGACCTGAACGCCGACCATCTCGCAGCCTGCGTACTGGACCCGCATGGCAACCCGGTCGGCGAACCTGTCACGGTGCCGCTGGAATTGACCGGCCCTGCCTCGCGGCGGGACGGCAGACTGCGGGCCGCTGTCACCGGCCTGATCCAGATCGCCAAGACACGCGAATGCATGGGCATCGTGGTGGAGAACCTGGGCTTCACCGACGCCCGGCACACGGGCCGGGAGACAATGGGGCGAGGCTGGCGCGGCAAGGCCTTCCGCCGCACAGTGGCCGGTATCCCCACCGCCAGGTTCCGGGAACGGCTGCGCGGCATGGCCTGCCACCGGGGGCTGACCGTGATCGCGGTGGACCCGGCCTACACCTCCCGCTGGGGCGCCCAGCACTGGCAAGCACCCCTCGACAATCAAACGAAATGCACAGTCATCGGGCATCATGCGGCCGCGGTGGCGATCGGCAGACGCGGCCTGGGACAACGGATCCGGCGTCGGCCAGGTGTGACCGCTCCCGACCAGAGGATCGGACAGCGGAGAGCTACCGGCCAGACCGCATCCGTACCCAGGCCGCGTGGGATCACGAGCCCACCCAGGACCACAGGCACGCCCCAGAAGGGCGGCAAGACCTGCCGGAGCCAAAGTGACCAACTCGTGCTGTTCCCGGCACCCAAGACCGTTCGGGGTGCACCCGGCACCAGACACCTCCCAGCTGGACCGGAATGTGCTGATGTGGCCAACGCAGGCCAACAACACTAGGAACGGTACGGTGTCGTCCCACAGGAGCCACCTGGCCCGGACCGGGAGAACGATGAGCAGCGCCCAGGACCATCTCACCCATCTCGACCCATCGGGCGCGGCGCGCATGGTCGACGTCTCGGACAAGGACGTCACCGCGCGCACCGCCCGCGCCAGCGGCCGCGTGCTCGTCGCCCCGCGCGTCGTGGAGCTGCTGCGCGGCGATGGCGTCCCCAAGGGCGATGCCATCGCCACCGCGCGCATCGCGGGCATCATGGGCGCCAAGCGCACCCCGGACCTGATCCCGCTGTGCCATCCGCTCGCCCTCTCGGGCGTGACCGTGGACCTCGCGGTCGCCGACGACGCGGTGGAGATCACCGCCACGGTCCGCACCACCGACCGTACGGGCGTCGAGATGGAGGCACTGACGGCGGTCAGCGTGGCCGCGCTGACGGTGATCGACATGGTCAAGGCCGTGGACAAGTCCGCCGTCATCACGGATGTACGGGTGGAGGAGAAGACGGGCGGGAAGTCCGGCGACTGGAGCCGGGGATGAGCGGCCCGCCGACATACCGCGCCCTGGTCGTCACCGCCTCCAACCGTGCCGCCGCCGGGGTCTACGCCGACAAGGGCGGCCCGCTGCTCGTGGAGGGGCTGGCGGCGCTCGGCCTCGCCGTCGACGGGCCGCGCGTGGTCCCCGACGGTGACCCGGTGGAGGCGGCCCTGCGCGAGGCGGTGGCCGCTTCGTACGATGTGGTCGTGACCACGGGCGGCACGGGGATCTCACCCACCGACCACACCCCCGAGGCGACCCGCCGCGTGCTCGACTACGAGATTCCGGGCATCGCGGAGGCGGTCCGCGCCGAGGGGCTGGCCAAGGTGCCCACCGCCGCGCTCTCCCGCGGCCTGGCCGGGGTCGCCGGGACCACCCTGATCGTCAACCTGCCCGGCTCGACCGGCGGCGTTCGGGACGGGCTCGCGGTCCTGGGGCGGATTCTGGTCCACGCGGTCGAACAGCTGCGCGGCGGCGATCACCCCAGACCCGCCGACCCTCCTGATCCCGCCGGCCCCACCGGTTCTGCCGGCCCCACCGGTTCTGCCGGCCCCACCGGTTCTGCCGGTTCTCTTGGGAGCGCGAGCTGAACGCGCCCTGGCCGATCGTGCTGGCGGACGGCGACACGGTCCTCCGCCCCATAAAGCTGCGCGACCAGCGCGCCTGGCGCGAGGTCAACCAGCGCAACCGCGAGTGGCTGCGCCCCTGGGAGGCCACCATTCCGCCGTCCCCGCCCGGCGGCCCCGTCACCCACCGGCCCACCTACCGCCAGATGGTCCGCCATCTGCGCGCCGAGGCGCACGCCGGGCGGATGCTGCCGTTCGTCATCGAATACCGGGGACGGCTGGCCGGACAGCTGACGGTGGCCGGGATCACCTGGGGCTCGATGTGCTCGGGTCATATCGGCTACTGGATCGACGAGGCGGTCGCCGGCCGCGGGGTGATGCCGACCGCCGTCGCGCTCGCCACCGACCATTGCTTCCGTGCGGTTGGACTGCACCGCATCGAGGTGTGCATCCGGCCCGAGAACGGGCCGAGCCGGCGAGTGGTCGAGAAACTGGGATTCCGCGAAGAGGGGCTGCGGCCCCGCTATCTCCACATCGACGGCGCCTGGCGTGACCACCTGGTCTTCGCCCTCACGGCGGAGGAAGTGCCGGAGGGGCTGCTCGCCCGGTGGCACCGGATGCGACCCAGCGCATCGCAGAAATAAAATATGTGTTCGAAATCGTCCGGCATTTGAGCACATTCCCAACCTGGTCATCCCAACAATCACAAAAAAAGTTCTAGATATCAGCCAGATCGTGCGACACACCGCGCCAATTGGCAGATGGCCTCGCGCGGACCCCTCTACCGTGTGACCGTGAGCAGCAGTGGCCTCATCTACGCAGTCATCGTCGGGGCCTGGGCCGCCTATTTGGTGCCGATGTGGCTCCGTAGGCAGGACGAGCTCAATGAAGCCCGTCCCACGGAGCGCTTCAGTACCGCCATCCGGCTGCTGTCCGGGCGGGCGGGAATGGAGCGTCGGTACGTCAAGGAACGGGCGGAGCTCGAGGCCCTCGGGGGCCTGGAGGACCAGGAGGGCCGGGCCGACGACGCGGACCGCCCCGAGGCAGGGGTAGACCCCGCCGCCCCGGACCGGCGCGTGGCCGACCCGGACGCCGTGGCCGACCCGGACGCCGTGACCGACGCGGTCGACGTCCGGGCCTTCGCCGACCCCGTGACCATGCGTACGCCCGTGCCGCCCCTCGCCGCCCCATCCGCCGACGCCCCCGCCCCGGCCGCCTCCTCCGGCCCTTCTGGCCCCTCCGGGCCCTCCGTGACGCCTCCCGCGGCCGCGGCCCGCAGCCCACGCGCGAAGGTGCTCGCGCGCCGCCGGCGCACCACCATCGCCCTCTTCCTCACCTTCACCCTCGGCGCGGTCGTCGCCGCTGTCGGCGGCCTCACCTTCCTGTGGGCCCCGGGCCTCCCGGCCGTCCTGCTGAGCGCGTACATCGGCTATCTCCGCATCCAGGAGCGCCGCCGCTTCGCCTTCACCATGGACCAGCGCCGCGCCGAGCTGGCCGCCCAGCGCCTCCGCGAACGCCGTCCGCACACCCGCCCGCCCGCCGAGGCCCCCTCCGACGGCGACTGCCCCGCCGAGCCGCCCGCCCGCGCCGAGGCCGACCGCGCGGCCCCGGCCGCCTCCCCCCACGCGGCCGGCCGCCGCGCCCTGGTCGAGCAGACGGACCACGCGGAGTGGGTGGACCAGCAGCGCGCGCGCGAGCGCGGCCCGTCCACCGGCGAGAGCTGGGAGCCGGTGCCCGTCCCCCTGCCCACCTACGTCACCGCCCCCGTCGCCCCCCGCGCCACCGGCAGCGTCGACCTGGGCGCCCCCGACGCCTGGAGCTCCGCCCGCTCCAGCACCGCCGAACCCACCCCCACCCCCGAGCCCGCCCCCCACCAGCCCCCCGCCCCTCGCGGCCCCCGCGGCCCCCGCGAGCGGGGCCGCACCCCCCTCTTCGATCAGTACGCGGACGAGGACCGCCCACGCGCCGCCAACGAGTGACCCTGACCAGCGGGGACCGGCCCGGCAGCGGCGGGGAACGGATTTCCAAGCACCCCGGAGGGGATGCTAGAGTTTCACTCGCTGCAAGGGCCTGTGGCGCAGACTGGTAGCGCACCTCGTTCGCATCGAGGGGGTCAGGGGTTCAAATCCCCTCAGGTCCACACAGCGACTGTTCTTGAGTTGGCTCGAGAATGGTTCACGAGATCCCGTCCGATCTGATTGATCGGGTGGGATTTCGTCGTTTCTGGGGTCTGTTCGTGGTGGTGTCCGAACGTGGGCGGGCTCTGGAGGGGAACTCGGCGGACGTTGGCGTTGGGTTCGGGGGTGGTTTGGGTGCGGAGGACGCGCCGGGGCTGCTGTTGGGCATACGGTGGTCAGCGCTGTGGGGCCGCGGTGTCAGGTGTTTGTGTCGTCTGTGGTGGGGGCGGGTGGCGGGAGTCCCGTCGTCATGGTGATCGGCGGCGTGAGTGTTTCCGGCTCGTTGACGTTTTGGACTTCGTCAGTGGTGACGGCCTCGGTGGTCGTGTTCTGCCAGGTGAAGAGGTGTGAGCGGTTGCCGAGATCCCGTCCGATCGGATTGATCGGGCGGGATCTCGGTGTTCTCGGTGGTTTACCGATCAGCCTGGGCGGCGTTCGGTGGAGAGCCGACGGCGTTGGTCTCGATGTCCGCGAGGCGGGTGAGGAAGTCGGCGATCGTGTCGAGTTGTGCCCTGTCGTAGTCGGCGAGGAGGGTCTTGAGACGCTGCAAGCGAGGGGCGTCCTCACTGTCGAGCCGGTCGTTGTTCAACGTCACGGTCACCTTGCGGCGGTCTTCGGCGGACCGTTCCCGGGTGATGTAGCCGGCATGCTCCAAGCGGTCGATCACCCCGGTGATGGTGCCCGATGAGCTGAGTCCGGCAAGCCGGCCCAGCCGTCCGGGGCTGAGTGTGGTCGTGAACTGCTGGCGTTCGCCGCCTTCAGCGGATACCTGCTGGTCTTCGTGGTGTGGCTGCAAAGCGGACAGGGCTACTCGGCCCTGGACGCCGGGCTGGTCACCGTCGCGTTCTCCGCCGGCGGCCTGGCGATGGCCGCGTTCGTCGGCCGCCTCATCGTCCGCGCCGGCCTCCTGCTGACGCTGGCCGGATGTCTGCTGGCGGGCGTGGGCGCGCTCGGTGTGCTGGCTGCCGCCCGCACCGCGCCGGAAGCCGTCAACGGCTGGTCGCTCGTGCCCGGCCTGTTCGCGCCCCCGAGCTGACTCAAGAAGGGCCCGGCGATCAGGTTCCGGCAAATTCAGCGGGCGCGGCGTGCACGGCGGATCGCCGGGATCTGCCAGAACCCTGGCAGACCTCTGGAAAGCACGCTCTTTCAACCATCTATCCACGCAAGGAGATTCACGTTGAAGACCATCGTGATCACGGGAGGCACGTCCGGACTCGGACAGGTCCTCGCGCGCGCGTACCTGGAGCGCGGGGAGCGAGTCGTGGTCGTCAGCCGCGACGCGGGCAAGGGGGAGGAGTACCTCAGGCGGGCAGAGCAGGACGGACACGGCGGACGTGCCTTCTTCTACGCGGCGGACCTCAGCCTCGTCAGCGAGAACCAGCGGGTCGTCGCGGAGATCAAATCCGCGTTCCCGGTGGTGGACGCGCTCGTCCTGTGCGCCCGGTTCTTTCGCTCCTATCGCCGCGTGACCAGCGAGGGGATCGAACACCACCTCGCGCTCTTCTCCCTGAGCCGTTACCTGGCGGGGCCGGGGAACCACATGGCCCGCATTCACTGGGACGACCTGGAGCTCGAGCGCGGCTACGACGGCTGGGAGGCGATGTTCCAGGGCGGACGGCTCAACGACCTGCTCGGAGTCCACTTCGACACCGAACACCAGGAGCGTGGCATTCGCTATGTGCTCCTCTTCCCAGGCAACATCGCGGGCCGGTTCGTCGGAGAGTTCGACCCGGTGATGACGGTGCGCGCCGAGGCGATGCGACGGGCCGGCACCCCCATTGAGGGGGGCGTCCGACTCGTCTCCGCACTGATCGACTCCCCGCCTTCCGAGACGCTGAGCGCGTTTCAGGAGCGCCGGCCGATCAGCGTGCGGGGCGGCACCTTCGACCCAGACGACGCCAAGCGGCTTCACGGCATCACCCAGGGGCTCATCCAGCGTGCGGGGCAAGGCGCCCTGCAGAGCCTCCCGGCGCTGCCCACTGAGCGTGAGGCGCTGATCGTCCCGCGAAGCGAAGGAAGCTTTCATGCGCATTCGATCCGCCTGCATCATCCTCGCCACCACACTGGCTGCGGCCGTCGTGGGGGCCGGTACCGCTGACGCGGCGCCGCCATTGAGCGGCACAAAGGTCCGTAGCTGGCAATACGGGTAGGGTGCAGCTCTTCTTGGGTGAGATCGCCAGCCAGGCCAGGAGTCCCTGGTTGTGCTGGTCAGGGCGGAGGTAGAGCCGTTCGCGTTGCATCTGGGTGTGGAAGATCCAGTGGTGCTGTGGTTTCCGCGGGCGCGGACGGCTTCGGCACGTCCGGTGATGAGTCTGATGAGTCCCGCATGCCGCCGAGTGCCAGGACCGTCATCACCACGGCGGCCCCCGCCGCCACACTGAAGCCGCCGTGCGCACCGCCCGCGTCCACCACCCGCCCCGCGACCGCCGCGGCGCCTGCTATTCCTGCCGCGCTTGCGGAGTTACCCCAGGTGAACGCCTGGGTGAGGACGGCGCGCGGGACCGACGACTCTGTGAGGACGGAGGTGAGAATCAGGAGGACCGGCACGGCGAGTCCGGTCAGGGCGAGGGTAGCCCCGACCGCGAGGG
The DNA here is from genome assembly GCF_033793745.1 of Streptomyces sp. ME19-01-6. NCBI lineage: Bacteria > Bacillati > Actinomycetota > Actinomycetes > Kitasatosporales > Streptomycetaceae > Streptomyces > Streptomyces sp. ME19-01-6. The sequence continues at coordinate 152,798 of NZ_JARAXF010000004.1, read as the reverse complement.
GCGCGTCGAGGAAGGTCAGTGGGAGGCTCGCGAGGGCGAGGCAGGCAGCGGCCGCGGCCTGGCGGCGCCGGGGTGAGCCGCCGGGGCGCCATGCTCCGTAGGCCCAACCACCGACCAAATTGGTGCAGTTGGAGGCCAAATAGAGCAGCGCTGCCGCGTCCGGCATGCCGCGTCCGACGGCATACGCAGCGACGGACACCTGCATCGCGCCGAAGAACACCCCGAGCGCGAGGCCGAGCGCGACCTGCCGCAGGAACGCGGAGCGAAGCAGAGCGCGTCCGGCGTGACGGCGTTCGGCGCGGCCGGTGAGGGGCGGCATGGTGCGGCGCTGGGCGGCGAGGGCGAGCCCACCGCCGACGACGAGCGCGGCGGCGAGCAGCACCCCGGCGCCGGGGCGGCCCGCCGCACCGAGGACGCTCACCAGGGCCGGGCCGGCCAGGTAGGACACGCCGTTGGCGAGGGCCTCCAGGGCGAAGGCGGTGGGCAGCGCGGCAGCCCGTTCGGCGGACAGCAGAGCGGACCAGCGAGCGGCGGAAAGGGCACTGAGCTGGGGCAGCGTTGCCCCGACGAGCACTCCTGAGACGAGGTCCGGAACGGCGCCGGCGAGAAGCAGCGCCACGGCCCCGGCATGTGCGCCCAGCGCGGGGTAAAGCACCCGCGCCTGCCCGAACCGGTCGACAAGGCGCCCGATTTGGGGCCCGGCGACGGCGTCCGCGACAGCGAACCCGCCGGTGACGAGACCCGCGGCGGCATATGACCCGGTGCGTGCGTGCACCAGCCAGACGATGCCGATCCCCGTCATGGCGATACCCAGACGCCCGACAGCGGCGGGAAGGAAGAAGGCTGCGGCACCCGAAGTGCCCAGCAGGATACGGTAGTTCGTCGACGCCGAAGGCACGACGCATCCCTTTCGCCGCCCGGCGGGACGCGCCACACGGGGTCGTCGGCGTCCGGATGTGCCGACCCGTGGCTGCGCCTGAAGCCGTCCAGTGGTGGCGTGGAGCGGGGACGCGCACCCCACGCCGACTCCGTCACCGGGCAGATGTCATGCGGTAGTTGATGACCTCATCGAAGATAGAGGAACGGCGCGGCTCTTTTCCAGTGAGTTGTCTTGACCTGCGTGGTTGCTGACGACCTCCGCGCCCGGGCCGAGGAAGCCGTACTCACCGGCCTGGAGCCGGCAGCCCGCGGCGAGCGGGCCGGTGGCCGCACCCGGCTGGAGAAGAACCACCGGCGCGAGCCGGCCACGGTGGTCGGGACGGTGACTGACCCGGTGTGCACTGCGCGCCCCGGACCGGACCAACGTCTGTCCGGCCGATGCGGTACTCGGCCTGCCGTGCGGCCGGCACAGTCTGGGCCTGCGCAAACTCGCCGTGCTGGAAGCCTGCCGCGGCTCCTACGACACCGCCCTTCAGGCGATCGACCGCCGCTGCGGATCCCGTCCGGTGGGTAAAAAGGCAGGCTGAGGCGCTGGTCAGGGCGGCCGCGGTGGACATCGGCGTCTTCTATGCCTCCCGCTCCCCCGAACCTGCGGCCAGAAGGACGCTGCTGGTGCTCAGCTTCGACGGCAAGGGCATCGTGATGAGGCCGGGGCATCTCCGCGAGGCGACCCAGAAGGCCGCTGAGCGGGCGAAGCGGACCTTCCGCACCCGCCTTTCGGCCGGGGAAAAATCGGGCCGCAAGCGGATGGCCACCCTCGCGGTCGTCCACGACGCCGACCCGGCCGTTAGCCGTCCGCACGACATCATCGCCCCGCCCGGCGGCCGCACCGGCAACCGCACCGTGCGCAAAGGACCGAAGGCCCGCGCGAAGTGGCTCACCGCCTCCGTCGAGCACGACCCCGACCACGTCATCAAGACGGCATTCGACCAGGCCGAGGCCCGCGATCCCCAGCATCAGCGGTGCTGGGTGGTCCTGGTCGACGGCGCCACTCACCAGCTCGACCTCGTCCGCGCCGAAGCCGACCGCCGAGGCGTCGCCCTCCACATCGTGCTCGACATCGTCCACGTGATCGAGAAACTCTGGGCGGCCGCACGCTGCTTCCACACCGCCACCGATCCGGAGGCCTAAACCTGGGTCGGGGCGAAGGCCGCCCGCATCCTGGCCGGCGACGCACCCGGCGCCGTCGCCGGCATCCGCAGCGAAGCCGACCGCCACCGTCTCACCGACGATCAACGTGCCGCCGCGGATAAAGCCTGCCGCTACCTGGAGAACAACGCCGATCACGTCCACTACGACAAGGCCCTGAAGGCCGGCTGGCCGATCGCCAGCGGAATCGTCGGGGGCGCAGCCCGCCACCTGATCGCCGACCGCCTCGACATCACGGGCAGTAGGTGGAGCGTCGCCGGCGCCGAAGCCGTCCTCACCCTCCGTGTCGTCATCAGCAACGGAGACTTCCCCGAGTACTGGATCTTCCACACCGCACGGGAACACGAACGCCTCTATCCCCAGCCGACCGGCTGACCAGCCGGGCAGGCCTCACCGACCGTCCCGCCCGCAGTGCGCATCGAGGGGCCAGGGGTGCGAATCCCCTCGGCGGTCCGCTCCCTGGCGGATGGCACATCCCTGACGTGCTCGTCCTGTCCGCGGGCCGGGAGCAGGCCAGTATGGTCAACGGAGGCCAAGTTCCACGTGGTTCGGGGATCGGGGGAGCGCGCGTCATGATGCCGTTGGAAGACGATGACCCACGGGAGGTAGGCGGCTATCGCCTGCTGTTCCGCCTGGGGGTGGGCGGCATGGGCCGCGTGTATCTGGGACGGTCGGCCGACGGGCGTTATGTGGCGCTGAAGATGGTGCATCCCTGGCTGGCCTCGGTTCCCGGGTTCCGGGAGCGCTTCGCCCGGGAGATCCGCGCCTCTCAGTCGGTTTCCGGGAGGGGGCTGGTGAAGGTGGTGGCCGCCGACGCCGAAGCGCCGACGCCCTGGCTGGCCTCGGCATACGTACCCGGTCCTTCACTGGCCGAGATCGTCCATGAACATGGCCCCCTCCCTGAGGCGTCGGTGTGGCGGCTGCTCTCGGGGCTGGCCCATGCGCTGGACTCCGTACATGGACGCGGCCTGATACACCGCGACGTCAAGCCGGCGAACGTGCTGGTGTCACAGGACGGCCCCCTGCTGATCGACTTCGGGATCGCTCGTGCGGCCGACGAAACCGGGCTGACCGGCACCGGCCTGGCTGTGGGATCCGCCGGCTACATGTCGCCGGAGCAGGCGGAGGGGCGGGAGGTGACCTCAGCGGCGGACGTTTTCGCGCTCGGGGCGGTGCTGGCCTACGCCGCCACCGGCCGCGGTCCGTTCGGCACGGGCTCCGGACCGGAATTGCTGTACCGGGTGGTGCACCGGGAGCCGGACCTGGGCGGCATGCCCGAGGCGCTGGCCGCGGTCGCTCGTGACTGCCTGGGCAAACGGCCTGAGGACCGCCCCACGGCGGCGGAGCTCGGCGCTCTCGCCGCCGAGCGTGAGGCCGGCGAGCGGGACTGGCTGCCAGGTGCCGTCAACGCGGTGATCGCCCGTCGGGCGGAGCACCTGTTCAACCTGGACAGTGCCGACGTGCCGCAGGCGCCGCAGCCTGACCCGGCTACCGTCCGCGTCCTCCCCCCGACCAAGGTGGACCCGCACCCCGGCTCCGGCCCCATCCGGCAGGGCGACGCCGGCCCGGACTCACGCGCGGTTCGCCTCAGCACGTGGGTACGTGACGGTGCGTTGGGGAGTCCGGGGCTGAGCATGTGGGGTTTGGTTCCCATGCTTGTCCTGTTGCCGATGGCCCCCAAGCTGCGCACGATCGTCCGCGACTACCCCGAGACGCCGGACAACATCGACTTCGGAGGACTCTCCGAGTGGGCGCAGCACAACGACTGGTTCATGCCGGTGCCGGTGCTGCTCGTCCTCGCGTTGCTGGGGCTGCAGTACACGGGTGCCCGGCTGCAGCGGTACTCCGGGCGCGCCATACGGATCTGGGCGGCTGTCACCGCGGTCTACTGGCTGCTCTGGTCGGGCGCGGTCGCCTTGAGTACCGCCTGGTACCTGGGTATGGACGATGGCCTCAGCGGCGACGCGGCCACCCCGCATACCAACGGCGCTTTCATCGCGCTGCATATCTGCGTGGGGTTGGCTCTGTTCGGCAACGCCCTCGCGGCGCCCTTCGTCGGCATCGGTGCCGTGACGCGGCTGAACCGTGTACTGACCGACGAGGTGACCGCGACTCACCCCTGACGCAATCCCGCTCGGTCAGGTGGTCGGCGGGTAGCCGTCGTAGTCGTGCCAGCCTGATGGATCGGTCATCAGCTGTTGCCAGGTGGGCCAGGGCGCGCCGGTTTTCTGGCGGAGGAGTTCGCCGGGCATGCTGAACGGCGGCGCTTTGTGCGGTTTGGCGAGTGCCTGGTCGACGATCGTGTCGTAGAGCACGGCGGCGGCGTGCAGGCGGGGCAGCGCGGCGTGGATGTGGTCGGCGTAGCCGGGCGGCAGGGGGTGTGCCGGGTCTGGGCCGAGGTCGTAGCCGGCGCCTGCGGTGACCAGGGCGATCTCTGGGCGTTTGCGGGTGGCCAGGTCGTAGTGCAGGTGGAGGGCGATGGCGTCCCAGACGACCTCGACGCGGTCGGCGGCCATCCCTTGGCCAGTGAGGAAGCGGGCGGCCAGGTCGGCGCCGTCGAGGTCGAAGGTCTGGTCGCCGTCGCCTTCGCGGCTGAGTCCGGCGTCGTGCAGCAGGCAGCCGAGGAACAGCAGCTCGTCGTCGTAGTCGTGGCCGGGTTGTAGGCCCTGACGCTCGCCGAGGAAGCGCCCGTAGAGGTAGGTGCGCAGGCTGTGATTGAAGATCGCCGGGGCTTCGATGTCGTGGGCGTGGTGCAGGGCCTTCAGAGCCAGGTCGGTGCGCGGGAACGGCAGCCCGGCGTACGGGTCGGTCATCTCAAACTCCTTTGGGCTGGATTCGGCGGAGGGCGAGCAGGCCGCCGATGCCGGGGATGGCGGCGAGCAGGCGCACTGTGGGGGTGGCGTCGCGGGTCATCCAGGTGCACGCGATCGTGGCGAGGTAGGCCATGCCGTGGACCGGGCCGCCGAGGGCGGTGACGGCCTTGGTGTGGACGGTGGCCAGGTTGATCAGCAGGGCTGCCAGGGATATCGCCTCGATGGCGGCCGCGATCCGCAGGGTGCGCATGGCGGTCACGCTCCGGTCGTGGAGCCGGGGCGGACGATCATCAGGATGACCACGATCGCCCACAGCAGATTGAAGATTCCGGTGGTCATGGCCAGTCGGGCCGCTGCCGCTGCCCGGGTGTTCTCGGTGACGGCCGCGTCGTCGGGCGGGGCCAGCAGGCGTTGTTGGGTGGGGAGGATGGCCAGCGCCAGCAGGGCGGCGGCGATCGCGGTCAGCGCGATCGAGGTGATGAGCCAGGCGTCGCCCAGGACGCCGAGTTGGGCTCCGGTGGCGAGACCGAAGACCGGGACGGCCAGGCCGACGACGGCGTAGCCACGGCAGACGCGGTGCAGGAACGCGGCTATCGCGGAGCTTTTTCGGCCGCCCGGTTCCTGGTCTCCCCCAGCTATGGCTGGGAGGTGCTCCCTGCCAGGGCCGCGAGCGAAGCGGGGGAACAGTGAGGCGGCCACGGCGATCGGGCCGATCGCCAGGATCGCGGCAAGGACGTGCACTGACAGCAGCAGCTTGGTCACTGCGACTCCGGTTGAGTTGGCAGTCTATGTGTTGGCTGCCAATATATAGCTCACCTACATGCTCAGTGGGTAGGCTGTTCTCCATGAAGGGAGATGCGGTACGCGGGCATCTGGACGCGCTGCTGCTGGCCGTGCTGGAGCAGGGGCCGTTGCACGGCTACGCGATCATCACGGCTGTTCAGAAGCGCAGCGGCGGCGCCCTGGAGCTGCGGACGGGCACGATGTATCCGGCGCTCAACCGGCTGGAGCGGCTCGGGCTGCTGCGCAGCGACTGGCAGTCGGTCGGTGAACGCCGCCGCCGCTGCTACGAGCTGACCGACGCCGGGCGGCGCTCTCTCGCCGAGGAACGTACGGCCTGGCGTGAGCTCACCGCCGCGATCGGCGCCGTCCTGGACCCCGCCCCGGCACCGAGGCCGGCCACGTGACGGCCCTCGACCACCGCGCCGCGTCCGGCCCCGACCCGATCGACGAGCATGTCGCCGCCTTGGCGGCCGCCCTGCACGGCCCGGCGCGGGTCAAGGACCGGATGCTGACCGAGGCGCGCGACGCTCTCACCGATGCCGCGGCGGACATCGCTCACGGGACGAGGCGCGACGGCCGCGCCGATGACCACGCCGCACGCCAGGCCGTGGACGACTTCGGGAGCGTCGAGGACATCGCGCCCGCCTTCCAGCGGGAACTCACCATCGCCCAGGCCCGCCACACCGCGCGCCGCGTCGCGCTCCTCGTTCCAGTCTTGATCCTCGGCTGGTATGTGCTGGTGATCGTCGACCGCGACCGGGGCCTGCCTCACCCCGTTCAGGTCCTGGCCGCCCACGTGGGCGGCGTCGCGGCCGCCGCCGCGCTGCTGGCGGCGGCGTCGCTGGCCGCCACCGGCGCCCTGGCCCGCTGGCTGCCCACCCCGCGGCGGCTCCCGCTGATGGTCGCCTGGACCGGCACCACCGCCGGTACGGCCCTGGCGATCAGCGCCGTGACGCTCACCACCGCGTCGGCCCTGGCCGGGAACTGGCAGGTCAGCGCGGGCATCGGCGTCGTCACCATCGCCTCACACATGCGGATCGCGGCCTCCGCCCGCGCCTGCCGTCAGTGCGCCCGCCTTCCCGTCGCCCCGTACGCGATCTCTCCCCAGCACGGCTGAGAACGGGCATGGGCAGCTCCGCGGCGCGTGGCGTCGGCGGCCGCGTGGCCTCGGGAATCGCGGTGGCCGCGGCCCTCGTTGGCGCCGTGTGGTGGGGGGTCGTCGGGCTCGGCACCGAGAACTTCGGCAGCGACTGCCTCTTCTACTACGGCGAAACCGGACCGCGAGCCGAGCACTGCCGGAGGACGAACGAGCGGGCGGAGGCATGGCTTCCGTGGCTGGTGGCTCTCGCGTGGGGCGGTGCGGTGCTGAGTCTCGTCCTGCCGCGCCGGACCCCTCCGGGGAAGGTTCCGGTGCGGCGGGCGGCCGCCGGGGTCGCCGTCGGCTGCCTGGCCGCGGCGGTGGTGCTCGGGGCCCACGCCATGGCCGTCTCCGGGCCATGACCCGCGGGCGGTCAGCCCACGCGTTCGATGACGGCTCGGCGGATGAGGAACTTCCCGGGCTCGCGTACCCGCTCGAACGCGGCGTGCCTGTCGCAGCCGAGATACGGCCTCGCGCGGCGGAGAGTTCAACGAGGTCCAGACTTTTGCTGTCGGGCCTGGTCAGAGCCTTGGTGCGGGAGGCGTGGCGCACAGACCGCGGTCGGTCAGCCAGCGCGTCAGGTCCTCGGCGCGCAGCAGCGGGAGCTGCCCGGCCCACTCGTGCCAGTCCAGCCCGCTGCCCAGGTGCAGCCTCAGCACGGCAAGGGTGCGCTGCGCCGCGTCGCGGACCCGGAACTCCACATCGCCCCAGCACATGCAGACGAAACCGGCGCCCGCGTGGTCGACCTCCAGCAGGCGGGCCAGCTCGGCCAGTTCGACGGGGTCGCGGATGACCGTCTCTCCGTCAGCGTTGAGGTCACGCACCTCGACCGCGCGGGCGTGGTTCCAGGGGATTTCGGTCGGCGCGGGCATGCTGGGCTCCGATCTCAGGAGTGGACGGCCGGGCCGACATCCTCCATGACGAGGGCCGGGAGGACGGCCAGGGCCACCTGGCGGGGAGCGGCGTGGGGCATGGTGGTCTGCTCCGCGAGGGCGGGGCGCCAGGAGGTCAGGCGGTGCAGGGCGGTGTCGAGGCCCCTCTCGTCGTGGTCCAGGAGCGCGGCGATCAGGGCGACGGTGTCGGCGCGGGGCGAGCCCTCCGGGGCGGGGAGAACGTTCAGGCGGGGGACGAGGTGGGTGCCGGCGTCGTGCGGCGCCGCGGCGGCCAGCGCGGCGAGTACGAACCGGGCCGCGTCGGCCTCCTCGTCCCAGCGGTCCAGGAGGCGCGGCAGCGCGCGGCCGATGGCCCGCCGCGTCATCTGGACGCCGGCGGGCTCCTGCCAGGCGGCGCCGAGCGCGGCGATGCGGTCGGCCGCGGAGACGGCGAGCGAGGCGCCGGTGGCCGCCAGCTGGAGGAGGTCGCCGAGCACGATCAGCCGGACCGAGGGCGGAATGTCGCCGTCGTGCGCCAGCTCGGCCAGGAAGGGGACGGCCTCGACGGTGTCGTCGGTGCAGGTGCCCTGAGGGGCCACGGCATCCGCCAGGTCGCCCAGGAACGCGCCCGTGGTCTCGTACGGCTCCCCGAAGGCGAAGTCCTCATCGAGCAGCCACCCGACGGCGTCGGGGGCCGCGTTCGCGCCGCCGTACATCCGCTCCGCCACGGCCACGACCGCCCGGACGACATCCTCGGGCCGGTCGGGCCGGTCGGGTCCGCCGGATGCCGGGCCGGTCCACCGCGGCCCCAGGGCGGGCGGGGCAGGGTCGGCGGGCAGTGGGGCGGGCGGGGTGACCTCGGCCGTGGCGCGCTCGTGCACCACGCCGTCCCGGGTGAAGGCCCGGTGCAGGGTGGTCGCGTGCCCCTCGGCGCCGCCCTGGCGGAACCCGCCGTGGGACCGGGCCACCCCGGCGATCCGTATGCGCTCGTGCCGGAGGAACGGCTCCAGCGCCCGGCGGTCGTGGCCGGTGTGGACGGCCAGCGAGAACACCTGCCACCAGCCGGTCAGCTCGGGGTCGAGCGACGGCATGCCGTACCAGAAGCTCGACGGATCGGACCGGACGTGGTCATGGGCCCGTATCGCGATCAGCCGATGCCCGAGCGCGGCCAGCTCCGCCGCGGCCTGCCGCGCCGCGTCCTCGGTGGGCAGACACAGCGTGTGCTGGACGCCCCACGCGGGTGGGGAGGCGGCGGTCGAGTCGGTGGGTGCCATGTGGTCGATGGTGCACCCGACCACTGACAGCGCCGTCGGCTGCGCTCGTCGGCGTCGAAATCCTGTTGAGGCGCTGAGCGCGGGGCCACAGACTGCGGGCATGGCCGGTCAGCGATTTGTCTTCCTCGACCCCGACGGGGCGTCCGAGGATTGGTTCTATGTGGTGGTCGAGGCGGCCACCGGGGTGTCCTATCAGCAGCAGTACGGGGGAACCGCCTGTCGGCAGGGGCGGGTCGAGGGATATCTGGTGCCGGTGTTCGCGCCCGATGCGCTCGACGGGCTGTGTGAGATGTTCGAGGGGCATTTCCGAGGGGCCGGGACCTGGAATCACCTGTGGACGGCCGACGAGCTGGCCAAGCTCCGGGAGGTCGTCGAGGGCGTGACCTTCTGGGCCTGCGACGGTACGAACGAGGAGCCGCATCCGCTGCGGCTCGCCGAGGACCGGCTCGCCGAGGCCGACGAGGCGTGGATCCCCGTCACCACGCCGGATGGGCCGGGCGTGCTGCTGTGGTGCAACTCCGACTGAGCCGACTGACGCCGCCGTGATCGTCATGGATGCCGCCCTGGAGACGTACCAGGCCCGGGACTTCGCCCTGTGGCCCGTCGCCCCTCCGCGCCCCGACGGCGTGCTGCTGCTGTCCGGCGGGCTGTCACCGCTGGAGGTCGGTACGGCGATGGCGGTCTGGGCCGGCTACAACCACGACCTCGACCCCGGCGACCCCCGCGCGGCCGATGCCGGCGCGCTCCTTTGGCGGACGGTCGAGGCCGAGTGCACCATCGCCCCGGGCGGATTGTGCGTCCGGGACACGGTCAGCGGCGCCCTCGTCCGTTCCGGGTGCTGCTGCGGTCTGGAGACGTGGCGTGAGTGGTTGGATCTGGCGGACGGGGCGGAGCTGTGGCTGGGCCATGACCCGTCCCCGCGGGTGGAGCACCTGGGCTCGGTCGTACGGATCTGGCCGGATGGGCGCGACGCGGCGCATACGCCTGTGGGGCGCCCCGTTGAGCTGGCCGTCGCCGAGCTGCCCGGGCTGTTGGAGGACGTCCAGGGCAAGCTGCGCGGGTTTCTGGGGCTCGCCCGGCAGTGGGCCGAACGGCACGCGCCGCCCCTCGCCCGGGCCCTGGTCGACAGGCTGGATACGGACTGGTCGATCAGCGCGCCGCTGTGCGGATGACGGCCTCGGCGGTCTGCCAGAGGCGGGGGAGGAAGCGGGTGACCTCCTCGGCGCGATGGAGGAGGTCGGCGGTCGAGGTGATGCCGAGGTCGGCGACGGCGGCGCGGAAGGGCGGGGTCAGCGCCTGGTGGGTCGCGGGGGCGTCGGCGGCCAGGATGGTGTGGCAGCGGGCGAAGGTCGCGATGATCCAGAAGACCGCCTCGTGGTGGCGGCCGCGGTCGATGAGGTCCTGGCTGCCGTCGATCGCGATGGGCCGCGCGGCCGGGGCGATGTCGCTGGAAAAGATGAACGGGGTCTTCGCCACGGCTGCGGTGGCGTCGAACGTCTCGGCCAGGTCCCGCAGATGGTGCCGGACGCGCGCGGCGGGCAGGTGGGTGCAGCCGAGGAGGTCGAGGAGCTCGGGGTAGAGGTCGAGATGGCCGTGGTCGGCGAGGACTTCGCGGGCTGCCAGATAGCGCAGCCGTACGGTGGGGTTGCGCAGGGCGGCGACGAGCAGCACATGGGTGGTCACGCCGGTGGGGAACAGCCAGGACGTCACCTGTTGGTGGAACGGCGCCGACGTGTCGATCGCCGCGAGCCCGCGCTCGACCCGGTGGCGGGCGTCCTGGCACCTGCGGCGCACCCAGGGTGGGGCGGCGAAGTCGCGCGAGACGCGGGCATGCAGGGAGCGCAGCCGGCCGGTGGGGTCGTCGATGACCGTGTCGGTGCGGAAGCTGCCGGCCAGGTGGTACGAGGAGAGCACGGTCTCGGGCGGGGCGAGCTGGGCCCAGGGCACATAGCTGATCTCCAGCAGGGCGCCGTCATGGCGGAGTTTGCCCGGCTTGACGGGTGGGTCGTCCTCGGCGGTGACGACCACGACGTCGACGTCGGAGGTCGGCGGCAGCTCGTCGTCGTCGGGCCGGCCGACCGTCGAGCCGCTGAAGTACGCCCCGCGGAAACCGGGTTCGGGGCGGGCGTACCGGTCCACCCACCGGGCCGCGGCGGCACGTGCCGAGCCGAGCTTCACCTTGCGTCCTCCTCGCGTTGTCAGACCTCCGTGGCACAGTCGACCACATGGACACGGATCGCTTCTGGAGCGTCATCGAAGCCGCGCGGGTGGGCGGCCCGGACGGAAAGCCTTTCGACGAGGCGCTGGTCGACCTGCTCGCCGCGCTCTCGAAGGAAGACATCCTCGCATTCCAGACACGGTTCGACGAGATACACGCCGCCGTCTATCGGTGGGACGTCTGGGCCGCCGCCTATCTCATCGGCGGCGGCTGCTCCGACGACAGCTTCATGGACTTCCGCGCCGGGCTGATCGCGCTGGGCCGCGAGTGGTACGAGCGCGCGGCCGCCGACCCGGACAGCCTCGCGGAGCACCCGGCCGTGATCGAGGCCGCGACCGACGGCGTCGATGAGGCCCTGTTCTTTGAGGACGTCAACTACGTGGCGCACACGGCGTTCGAGCGGCTAGCGGCGGCCGGGGAGGACTTCAACGAGGAGTGGAGGCGTCACCGGTCCGCCCAGGGCGAGAGCGGGGACGGCGGCCCCGCGACGGATCCCGAGGCGGATATGGGCGAAGACTTCGACTTCGACGACGCCGAGGAGATGAGCCGCCGCCTGCCGCGCCTGGCGGCGGTGTATCTGGACGAGCTCGTGGCCTGAGCCCGGCGGCCTCGCCTCAGCTGATCCGCGGGCCGCGCGGCCGTGCCCGTCATGCCGGGGACATCACCTCGTACAGATTTCCCGTGGTGTCCTGGAAGAACAGGCCGCGGGGGCACAGGGGGTGGTCGATCCGGCCGTTGTCGGGCTGGGTGGGGTCGTTGCCGTAGGGGATGCCCGCCGTGCGGATCCGGGACAGGATCGCGTCGAACGTCGTGGGGTCCACGTCGAAGGCCAGGTGGTGCCCTTCGGGGTCGGTCATGGCCATGAAGTCCAGGGTGAGCGTGTCGTTCACCCGTACGGGGGCGAAGTGGCCGTTACGGCCCGCGGGAGGCAGCTCCTCCAGGCCCATGACGGAGGCGAAGAACCGGGCCGCCTCCCGGTGGTCGTCGGCGGGGACGATGGTGTGGTTCAGCGTGACGGTCATGTGCCGCTCCGGGGTTCGTTGATGGTGCCGTTCAGGAGGACGTCGACGAGCTCCGCCGGATCGACGTCGGCGCCCTCGGCGCCGAAGTGCAGCTGAGTGAAGAGCATGCCGAGGAAGATCGAGGCGACTCTTTCGGGGGGCAGGCGCAGGGCCGCCCGGTCGGGCTGGACGAGTTCGGTCAGGGCGTCACGGGTCGCCCGCATCGACACCTCCCGGCTGTCCGCCGGCCGGTCGGGCCCGTCGGGCCGGGTGTCGGAGGCGGCTCGGTCGCCGGTGGTGCGGTCGCCGGTGGTGCGGTCGCCGGTGGTGCGGTCGCCGGTGGTCCGGGCGGCTGGCGTGCGTTCGCGGCGGTGGCCCGAGGCCTGCAGGGCGCCGGCCACCGTGCCCATGCGCGCGAGATGGGCCCGCATCGCCTCGGCCGCCTCCGTCAGCCGGTCGGCGAGCGGCTGGTCGAGGGAGATGGAGGCCAGCTCGCGCAGTACATGAGTGGGGTTCATCGCCTCGGCCGTGCACGCGGCCAGCACCTCCTCCTTGTCCTTGAAGGCGCGGAAGATCGTCGCTTCGCCGATGCCGGCGGCGCGGGCGATCTGTGCCGTGGTCACCGCGGCGCCGTACTCGGCGACCAGCGGAAGCGCCGCCGCGACGATCATCGCCCGGCGCTGCTCGGTGCTCATGCCCGGCGCGCGCCGCCGGGTGGGTGGCTCTGTCATGCCGCCACCCTACGGAGTGAGTACTCACTCCGTCAATGCTCATTGATGCGATGTCATGGAATCGTGCCGACCCGGTTCGTGTTGTGTGCGGGCTGTGAACCGGGTGACGGATGTGGCCAAGGGCGCGGGCATAGTGGGGGCTTGTCCCGGAAGGGGCATGCGCGAAAAGCGCCGAACAAGGACATTGCACAGCAGCACACAGGGGGACAAAGCTCCATGCCATCGATACGCCGCTCCGCCGCGGCCGCCGCGGCCATGGCCGCGCTGCTCGCGGTCACCGCCACGGCTTGCGGGCCGAGTGACGACAACGCCGGGTCCGAGCCGAGCGCTTCGGCCACCGCCGGGGACAAGGTCAAGGACAGGCTGAAGATTCCGGACGGGGTGCCGACCAGCCTGGACGATCTGAAGAAGTGGAAGGACGGCGGCTGGAAGAACTGGGACAACTGGGCCCGCAAGGCTTCCGATTTCGCCAACCCCGTCATCAAGGACTTCTGGCAGCCGTCCAGGATGGCCAAGGCCAAGGACTCGCCGAACACCGTCGCCACGCAGAGCGCCGGTCAGGGCCAGGCGGCCACCGACCCCGAGCCGGCCGCGATCCAGGCCAAGCAGGTCTCCCGGCCGTACCACCAGAACATGGCGCCGGTCGGGAGGGTCTTCTTCGACAGCCCCGACGGGCCGATGGTGTGCTCGGGCACGGTCGTCGAGGACCCGGCGCACCCCGGCAAGTCCAACCTGGTGTGGACGGCGGGCCACTGCGTGCACTCCGGCAAGCAGGGCGGCTGGATGCGGAACATCGTGTTCGTCCCGTCGTACAACGACAACGGGCTGCCGGCCGAGCGGACCGGGACCGCCGCGAGCCAGGAGGTCAACCCGTACGGCGTGTGGTGGGCGGACTGGTCGCAGACCTCCTCGCAGTGGATCGAGCAGGGTGCGCACGTCGGCAACGTCGCCTCGTCGTACGACTTCGCGGTGCTCCACGTGAAGCCGGAGAACGGCGGCGGCAAGTCGCTGCAGGAGACGGTCGGGGCCGCCGTGCCGGTGTGGTTCGACGCGCCGTCGGCGAACCAGGTCAGCTCGATCGGCGCGTACGGCTACCCGGCCGCGCCGCCGTATGACGGAGCGCTGATGTTCAACTGCCTGGACCGGCCCAACCGGCTGTCGTTCTCGCCGACCGCGCCGACGATGTACCGGATCGGCTGCACGATGACCGGCGGCTCCTCCGGCGGCGGGTGGCTGGTGAACCGCGGGGGCAAGACGGCGCTGGTGTCCAACACCTCCATCAGCTCCAACGCACACACCTGGCTCGCCGGGCCGCATCTGGGCAGTGAGGCCAAGGGCGTGTTCGACGCGATCAGCCGGAAGTTCGCGGCCAACGGCTGATGACGTCCGACGAAGAGTCCTGCGACTGCGCGCCGCGGGTTGGCGACGCGACGCCGGGCTGGTTGTTCCGGTGATCCCCACGCGCCTCGTGCGGCCGGTGACCGCGGGGTGCGGTGACCGCGAGGCGTGCGGGGCCACGAGGTGCGCGGGGCCCTGGCTGCGGCAAGAGTGGAGGTATGGCCGAGAACGTCCTGTTCATGGACCTCGCCGCGCCGGAGACGGGCCCCCGGGCACTCGACGCGCTGCTCCGCGCGGACGACGAGGGCGTGCTGTCGCTGCGCGAGGGCGTGGTGATCGCGCGCGCCATGGACGGGACGCTCGATCTGCCGGACTGCGTGGACAGCGCCGGGGCCCGCTGCTTCACCGTCGACGGCCTGATGGGCGGGCTCGTGGGGCTTCTGGGCGGGCCGCTGGGAATCATGATCGGCTTCGGCGAGGGCGGATTCGTCGGCGCGGCACGGGACGCGCGCGAGGGTACGGGCGCGGAGCGGCGTACGGGGGTGAGCGCCGCCCTGGAGATGCTGGCGGCCGAGGTCCCGCCGGGCACCACCGTGCTGTTCGCCGATGTGCGCGAGCCGTCCCCCGAGGCGGCCGACCGGGCCCTGGCGCCGTACGGTCACCCGGTGGCCCGGTACCCGGCCGACCGGGTGCGCAAGGAGATCGAGTCGGCGATCGCGGACCCGTCCTAGGCCCCCCGGGCCCTGAGGGGTCCCGCCGCCGGCGGTGCCTACACCAGCGGCTTGGCGTAACAGCGGCTGGACTCCTCGAAGCGGTACAGCCCGAACTTGGGAACCGGCGCATAGCCGGAGGAGGTGTACAGCGCGATGGCCTCCGGCTGCTCGGTCCCCGTCTCCAGCGCCATCCGGACCCGCCCCGCCGCGCGGGCGCTGTCCTCCAGCGCGGCCAGGATCCGACGGGCCAGCCCCTGCCCCCGGGCCTCCCGGACCACGAACATCCGCTTGATCTCGGCGTCACCGTCCGAGTGGCCCTCCTCACCGCGCTCCTGGCTGCGCCAGCCGCCGCTGGCCACCGGGCGGCCCTGTGCGTCGTAGGCGAGGAGGTACAGCCCGCGGGGCGGCTCGAAGTGCGCCGGGTCCATGACGGTCAGATCGGCCTCGCCGTAGCGTTCGACGTATTCGGCCTGTACCTCGGCGTTGAGCTTGACGGCGTCGGGGTGATCGTAGGAGACGGGGCGAATGTCCATGCGGTGGATCGTACATTCATGCGAATCCGCGGGGCGCTCGATTTTTTCTGGCGTATCGTGCCGGAATGCTCACCGTGACCTCCGTGAATGTAAACGGGCTGCGCGCCGCGGCCAAGAAGGGCTTCCTGCCATGGCTCGCGGGCACCGCCGCCGACGTGGTCTGCCTTCAGGAGGTACGCGCCGAGCCCGGTGAGCTGACCGCGCCGGTCCGCGAGCCCGACGGCTGGCACACTGTGCACGCCCCGGCGGCCGCCAAGGGCCGGGCCGGGGTCGCCGTCTACACGCGGCGCGAGCCGGAGGGCGTACGGGTCGGATTCGGGTCCGCGGAGTTCGACGACAGCGGCCGCTATCTGGAGGTGGACCTGCCCGGGGTGACGGTCGCCAGCCTGTATCTGCCGTCGGGGGAGGTCGGCACGGAGCGGCAGGAGGAGAAGGAACGCTTCATGGGGGAGTTCCTGCCGTACCTGAAGGAGCTGCGGGAGCGCGCTGCGGCCGGCGGGCGCGAGGTGCTGGTGTGCGGTGACTGGAACATCGCGCACCGGGAGGCGGACCTCAAGAACTGGAAGTCCAACCGGAAGAAGGCCGGGTTCCTCCCCGAGGAGCGCGCATGGCTCAGCCGGGTGTACGACGAGGCGGCGTACGTGGACGTGGTGCGCACGCTGCACCCGGACGTCGAGGGGCCGTACTCGTGGTGGTCGTACCGCGGGAGGGCCTTCGACAACGACGCGGGGTGGCGCATCGACCTCCTCGTCGCCACGCCGGGGCTGGCCGAGCGGGCCGTGAAGGCGTACGTGGAGCGGGCGGCGAGCTACGACCAGCGGTGGAGCGACCACGCCCCGGTGACGGCGGTCTTCGGCGGCTGACTCGTCCGACCCGTCTGACACGGGCGGCCCCAGGCTGAGATGCTGCGCCGATGAGCATATCGACACACGATTGGGAACAGCGCGTCGCGGACCTGTGGGCCGCCTTCGACGACCACGGCCCCGCCGACTTCCTGGCGGCCATGACGGCGCTGACGGCCGAACTCCCCGCCGGTGACCCGGTCGCGTCCTTCGAGCTGGCCTCGGCGTACGACGCCACCGACCACGAGGAGGAGGCCGCCCCGCGCTACCGCGAGGCCCTGGCCGCCGGTCTCACCGGCCCGCGGCGCCGCCAGGCGGTGATCCAGCTGGCCAGCACGGTGCGCAACCTCGGCCGGCCGGATGAGGGCGTCGCGCTGCTCACCGCGGAACGGGAAGCGGAATCCGACGAACTCGACGACGCCGTCGCCGCGTTCCTCGCGCTGGCGCTCGTCGACGCCGGGAGGGAGAGGGAGGCGGTGGCCCTCGCCCTGTCGGCCCTGTCCCGCCACCTGCCGATGTACAACCGCTCGCTGGAGCGCTACGCCGGGGAACTCGCGGGCGGGGCCGGACACTGAGCGAGGCGCGGAGCGGCGCGCGCGTCCACCGCTGGCCGGCGGTGTCAGGCCGGGCCGGCGCCCCCGCGTTCGCCCTGGCCGACGCGGACGGCGAGAGCGTCTGGGGCGTCGGCGCCGAGGCACCCGCCCGACGATCCGTACCTTGCGGCGGGCCTGCTGCCGCGGCTCTGGCTCGACCGACTGAGCCCCCGTCCCCTCAGGTGCAGTCGTTGGTGGCGTCCCAGCAGGTCTCCTCAGGGAAGGGGTCGCCACCGTCGGACGTAGGCGATGTGTCCGTCGAGGGCGGCGGGTCGTCGGGGAGCGCCGGCGGGTCATACGGAGTCCACGTCGGCGTCGGTGAACTCCGCGTGGGCTTCCGTTCCTTGGGGGCCGTCGTCTTCGGGGACGGGGGCGGCGACGAGGTCTCCCGCGTCTCCGTGACCGTGGGGTCGTCCTTGACGGGTTTGGCGTCGGCGGCGCTGGAGGTGGCACCGCCCGCGGGACGGCTTGGCGTGGCCGAGGAGGGCGTGGCCGCCGGCGCTTCCGTCCGGCTGCTCTCGCGCGGCTTGTCGGGTTTGTCGCCGGGGTGCAGGATCGCCGTGGCCGCGGCGGTCAGGAGCACGATCGCGACAGTGGCCGCGATGACCACGCCCGGTCGCCGGAGGCGGCGCCCGGCCGCCTTCGGCCCCTTCGGCTTTCTCGGTTCTGGTGTGCGGGGGGAACTCTCCGGGTCCGGTTCCGGGTGCTCGGCCACGTGCTCGGGCTCCTCGGGCACCGGCTCACGGTCCTCGGCCGCAGCCTCCGGGTCCTCGGCGACCGGCACTGTCTCCACGGTGGGTGACGGCACGTTGATGTCCGTGGGCGACGGCACCACGGCGTCGGAGGTCTCCTGATCGACCTCGACCTCGACGGCCAGGCGCTTGCGGACCCCCACCCACGTCTCGACCGTGGCCTCGTCGCCACCGCAGGCCCGGACGAAGGCCGCCACCAACTCCTCCCGGGGCAGCTCCTGCCTGTTCAGCGCCCCGGCGAGGGTGGCGCGCGGCAGTACGTCTCCCGCCGCCCCGGCCCGGCGTTCCAACTCGCGATAGCTCAGGTTCGCCCACTGGCGTAGCTGGCGCATCACCGCCACGAACTCTGCGGAGTCCTTGACGTCGTGCGGCTGTGGAATCCTTCCGTCCACCTCGGCCCCCCGTGTGTTGTGTTGTCTCGAAGCTCAGTCCTCCCCGGGCAGCCTAAAGGGCTCGTCAAGAATCAGGGCCGCTCGCCGCGCATATGCCGTTCGACGACGTCTCGCACCCGAACCCGTAGCCAGTCGTCCTCGCCGCGCGGCTCCATCCCCTCCGCCGTGAAGACGGCGTCGGTGAATTCGTCCACGTCGGCCGGCGGCGCTTCGCGCAGTCGGCGTATGTCTTGCGGTGGAAGGCAGAAACCGAGGTCGACGCACAGCTCGTAGAGGAGCGCGTGGACCTCGTCCGACGACAGCGGTTTTGTCATGTCTGGTTACGGTACCGGCGGCGCGTAAGGCGGGCACCTGAGTTATGCGCGTTGCTGCGCCTCGAACCGGTCCTGCGCGGCCAGTACGTCGTCCGCGTGACGCTTCGCCCACGCGCCCATCGCCCGCATGGGGACGAGCAGGGCGGTTCCGGCGTCGGTCAGCGCGTAGTCGACGCGCGGCGGCGCCTCCGCGTACGTACGGCGCTCGACCAGGCCGTTGTACTCCAGGCGCCGCAGCGCGTCGTTGAGGACCTTGGGGCTGATCCCGCCGATCCTGGCGACCAGCGCCCGGGGCCGCATCGGGCCGCAGGCGCCGAGCGTGTAGACCACGACGCTGTCCCAGCGGTTCGCGAGCACCTCGAACGCGATGCGCGCACGGCAGTCCGCGGTGTACGCCGTGACTTCGGGCGAGGCGTCTCGCGGACGTTCCGGCTGCTCCATGTCCCCATCCTGCCCGATCCGATGCACACCGCGCGGTGTGCATCGGCCTCTCTAACGTCGCTGCCCTGTCCACTTCACCTCGGGAGACGGGAGCACTCATGCGCATCGGCATTCTGGGCACGGGCGGGATGGCCACCACACTGGGCGGCGCGTGGGTCCGCGCCGGACACGACGTCCTCGTCGGCGGGCGCGACCACGCGGCGGCCGAGGCCACGGCGGTGCGCGTCGGCGCCACCGGCCACGGCGCGCTCGCCGACGCGGCGGCGTACGGCGACGTCGTCCTGGCCGCGGTCCCGGCGGACGTGGCGCCCGAACTGGTCAAGGGTCTCGCCGACGCACTCGGCGGCCGTACGGTGATCGACTGCACGAACCCCCTCGTGCCGACCGACGACGGCCTGACGCTGTCCACCGGCGGCACGACTTCCATAGCCCGGCGGATGGCGGACGCCGCGCCGAACGCCCAGGTGGTCAAGGCGTTCAACCTCTGCCACGACAGCATCTGGACGCTGCCGCGCCCGGCGTTCGAAGGCGCCCCGCTGGCCGTCCCGTACTGCGGAGACGACCCGGGCGCCCTCGACCGGACCGCTGCGCTGATCACCTCCATGGGCTGCACGCCCATCCCCTGTGGCGGGCTCGCCCGCGCGGTGTACGTGGAGGCGACAGCGGCCTTCGCGATCGGGGCGTGGATGAACGGCGCGGAACCCCGGTTCGCGTTTCCGGTGCCCATGGCGGCGCCGGGCGCGCCTGTCTCCTAGGGATTCCGGGAGGCGTACGACGTGTCGGCACGGGACCCGCCGTGGCCGGGTGCGCGGCCTGCCGTACGACCGGTGATGGCTGAGCCACCACCGGTCGTACGCGCGTCCTACGGAGCGCTCGGGCCGACGTCGGTCGCGCCGAGCGGGGCTCGCGTGACAGCGGACGACGACCGCTCGTCCGCGCCGACGTCGACGACGCCGGCGCGAGGCTGGCCGTCCATGTCGTCGGTCACGAACGCGGAGCTGTCGGTGCCGGTGTCGATCGCCGGGCTTCCCGCACCGATCCGGTGGACCGGCCCGTCGGGGGCCAGCAGCGGATCGATCACCTTGATGGCGCCGGAGGGTACGGTCACGCCGACGGCCGCGGAGCCGGTCGGCCATGCGATATTGCCGGCGTAGCTCATGTTCACTGGTTTCTTGACCTCGTTGAACAGCTTGCCCTGGCTTCCCGTGACCACATTGTTGGCGATGGTCGAGTCGACCGGCGGGAGCTTGTAGTTGGCGCCGACCTCGATATTCGACACGTTGTTCACGAAGGTGTTGTTCACGACGGTCGCCCGGTAGACACGCCAGTGCGCACTCAGCGCCCCTGAGGTGTCCACATCGCCGCCGTCGATCTGCAGTGCGGCGTCGAAGCCGGTGCCGGTCAGGCCCCCGAAGTAGTTGTTGTAGATCGTGTGGTCCTGGCCGTAGATCCGGATTCCTCCGGTTCCCGCCTTCCCCTCGCCGAGGAAGAAGTTTCCGTAGAACGCGCCGCGGTTTCCGTGCCGCTGTGACAACACGCCCTGCGAGGTGCGGAACGTGTTGTAGCGGACGATGTTGTCGTTGCTCTTCACGGAAACGATTTCCGGATCACCGTCGCAGTTCTCGAAGAGATTCGACTCGACGACGGTGAATCCGTTCGACTGGGATATCCCGCTCCAGCCGACCCGGATTGCCTCCATCTCGTTCTCCGCACGCGGGCCGATATTGCGGAAGTGGTTGTGGTCGATGAGATCGTGCTGCGACTGCTGGGTCTCGGAGCCGTCGACGGTGATGAAGTTTCCGAGTTGGTGCTTTTCCTCGAACAGGTTGTGATCGATCCGGTTGTGGTGGCTGTTCGCACCCTGGATGATCACCCACTTCAGCGAGGACTCCTCGGTCAGCCGGAAGTGGTTGCGGGTCAGTCGGACATGGTTGGAGCCGGTGAGTTTCAGCGTGTCGCTGTTCCTCCATTTCAGACCTTCGAAGGTCACGTATGAGGAGTCCTTCACCTCCAGCTGCCCGTCGTCGATCACCGCCTGACCGCGGTGCTCCGCGACGACGGTGATCGGCTGGCCGGCGGTGCCGTTCCTGCCGGTCATCTTGCCGATCGTGTACTGGCCGTCCGCGAGCACGATGCGGTCCCCGGCCCGCGCGTCCCCGAACGCGCTCCGCAACTGGTCCGAATCCGCGACGCGGACGGTGCGGCCGGAGCCCTGGTCGCCATCGTCGCCGTCACCGCCGTCGGGCCCGTTGACGGTGGTCTCGGTGATGCTGGTCCAGTCGTTGGTCGTGTTGCCGTGGCCGACGATGCGCAGGTATCGCGCGGAGGTGTCGGCGAAGTCGTAGTTCTGCGGCTGGAGTGTGGTGCCGTTGCTGGTCTTTCGGGCCAGTGCCGTCGTCCATGACGATCCGTCGTTGGACAGCTGGACGTCGAAGGTGTCTTTCCTGGTGTCGCCCTTGTGCCAGGCGATGGACACCGAGCCGATGGTCTGGGCCGAGCCGAGGTCGTACCGGATCCATGCTCCGTCGCCCTCGGCGGACCAGCGGGTGCTCAGGTCGTTGTCGAGGGTGTTGGCGGGAACGTTCCCGTCATCCGCGCCGGCCGAGACTCCCGTGACGGTCACCGGAGAACCCGCCGCCGACGCGACCGGGGGGTACACCCCCAAGACCCCCACGGCGAGCACCCCCGCCAAGGGCGCACGATACGTTCGTCTCATCAGGACCTCACCTCGCCTCAATGTCGTACACCCGGACCCAGTCGACCTCGAACACGGCCGGGCGCAGGCCGCTGTCGCCGGTGAAGTTGTCGAGCTGGATGTTGAGATGTCCCGAGGGCATGGCCTGGATGTTCCCGCGGTCGGAGTTCGCACCGCCCGACAGCCGGAACCATTCGACACCGTCGACGTAGCCGACCAACGCGTTCGGCGTCCACTCGAACGCGAAGTTGTGCCACTGCGTCATGTCCATCGGACAGAGGTCGCGGCGTTCCTTCTTGTCCGACGGGCTCTTCGGATAGTGCAGGAACGCCGTGAGGCACTGCGCGTCGGGGTTCGAGTATTCGACCCAGTCGTACTCCCCGTTTTCCAGCCGGTTGCCCGCGGTGGGCCACATCAGGTGGAGCGCGTGGTAGAGCCCGCCGTCCGATCCGATGTTCCGTGAGCGTGACCGGATTTCCCACCGGCCGTACTGGGCGTCACGCTTCTGCCTGATCCACCCCGTGTCGCCGTTCGCCTCGCCGCGCAGGGTGAGCATGCCGTCCCCGACGGTGCTGTTCTTCGCGCACCGGCGGCCGTTTCCGGCGTGCCCCTCCCAGCATCCGGCCGTGCCGCCGACATCGCCCGACGGCACCGCCCACTTCGCGGGGTCGACCGGGCCGGTGTAGTCGAACTCGTCGGATATCGGCAGCGGTGTGCCCCAGCCGTACCGTTCGGCGGCCTGCGTCTGGTCGGATGATTCCTCGTCGCCGTGTGTGACGCTCAGCCCGTAGATCTTCACCTCGCCGAAGTTGTCGTCGCCGCACGGCGAGGAGTTGCCGCAGTTGGCCTGGGTGTACGCGCCTGCCTTGAAGTAGCCGCCGGAGAAACTCTTCGAGAGCGTTGTCTGCAGCACGCCGTTGTAGTAGGCCTTGATTTTCCCGTCGCTGACCACGAACTTGGCCTGGAATTCTGTGCCGAGGACGTAGTGGTCCGTCACGAGCTTGTGGTGGGTGGTGTCACCGTTGGTGATGTAGAGCTTGCTGCCTTCCAGGCGGAAGACCGAGACGTCGTCGTCGGCATCGTGGATCTGCCCGGCGACGACATGGGGCTTGTCCTCGGGCAGCGCCGTGATGGCTTGGTCGATCACCATCGTGTGCTTGCCCGACGTCGACGACCAACTGGCCTTCGTCCGGCCCGAGTCCGTCATCTCGCGCAGTTCCGAGCGGGGGTAGCTGGAGCCGCTGGTGGTGACCCCGTCGACCGCGGCACGGAACTGAACCGCGTCGCAGTCCGGGGTTGCGGTGAACCACGGATCGTTCGCGTACGTGGCAAGTTCTGGTTGCTCGACGTTGGTCGGCTTCTCTTCCTCGCCAACCGGAAGCCCGACATACCAATCCGTCAGGTTCAGCACCTCGGCCGGGTAGTCACAGCTGCCACCGCCATCTCCGCCGTCGGGCCCGTTGACGGTGGTCTCGGTGATGCTGGTCCAGTCGTTGGAGGTGTTGCCGTGGCCGACGATGCGCAGGTATCGCGCGGAGGTGTCGGCGAAGTCGTAGTTCTGCGGCTGGAGTGTGGTGCCGTTGCTGGTCTTTCGGGCCAGTGCCGTTGTCCATGACGATCCGTCGTTGGACAGCTGGACGTCGAAGGTGTCTTTCCTGGTGTCGCCCTTGTGCCAGGCGATGGATACCGAGCCGATGGTCTGGGCCGAGCCGAGGTCGTACCGGATCCATGCTCCGTCGCCCTCGGCGGACCAGCGGGTGCTCAGGTCGTTGTCGAGGGTGTTGGCGGGGACGTTCCCGTCATCCGCGCCGGCCGAGACTGCCGTGACGGTCACCGGAGAACCCGCCGCCGACGCGACCGAGTGGTACCCGCCCGAAACCCCGAGGGCGAGCACCCCCACTAAGAGTGCGCGATACGTTCGTCTCATGGAGCCTCACTTCGGTTGGAAGCACCGGATCGACCGAGGTGGTCGAGCTGGTGCTGAACGGCTGTGTCCGAACACCGCGAAGGGGTGCCCGGCGATGCTGCGTGTCGAGCCGGGGCCGTGTCGGAGAGCGTTCTTCCAGGTGTGGCACCATGGCGACCCGGCCGGGCTCCGGCCCGCGGGCCAGGCTGTCAGAAGCGTGGCGGGACCGGTCCCATGCACCGCCGTGAGGGCGCGTCCTGCGGCGGGTGCGCGATGTGCTCCGGCTCTTTAAGAGCTTTAAGCGGCTGGCGCGCGCCGAGGAGTTGGGTATCGTGGCGGAGCGGAGCCCAGGTGCGACTCATGGGCAGCTGTTGCTCGCCTGGAACGTGCGCCGGTAGGCGACCGGTGAGACGCCCAGCACGGAACGCATGTGCTGGCGAAGTGAGTTGGCGGTGCCGAATCCGGCGCGATGGGCCACCAGGTCGACTGGGAGGTCGCTGGTCTCCAGGAGCTGACGGGCCAGTTCGATCCGCTGGGCCGTGAGCCAGCGACCCGGAGTCTCGCCGACCTCGTCGCGGAAGCGCCGGGTGAACGTGCGCAGGCTCATCCGGGCGTGGTCCGCGAGTTCGCCGAGTGTCAACGGCTCCTGGAGCCTCTCCAGCGCCCAGGCGCGCGTCGCGGCCGTGGTCGCGGCCGTGGGCTCGGGAACCGGCCGTTCGATGAACTGCGCCTGCCCGCCATCCCGCCACGGCGGTACGACACAGCGGCGGGCCACCTGGTTGGCGACGGCGGCACCGTGGTCGCGGCGTATGAGGTGCAGACAGAGGTCGACGCTCGCGGCGACCCCGGCGGCGGTCAGGACGTCTCCGTCGTCCACGAAGAGCACGTCTTCGTCGACCTTGACGCGCGGGAAGGCGCGCTGGAAGTCCTGGGCCACCTGCCAGTGTGTGGTCGCGCGCCGGCCGTCCAGCAGACCGGCGGCGGCGAGGACGTACGAGCCCGTGCAGATGGACACCATGCGGGTCCCGGTGCGGACCCGCGCCAGCGCGGCCGCGGTCCGCGGGGGCAGCGGATCGCTCTGCCCGAAGGGGCCGAGCCGGCTGGTGGGCGGGACGACCACGGTGTCCGCGGTCGCCAGCGCCTCCGGTCCGTGCTCGACCGCCACCGAGCGCGCGCGAACGGTCGTCCCGGCCTAGCGGGACGCGGCGCCCCTCACCCCTCGTCCGGCAGCGGCGGCTGGTCGTCCCAGGTCCACCGGGCCGCGGGCTGCCAGTCGGTTTCCCGTCCGTAGCGCGGCACGGGCACGGGCACCTCCGTACCGGCTCTCGTGGCGCGGCAGGCCAAGGTGTTGGCGGCCTGGGGCGCCCCTGCCGCCCGCAGCGCCTTCAACAGGTATTCCACGCTGTACGACGGGGCGGGAGCGGCGTGGATCTCCGGACGGCGGTCGAGCAGCGTGCCGAGGGCCTGCGTCGCGCCAGTCGTGCGCAATGTCTCCAGCAGGGAGGCGACCGCGGCCGGGTCGGTGAGGGCGGCCTCGCGGGCGGCGCGGTGTGTCAGGGCATCGGCGGCGTCCGCCCGTAGCCTCCCCAGCAGGCGGATGATCACGTGTGGGTCGATGGTCGTGGTCATGACGCGCTGCGCCAGGGTGCCCGCGGCCTGATGCGCATGGGCCCTCATCAAATCGTCCAGCAGGCGGATGACGGCGTTCGTGTCGGTGAGATCCGTGTGGTCGACGACGCGGTGTGCGAGGGTGTTCGCGGCCTCCGGCCCCAACCACTTCAGCATGGTGGCGACCATGTTCCTCTGGGTGGGATCGGCCTCGGTGATGATGCGGTGTGCGAGGGTGCCCGCGGCCTGGTCCGCGCCGATCCTCACCAACTCCTCCAGCAGACGGACGACGTTGTCCAGGTCGCTGAGGTCCGCTTGCGCCTCCGGATGACGGTCCAGCAGTGCGTGAACCGACTCCCACACTTCGACGGTGCACAGCTCCCGCAGCAGCAGGGCGACGCCCCGGGGATCGGTGAGGTCCGCGTGGATCTCCGGGTGACGGTCGAGCAGTTTCTGGACTTCTTCGTCCGCCCTGATCGCCCATAGCTCTGCCAGGAGGCGGACGACGCCGCGCGACTTGGTGAGTTCGGCCTCATCGGCGGCACGACGTGCCACGGTGCCCGCAGCCTCCGTGGCGCCCGCCTTCCGCAATTCCTCAAGTAAACGGGCGGCGCCGAGCGGGTCGGTGAGATTGACGGAGAGGTGCGGGTCGCGGCCCAGCAGCGCGGACATCGCCTCGGCCGCACCGGCTTTCCGTAACTGCTCGAGCAGCAGGGCCAAGCCCTGCGGGTCGGTGAGGCTAACCCGGCCGGCCGCCTGGTGCGCCATCGCGTCGGTGGCCTCGTCCGCGCCCGCGTTCCGCAATGCCTCCAGCAGGAGGGCGGCGGTACGCGGTCTGGTCAGATCGGCCTCAGCAGCCACGCGACTTGCCGCCGTATCCACGGCCTGGCCCGCATCGACTGCCATTGCCTTCCCGAGGAGGGCGGCGGTGTTCCAGCCGGTGAGATCAACCTGATCGAGGATCCTGCGGGGGGCCGGAGGGGCCACGGCCGCGGCGGTGGCCCATGCGGCGACATCGACCCGGTCGACGATCCGGCGCGCCAGAGTGGCCGCGGCCTCCCTGGTGCCCAGTCTCGCCAGGGAGCGGAGCATGTCGGCGGCGGCGTGAGGGTTGGTGAGATCGGCATGGTCGGCCACCTGGCGTGCCACTGCTTCCGCGGCCTTGTCCTCGCCCGCTTCCCGCAAGCTCTCCAGCAGGAAGACGGCTCCGACCGGATCGGTGATCGGGGCTTCGGTGACGATGCGGTGGACCACGGTCCGTACGGCCTCCTCGGCACCCGTCTCTCGCAACTTCGTGAGCAGGAAGGTGACGTCGAGCGGGTCGGCGAGATCCAGGTGGTCTTGTGGACGGCGGCCGAGCAGTACGGCGACTCCCTCTTCGGCGCCTGCGTGCCGGAATCCCCCGAGCAGGGAGTCGATCGTCTTCGGGCTGCTGAGGTCGGTGTGGGCGGCGATCCACCGGGCGGCGCGGGGAACGGAGGGGTCGTCAAGCGTGGCGAGGCGGTGGAGCAGGGCGGCCGAGGCGCCGGGGGCGCCCGCCGCGACGGCTTTGCGCCCCAGCAGGACCGCCTGCCGGTAGAGGGTGCGCTCCCAGGCGGCGTCGGCGAGCCGGCGCAGGTCGGCGGGGTCGGTGGTGTGGTCCAGCAGGCCCTGCCACAGCGAAGGGGTGCCGAGCTGGTCGACTCTCAGCAGACGGGTGTGCTGGTCGAGGTAGTCGGCCGGTTCGTAGCGGGCTGGGGCGTCCCAGCGGGAGCGCAGGGCGGTCAGCGGGGTGAGGGCCCGGCGGATGTCGGTGCGGGTGCCGTCGCGGCGTGCTCCGGTGCTGAGGGCTGTCAGGGCGTGTTCGGCCCAGTCGGGGTCTCCGGGGCGGGTGCGGTCGGTGAGCGCACCGTCGGCGGCGTCGGCGAGCAGGGCGGCGGGGATCGGAGCGTGGTGGCCCAGACGGCGCGCGTCCAGGGAGGCGGTGATCAGGGCGTGTTCCACAGGGGTGTACGGGTCGCCGGGGCCGCGCTGATAGGCGGCCAGCAGCTCCGGACCCCCACTGAGGTGCTGCACGACGCGGCCGTCAGCCGCTCCGGCCTTCAGCGCGGCGGCCAGGCGGCGGTCGTCCTGCCGATCGGCCAACTCGCGCCACCGCGCCCGCTCGTCTTCCGTCAATGTGGAGGTGACGTGAATGCGGTGGGTGACCGTGGCGGTGAGCAGGGCGCGGGCGTGGCTGTGCGGGTCTCCCGGCGCTCCCGTGGCGGCCAGATTGTCCCAGTAGGGGTCGGGCCACAGGGTGCCGACCGCGACCACGCCGGGCCGGGTGTGCAGCAGCTGCAGCAGGTCGGCTGCGGCCTGTTCGCCGTCGTGGCCGTAGAGGTGCCGTTGCGTTTCGTTCAGCCACAGCACCACCCCGGCCGTGACGCGGCCGGTGTCCAACATGCGCAGCAACTCCACCGCGGTGCGGGGGCGCAGCAGAGGGCGATGGGGCGCGAGGTCGCACAGCGCCTCGTACAGGGCGCGGGTCTTGCCCGTGGACGAGTCGCCGGTGAGCATCACCAGGACCGAAGGCCCCCCGTCCAGGGCGGGGGCAAGGGCGGACCTGATCGCGATGTCATGAGCCCTGGGCAGGTAGGGGGTCAGCTCGGGCAGCGCCGGGGCGAGGCCTTTCTCGGTGTGGGGGAGGGCGGCCCGGTGGACCTCCAGCACCGCTGGACCGGCGGTCGTCACCGTCTGCGGCGGGTCGTCGCCCGGCTGCTGCGGGGGGCCGGGGGGACTACGGCGCGCCGCGGCATGTTCGGTACGGGCCCGTTCCAGCTGTTCGCGCCACCACCGCTCGTCAGGCGCCTCACCGGCCCACGACGCCCACAGGACGACCAGAGCGAGCACCTGGTCGTCACTGCCGTCCTGGGGCACCTTGAAACGGTCCGGATGTTCAGGCGCCCAGTCGCTGACGCGCTTCCCACGGAAATCCGACGCGCCAGGCATGGCCGAGGCGCGGACACGGGCCTGGACCACCGCCTGACTGCGGGACAGGCCATTGCGGGCGCGAGCCTGCTCGGCGCGCTCCCGCAATCCCCGCAGCCGCGCGTAAAGCTCGCGAACCTGTGGTCCCACCGGCCCTCCCCCTGCCGCCGTGCCACCGGATGCCCGCGGCGGGCGCGGCGGGCGACCGGCGGACAGGTGTGGTGACCAGCAGCGTAGAGGAGGCGGGCCGCCCAGTGCCCGCGATGGGGGACGAGGCGCGCGGTGCGGCGGGAGAGTCGGTTGTCGTCACGCCGGGCCCGGCGCGTGTGACAGCTCGATCCGTGCTGTGAGAAAGGGGAGTTGTGCCATGGCCGACCACCGCCGTCGTACCCGCCGAACCTCCGCCCGCCCGTCCGCCCCCGGTCCCGTCCCGCTGTGGCGGGAGGCCGCCCGACGCGCCGTGGTGGGGTTGGCCGCCACCGTCGGACCGGTCACCGTCGCCGTTGTGCAGTGGTGGCTCCGCGTAGGCTGACGCCAGAACACGTGAACGGGGAGCGGCGCAGTGCGGATAGAGCGACACCAGGTGGGCGAGACCGCGGTTTCGGCGGCTCGTGAGGACTTCGCCAATCGGATCGGTTCGATGGTCCACTCCATGTCGAGGGCCGGCCGGATCTCCACCTACGAGTGGGAGCTGATCGCGGAGGAATTCCTCGACTACCTGGGCGCTCTGTCCGTCGGGACCCCCGACCTCGACACCCCGGAGGCCAAGGCCGTCCTCGACAACGCCACCGAGGCCGCCGCCGGTGCCGTGGCGTATGCCGCGTACTACCCGACCAACCACTTCCAGGTCTTCCTGGACTATGTGAACTTCGGGATGAGCTACGACCGCGGGTCCGACGGGGACCCGGAGTCCGTCTCCGCGAACCACTGGCTCGACGCCTTCTGCCTGGCCGTCCTTGCCGACAAGGCCTCCTGGCACGGCGAGGCATTCCACTTCGCCCGCAAACCGTTCGAGAAGGACGGGGCCGGGCGGCCCGCCGTCGAGCTCATCAACGGCTTCATGGCGTATGTCATCGGGGACACGGGAGACGACGACGCGGACTACCCGCCGTCCAGGGAACAGAAGCTCGCCGCGATCGACGCCGCGCTCGCCCGGATACGGACCCTCGACGCCGCGCCCGGCGAAGGCGGCCTCCTCGACCAGCCGCAGTCCATCGGGCTCCGCGCCCTGCGTGCCCTGACCGCCGGCGATCAGGACTCCTTCCGCACCGCGCTGGCCAAGCTGCTGCTCCCGTACAGCGCCCTCCCCGGCCCCGGCGCCAGGCCCCGCACGCTGCTGCCGCTCCTTCCGCTGGCCCTGGCCGCGCTCGCCTACCGCCGCGAGGGCTGGCAGCCGCCCATCGACACCGGCTATCTCCCGCGGGCGCTGGTGACCGGGTTCGAGACGGCGGGGCCACGGGTCCAGGCGTACGGCCGCGTCCGGCGCCCGGACGCGGTCGCCGCGCTGGCCGCCGGGCCGGTGGTGGTCGAGCGGCCCGAAGCCCCGCAGGAGATGAACCCGGAGAGCGACGCCCTGTTCGAGCAGTACACCAGGGAAGCCCTCACCCCGGAGGGCGGAAAGCCGCTCTCCGCCTGGAATCTGGCGGATGCCGTGCGCTACCAGGAGCTCCTGTTCAAGGCCCGCGCCGCGCTCTCCGCCGACGTCACGGACCAGCAACTGGAAAACCTGCGCCTCGCCGCCGAGTTGGGCGCGGCGCTGTTCCGCATCACGCTCGCCGAGCCCGGCACGGACGTCGAGGTGACGATCGACGGCAGTACGCTCAGCTTCCCCGCCTACCACGGTGATCAGGCCGGGCCCGGCGCCTGGCACACCGCCATGAACTTCGCCCTGATCGGCGGCCGGCGCGAGGACATCGCCGCGCTCGTCCTCAGCGGCTCCGCCCGCCTCGAGGGGGACGGCTCCGCCTACGCCTCGTACCTCCGGGCGCTCCATGACTATTTCCGGGGCGTGGACCCCGAACCCGCCACGGACCGTGCCCTGGAAGACAGCGTGAAGGCCAGGAACTGGGGCTTCTTCCCGCCGCCCGCCGTTCTCCTCTCCCAGCTCGTCGAGGGCGACGAGGAGAGCTTCAACCTCGCCCTCATCGACGCCCTCGAAGCCCACCGCGACCACTACCAGGTCGCCGACCGCGTCGACGACACCGACGCCGCCATCGACCTCGACGTCCTGGCCCTGGCCTGCCATGCCCGCCGCCGGGGCTGGAACATCCGGGTCGTCTCCCCCTACCTGCCGCCGCGACTGCTCGTCAGGTGAAGTCGGCGGCGTGGTCGGACACCCAGGCACGGTAGGTGCGGGCCGGTACGCCCGTGACCGCCTCGACGGCCCCGGTGGTGGCCGGGGGAGGGGCGTCGAGCATATCGGCGTAGCCGTCGAGGAGCGGGTTTACGAAGGAGTCGGGGAAGGAGTCATCGGCCAGGAGCCGCTGACGTTCCTCTTCCCGGGACAGCTCCCGCCACCGGAGGGGGCGGCCCAGCACCTCGCCGATGGTGCCTACCTGCTCTTCCTGGGTGAGGACTTCGGGGCCGGTGAGGGTGTACGCGGCGTGACCGTGACCGTCCTCGGTGAGGGCCCGCACCGCCACGGCGGCGATGTCCGCCTCGTGGAGGAGGGCCATGGGCACGGCCCCGTACGCGCCGCGTACGACGTCCCCGGCGCGGATCTGGTCGGCCCACCACAGGGTGTTCGCGGCGAAGGTGCTCGGGCGCAGATGGGTCCACAGGAGTCCCGCCCCCTCGATGAGGTGTTCAACGCACGCGTGGGACCGGCCCACGGGATGCGCTTGCCGCTCGGGCGCCACGCCCTCCTGGACGGCGCCGGACGACAGGAACACGACTCGGCCGGCATGCCACTTGATGGCGTCCACGACGGCGGGGGCCGGATCAGCGCCGTGGAAGGGCCACATCAGGAACACGGCGTCCGCGCCCTTCAGCGCCGCTTCCAGCGCGGCCGGATCGGCCAGGTCGCCCTGGCGTACGTCGACTCCGCCGGGAAGGGCGGCCGAGGCGGGGTCGCGGGTCAGCGCCCGCACCTCGCCGGTGTGCCCGGCCATGAGCTGGGACACCACCTGCCGCCCCACATTCCCGGTCGCCCCCGTGACGAGGATCGTCCTCTCGGCAGCCATCTGCGCTCTCCTTGCCTGTACGTCCGTTCCGACGGCTTCACGATCGACGTGCCGGCGGAGCGGCGCCAGCCAGCAGGGCTCAGGTGCGGGAAACCGTCACAGGGGCGCACCTGGTGACGAATGCCGTCACGGCTCGACCGGCGGTGTCAGTGACACTGCCAGGTGAAGCGGGCCTGGTCGAAGCGGTGGGCGGCGAGGTCCTCGCGGGTGATCAGCCAGTAGAGGGCGCCCGCGTCGCCCCACAGCATGTCGGCGTCCTCGTCGGAGGCGATCTGGAGAAGGAGCCGCCAGCGTGCCTCCTCGGCGAGGATGTCGTCGTAGTGGGGGTTGTCGGGATCGAACTCGTCCAGGTCCCAGTCATCCGGGAAGTCGGCGACCTCGTACGCGACCTCGCCTTGGATGTTGGCGGGTTCGCCGCCCACCTGGTGGAGGACCCGGCGCAGATTCCACACGGCGTCCTGGAACTCGACGTACACCGGGTCGGTGGACACCGTCTCGTGGTCGAGGCCCAGCGGTTCGTGGAGTTCGGGGTTGGTGAGCTGCGGCAGGTCGACGGCCGGGTCGGTGCGCAGCGGCACCTGGCGGTAGGGCTTCAGCGGGGTCGGCGTCGGGCGCGGCTGGACGGGTGTGCCGGCGGGGACGTACAGGACGCGGGACCCCGGAAGCGACTCGGGGTTCGAGGGACTGACCCACGCCTCGTGGTCGTCGGCCTGTCCGTCGAAGTAGAAGAACAGCAGGGTGCCGGTGGTCGGCAGGGCCAACCCGGTGGCGGCGGCCGAGAGCGGACCGCAGTCGAGCGAGGCGATGAAGGACAGCGGGCCGTGTCCTTCCCAGGTCGGCCAGTCGAGGGACTCGGGGAGCAGGGGTTCGCCGCCGAGTGCGCCGACCCGATCGTCTCCGGGACGGGCGGCCGAGAGCATCTGGCCTCGCGGTTCCAGCAGGGAGCAGAACCGGTCCGCGAGCTCGGAGGGGAGCCGTTCATGCGCCAAGGCGCTGAGAAGGGGAAGGCTGAGCATGTGGTGATCCTGCCAGGCGCCACCGTCACCTCCGGTCGTGGTCCCCAGGCGATCGCGTCCACGCGGCGGCGTACGTCGCGGGCGGCCTCCAGGATGGCGGTGTCCCCCCGGTAGCACCCTGTCCTACGCTCAAACCGTGCCAGTAATTGCCGGCACGGTTCCGGGTGTTGCGGGAGGCGGCCGCATGGCTGGCGCTGAGGTGACGCGAGAGCACGTACGGGTGGCGGTGATCGGAGCCGGGTTCGGCGGGCTGGGGGCGGCCGTGCGGCTGCGCCGGGCGGGGATCAGCGACTTCGTGGTCCTGGAGCGGGCCGGGGCGGTCGGGGGCACCTGGCGGGACAACACCTATCCGGGCTGTGCCTGTGATGTGCCGTCCCATCTGTACTCCTTCTCCTTCGCGCCCAACCCCGAGTGGCCGCGCAACTTCTCCGGGCAGCCGCACATCCGCGCGTATCTGGAGCGGGTCACCGACACGTTCGGACTGCGGCCGCACCTGCGCCTTGACACCGAGGTGCGGGCCTTGCGCTGGGACTCGAGCGCGCTGCACTGGGAGATCGACACCGCGTCGGGTCCGCTGACCGCCGATGTCGTGGTCAGCGCCACCGGGCCGCTCTCCGACCCGAAGATCCCGGACATCCCGGGCCTGGCCGGCTTCCCCGGCCAGGTCTTCCACTCCTCGCGCTGGGACCACGGCTATGACCTGCGCGGCAAGCGCGTCGCGGTGATCGGGACCGGTGCCTCGGCCATTCAGATCGTGCCCGCCATCCACCGGGAGGTGGACCGGCTCACCCTCTTCCAGCGCACCCCGCCCTGGGTGCTGCCGCGCATGGACCGGCCCATCTCCGCCGCCGAGCACTGGCTGCACACCAGGATCCCGGCGACCCGCGCGCTGCGGCGGGCGGTGCTGTGGGGGGTGCGGGAGCTGCAGACCGGCTCCTTCACCAAGCGGCCCGATACGCTGCGGGTGGTGGAGCGGCTGGCTGTCCGCCATATGCGGCGGGCCATCGAGGACCCGACCCTGCGGGCCAGGCTGACGCCCGATTACCGCATCGGCTGCAAGCGCGTCCTGCTGTCCGGCGACTACTACCCGGCGCTCGCCCAGCCGCATGTCGAGGTCGTCGCGTCGGGGTTGAAGGAGGTGCGCGGCTCCACGCTCGTCGCCGCCGACGGTACGGAGGCGGAGGCGGACGCGATCATCTTCGGGACCGGCTTCCATGTGACCGACATGCCGATCGCGCGGCGGGTGACCGGGGCGTACGGGACGACGCTCGCGGAGGAGTGGCGGGACGGCATGGAGGCGCTGCGCGGCACGAGCGCGGCGGGCTTCCCGAACTTCCTGACGATCATCGGGCCGAACACGGGGCTGGGGACCAGCTCGATGATCCTCATCATCGAGGCGCAGCTGGCATACCTCGTGGACTTCATGCGGCAGTTGCGTG
Source organism: Streptomyces sp. ME19-01-6 (assembly GCF_033793745.1). Taxonomy (NCBI): domain Bacteria; kingdom Bacillati; phylum Actinomycetota; class Actinomycetes; order Kitasatosporales; family Streptomycetaceae; genus Streptomyces; species Streptomyces sp. ME19-01-6. The sequence goes on along the minus strand of NZ_JARAXF010000004.1, from coordinate 119,167 downwards.
TGCTGGGCGGGAAGGTGGCCCTGGACGCCCGGCCGTCGGCGGTGCGGGCGTGGACGGACCGCGTGCAGGAGCGGCTGAGCCGTACGGTGTGGAACGTGGGCGGTTGTGACAGCTGGTACTTGCGGGACGGGCGCAATACGACGGTGTGGCCGGGGACGACGACGGAGTTCCGCAGGGTGACGCGGAGGGTGGACGTCACGGAGTACCGGGTGTTGCGGCCGGCCGTACGGGATGTGGGGGGTGCGAGTGCGGAGGTCGGCCCCGGCGCGGGGGGAGTGATCCGCCCCTAGGCCGAAATGCGCGGGATGTCCCTGCGTGTCACGCTGGTCGCAGCGTCGACATGCGGCTCCGCCGCGTGGCATCCTCCGCCACCCCATGAGGAGTGACACGATGGCCAGCAAGGACCAGTTCAACGAGAAGGCCCGGCAGGCGAGGCGCAAGGCGCAGGACCAGGACGACCGGAGCCAGGACGCCCAGCCCGGGCGGCAGGCGCAGCAGCAGCCGCAGCAGCGGCGTGAGCAGCCGCCGCGCGAGAGCCGTGGGCCCGCTCCTCGGGACCGGGAGGAAGGCGTCGAGGACCAGGCCCCCTCCGAGGAGACCGAGGAGATGTGACCCTGGCGGGCCTTGACGGACCTCGGTGGGGCGCATCCCTTCACGGGTGCGCCCCATTTGCTCAGCCGCTCCTCGGCGGCAGCTTGGGGCGCCGCAGGTCCGGTACGTCCGAGTAGTCGGGCGGCGTCGCCGCCGGGTGGCGTTCCAGCAGGTCGAGCGCCGTACGCACCGCGACGCCCAGCTGCGGGTGGCGACCCTCCGCCCAGTCCAGCGGCGAGCGCAGCGCCTCGATGTCCGGCTCCACGCCGTAGTTCTCGACCCCCCACCCGTACGCGTCGAACCACGCGGCGTTCATCGGCACCGTGATCGATGTGCCGTCCGCGAGCCGGTGGTGGCCGGTCATGCCGACCACGCCGCCCCAGGTGCGCAACCCCACCACCGGGCCGATGCCCTGGATCTTGAAGGCTGCCGTGATCATGTCGCCGTCGGAGGAGGTCGCCTCGTCCGCGACCGCGACGATCGGGCCGCGCGGCGCGTTGCTGGTGTACGAGACGGGCTCGGCGTGGCGGGTCAGGTCCCAGCCCATGATGGTGCGGGTGAGCTTTTCGACGACGAGCTCGCTGATGTTGCCGCCCGCGTTGCCCCGTACGTCCACGATCAGCGCGGGCAGCGACACCTCGCTGCGCACATCGCGGTTGAACTGGGCCCAGCCCGAGCCGCCCATGTCGGGGATGTGCAGATAGCCGCACCGCCCGTCGCTCAACTCGCGCACCACCGCGCGCCGCTTGGCCACCCAGTCCTGGTAGCGCAGCGGCCGGTCGTCGATGAGCGGCTGGACCGCGACGCGGCGCGCCGGGGCCGCCCTGTCGGTGGCCTCGTCAGCGGACCCGTCGGGGGACACTTCGGGGGCCTCGTCGGGGGACACTTCGGGGGACTTTTCGGCGGGCTGGAAGGTGAGTTCGACCGTGGTGCCGCCGGCGGCGGCGAGCAGCGGGAAGGGGCCGGTCACCGGGTCCACCGGGCGGCCGTCGACATGCGTGAGCGTGGCGCCCTCGCGGATGCCGGTGCCGGCGAGCGGCGAACGCGCCCGGGAGTCGGAGGACTCGCCGGGCAGGATGCGGGAGACGGTCCAGCGCCCGTCCTTCGTGCGCGTGAAGTTGGCGCCGAGCAGGCCGATGGGGCGCTGGTAGTGGGCCGGACCCTCGTTGCGGCGGGCCGGGATGACGTACGCGTGCGAGGTGCCGAGCTCGCCCTGCACCTCGCGCAGCAGGTCGGCGAACTCGTCGGGGGAGGCTACCCGTTCGACCAGCGGGCGGTACTGGTCGAGCGCCCCGTCCCAGTCGACGCCGCACATCTCCGGCTCCCAGTAATAGGCGCGGGTGATCCGGCCCGCCTCGTCGTATGCCTGCCGCCACTCGGCGGCCGGGTCGACGGTGTGCTGGATGCGCCGCATGTCGATGTGGACGGTGGCGTCGCTGTCGGCGGACTCCGTGGCGGGCACCGCCCGCAGATCGCCCTCGTCGTTGACCACCAGCCGGGTGCCGTCGCCGCTGACCGCGAACCAGTCCAGGTCGTCGGTGAGTTCGGTGCGCTTGGCCTTGACCAGGTCGAAGTGTTCGAGGGTGGGGCGGGAGGAGGTCTCGGCCGGGTTGGCGAAGGTCTCGCCGAGCGCGCCGGAGATCGGCCAGCGCAGCCACACCAGACCGCCGCCGCTGACCGGGCACAGAGCCGAGTACTTCGAGGCGGCCACCGGGAAGGCCGTGACCCGGCTCGACAGGCCCTCCACCTCGATCGTGACCGTGCCCTCGGCCTCGCCGTCACCGTCGCCGCTGCCCGTGTACGCGCTGTCCAGATCGAGGCCGCCCGCCGCCGGGCGGCCCTCGGGGGAGAGCGCGAAGGGGGACGGGGTCGCGGAGGACAGCGGTACGAGGTAGGGGCGGCAGCCGAGCGGGAAGGACAGGTCGCCGGTGTGCACGTCGTAGACGGGGTCGAAGCCGCGCCAGGACAGGAACGCCAGATACCGGCCGTCGCGCGTGAAGACCGGCTCCTCGTCCTCGAACCGGCCGCTGGTCACGTCCACGACCGTCCGGTCCGCGAGCCGCGCGATCTTTATCTGGCGCAGTGAGCGGCCGATGCCGGGGTGCGACCAGGCCAGCCAGGCGGAGTCGGGGGAGAACGCGAGTTCGCGCACCGGGCCGTTCGTCGACCGGATCAACTCGCTGACCTCGTCGACGTCCGGTATGCCGGGCGAGGTCGAGGGGTCCGGCGAGGTGTCCGGTGCCGCATCCGACGCCGTATCCGATGCCGCGTCCTGTGAAGGAGGCGTGTCCGGCGAAGGCTCAGCTTCTGGAGCGCTGCCCACCGTCGTGTCCACCAACAGCAGCCGCCCGTCGTGCGCCGCCACCGCCAGCCGCTTGCCGTCCGGCGACGCGACCATCTCGCGCACCCGCCCGAGCCGGCCCACCGCCAGCCGCCGCCGCTCCTCCGGGCCGCTCGCGCGCGGCAGATACGCGATCTCGATGGCGTCCTCGCCCTCGGCGTCCGTCACATACGCCACGCGCCCGCTGTCGCCCAGCATCTCCGGCAGCCGGACCCGTACGCCGGGGGTGTCGGCGAGGGTGCGGGCGGGGCCGTCGCGGTGGGTCAGCCAGTACAGGCTGCCCCGTACACACACCGCGCTCGCCCGGCCCGTGGTGTCCACGGACAGCGAGTTGACGTGGGAGGCGGCCGGGATCTGGTACGGGCGGCGCCCGGTGCGCGCCCCGCCGAGCCGCACGTCCAGCCGGCGCGGCTCGGCGCGCGGGCCCAGGTCCTCGACCAGCCACAGGTCGCCGGCGCACTGGTAGACGACGCGCGAGCCGTCGGTCGAGGCGTGGCGGGCGTAGAAGTCGGCGTGGTCGGTGTGGCGCCGCAGGTCGGAGCCGTCGGGCAGACAGGAGTAGAGGTTGCCGATGCCCTCGTGGTCGGAGAGGAACGCGATCCGGCCCGCGACGAACATCGCCGAGTCCAGGTGCCCGTTCAACTCCGGCACCAGGCGTGTGCCGTGCAGCCACAGCCGACCCGTCGCGCCGCCCCGGTAGCGCTTCCAGGAGGCGGGCTCGTGCGGGGGTGTGCCGGTCAGCAGCAGGGTGCGGCGCTCGCCGTCGACGTCGGCGACCGCGATGTCCGAGACCGGGCCCCAGGGCAGCCGTCCGCCGGGGCTGCCGTCGGTGGGCAGGCTGTAGGCCCAGGAGAAGTGCGAGAGCGGCTGGTCGTGGGAGGAGACGGCCAGGATGTGGGAGGTGCCGTCCTGGTCGGGGGGCGTCCAGCCGCAGACGCGGGCGTCCGTGCTGCCCCAGTACGTCAGGCGCCGCGCCGCGCCGCCGTCGGCCGGGACGAGATGGATCTCCGGGTCGAGGCTGCGCCAGGTCGTGAACGCGATGTGCGAGCCGTCGGGGGAGAAGCGGGGGTGCCCCACGCGGGTGCGGTCGACCGTCAGCCGCCAGGCCCGCCCGGGGGGCTCGCCGGGAGCGGCCAGGGGTGTCACCCACAGGTCGTCCTCGGCGGCGAAGCAGAGCAAGTCGTCGTGCAGGTGCGGAAACCGGAGATATGCGCCGTCGCCTCGGCCCGACGCGTTCGACAAAGCATCGCCCACCCCACCATCCTTCCGGGCCGGCCCCTTCAGGGCAACTCGGTCTTGTGACGCATGCCACGAACGAAACGGGTCCGTTTCGTGTGGCGCCGAACAGAACTGCGCTTACGCTGTAGGTGTACGAAACCGTTTCGTTCGGACCTTCGAAGCGGGGACGCTCCCGTTGTTCGGAAAGGAGGACATGATGCAGGCACTGGACCGACGCCGCAGCAGGCTGTCCCCCGAGCGGGAGAGCGAGCTGTACGAAGCCGTCATGGCCCTCCTCGCCGAGGTCGGCTACGACGCGCTCACCATGGACGCCATCGCGGCCCGTACCCACTCCAGCAAGGCCACGCTCTACCGGCAGTGGAAGAGCAAGCCGCAGCTGGTCGCCACCGCACTGCGCCACACCAAACCCGTCTCGCTCGAGGACATCGACACCGGCTCGCTGCGCGGCGATCTGCGCGAGATGGTGCGGTGCGGCGACGAGGCCCGGGAGCGGGACACGGCTCTGATGCGGGGCCTGGCGCTGGCCGTCCACCACAACCCCGATCTGCTCGAGGCGCTGCGTGAGCTCCTGATCAGGCATGAACTCCGCGCCTTCGACGCGGTGCTCAGGCGCGCGGTCGACCGGGGAGAGGTCGCCCCGGACCGCCCCGCCCTCAAGTACACCCTGCACATGATGGTCGGCGCCTTCACCACCCGGACTCTGATCGAGGCCGAGGAGCCGGACATCGACTACCTCTTCGACTACATCGACGCCGTGGTCCTCCCCGCCCTCGGCGTCCGGTCTCCAGCCTCCCCCTGAGGCGCCCCTCTCCCTCTCCCCACTCGCGTTGGCACCCCCCTCCGCGCCCCCACAACCTCATAGAGCTCCAGTCGGCGCGCCGCTCTCGTCGCCGTCTGGTTCCCCACCCCTGCCAGTAACGCCTACTCGACGGGAGCACCTCTCCTCGTGGCCACGTTCCTCTACAAACTCGGCCGATTCGCCTTCCGGCGACGCCGGTTCGTCGCCCTGATATGGGTGGCGCTCCTCGCGGTCGCCGGTGTCGGGGCCGCCACCGCCTCACCACCCTCCAACGACAGCTTCTCCATCCCGGGCACGGAGGCACAGAAGGCCTTCGACGTACTGGAGCAGCGCTTCCCCGGCGGCAACGCGCAGGGCGCCACCGCCCGTGTGGTCTTCCGGGCACCGGCCGGCGAGAAGATGACCGACGCGGCCAACAAGCGCGCCGTTGAGAAGACCATCCGCGAGCTCCGGTCGAGTTCGGACGAGGTCGCCAGGGTCGCCGACCCGTACAAGACGGGCGGGGTCAGCAAGAACGGCACCACGGCATACGTCCTGACCTCTTACAAGGTCAGCGCCATGGAGCTGGAGGACAAGACGCGGGACGCGCTGAAGGAGGCGGGCCAGGACGCCCGCGCCTCGGGGCTGACGGTGGAGATCGGCGGTGACGCGCTGCAGGAGATGCCGGAGACCGGCGCCACCGAGGTCATCGGTATCGCGATCTCGTCGGTTGTCCTCCTCATCACCTTCGGCTCGCTGGTCGCCGCCGGACTGCCGCTGCTCACCGCGATCATCGGGGTCGGCATCGGGATCTCCGGGATCACCGCGCTCGCCACCACCCTCGGGCTCTCCAGTACGACCTCGACGCTGGCGATGATGATCGGCCTCGCGGTGGGCATCGACTACGCACTGTTCATCGTCTCGCGCTACCGGGCCGAACTGGCCGAGGGGAAGGAGCGCGAGGAGGCCGCCGGGCGCGCGGTGGGCACCGCGGGATCCGCGGTGGTCTTCGCCGGGCTCACCGTCGTCATCGCCCTCGCCGGCCTCGCGGTCGTCAACATCCCGATGCTGTCCAAGATGGGCTTCGCCGCGGCGGGCACGGTGGTCATCGCCGTCCTCATCGCGATCAGCCTCATCCCGGCCCTGCTGGGGTTCGCGGGCAACAAGGTGCTGCCCCGCAAGGTCCGCAAGGCCGCCAAGAAGGGCAGCCAAGAAGGGGGCGAGGGCCAGGACGCGGGCGAGGAGAAGCCCAACGCGGGCACCCGCTGGGCCCGTTTCGTGCTGCGCCGCCCGGTGATGGTGCTGCTGGTGGCTGTGCTCGGCCTCGGCGCCGCCGCGCTCCCCGCCGCCAGCCTGGAGCTCGGCCTGCCCGACGACGGCTCGCAGCCGACCAGCACCACCAAGCGCCAGGCGTACGACCTGATGTCCAAGGGCTTCGGCCCGGGCTTCAACGGACCGCTGATGGTGGTCGTCGACGCCAAGGGCAGCGACGACGCCAAGGGCGCGGCGGAGCAGGTCCGCCGGACCATCCACGACGTGGACGGCGTCGCCTCGGTCAGCAAGCCCCAGTTCAACAAGGCCGGTGACACCGCGACGCTGACGGTGATCTCCAAGTACAAGCCGAGCAGCGTCGACACCGAGCACGTCGTGAACCACATCCGGGACGAGGCTGCGTCCATCAAGTCCGGGACCGGCGCCGAGATGCTGGTGACCGGGCAGACGGCGATGAACATCGACGTCTCGCAGAAGCTGAACGACGCGCTGCTGCCCTACCTGGGGCTGGTCGTCGGGCTGGCCTTCCTGCTGCTGATGGTGGTCTTCCGGTCGCTGCTGGTGCCGCTCAAGGCGGCCCTCGGCTTCCTGCTGTCCGTCGTGGCGGCGCTGGGCGCGGTCGTCGCGGTCTTCCAGTGGGGCTGGGGCGGGAGCCTGTTCAACGTCGAGGAGCCCGGCCCGATCATGAGCATGATGCCGATCTTCATGATCGGTGTCGTCTTCGGCCTGGCGATGGACTACGAGGTCTTCCTCGTGACCCGGATGCGCGAGGCGTATGTCCACGGCGAGCGGCCGGGCCAGGCCGTGGTCACGGGCTTCCGGCACGGGGCCCGGGTGGTCACCGCGGCCGCGGTCATCATGATCAGCGTCTTCGCCGGGTTCATCGGCTCGTCCGAGTCGATGGTGAAGATGATCGGCTTCGGCCTCGCCATCGCGGTGTTCTTCGACGCGTTCATCGTCCGTATGGCCATCGTGCCGGCGGTGCTCGCGCTGCTCGGCAAGTCCGCGTGGTGGCTGCCGCGCTGGCTGGACAAGGCGCTGCCGAACGTGGACGTGGAGGGCGAGGGGCTGCGCAAGCAGCTCGACCCGGGCACCGCGGGGCGTGAGGAGCGTGCCGGTCGGGATGAGCGTGATCCCGACGCGGATCTGACCCGGGTGTAAGCCCGGCCCCGGTTGCGGCGGCGGCCCTTCGCGAATGCGCGGAGGGCCGCCGCCGCCGTATGTGTGACGTGTGCGCGACGTGTGTGCGGCGATTTTCGCGGGTACAGCGCTCTTGCTAATAGCTTGCAATAACGGGTTACCATCATCGCGCGGATCACCGGATGAGCGGATTCCGTGGATGAAGCGGACCCCCCGGCGCAGAAGCGGAGCCCCGTCATGCATGTCCCCGACGGATTCATCAACGCCCCGGTGTCCGTGGCGACGGGCGTGATCGCGGCGGCGGCGGTCGCCGTCAGCCTGCGCGGCGCCCGGCGGGAGCTGGACGGCTCCAGTGGCTCTGTTGGTTCTGTCGGCTCTGTCGGCTCGGGGGGTGAGCGCACCGCGCCGCTGGCCGGTCTCGTCGCCGCGTTCATCTTCTCCGTACAGATGCTGAACTTCCCCGTCGCGGCCGGGACCAGCGGGCATCTGCTCGGCGGGGCGCTGGCCGCGATACTCGTCGGCCCGTACACGGGCGTGCTGTGCGTCTCCGTGGTGCTGCTCATGCAGGGCGTGCTCTTCGCGGACGGCGGCCTCACCGCGCTCGGGGTCAACATCACGGACATGGCGGTGGTCACCACGGTGGTGGCGTACGCCGTCTTCCGCGGCACCCTGAAACTCGCCCCCCGACGGCGCCGCTCGGTGACCGTCGCCTCCTTCGTCGCCGCGCTGGTCTCCGTACCGGCCGCGGCCGTCGCCTTCACCGCGATCTACGCGCTCGGCGGTACGACCCATGTCTCGCTCGGCAAGGTCTTCACCGCGATGGTCGGCGTCCATGTGCTGATCGGCATCGGCGAGGCCGCGATCACGGCCCTGACGGTGGGCGCGGTGGTCGCCGTACGGCCTGACCTGGTGTACGGCGCCCGGGGGCTGACGCGCACCCTGGAGATCCGCACCGCGGCGGTGGCCGCCCCGGCGCGGCCTGCGGCGGAGGCCGATGACGCGGCGCCCGCCGCCTCGGCCGCGGTCTCCGCGGCGACGGCCGCATCGGCCGTGGGCGGCGTCGCCGCTCGGGCTGCTGAACGCGATGAGGAAGCGGGAGCCGCGCCCAGCGGCGCGGCCGCCGCCGATGCCGGCGCGGTTGCCGCGCGGGCGGCTCGGCCCGGTGGTGAGGCGGCGCCGCCCATGGCGGCGGCGCGGCGATCCACGCGGCGGGTGTGGGCGGTCGGGGTCGCGGCGGCACTGCTCTGTGCCGGGGTGGTGAGCTTCTACGCGTCGGCCAGCCCCGACGGCCTGGAGAAGGTCGCCCACGACAACGGCATCGACAAGAAGACCGAGGACCACGCCGCCAAGGACTCCCCGTTCGCCGACTACGGCGTCAAGGACATCACCGACGCCCGGCTCTCCGGCGGCCTGGCGGGGGTGATCGGGGTCGGCGCGACCCTCGCCGTGGGTTCCGGGCTGTTCGTCGTCGTACGGCGCCGCGCCAAGAAGGCCGCGGGGCCCGCCGCCATCCCGTCCGCACACGACTCCGAGACGGTCTGACATGGGCGCGGGCCACGCCCACAAGCTCTACCGGGAGGGCCGCTCGCCGGTGCACGCCCTCCCTCCGCAGTGCAAGATCGCCGCGGTGCTCTGCTTCGTGCTGGTCGTCGTCTCCACGCCGCGCGAGGCCGTGTGGGCCTTCGGGGTGTACGCGGTGGCGCTGGCGGCGGTCGCGGCGGTGGCGCGGATTCCGGCGGGGTATGTGCTGCGGCGGCTGCTGATCGAGATCCCTTTCGTGGCCTTCGCCGTGCTGATGCCGTTCGTCGCGGAGGGCGAGCGCGTGGCGGTGCTCGGGATGGAGCTCAGCCGCCCCGGCCTGTGGGGCGCCTGGAACATCCTGGCCAAGGGCACGCTCGGGGTCGCCGCGTCCGTGCTGCTGGCCTCCACGACCGAGCTGCGCGCCCTGCTGCTGGGGCTGCAGCGGCTGCGGATGCCGTCGCTGCTGGTCCAGATCGCGTCGTTCATGATCCGCTATGGGGACGTCATCGCGGACGAGATGCGGCGGATGCGGATCGCCCGCCAGTCGCGCGGCTTCGAGGCGCGCGGGGTGCGCCAGTGGGGCGTGCTCGCCAAATCGGCCGGGGCGCTGTTCATCCGCTCGTACGAGCGCGGCGAGCGGGTCCACCTGGCGATGATCAGCCGGGGCTATGCGGGCACGATGCCGGTGATCGACGATATGACGGCGACCCGGGCCCAGTGGCTGTTTGCCGGGGCCCTCCCGCTGACCGCTCTGGTGGTCTGCCTGACCGGATGGATATGGATATGACCGGCTCCCCGACGGAAACGACCGCCGAGACCACCCCGCCCTCCCACGCGCCCTCCCACGCGCCCTCCCACGCGCCCTCCCACGCGCCCTCCCTCCGGGTATGCGGCCTGGCCTATGCCTACCCCGACGGCCACCAGGCCCTCTTCGGCGTCGACCTGACCGTCGCCCGCGGCGAGCGCGTCGCGCTGCTCGGGCCCAACGGGGCGGGCAAGACCACCCTGGTCCTGCACCTCAACGGCATTCTGGGCGCGGGCGCCGGGTCGGTCACGGTGGCCGGGCTGCCGGTCGCCAAGGCCAATTTGGCCGAGATCCGCCGCCGCGTCGGCATCGTCTTCCAGGACCCCGACGACCAGCTGTTCATGCCGACGGTGCGCGAGGACGTCGCGTTCGGCCCGGCCGCGGCCGGGCTGCGCGGCGCGGAACTGGAGCAGCGGGTGGTCACGGCCCTGGAGCGGGTCGGCATGGCCGAGTTCGCCGACCGCCCGCCGCACCACCTCTCCTTCGGCCAGCGGCGGCGCGTGGCGGTCGCGACCGTCCTGGCCATGGAGCCGGAGATCCTGGTGCTGGACGAGCCCTCCTCCAACCTGGACCCCGCCTCGCGCCGCGAACTGGCCGACATCCTGCGCTCCTTGGACGTCACGGTGCTGATGGTCACCCACGACCTGCCGTACGCGCTGGAGCTGTGCCCGCGCTCCGTGGTGCTCAGCGGCGGAGTGATCGCCGCCGACGGCCGTACCCAGGACCTGCTGTGCGATGAGGCCCTGATGCGGGAACATCGACTGGAGTTGCCCTTCGGCTTCGACCCCCGCTCGGTGACGGCCCCGGTCTGAGGCATCCGGCGGGGGCGATGCACCATGGGGGTGCACGCATCGCCCTCGGCATGGTGGGAGTACGGATCAGTGGTGGACGTCCAAGGCACGGTGGCCGACGGATTCGAACCAGTCCGGGACGCCTTCGTGGACAACTTCGACCGGCGCGGCGAGCGCGGTGCGGCCGTGGTCGTGTACCGGGAGGGCCACAAGGTCGTCGACCTGTGGGGCGGTACGAAGGATGTTCAGGGGGGCGCGGACGGCGAGCCGTGGACCCAGGACACCGCGCAGGTCGTCCGGTCCGTCACCAAGGGCATCGCCGCCGCCGTACCGCTGCTGCTCCACCAGCGCGGCCAGCTCGACCTGGACGGCCGGGTCGGCACGTACTGGCCGGAGTTCAAGGCGAACGGCAAGGAGCGGGTGCTCGTACGGCATCTGCTCAGCCACCGCGCCGGGGTGCCCGTGCTGGATAACCCGCTGGCCCCCGTCCAGGCCATCGACGGCTTCCACGGCCCGCGGGCGGTCGCCGCCCAGCGGCCCGTATGGGAGCCGGGCACCGCCCACGGCTACCACGCGCAGACCTACAGCTGGCTGATCGGCGAGCTGGTCCGGCGGGTCACCGGGCGCACCATCGGCCGCTGGATAGCCGAGGAGATAGCCCGGCCGCTCGGGCTCGACCTGTGGCTCGGGCTGCCGGACGAGCAGCGCGGCCGCGTCGGCCGGATCGGGCCCGTGGAGGCCCCGCCCGCGCCCGCCGCGCAGGGCCCGCGGCTGCGGCCCAAGCGGTCGGTCGCCGAGGCGTACCAGAATCCCGACTCGCTCACCCGGCGCGCCTTCGAGGCGATCAGCCCGGCCCCGGACGAGAACGACCCCGCCTATCTCGAGGCCGAACTGCCCGCCTCGGGCGGCGTGGCCACCGCCGACGCGCTGGCCCGCTTCTACGCGGCGCTGATCGGCCCGCTGCCCTCGGACCCGCTGCCCCCGGCGGGCCCCCTGCGGTCCGGCGGCCGCCTCTTCGCGCCCGCGACGGTGACCCTGGCCCGTACGGAAGAGTCCGCGGGGCCGGACGAGGTGCTGGTCGTCGGCACCCGCTTCGGGCTCGGCTACATGCTGCACGGCCCGGCCTCCCCGCTCCTCACCCCCGGCTCCTTCGGCCACCCGGGCCGCGGCGGCTCCCTCGCCTTCGCCGACCCCGACGCGGGCATCGGCTTCGGCTATGTCACCAACGGCATGCAGCGCGGAGTCACGGCCGACCCCCGCGCACAGGCACTGGTGCGGGCGTTGCGGGCCGCTCTTCAGTGACCTTCGCCCGCACCGGCTCCCGGCGGCGGCCCGTGCGACGGTTGGTGGTGCGCCGGGGCCAGGCCGTCCCGGCCAGGGACCGCATGCGGCCGGCGGCGGTTTTTGGGAGCCGGAGCAGTCCCGACACGGGTCAGCGAAGCGGGCGGCCAGGATCCGGACTGGGGCCGGGAGTCCTCCCTGCCAGCCACGCCGACTGGAAGGGACCGTGGGCTGGATCACAGTTGAGGTTGACCTTGGGGCAGGGTGGACGCTCGTCGCATCGGCATACGACGCCGACCCGGGCACAACCGATGTGAAGGAGCAACATGTCCACCAACCTTTCCGGCCAGGGGCAGGATCGTCCGGAGCTGCAGAAGGCGATCGAGGAGTTGGCCGAGTCCGGTTTCGTAGGGATCCAGCTCCGGGTGAATGACGAGCAGGGCGAGTGGGTTGGCAGCGCCGGTGTGCGCGAGCTGGGTCAGAGCGCCAAGCCACTGACGAACGGGCACTTCCGCGTCGGCAGCAGCACCAAGAACTTCGTCGCCACCTCGGTGCTCATGCTGGTGGCCGAGGGCAGGATCGGCCTGGATGCCCCGGCCGATGACTACCTGCCTGAGTTCGGTCTCGACCGGCGGATCACTGTGCGGATGCTGCTGCAGCACACCAGCGGGATCTTCAACCACACCGGCGAGCTCTACGAGGACGGGACGATCGTGCTGGGGGTCCCCTGGCAGGGCAAGGAGTGGGTGGACAACCGGTTCAAGACCTACCTGCCCGAAGAGCTGGTGCGGCTGTCGTTGTCCAAGCCGATGCGGTTCGCGCCGGGTACGGGCTGGAGCTACGCCAACACCAACTACGTGCTGGCCCGGCTGGTGGTCGAGAAGGTTACCGGCCGTTCGTTCGCCGAGGAGTTGCAGCGGCTGATCCTGGGGCCGCTGGCGATGACCGGCACCGTGGCGCCGGGCGCCTCGCCGGAGATCCCCGAGCCGCACAACCACGGCTACTACCGCTACGAGGACGCCGGGCAGGAGCGGACGGTCGATGTCACCCGTCAGAACCCGTCCTGGGTCGGAGCCGGCGGCGACATGATCTCGACCACCGAGGATCTGCACACGTACTTCTCCGCGCTGATGGGCGGCAAGCTCCTGTCGGCCGAGCTGCTGGCAGAGATGCGCACGCCGGAGGCGACGGTCGGCTATGGCCTGGGAGTGTTCGCGCAGGAAACGGAGGGCGGCACCGTCTTCCACCACAACGGCGCCACCATGGGCTCGGCGGCGCTGATGTACGGCGCCCCGGACGGCAGCAAGACCCTGACCGCCGGGCTGACCTGGGTGGACGACGCCGACCTGTCGATAGCACCGGCATTCCAGACCGCCCAGCAGCGTTTCGTCGACGCGGTGTTCTGCGGCAAGCTGGGCTGATGAGGAACGGGGTCACGATCGGGCAGGCGGCGGCCTTCGTCGGCGTCACGGTGAAGACGGTGCGGCACTACCACAAGCTCGGCCTGGTCGCGGAGCCGGAACGTGACAGCTCCGGCTATCGGCGGTACGGATCCGGCGAGCTGCTGCAGCTGGTGCAGGTACGGACGTTGGCAGCCGCAGGCGTGCCGCTGGCCGAGATCGGGCCCATGCTCGACGCCGACGCCGAGCAGTTCGGCTCCGCGCTCGCCGACGTCGAGCGGCAGCTCACCGAACGCATTGATGAGCTTGTCGCCCGCCGCGACACGCTGCACCGGCTCGCCGACGGCGACCGGGCGCTGCTGCCCGACCGCGCCTGCGCGATTCTGGACCGGATGCCTGGCCTCGGCTTCAGCCCTGACTTTGTGGCCGCGCAACGCGAGGCCCTGGTACTGGCCCGGGCGCTGGTGCCGGAGGGCTTCGACGGCTTCCTGACCCAGCTTGAACACGGGCTCGACGACCCTGAGTACGTCGACCTGATCAAGCGCGGCCTGGAGGCGGAGATCTGGGAACCGGACGACCCGAGGATCGAAGAACTCGCGACCGCCATGGCCGCCCGCTACCTCGCCAACCCCGCGCTGCTGGGAAATCACGCCAGCCTGCAGGCATGGGCCAAGGCTGCGGCCCAGTACAAGCTGATCAACAATCACCGCGAGGACCAGGCACCGATCTCAGCCCGGGTGACCGCGCTCACCGAGGCCAAACTCCGCTCCGTAGGCGTACCCGTCCCCCACCGATGAGGTCCTGGAAGTCCTTCATCGTGTCTCCGTACGTGATCGGCCGTCGGTGTCGGCCGGGGTGCGGGGGTGAGGCACAGTGGCGGCCGGCCCCAGGTCGAGGCGTTTGTTCATGTCCAGGTGGAAGGTGCCGTAGGGGTTGACATTGGACCAGAACAGCGCGGTCAGGCCGCGCCGGTCCTCCGCGCTCGTCCACGTCAACACCCTGCTGGTCCAGCAGGTCCTGGCCGAACCGGGCCGGTCAGGGCGCCGTCTTTGCCGTAGTGCAGCACGGTGTTCGCCGAGTTCCAGTTCTCGACGACCTGAAGCCCGCCGTGGATCTCCCGGCGCAGGCCAGGTAGTCGCAGGCGAAGATCGTGCGCACTGCGCGGCCGAGTTCTTCGAGCGCGGCGTAGGTGGGGTGCTTGGGGCCGCCGCGGGTGAAGCGCCGCAGCACCTGCTCGGCCTCCGCCGTCCCGAGGCGGAGCGCGGTGGCGTACTTGACCATCTGGTCGTACCGCTGCTCGATCAGCTCCCAGCGGATCGGCCGCGTCAGCGTGGCACCGAGCGCCGGCCAGCCTGGCGGGGTGTCGTCCGGGCGGTACAGGCGGATGCTGCCGATGTTCTTCAGCCTTGGCAGCAGACGGAAGTTCAGCAGCTCGGTGCAGGCGAAACCGACCACGGACGCGCCATGCGTGTCGACGTAGTTGGACTCGATCTCGGCATCCGTGCAGTGCCGCAGGCGCGAGCAGTCGACGCCGGACGTATGGCCGCCCCGCGTCCCCTCCCAACGAACGCGCCGCAACGCGCGGCATGCTTCGCCCCCGTCGGCACCACCGACAGAGTGGGTGGACACGGGCCCGCTCGTACGGGCCCACGTGATCGTGCATGAGGAACGGAAGCACGCCCTTTCGCTCCGCCTGGGCATGGCCGGACCGGCCACCGGCCCGAGAGGGGCAACCCGATGACCGAACACGCACGGGCGGACGATGAGACTTCCGCTGGCGCGCAGTACCGTCCCGCGAGCGCCGACAAGAACCCGGCCCGCGAGGCTGAGTCGCAGGCATGGTCCGCGTTTATCACGCATGCCGCAGTCTGCAAGGACCGGTGCCGGACACACGGTGAAGACTGCGACACGGCGGCAGGGCTGCGCACAGTCTGGCGTGCGGCACGCGCCGAAGTCTTTCACCAAGACCTGAAGTGACGCTCGCCATCAGCTGTCATTCCCCGGGTTCGGCCAGTTGCCTCTCCACATGTGAGCGCACGGCCATGGCCCGGGGATCGGCATACGGAGCCAGGTGCGTCAGGGCCTCGGCCCAGTGAGCGCGAGCCGCCTCGGCGTCTTCTGGTTGGACGGCTGCCGCCAGGTGGTCGAGCTCCACGGCGAGTTCCCACGTGTCCCCGAGGTCGCTGTGGACGGCTGCGGCCTGGCGGTGGAAGGCAGCAGCGTCGCCTTGGCGGCCTGTTCCGGCGTACGTCTGCCCCGTGCCGCGCCAGGCCAGGGCTTCGCGACCGCGATCACCGAGGCGTCGGTGGAGCATGGCTGAGCGCTGGTAGGAGGCCAGAGCATCGCCGTGCTGTCCGTTGGCGCGCTGAATGTCGCCGAGGGTGAGGAGCCAGAAGGCTTCCAGCCCACGATTGCGCAGGCTCAGTGCGATCTCGAGAGCTTCGTCGATGGCCTGGCGGGCCGCCTCGGTCTCGTCTTGCTCACGACGGAGTTTCGCGGTGAGCCACAGAGCGTTGCCCACGCTCTGCTGGTTGTCCAGGGAACGGTGAGCGGCGAGGGCGGTTTCGATCGCGTCGTCCGCCTCCCGGAGGCGGCCCGCTTCCAGGTGGGTGCCGGCGAGGTTGGACAGAGCGGAGGCAGCCCAGCGGTCACCGTTCACTTCGCGGAAGATGTCGATGGCCTGCGCGAAGTGTTCGGCGGCGGCGTCGAGTCGACGGGTACGCAGGTGGATGAGCCCCATGAGGTTGAGGGCATGCGCCTCATCCATGGGTATTCCGGCACTGCGGGCGAGGAGGAGCGCGCGGTCCAGGTAGTGCACTGCCCTGTCGAGCTGGGATACGGATCGGTACGACATACCGAGCTGGTTGAGCAGCAGAAGCTGTCCGTCCGTATCGTCCACGCGCTCGGCGGACGCCAGACCGATGAGCCCGAAGTCAAGCCAGTCCGCGAAGGATGCCGAAGCGGACAACGCATTCCACAGCGTTGCGGTCAGCTGCCAGGCGTGCTCGTGCAGCCCGGCGGCGGCAGCGGATCGTACGAGGTGAGGGAAGGCGATGCGTTCGCGTTCTGCCCAATCGGCGGCGGCGTCGTAGTCGGAGAATTCCAGGGGTGGCAGAAGCGTGGTCGTCTCGGACAGCCGCACGTGGTCTTCGCCGGGCTGGAGCCACGTCTGTGCCGCGTCCGCAGTGTGCAGGTACCAGTCCAGCACGCGACGCAGGGCGGCTTCCCGCTGCTCGGCCGGTTCCTCATCGTTGGCCTGGTCGGAGGCGTAGGCGCGCAGGAGGTCGTGGAACTGGAAGCGGTCGGGACCGCTCTGCTCCAGCAGGTGGGCGCCGACGAGGTCGTCGAGGAGTTGCCGGGTGCGGGTGAGGGGCAGGTCGGCGAGCGCAGTGGCGGCGTGGAGCCCGAACTCGGGCCCCGGGTGCAGGCCAAGGAGCCGGAACAGCCGCCCGGAGTGCGGCGGCAGCGTGCGGTAGGACCACGCGAAGACCGTACGGACGGCCTCGGCCTCTTCGTCCATTCCCGTGCTGAGCGCGTCCCAGAGCGCGGACTCGTCACGCAGGTCGGCAAGCAAGTCGTCGAGTCGGAGATGAGGGTGGCTGGCTGCTCGCTCTGCGGCTATACGCAGTGCGAGCGGGAGGCGCGCGCACAGCCTGGCCAGCTCCGAAAGCTTGTCCTGGTCGTCTCCCGCTCGGTAGTCCCGTGTGACAGCCTGCAGTAGTTCGACGGCTTCCGGTTCGGGAAGCACACCGAGGGTGATCCTGCGGGCGCCTTCGCGTACGGCGAGGCCGGCCAGGCGGTTGCGGCTGGTCACCACGGTGAGGCTGTCCCCGCCGCCGGGGAGCAGCGGGCGCACTTGGCCGACGGTGGCGGCATTATCGAGCAGGATGAGCATCCGGCGGTCGGCGAGAAGGGAACGGTAGAGGGCGGCAGCGTCGTCCACGTCCTGCGGTATGTCGCCCGAGGCCACGCCGAGCGCGCGCAGGAAACGGCGTAACGCCTGCTCGGCGGTGACGGGCTCTCCCGGATCGTAGCCCCGGAGATTCACGAAGAGCTGGCCGTCCGGGAAGCGGTCTTTCACCTGGTGAGCCCAGCGCAGGACCAGCGAGGTCTTGCCTGCCCCCGCCGTGCCGACCACCACATGCACGGACACGCGGGCTTGGCCGCCGTCCCGTCCGGGGAGAATGGCATGCAACTGGGCTTGTTCATCATTCCGGTTGACGAAAGTGTAAACGTCGGCAGGAAGCTGACGAGGGACGGTCCGCGGACGGTCGGACGCTTCCGGTGCCTGGTGGAAGTGGATGTCACCAGTGACATTCCCCGCCTGGACGACATCGCGGGACGAGCCGGAGAGGTCGTTGGCCGAGTCTCCGGGCGAACCGTTGGCGTCTGCCGACGTGCCGATGAGTGCGTCCTCTCTGGGTCAAGCCGCCGGGGGCGGCGACAGCGGCGCGACGGCGCGGTCGAAGTAGGAGGCGATGTCTTCCGCAGTTGCGTAGGCCTCCCGCACGTACTCCGTCCACGGTTCGACGATGTCCGGGTCGGTGAAGCGGATCGCGCCGTCCGGCACCCCGGTGTCGGAGTACAGGACGCGGAAGAGCACCTTGCCGTCCTGAATGGTCAGTTCCGGGAGCAGTCCGTCCGTCTCGGCCGAGGCGATCATCCCATCAGGCAGGATCCGCACCCGCTCCCCGTACTCGGCACTGATCCGCAGCGTATGCAGCTCCCACTGCACGTATGGGGTCAGCGGCTCCTCGACCACCCGTACGCGGTGGAACACCGAGCCACGGGCCTCTTCGTCCGCTTGGATTCCGCGCAGGTTCTCACGGCCTTCTTCGAGTAAGCGCAGTGCCATGTCCCAGTCGCCGCGTCGCAGTGCGTCACGGGATGGAACGCCCACCTCCTCGAAGTGCTGGAGCCGTTCAAGCTTCCAGGACTCGCCGTTGCGGATGGCCGCATCCCGGGCGCGGAAATCCCGAAGGTACTCCTCGCGCCCGAGTCGTTGCCCGCGCTCTACGGGGAGCGCGGGAGCGCGAACGTCAAGCATCGGGGATGTCCGGCTTCGCCGCGCTGAGCATGTTGCCGGGAATGACGACGATCCGTTCGTCGGCCCCGACTGCCACGCCTTCCGGCAGGCGCGAACCGTAGTGAGCGGTCAGATCACGACCAATGACGGCGATGTCGCCGCTGCTGAGCTGCCAGATGTCCGGGCACTCCTCCCTGCCCGTAGAGTTGCCCAGCTCTTCCGCTGACGTGCCCAATCGCTTGACGAATAAGGCCGATGGGTCGGCTTCCCAGACGCGGGCCATGGCTGCCACCTCAGGTTCCCGATCGTAACGAAGAGTGACCATCACGGTACCGCACGCACCAGGACGCATGCACTACGTAATCGCGCCGTTGTGGATAGTCGCCTTCTGACCTGGGGCAGCACCTCGTTCTTCCGGTCTCAGGCACCGCCCCAGGTCATATTGGCGACGGCCACGAGCATGGCGAGGGTGATCCCCACCGCCTGGAGGACCTTCCCCCAGCCGGGCATCGGCTCGCCCCTCTTGGACGCCGAACGCGCGGTGAAGAAGGCAATCGCCAAAGTGACGAGGACCAAGGGGCCGAGCACTATGGACAGCCAATCGACTTGCACGGGAGTCATCGCGGATCTCCTTGTTCCACCTCGGTGACTGTCGGCACATCATCCGCGAGCGCCACCGGGACCCCTCCCGGGCGCGATGTGTGCGACGAGGACCCCGACGGCGCCACCAGGCCCGCCTCGTAGGCGAGGATCACCAGCTGCACCCGGTCGCGGGCGTCGAGCTTGGCGAGCAGCCGGGTCAGATAGGTCTTGGCGGTGGCGACGCTGATGCACAGCCGCTCGGCTATCTCGGCGTTGGACAGGCCGCTGCCGACCAGGGTCAGCACCTCGCGCTCACGGTCGGTGATGCCGCCCAGCTCCGCCCGGCGCGGGGGCGTGGCCGCGGGGCGGGCGGCGAACTCCTTGATCAGCCGGCGGGTGACGCCCGGGGCGATCAGGGCGTCCCCGGCGGCGACGACGCGGACCGCGGCGAGGATGTCGTCCAGGGCCATGTCCTTCACCAGGAACCCGGAGGCGCCGGCGCGCAGCGTCCCGTAGACGTAATCGTCGTCGTCGAAGGTCGTGAGGACAACCACGCGGGTTGCGCCGGGGCCCGTGGTGATCAGCCGGGTGGCCTCGATGCCGTCCATGCCGGGCATCCGGATGTCCATCACCACGACGTCCGGGGCGAGTTCGGCGGTCAGCCGGACCGCTTCGGCGCCGTCCCCGGCCTCGCCCGCGACCTCGACGTCGGGGGTGTCGGTGATGACCATCCGCAGGGCGGCGCGCACGAGGGGCTGGTCGTCGGCCAGTACGACACGGATGGTCATCCCGCTGCGGCCTCCGCTTTCGTCGCGGTCGCTGTCGTTGTAGTTGTCGCCGCCGGGAGCGGCAGCCGGGCCGCCACCCGGAAGCCGCCGCCGGGCCTGGGCCCGGCGGTGAAGTCGCCGTGCAGCAGGGCGACCCGCTCGCGCATGCCGACCAGGCCGTACCCCGTGTCCTGCCGGGTGTCCGCGCCGGTGCCCTTGCCGCGGTCGCGGACCTCGATGGCGAGCTCGTCCTCGCCGTAGTCGACGCTCACCCGGCAGGAGTCGGCGCCGGAGTGCCGTACGACATTGGTCACCGACTCCTGGATGATCCGGAACGCCGCGAGGTCGATGTCCGGGGGCAGCGGCCGGCGCCTGCCCTGCCACCACACCTCCACCCGGACCCCGGCGGCGGTCGTGGTCATGGCCAGCCGCTCCACGTCCGCGAGGCCCGCGGCCGGGTGCAGCGGCGCCCGGGCGGGCTGCTGTGCCCGGTCGGCTTCCCGGTTGGACTCGCCGTTGGCCTCTCGGTCCGCCTGGCGCAGCGCGCCCAGCATCCGCCGCAGCCCGGACAGCGTCTCGCGGCCCGTCTTCTCCACGGTGAGCATCGCCTCGCGGGCCTTGCCCGGCTGGGTCTCGATGACCCGGGCCGCGGCGCCGGCCTGCAGGGCGATGATGCCGATGCTGTGGGCCACCGTGTCGTGCATCTCGCGGGCGATCCGCAGCCGTTCGGCGGTGACGGCCTGGGCGGCGGTCTGGGCGTGCAACTCCTCGGTGTGGACGCGGGACTGGCGCACCGAGTTGCCGACGAGCCAGCCGATGACCACGGTCAGGGCGATGTACGGCTCGGGGATGACACCACCGTCGTGGATGCCCAGGCCCAGCCTCAGGACGACGTAGCAGGGCAGTGTGGCCAGCGCCGCCGCGGCGGCGATGAGCGAGCTACGCCGGGGCCGGACGACCGCGACGTAGCAGAGGGCGACGTCCACTCCAAGGTACTGCATGGGCGGGATCTGGTCCTGGCGCCACGCCAGCGTCGAGGCGACCGTTCCGGCCACCAGCAGCCCGTACCCCATCGAAGTCCTGCGGTGGAGCAGGGCACTTCCGGTCAGGACCAGGGCGAAGGCGACGGCGAGCAGCAGCTTGGCGGACAGGGGGTCCAGGCCCTGCCGGGGGTAGCTGAGCGAGTACTCCTGCCGCGGGGGCATCAGGACGTACTTCACGATGGGGTCCAACGCCGCCGCGAACCACACCAGCCCCGCCCACAGGCCCGGCGGTATGCGCTTGAGCAGCGGCAGCGGCAGAGGCGGAGAGGCGGACATGGCCAGATCGTAACCACGGGGCTGGAGGCCGGACATCGGACCGTGGCTGTACAACCAGGGTCGACACCGGCGCCCGGCGATTGTCAGCGGCGGGCCGACGACGGGCACGGCCGCCCACCGGCACCGTTGCCCACATGATCGAAGTCAACCGACTCACCAAGCGATACGGCGGCACGACGGCCGTCACGGACCTGACCTTCACTGTGGACCCCGGTCACGTGACCGGGTTTCTGGGGCCGAACGGCGCGGGCAAGAGCACCACGCTGCGGATGATCCTCGGCCTGCACGAGCCCACCAGCGGCACCGTCACCGTCGAGGGCCGCCCCTTCGCCTCCCGCCCCCGCGGGCTGCGCCACGTCGGCTCGCTGCTCGACGCGCAGGAGGTGCACGGCGGGCGCAGCGCGGTGGCGCACCTGTCCGCGCTGGCGCGCGGCAACCGCATCCCGCGGCGGAGGGTCGACGAGGTGCTGGAGCGGGTCGGTCTCGCCCAGGTCGCCCGGCGCCGCATCGGCGGCTTCTCGCTGGGCATGAAGCAGCGGCTCGGCATCGCGTCCGCGCTGCTGGGCGACGCGCCGGTGCTGCTCTTCGACGAGCCGCTCAACGGCCTGGACCCGGAGGGCGTGAAGTGGGTGCGGGAGCTGTTCCGGGGGCTGGCTGCCGAGGGGCGCACCGTGTTCGTCTCCAGCCATCTGATGTCCGAGATGGAGCACACCGCCGACCAGTTGATCGTCATCGGCCGGGGCGAGCTGATCGCGGCGGAGAGCCTTGAAGACTTCTCGGCCCGCGGTACCCGGCAGGGCGTCACGGTGGGCACGCCCGACACCGACATACTGCGTGACCTGCTCGCGGCTGAGGGCGCGGCGGTGCGCGCGGAGGGCGGGCTGCTCATCGTGACCGGGCTGAGCGCGGCCCGGATCGGTGAGATCGCGCTGGTGCACCGCATCCCGCTGCACCACCTCAGCGCCCGGTCCGCCTCCCTGGAGGAGGCGTTCATGGAGCTCACCGCCGACAGCGTCCAGTACCTCGCGGGGGACTCCCGATGACCGCGACGGCCGTGCACCTTCAAGCCGCCGAGCCCCGCTCCCGGTTCGGCGATCTGGTCGCCGCCGAGTGGATCAAGCTCCGGTCGCTGCGCTCGACCTGGATCGGGTACGGGGTGACCGCCCTGGTCGTGATCGGGTTCAACGTGGGCACCGCCTATGACACCTACAAGTACTGGTCGGAGCAGAACGCGGGGCACCGGGCCGACTTCGTCCGGGCCGGCATTCCGCTGGACGAGGCCTTCACCGTGAACGCCGCCACGGTCATGATGCTCGCGCTCGGCGCCCTCGGTGCCATGGCGATCGTCGGGGAATATGCCACGGGCACCATCCGTACGACGTTCGCGGCCGTTCCGGCGCGCCGTTCGGTGATGGCGGCCAAGGCGGTGGTGGTCACGGCGGTCACGGCCGTCTTCGGCGCGTTCGTCGCGGGGGTCTCGTTCGCCGCGACCCAGGCGATCCTGGACCAGCGGGGCGCGGGCGTCTCGCTCGGTGACCCGGGCGCGCTGCGGGTGGTGGTGGCGTCCGCGCTCCTCGCGCCGCTGTGCGCGCTCGTCGGCCTGGCGCTCGGCACGGTCATCCGGCAGACCGCGGGCACCATGATCGCCTCCGTCCTGGTTCTCCTGGTACTGCCGATGGTTCTCACCGACGGCCGCCACTGGTCGGCGGTCGCCTCCCATGACACGCTCTACCAGGCGTGGCGTCGGCTGGTGGCGGTTGATTACCACGCGCTGCACTACCCGTGGACGATCGGGGGAGCCTGGACCGTCTACGCGGTGTGGGCGGTCGCCGCGGCGGCGATCACCGTCGTCGGTGTGCACCGGCGCGATCAGTGAGCGGACGCGTGCCCCGGCGCGCGGTGAGCGCGCCGTACGCCCCCTGTTGACTCCGTGCGCCGCTGGGCACTCGCACAAGCGGGTTCCAGGGGCCAAGGGTCCCTATTCCACCGCCCCCCGTTTCCCCACACTGGAAGGCCTTCCGGCTGGTCGGCGCCCTCGCGGGCGGTGGGCCGCCGGGAGCAGGGGGGTTCGGGGGAAGCGGGGGAACCGCGTGGCTCTGCACCGGGGGCCGTCGCTTGCGCGGCCGGAGGAGCGGACGGAACAGGGGACCGAAGAGGGGCGTCGTGCGCCCGGCGCGAAGGTGCCGTACCGGCGGCGCAGACCGGGCGCCGCGCCGCCGGTCGACCGGCACCGGCTGGCCTGGCGCGACATGGAATGGCAGATGCTCCGCATCCTGCTGATCTTCCGGCTGATGCACGGCATCCAGCTGGCGGTGACCGTGCCCGGTATCGCCGGGCACACCCGGCACCCCGGCCGCGCGCTGACGCTGCTGCTCGCGGTGCTGGCCGAGTCACTGTGGTTCGTGCTGCACATCTTCCGCAACCACCGGCGCGTGCTCGCGCGGGACACCGGTGCGGAGCCGGACGCGGCGCGGTCCGCCGGAGCGGCGGAGCACGGGCCCACGGTGTACGACTCCACCACGGCGGCGGTCGAACTGGGCTCCGCCGTGGTCTTCTTATGGGCCTGCGCCCTGATCGTGGGGGAGAACCGGGCCGCGGACATGGCCCCGCTGCTGGTGCTGACCACCGAGCAGATCTCCGGCGCGGGCATCGGCTCGGCCCTCGGTCAGCGGCTGCGCGTGCTCGTCGGCGGCACGGCCGCCGTCGCCGCCTCGTACGCCGCGGTCATCGCCCTGGGCGACCCGTCGGCGCTGGGCCGCTCCGATGTGCTGATCGGGCTCACCGGCTATGTGGCGCTGGCCTACCTCATCCGGCGCGGCGGCCTCTTCCTGCTGCAACTGGGCGCCGACCTCGGCGATATGAGCCTGCAACTGCATGAACAGGAGCAGCGGAAACTGCTCGCCATCGAGCTGCACAACCACCTGGGGCACACCCTCAACGCCTTCCAGCGGGTCGACATCACCGACCCCGGGCAGCTCGACTCGCTGCGCAAGTCCGCGGTGGTGGCCCGGGAGCGGCTGGCCACCTTCATCGCCACCGGGCGGTTCAGCGAGGCGGTGCCGCTGATCGGCATGGTGCACCGGCAGGTCGCCCTGGCCACCAACGACCGGCTGACCGTGGAGCCGATCATCCCCGACCGCGTGGTCGGCGCGGCGGCCAGGATCCCGCCGTCCGAGGTGGAGCTGCTGGAGCCCGCTCTGCGGGCGCTGCTGATCAACGTGCCGCGCAGCGCGGGGGTGCATGACGCGGTGCTGCATGTGGATGTGATGCCCGCGCCGGAGAGCGGGGAGAGCGGGGAAGCCGGGGAGGGCGGCGATGTGGTGGAGCTGGTGGTCACCGACCACGGCGCCGGGTTCCCGCCGGAGGTGCTGGCGGCCGGGGTCAGCCGGATGAGGTCGCTCGCCGTCCACGAGCGGCTGCTGCGGGAGCGGGGCGGGGCGCTGCGGGTGCGGTCGGTCAGCGGGCTCACACAGGTGACGCTCACCCTCCCGGTGACGTCGGCCGCCCGCGCCCGGAAGAAGCCATAGAGCACATGCCGAGCCGAGCAAAAGGGGGGCGTCCGTATGACGTCGGAAGCGGAACGGGACGACCGGCAGCCGCTGCAGGTGGCGGTGGTCGAAGACCATGAGATGACCAGACGCGGCCTGGTGGAGGCGCTGAACGACGACCCGCGGCTCACCGTGGTCAGCGAGGTCGACTCGGTCAGGAAACTGCGCATCAGCGGCGCGGACTACGACGTGTGCGTGGCCGACCTGATGGGGGTGGCGACGGCCGAGGAGTTCGCCGAACTGGTGCGCCGCTCGGACGTGGTGGTGTGTACCGCGGCCGAGCAGTGGCGCCAGCGGGTGGCCCCCTGGGTGTGCGGGGCGAAGGCGGTGTTCGGCAAGACCGTGGGGCCCGCCGTGCTGGCCAACGCGGTCTGGGACGCCCGCCACCACCCGCACTGGCTCAAGCCCCACCTGGCCTCCGCCCTGGAGACGGCGGTGCGCGAGTGCGGGCTGACCCTCCCGGCGTACCTCGCCGAGGTGCTGTTCAAGACGGCCCGGGGCGGGCGCGTGCCGTGGATCCTGGAGGAGCTGGGCGTCGAGGAGGGCCAGTACCGCAAGGACCTGTCCGCCTTCCGGCAGCAGTGCGTCCAGGCCGGACTCGGCCAGCTCACCCTGCTGGACGCCCTCTACATGGCCGCGTCGGCCGAACAGGCGCCGCCCCGCGAGCCCGTGGTGTTCTCCGACTGGGCGGCGGGTCTGAGCGAGGGCCAGGTCCGGGTGTTGGAGTGGTACGCGGACGGCTACTCGTACGAGGAGTCGGCGGCCGCGCTGAATGTGAAGGTCTCGACGGTCAAGACCCAGATCGACCGGGCGATGACGGCGTGCGGGATCAGTTCGAAGCCCGCCGACGTCCGGATGATGTTCGCGATGTACGTGTGCTCCCGGCACACCAACCCCGACCTGCTGCTGCGCAGGCTCAACGCCCTGGGCGCGCACCCGCCCGGGAAGCTCACGGCGGAGCGGTGACCGACCCGGTGGGCTGTCGGTTTCTGTCCTGGCCGAGTCGGTCCCTGTCGTACCAGAGGACGACACGGGCGGGCGCGATTGCCCGCCCGCGCGGGGGACGAAGAGTGACATGCACGACGAGGAGCATCGAGGCAGGCCCCCGCGGGGTGCGGGGTCTGCCGAGCCGGGGGGAGACACACATGTCCGACGAGAAGGCCGTCCAAGGGGCGGGGAGCGGGCCGGCGAGCGCGGCGAGCGGGTCGGCGAGGGGGCCGGCGGGCGGGGCCGCGCAGGCCGACCGGGTGCTGGAGACCGCCGACCGGATGCTCCGCCGGATCGTCCGGCTCATGGACCTGGGCGACCAGGTCGGCGAGGCCAAAAGCGGCCTCAGCGCCAGGCGGGTGCCGCTCCACCCGGTCCTCGGCTACTCCGAGGTGGTGGCGTTCCTGGTGCGCAACCACGCCGCGGTGCCTCAGGCTGCGGGGGGAGCGGTGCTCCGGCGCCGCAGGGGCCGCGAATACCTCGTCCAGACCTTCTTCCTGGACGCCGAGGGCACCCCGCTGCGCGGCACCGGGACGGCCGACGCGCCGGTCTGGGTCTGCCGGGCCCAGCGGCTCGACGAGGAGCTGGCCGCCGCCTTCGGCGGCACGGACCTGATCGTCTTCGAGGGAGGGGCGTGACCGTGCTGAGTCTGTTGACGACCGTCCTTCTCGGGCTCGGCGGGCTGGGCGCCGTCGCGGTGGTGTACGTCGTGATCGTGACCATCGAATACCTCGCAGACTGGTTCCGCGCCCGCAGCGACCGGCTGCAGCTCGACCCCGACCTGCGCTGCGTCACGGTCGCGGAGTCCATCCGCGACGGCAAGGTCAGCTACATCCAGGGCGTCTTCGACACCTCGCGCGAACAGTTCGTCGAGAGCCGCCGCGTCAAGGGCGAACGGGCCGACGAGCGGGTGCGCGGCGCCCACCGGACCCACCAGGTCGCCGTCTGGGGCTGACCGCCGACGACCGCCGACGACCGCCGACGACCGCCGACGACCGCCGACGACCGCCGACGACCGCCGTCCACGCGGCGAGAGGAGGACCGCAGTGAAGAGGAACACCAGGCCCGAAGGCCACCCCCTACGGCCCGGCGGGGCGGCGGCGCATACCGCCTTCGCCGTCACCGGCATCCCCGGCGGCACCGACGAGGTCGAGGCAGCCCTGTTGCGCAGCCGCCTGATCGCCGCCGTGGACGCCTTCGGCGGCCACCACGGGCCGGAACCGCTCACCGTCACCATCACCAACCGGCCCGCGGACCGGCCACCCGCGAAGGCGGAGGCGGACGGCCCGTCGGTGGCCGAGCGGGCCGAGCACTTCACCGCCGCCGCGCCGCTGTACACCTTCGACCGGCTGGTGCTGCCCGACCGGACGATGAAGCAGCTGCTGCGCGCGATCCACATCGTGGAGCGGCGCCGGACCCTGTTCGAGGAGTGGGGGCTGCGGACCATCCAGCCGCATCCCAGCTCGGCGGTCAACCTCGAAGGCCCGCCCGGCACCGGCAAGACGATGGCCGCCCACGCCATCGCGGACCGGCTGGGCCGCCCGCTGATCGCCGCCCGGGCCTCACAGCTGGAGAGCAAGTACCACGGGGAGGGCCCCAAGAACCTGGACGCGCTCTTCCACGCCGCCGCGACCCAGGGCGCGGTGCTCTTCCTCGACGAGGCGGACGGGCTGATGTCCGCCCGCTTCGAGACCACCAGCCACGGCTCCGAACACGCGGTGAACGCCATGCGCAGCGAACTGCTCACCGCGCTCGACCGGTTCGAGGGGCTCGCGGTGTTCGCCACCAACCTGGTGAGCAGCTACGACACCGCCTTCGACAGCCGCGTCCGGCACGTCCGCTTCCCGGTCCCCGACGAGGCGGCCCGCGCCGAGATCTGGCGCCGCCACCTGCCCGAGACGCTGCCCCTGGCCGGCGATGTCTCCCCGCGGGCCCTCGCCGGGGTCGACGACGTCACCGGGCGGGACATCCGCCGCGCGGTGATCGACGCGGCGGCGGAGGCGCTGCTGACGGGGCGGAACCGGGTCGGCCAGGCGGATCTGCTGGCCGCGGTGGAACGGGTCAAGGCGAGCCGCCCCCAGCGCCCGGCGCCGGTCCAGCCCCCTTCTTGAAGCACCCCCGGGGCCACCGGGACGTCTGCGCCCGCCCCCGGCCGGGCAGTGACCATGACGACGCCCCGTATCCGGGCGGGGCGCTTCACGGGCGCTGACCCGGTGTCGGAAGGAGCGGAAAGTGCGGCGGTTCGAGGGCTATGCGGTCGTACTCACCGGCGCGGGACGGGGCATCGGCGAGGTCACCGCCCGCCGCTTCGCCGCCGAGGGTGCCCGGGTGCTGATCACCGACCTCGACGGCGAGCGGGCCGCGAAGGCGGCCGCGGCAATACGGGCCGACGGCGCCGAGGCCGAGTCGCTGGCCTGCGACGTCGCCGACCGTACGGCGGTCGAGGCGGCCATCACGTACGCCGTGGACCGCTTCGGCGCACTCGACGTGCTCGTCAACAATGCCCTGTCCTGCACCCCCGACACCCCACTCTTCGAGGACCAGCCGGACGACGCGTGGCACCAGGACCTCGACATCACCCTGACCGGCGCCTTCCGCTGCGCCCGCGCCGCGCTGCCCCATCTGGCCGCGGCGGGCGGCCGGGGCGCGATCGTCAACGTCGGCTCGGTCAACGGCGAGCGGGACTTCGGCAACCACGCCTACAGCGCCGCCAAAGCCGGTCTGGCCAGCCTCACCCGCACCCTCGCCGGCCACGCCGCCGGCCGTGGCGTCCGCGTCAACCTCGTCGCCCCCGGTACCATCCGCACCCCCAACTGGGACGGCCGACAGGACGCCCTCGACCGTGCCGCCCGCGTCTACCCCCTGGGCCGCGTCGGCGAACCCGCCGACATCGCCGCCGCCATCACCTTCCTGGCCTCCTCCGACGCCGCCTGGATCACCGGCGTCACCCTCCCCGTGGACGGCGGCCTGCTGATGGGCAACGTGGCCCTGCTGGCCGCCATCGCGGGGGAGTGACCAGCCCCGTCACCCGCCTCAAGGCTGCCGGATCATCCGCCACATGACGTCCACGGGCAGCGTCGGATGCGCGGCCGCATTCTCCGCGGTGGCGGGATCCCGCAGCAGCCGCACCAGCACCGGCACCGGCAGCCCTGGGTGGCGCAGCGCCATCCAGCGTATGTACCACTCGGGGTCGTCCAGCAGCCGCACCGCCGAGTCCACCGGCAGCCGCGGATCCTCCGCGGCCCGGCGCCGTACATCGTTGTCGGCGTCCCGGGCGAACCGCTCCACCAGCTCGGGCGTCGACGCCGGGTCGTCCAGGGCCAGTCGGCGCATGCGCGGGCTGGGGTCGTCGGCGTACCGGAGCAGGCCGTGGCGCGGGAAGTTCGGATGGCCGCGCGGCCGGTCGGGGCAGGTCAGGCTGCCGGTCCACCACTGCCACACCCCCATCAGCAGGTCGGCGGGCGCGTCGTCGCAGGACTCGGCCAGGAAGAGGTGTACGACGCGGTCCTCGTCCCGGGCGAGGCGTTCGACCACGTCCGGCGGCAGACGCTTGGCGCGGGCCACGCTCCGGCGTACCAGGAGATGGGACGAGGCGGCCAGACGGCGCATCGCTTCGGGGTCGTCGTGGAGCGCCTTTACCCAGGCGAGCGTGTGGGAGCGCGCGCTCGGGTCGATGTCCACGCGGATGTCCGCCCGCTGCTCCTCGGTGAGCTCCGGCCGTACGGCCACCGCGTGGCGGACACTGCTGTCGGTGTCCTGGGCGAGCACGGCGACCAGCTCCGGGGTCAGCCGCAAGTTGCACGCGAGGCGCCACCGCTGGGCTTCGGTGCCGTGGTGGGTCAGGTGCTCGGCGAGGTCGCGCGTCAGATGACAGCTCTGGACAGCACCTTCACCGAGGTCCTCGGCCTCGAAGACCGACCGGGACAGCGGCTGTTCCTCGTGGTGCCGCAGCGGCGCGGCGACGCGGACCGTGCCCTCGGGGTCGGCCAGCAGCCCCTGCCGGGCCGCCCCGTCCAGATGCGGCCAGGCCCGCGGGCAGGCGGCGGCCCGTACGCCGGGCTCCGGGTCGCGGGCCAGCGCGGTCAGCAGCCGTACGGGCAGCCCCGCCGGCCGGGTGGCCTCCGCGCGGATGTGCGCCGAGGGGGCGGTGGCCGCCCGCTCGTACGCGGCCTCGGTGAGCCCGTCGCGCCGGTCCGCCGCGAACATGGTGAGGACCCACAGGTTTCTGGGCTTCTGCTCGCCCAGGATCAGCCGGGTCCAGTGCTCGGCCGTGAGGTTCGGCTGGTGCTCGGCCAGCAGCGCCCGCACCTCCCACTCCGGGTGGGCGACGGCGGCGTCCACGACCGAGGCCGACAGCCTGCACCACAGGAGGTACCGGGAGCGGCCCAGCAGAGCGCGCCGCAGATCGTCGGGCGCGGCCGGATTGGTCCCCAGCCCCTCCGCCCACATCTCGCGCAGCCCCTCCGAGGGCTCCGGCCCCTCGAACAGCGATTCCCACACGGGCCCCTCCCCGGCTACGGGGAGACACCCAGTGACGCGAAGTCGTAACTGCCGCCATAGATATGGCTGGTATAGACGTTGGTCAGCCGGGGGCTGCGCCAGGTGTAGTTCTTCTGGAAGATCAGGGGGACGTAGCCGGCGGAGTCGGAGACCTTCCGGTTGATCTGTCGGTACATCTCCCTGATTTTCCTGCGGTCCTGCCCGGCGAGCGCCTTGTCGAAGAGGCCGTTGATGGATTTGTCATCCAGCTGGGCGAAGTTGACATTGCCGGCGGGCAGGATGAAGCGGCCGTCGACCAGAGGCTGGAGAAAACCCTGGGCGGTCGGGAAGTCGGGGAGCCACCGTCCGAGGATGATGCCGTAGCCCTTCTTCTTGACGGTCGAGGGCGAGCCCACGGCCGTGTAGTAGTTGCTGAGTTCGATCTGCTCGATGGTGATGCTGATCCCGACGGACGACAGCGATGACTTCAGCGCCTCAGCGGCGGAGAGGTCGTCGGGGTTTCCGGCGCGCACCGCGACGTTGGTTTGGAAACCGTTCGGCTTGCCGCAGGCCGCCAGTTCCTTTTTCGCCTCGGAGCCATTGGCCTTTCCGCCGTTCTCCAGGACGTCGTACGGATCGTCGGTGGGGTTCGCCCCCTCGATGCCCGGCGGGAGCATGTTGGTGGCGATCTCACCGGCGCCGGGGCCGCCGAGGGCCGTCTGCACGGACCGCCGGTCCGTCCCGTAGATGATCGCCTTGCGGCAGTGGATGTTGTTCAGCGGTTTGACGGTCCGCGGCAGGCCCAGATAGCGGATGCCCATGGTGTACGGGTCGTCCAGACGGGCCTTGGACGCGGTGTCGTGCACAGCCCTGGCGATGGCCGCCTTGGAAAGTGTGGGTTGGAGATCCATGTCGTAGGAGCCCGCGAAAAGCCGCTGGCTCCTGGCGTTGTCGTCCTGGACGAAGTCGACCGTGATCCGGTCGGGCAGGGCGGCGCGGACCGGGTCGGAACTCTGGTTCCATTCCGCGTTGCGGATCAGCTCCAGCGACTTGCCCGGCGCATACGAGCTGAATTTGTACGGCCCGGAGGAGAACGGACGCTGTTGGTATTTGGCCTTGGTGTCCTTCGCGCTCGGCACGGGCGAACCGGCCGGCATCGCCAGCATCTGCTCGAAGTCGCTGTTCGGCTCGGCCAGATGGAAGACGATGGTCTTCGACGTGGGAGTGTCGATGGATGTGAGGCCCAGTTTGTCGTCCTTGTAGGGGCCCTTGTACTTTCCGTCGGGGTCGAGGACCTGCTTGAGGTAGGTCGGGCCACCGGGGAGTACATCGGTGGCCCAGGCCCGCTCGATGCCGTATTTGACGTCCTGGGAGGTGATGGACGAGCCGTCCTCCCAGGTGAGCCCTTCGCGCAGGGTGTAGGTGTACGTCGTGCCGTCCTCGCTCACCTTGCCCTTGCTCGTCGCGAGGTCCGGGACCAGCTCGGAGCCGCCCTTGTCGGGCTTGGGGGCGTAGGTGACCAGCGTGCGGGTGAAGTAGCGGGAGAAGTTCCACGCGAAGCCGTAATAGCTGCGCTGCGGATCCCAGGAGTCGGCGTCGCTCCTGCCGACGAACTTCAGCGTGCCGCCCCTGGCCTTCGACGGATTGACGACGCCCTTGGTCGCGTCGTTGTACGCAGGGGCGGAAGCCTTCTTCGTGGGGGTGCTCGTCGGCGACGGCTTCGCGGCGGGCTTCTGGGAGGAGTCGTCGTCCATCCAGTTGTTCACCAGAGGGATGCCGGCGGCCAGCAGACCGGCGACGACCGCCGCCGCGATCGCGGAGCGGATGAGGAGCCGGCGGTTGCCCGGCGAGCCGCTGCCGGGAGCCTGGGCCGGGGCGAAGGCCGGGGGCCAGGCGGGCGGGGCGGGCGGCGGCGGGGGAGCCTGCCCGGGGGCGTACGGCGGGTGCGGCAGGGGAGCGGTGGCACCGGGCGGCGCGTACGCCGGGGGCGTCGGGCCGAAGACGGGCATGACGGGGGCCGTGTTGCGCCCCAGGGCTATGCCGCCCGCGATGCCGCCGCGGTCGCGCTTGTGCGGCAGCGGCCGTCCCTGGGCGCCCATCGCCGCGTACACCTGCCCGTAGACGGTGTCCAGGTCGAGCAACCGCGGCCCACCCGGGACCCCTTCGTTCAGCAGTCTGAGCAGTTCGCCGGTGAAGGCGGTGTGGGGTCCGCCGGGCGGGGCGAGCGCGAAGCTGCTGTCGGGGACGGCGGCCAGCAGACAGGCGTCGTCGACCGCCGCGCGGTCGACCACCGCCTCGATCCCGTCCACGAAGCCGGGCGTCTCACCGCTGAGGCAGCAGTCGAGCAGCACCACCCGCCGGTTCGCCCGCCCGTCGGACATGACATCGCGCAGGGTGCCGTACGGCAGCCCCGTATAGGACCGCTGCCGCAGCGACCCGGCGAGGCTGAGCACCAGCTCTCCGCGGCGCGGCTCGACCAGGCCGTGGCCGGCGAAGTAGACCAGCAGGGTGTCGGTGGCCTCCTCGGCCGCGGCCCGGACGGCGTCCAGGACCTCGACCGCGGCCTCGGGGTCCTCGATCACCGTGCAGTGTTCCGGGGCGAGCCCCCAGGAGTGCGGGGCGCACAGGGCGGCGGCCAGCGCGCGGAGGTTGCGCTGCACCTGCGGAAGCTGCTCCAGGTGGTCGTAGCGGCTGGTGCCGATGAGTACCGCCCGTGAGGCGGCCGCGGCGGGCAGGACGGTCACCGCTGCCGCCCCTCATCCGCACCGGCTGGCGCGGCGACGAGCCGCCGCTGCCCTCGCCCAGCACCGCTCGCCTCGACGCCTATCCGCAACGGGCCCCCTTTGAGTGACGACGGCCTCATATTCTGCACTACTCAAGGACGGCCGGGACGGCTCCATCGAGCTGCCCGTCAGTAGTCCTTGAGGGCGTAGGAGTTGGTGACGTCCAGGTCCGCCCGGAGATCGGCGGCGAACTCCTCTCCCTCCACCTCGCCGAGGTCCATCGCGTCCCGGGCCTCCATCGCGGCCTTGTTGATCAGCGCGAGCTCC
This sequence comes from Streptomyces sp. ME19-01-6, assembly GCF_033793745.1. NCBI lineage: Bacteria > Bacillati > Actinomycetota > Actinomycetes > Kitasatosporales > Streptomycetaceae > Streptomyces > Streptomyces sp. ME19-01-6. The sequence goes on along the minus strand of NZ_JARAXF010000004.1, from coordinate 86,250 downwards.
TGGTTGGCGGTCACATACCCGCGCAGCTCCCGCTCGTACGCCGCGAAGGCGGCCTCGTGGTCGCCGTCCGCGGCCTTGAGCTCGCCCGCCAGGACGTACGCGCCGACCAGGGCCATGCTGGTGCCCTGGCCGGACATGGGCGAGCCGCAGTAGCCCGCGTCGCCGAGCAGCGTCACCCGGCCGCGGGACCAGGAGTCCATGCGGATCTGGGCCATGGAGTCGAAGAGGAAGTCCGGGGCGTCCCACATGTGCTCCAGCAGCCGGGGCATCTCCCAGCGGGCCTTGGCGAACTCCCGGGCGACCAGGCGCTTTTGCTCGCGCGGGTCGTCGGCGTGGGTCTCGGCCGGCGGCTCGTCCCAGTCGAAGCCGGCGTAGACGCGGACCTCCTGGTTGTCGCGGACGCTCATCACCATCCCGCCCCACAGCGTGCCGCCCATCCGGTAGACGACCTGCCAGCGGTCGAGGCCGAGGTAGTTGGGCGCCGTCCACACGGCCAGCGAGGTGCCGAGGTGGTGCAGATGGTCCTCCTCGGGCCCGAAGGCCAGCCGCCGGGTGCGGGAGTGCAGCCCGTCGGCGCCGACGACCAGGTCGAAGCGGCGCTTCGTACCGCCGCGGAAGACCACCCGCACCTCGTCCGCGTCCTGTTCCAGCCGGTCGATGGAGTCGCCGAAGACGTACTCGATCCCGGTTCCGCCCGCGTCGGCGACGATCGCGGCGAGGTCGTCGCGAAGGATCTCCACGTCAGGGCTGTCGAGGTCGCCGCCGCTGACGGTGCGCTCGGTGGTGCGGAACAGCTCCCGGCCCTCGTCGTCGACCACCGACATCCCCCGCAGGTCGGTGCTCAGGCCGCGGATCCGGTCGAGTACGCCCATGCGCTCGGCCACCTCCAGCGCGGGGCCGCGGACGTCGACCGCCTGTCCCCCGGGGCGCGGTCCGGTGGCCTGCTCGACGACCGTGACGTCGTATCCGTACCGGTCCAGCCAGTAGGCGAGCGCGGGCCCGCCGATGCCGGCCCCCGATATCAGAACGCTCTGCCGACGCTTCGTGTCTCGCATGGTGACTCCCCATCGGTGCATCGAGTGGTTGGTCGGACAACCCGATGCTGGTCCGGGCCGCCGACGCGCCACCGACACCGAGCCGACACACGCGCGCCAACGCCGACGCGGCGCCGACACGGCTTGTGAGGCCGCGCCGACGCCGCGTCGGTCGTTCGTCAGTCTTCGTCAGGCGGTGCCGCTCAGCTCAGCCCGCGCGCAGCACCGAGGCCACGATCGGCCCCGCCGAGTCACCGCCGTGGCCGCCCTGCGGGACCACGGCCGCCGCCGCGAGGTCGCCGCGGTAGGCGGTGAACCAGCCGTTGGGCTCCTTCTGCCCGTCGACCTCCGCCGAGCCCGTCTTCGCGCCGAAGTCACCGCTCATCCCGGACATCGCCTGGGCGGCGGTCCCCGAGGTGGCGGTCAGCCGCATCAGGCTCTTCAGCTGCTGCCGGGTGGCCGACTTCATGGCGCGGGGGGCCTTGGCCAGGGTCCGGCCGTCCAGGGAGGGGGAGACCAGGTAGGGCTGGCGGAAGACGCCGCTGGCGACGGTCGCCGAGACCGACGCCATGTTGAGCGGGTTCATCCGCACCCCGCCCTGCCCGATCAGCGACGCGCCCTTGGAGGCGGCGGTCTGCACCGGCACCGCGCCGTCGAAGGAGGCGATGCCGGTCCGCCAGTTCAGGCCGATGCCGAAGACGTCCCGGGCCTCCTTGGTGAGGTCGTCATCGGCCAGCTTGGGTGCCTGGCTGATGAAGGCCGTGTTGCAGGAGCGGGCGAAGCTCTGCTCGAAGGTGCCGCCCTTGATCTCGAACTTGTCGTCGTTCTGGAACTTCCAGCCGCCGTACGAGAAGTACTTCGGGCACGGGTGCGGCTTGCCGTAGCCCGCCAGGCCCTTGTCGATGAGCAGCGCCGAGGTGATGACCTTCATGGTCGAGCCGGGCGCGTACGACCCCTGGAAGGCGGTGTTGAACCCCTGGGCCGGGGAGTTGGCGACCGCGAGGACCTCGCCGGTGCTGGGCTTGACCGCCACCACCGCCGCCTTGGACCGCTTGCTGACCGCCTTCTCGGCCGTCGCCTGCAGCGTGGCGTCGATCGTCGTGTGGAGCGTGCCGGCCTTGCCCTTGGCGAGCACCTTCAGCGTCTCGTCGGGGGACTTGGAGCCCTTGGCGCGGGAGATCCACGTCTCCACGCCCGGTGAGCCGCCCGCCTTCTTGCCGTACCGCTCCCGCAGGCCGTCCAGAATCGCCTTGAGCGTCGGGTGGTCGGCGGCGCGCAGCTCCGCGCCGTCGCGGTCGACGGCCTTGATCGGGGGCGTGCCGGCCGGGCCCGTCTTGAGGGCGTCCCCGGCCTGGAGCTTCGGGTGCACGACCGACGGCTTCCAGTCGACGACCGCGGCTCCGCTGGTCTTGTCGCGGGTGACGGTCAGCGAGGATTCATACGTCCAGGGGACCTGCCGCCCGCCGTAGGAGATCTGCGCGTTGACCGTGAACGGCACCGTCCGGCCGGTCCGCTGCCCCGCCGCCAGCGTCACCTTGCCGATGTGGGCCTTCTCACGGTAGGCGGTGAGCGCGGTGGTGGCGGCCTTGTCGTCGTCCGTCAGGCCGGCGGCCTTCGCGGTCTGCCCCGCGGACCAGGCGGCCAGGAAGTCCCGCGCCGTGGCCTTGACCTCGGCCGCGCTGGGCGGGCCGGTCTTCACCTTCTTGACCACGGGCTTGTCGTCGCTCGCCCCGGTGTCCGCGCCGTCCTTCGAGCCGGTCGAGGCATCCTGACCGCCACTGCCACCACAACCGGCGACCCCGACCATGGCGGCGAACACCGCACCGATGACCGCGGCTCTCGCGCCACTCCGCATTGCAGAACCCCCACAGTCCCTCGAAGCCCTCCACCGTTCGATGGAGGTCGTGGTCCGGGCACTCTACCGGCATCCCGCGCGGCGCCCGGCCCCGGCGAGGGGCGCGCCGGGGCCCTCAGATCCAGGTGTCGAGCCAGATCCGGGACCGCCATTGATCCATCGGCAGCGTCTGACCTGTGTAGAGGGGGAAGAAGTAGATGAAGTTCCGATTGGCTAACGTTTATGGGGCCTGGCCAGGGCTTTTACCTCTGGCCAGGCCCTTCTTACCCTTCCTGGGCCGTCTCTGGGCCGTCCAGCGGCTTACTCGAGGCCCGATAGAGCTTGTCGACCGCCCTTCGGGTTCGCCCCTCACTGCTCGGCATCAGGTGCGTGTAGACGCGGAGAGTGAACCCGGGATCGCTGTGTCCGAGGTACGTACTCAGCGCCCGGATGTTCTCTCCAGCGTCCAGCAGCACCGAGGCGTAGAAGTGCCTGAGCGCGTGCATGCCGTGCTCCCGCGCGGACTGGTAGCGCTCACCCTTCTCGGCCTGTGGAATGAAGCCAGCGGCGGCCAGAGCCGGTTTCCACAGGAAGTCATCGAAGTGGCTCGACCGAACGGCCCGACCAGCCTGGCCCGAAAAGATCAACGTCTTGGTGACCAACGGCCCATCCGGCTTGAGCCAGGGGAGCGTCACCTTGACCGGGGCGAAGTGCTCCATGTGGTCGCGCAGCGCGTCAGCCACGGCGGCCGGTAGCGGCACGTCACGGATCTTTCCGCGCTTCGGTGGAGCGAACACGAACTTGCCCCGGATCCGCTTCAGCTGTTGCCGGACGGCAAGCCACCCGCTGTCGAACTGCACCTCATCGAGCGGCAGGCCGAATATCTCGCCCTGCCGCAGTCCGCAGCCTGCACCGAGATCCACCATCGCGCGGTACCGCTCGGGCAGAGCAGCCTTGACGGCAAAGACCTGCTCGGCAGTCCAGGGGATCACCTTCGACGGGGGTGACTGGGGGCCCTTGACCGACCTGGCAAGGCATGGATTCTTCGGCATCAGGCCGTCGTCGACTGCTGCACTGAGGAGTGCCGAGACGCTGCCGAAGACGATGCGACGGTGTGAAGCCGACGGTACGGCGCTCTCCAGCTCGCTCAGCCACGTCCGGATGTGGCCCGGCTGGAACGACGCCAACGGGCGCGTCCCGAGGTAGGGGAAGACGTGCAGGCGTAGACGGCGCTCCGCAGCGTCCTGGCTGTTGATCTCTGTTGTGTGGGTGGAGAGCCATCGTTCCCCGTACTGCTGCAAGGTGATGCGCGCGGCGCGGGGGTCGATGTACTGCCCACGGGACATGTCGGCGGCCGTCTTGATGAGCCAGTCTTCCGCGAGACGCTTTTGCTTGTCCGGGAATGACTTGCTCTTCTCGGCGCCGTCGGGACCGATGTAGCGGGCGCGGTAGCGCATGCCGGTGCCGTGGCGGTCGGTCTTGACGCGGCGGGGTTTGCCGTCCGGACCGGGTTCGGTCTTGTACCAGCGGTCTTGAATGTGGCCTGCCATTGAGGCTGTGGTCCCTTCTCGGGCAGATCAGAGCGGGGCGGGGCCTTGTGGCCCCGCCCCGCGGGTGTCGTGCTGGGTTTGGTTGTTGCTGTCAGGCGGCCTTATCTGCGGCCTTGCGCTCCCCGATGTAGCGGTGCACGTCGGCGGGGTCGTAGCGCAGGTATTTGCCCACGCGGAAGCCGGGCGGGCCGACCCGCTTCTTGCGCCACTGTCGGACGGTCTCCAGCGGCACCTTGAAGATCTCGGCTACGTCTTCGGGGGTGAGGTAGCAGTCTGGGAGCTCGGCCCGCAGCGTGGTTATGGCGGATGTCTCTGCCATCTGGCGGTTTCTCCTCGGCAGCGTGATGGGCGGGGCGTCGGCCCCCTTCTCCGCAATCCGCTACATCCGCTACATCCGCTACACAGCAGGTCAGGGGCCTGTTTCGTGTAGCGGATGCGCGGGATGTAGCGGATAGGTGCCGCTACGCAGTGCGGGCCGGTGTAGCGGTTCGGTCGGTGATGTAGCGGATGCCGGGAAGCTCTTCCGCTACATCTGCACCCGTGCTGACCTGCTGTGTAGCGGGTGTAGCGGATGTAGCGGACTTCTGCGGGGGTGGGGGGCAGTACCGGGTCCAGGCGTCGGCGAGGTCTTCGGCGTAGTAGCCCTTGGGGACGCCGCCGGCCGTGCGGATGCTGCGGGGCCTGATGGGCTTGTTCTCCCAGGTGACGTACTCGCCGAGCATCTTGGACAGCACCCGGGAAGTGAGCGCTTTGCCGTTGCCGTCCATGTCGCCCCAGGGGGCCTCGTCGATGGCCGTGAGGCATTCGAGGATGGCGGCGGTGGGCATGCGGTCGGCGCCGCAGAACGCCTTGTCGCGCAGGTCGGTCAGGAGCTGGACTCCGATGGATGCCTTGTCGTCCTCCTTGGCGGCGGTGACCAGCTCGATGCACGCGGCGCGGGCTCGATCGGGCCAGTGCCCGCCGGCTGCGTCGGCGACGGCGAGCAGGGGTTCCCAGACGTCTGCGGGCCGGTCGCTGATGCCGTCGGGCAGCGTTGGCCAGGCGCCTTCTACCTGCTCGCGGACCTGGTGGGCCCAGCGTGCGAGCTGGTCACGTAGGGCGTTGCCCTGCTTCTCGTGGATGCGCTGCCGGTAGGGCTCCACCTTCTCGTTGGGGGCGCGCTTGCGCATGCGGATGATGATGGAGCGGGTCAGGATCGTGTCGGGCAGGGAGCCGAGTCCGGCCAGGGCCACGGCGCAGAAGGTCTGGAACTCGTGCGCTTCCTGGTTGGAGCCGTCCCCGACGCAGCGCAGCACGCCAACGCCGCGGCGGTGCCCGGCGTTGAGGAAGCCCCGTAGAGGCTCGTTGTCGCCGGCCTTGGGGCCGAAGATGGTGTCCACCTCGTCGAAGAGGACCGTCGGCAGCTTGTCCGTGTCCCCCACCGCGCGGTACATCGCGTTCGCCGAGGCGTGAGCGGCCACGAGCCGGTTGGGCACGAGCGTTTCGACGATTTCCAGCGCCCGTGACTTCCCGGATCCGGGCTCCGGGGAGAGGAAGGCGATTCGGGGGGTGGAGTCGAACGCGCCGATCAGGTGAGCGTGCGCGTCCCACAACGTGACGGCCACGTACGCGGCTTCGCGCGGGAAGACGTTGAATCGGCGGTGGAAGCGCTCGACCTGGTCGAGCAGCGCGGCTCCGTCAATGGTGGGCTTGCTGTCGGTCTCGGGGCTGGTCATACGGCGTTCCTCCCTGCCTCAGGGGCGCGGAGTGGGCAGAGGTCTTTGTGGGTTTCGTGGTCGGCGATGAGGGCGGGTACGCGGCGGTGGCCGACCGCGCTGCGGTCGCGTCCGCACGCGCATTTCGAGGTGGCGGTGGGGATGGTGCCGCGGCCGGGCGCGGTGATGTGGAGCCAAGCGATGGGGTACCGGCCGTCGCCGGTCTGCGGGTCAGAGCGAAGAGCAGAAGGGACGGCCTTACGGCCGACGGCCCTCGGCGCGCTACGGCTGGATGGGGCCGGGGCCGGTTCGGCGGTGCGCGGGCCCGTTGCGGCGCTGGTTGGCCTTCCAAGCGGGGGGTGGGGGCGGGCGCTCATGCCGCATCCCGGGGCCGGGCTTTGCGGATGGAGCTGTCCAGGGCGCTGCGGATCGTGGAGCGGCACTCGGCAGCGGTGAGTCCCCGCGCCTCCCCCACCGCTTGGAAGGCATCCTCTACCTCCCCGCGGGGGAGGTCGCCCCACGCGACGAACCGCCCCACCTTGAAGGCGCACCGGTTGAGGGTGATGTTGCGCTGCTTGTCCGGTGCTGCGGAGACTTCGGCGCACTCCTGCTCCAGCGCGGCCCGCGCCGCACGGCTCCCGCTGACCGCCGGGAGCCTGAGCGGCCCGACAGGCCGCGGGGGAGCCGGTTGGAGCAGCCCCAGCAGCCACACCGGGAGCGGCACGGGCGGGGTGGAGTCCGCGATGGTGTAGCTGCAGGTCGCGGTGATGCTTCCGGCGGCCACGACGTATCCGCCCCAGGCGCGGGTGTCGATGTACTGGCCGAGCTTGCCCGCGGTGTTGCCCAGCCGGATGCCGGGCGGGGCGGTGAAGTACAGGTGGATCCCGCCGCCCGCGGTCCGGGTCTCGTAGGTGGTGGGGAAGGGCTGGCCGGCGCGCTCGCAGAGCGCACGGAAGTTCGTCACGCCGGAAGGCGTGTCCGCACTGCTCTTGGTCTTGGGCACGTCCAGATCCACCACGACCAGCCCACTGGGGCCCGTAGCGATACCAACGTTGAACGGCACGTCGGCCCACGCGCGGCGGATGCGGTCGGGGTCGGTGGTGGCGCGCTGCTCCCACTTTCGGTGACCGCCCGCGCAGACCCCGGTGCGGGGGCAGCGGTCCTCGCGGTGGAGGGCGGGGCGCTTGCTGAAGCGGCGGAGCGGGAAGACGTGCCAACTGCGGGCAGCGGCGTCCAGTGCTACGCCCAGCAGCGGGGGAAGGGTTTCATGGGTCATGCTGGTTGTCTCCAGTTCTGTTGTGAGTGCTGGGAGACCAGGGCGGCCCCGATTCATTGGCGTGAGGGGGCCGCCCTGGGTGTGGTCAGAAGGGCGGTTCGTCGCTGTACCCGGGCCGGTTGCGGCGGCGGACGCGGGTAGTGTCGGACCACTTCGGCAGCCACAGCGTCACCAGCGGCAGGAACGGCGCGCAGTCGCAGCCCTCGAAGTCCGGCTCTTCGGGGTCGTAGGCGCTGCCGGTCATCACGTAGCCGTCACCCTCGCAGGTGGAGCAGTCGGGGTCCGGCAGCCGGTGAAGGCCGACCATGGGCCGGGGGCCGATGGGGCGTTTGCCGATCGGGTGGGAGCACCACGCTGCGTGGTAGCGGATCTCCAGTCGTCGGCGAGCCAGGATGCGGCGGATCATGCGGCGTCCTCCTGTGCGGTCTCGGTTTCGGCCGCCATGTCGTCGAGCAGCAGGAGAAGTTCTCCGAGCTGGCGGCGGGTGATGTCGCGGGCGTAGGGCGAGGGCCAGCCGTCGCAGTCCAGCTCGACGGTCACGATCTCGTCGGGGTCGATGTCCACGCGGGTACTCCCTACTTGTTCTTGGACTGGAAGAGCTTCAGAGCCATGCCGCCGATCCCTAGGGGCCCACCGGCGGCGCCGGCGACGACGGTGGCGGTGTGGGCGGTGACGTCCATCAGCCAGCACAGGGCGGCGACCAGTCCCCAGCCCCCGGCGACGACGGCGCCGGCGATGGCGAACGGGATCAGGACGCGCTGCCACGGGAAGCCGGTCGGGCTGTTGTTGACGACGATGAAGACCGGTTGCCCGGTGGCCTGTGCGCGCTGGTAGACGTCGGCGGGTATGTGCGGGGCGATCGTGCCTGGGGTGGTGGTGAAGGAGTCGGGGCGGTGCATGGTGTGCCTCCGGTTCGAGTGATCGAGGGTCGGGCGGGTCAGCCGATGCGGCTGAGTTCGTCCGCGAGGGACTGGATGGCGCCGTTGATCACGGGGGCCGCGCCGGTGGAAGCGAGGCAGAAACCGAAGAGCGCTGCGACGGTTGCGCCGCCGGGCCGCAGCGCGCGGTGGTGGACCATGAGGACCACAACGGCCCCGAGAAGGACCACGGTGGACAGTGAGACGATCACAAAGAGTTCCTTACTGTCTGTGATGGTGGGGAGGCGCGGGCGTGGGAGCCCCACGGATCTGGGAAGGCATGCCGGAACCCGCCCCGGGCGGGTTTCCGGGGCGGGTTTTTGTGTCCGGTGTGTGGGACCCCCACGGCTCCCACACGCAGGTCACAGCCCCCCACAGCGTGTGGGACCCCCACAGCGGGTGTGGGGGTCTGTGGGAGGGGTGTGGGGGTCTGCGTGTGGGAGGGGTGTCGGTTACAGCGGGTTGCAGTAGCGGCGGATTGCCTCGCTGAGGGTTTCGGCGAGATAGCCGGTACGGGATTCGCCGTTGCCCGCGCGGACGGTGCCTTTGCCGGGGCGCTCGACGCCGACGGCCCGCAGGATCCGGCCCAGCTCGGTGCCCAGCTCGGTGGTGTCGACGCCGAGTTGGGTGGCCAGGTCGGCGGTGTGCATGCGCCCGCCGGCCGCCATGACCGCGTCGTGCGCCTGCTGAAGCAGTGGCGGCACCGCATCGGTGCCGCCGGTGGAGGGTTCGCCGCTCTCCTGCTCGGCGTGCCGCTCGTTGCGCAGCGCGGACAGGTTCAGCCCCGGGCGCTGCGGCCGTTCCCGCTCGGGGGCGGGCTCGGGGGTGGTGCCGAACTGTTCGTCGATCTCGCGCATGAACGCGTCCGCGAGCCGGTCAACCTCTGTCCCCTGCTCCTGCTGTGCGGCGGGCCGGTCCTCGCGCAGTGCGGACAGGTTCAGCCCACGCCGCTGCTCCCCTTCACTCTCGCCCGAGGTGGGCGTGGGTTGGGGGTTGCCCATCCATGCGATGCGATCGGCGTCCCAGCGGCGCGCGTATGCGTCCCCGGCTGCCTTGGCGGATACGGCGTCGAGGGTCGGGTGGCGTTCGCTGGTGGCGGCGACGATTTCGCGGATCTGGCTGGGCAGGATCCGCCAGCACTTGAACAGCGCTGCTGGGGATTCGGGCGTTCCCATGAACCCGGACCCCTTGTAGGGGGCTTGGTCGACTTTCAGGCCGCGGGTGCCGGGGAACAGCTTGCCCAGGTCCATGCCCTCCTTCTCCCCGCCCGTGAGCGCCACCCGTACCTTGGCCTCGCGGCGGATCATGAGGTTGCCGAGGACGGAGCCGGTCGAGCCGAGCGCGGTGAGCACGGTGCGGATGCCCATGGCGCGCAGCATCCGGATTACTTCCAGGATCTTCTTGGCGAGTTCCTTGAGTACCTTGTCGGTGCTGGTCAGGATCTCGGCGCCCTCGTCGATGACCAGCATGATCTGCGGGATGGACGGGCCGATCGGCAACAGGTCGGTGTCTTCCCTGGCCATCAGCCCCTGGTAGGCGATCTTGCGCTGCTTCCCGATCCGCAGCACCGCGTCCAGCATGACGTGGGCTTCCTTGACCGTGCCCGCCAGCCAGTCGATGCCGGGGCGCATGGGGCGTTCGCCCTTGGCGGGCTGGTGGTTGAGGGCGGGCAGGACCCATGACAGGCCGGCGGATCCGGCGTTGAGGTCGATGACGAAGGTGAGCACGTCGGTGGCGCGGGCGAACCCGGCGAGGATGACGTGGACCATGTTGGTCTTGCCGGAGCCGGTGGGGCCGACGACCAGGGCGCACTGCTCGCGCAGGTAGGTCTGGATCTGCTCGGCGTTCGAGCGGTAGCCCCACGGGATACCGGTGTGCAGCGACAGCGGCGCGTAGTCGGACGGGTAGGGGATCTGGGTCTCCAGCACGTTGACGGTGGCGACGTCGATCAGGGTGCGGCCCTGGTGGATACCGGGGCTGGCGGTGGCGGTGCAGCCGTGCGGCAGATGCGCGTCCGCCGACAGCGCCGCCGCCCGCGCAGAGATCTGGTCGTAGGTGGTGCCGCCGGGAAGTTCGGCGTCGAGGGTGAAGCCGGTGCCGGTGGCCCAGTGCTCGACGGCCAGCACGCGCACGCTGATGCCGCACACCCGCTGGATGCGCTCCACCCACTCCTGCGCGATCGCGCGCCGTTCGGCTGAGAGCTCCAGCGCCACAGCCCGCTGTTCGGCGGCAGCGGTCTCCTCCTCGCGGGCTTCCTCGTAGAGGTTCGTGGACCGGGTGGCGGTGGCCATCCCGACGCCGATGACGGCGAGGGAGCCCAGCGCCCGCCAGGTGAGCGGCCCGTGTGCGGTGGCCCATGTGGTCCAGCCCGCGGTGATGAGCCAGGAGGAGGCGCGGGTGGCGATGGTGCGTCCGGCGTTCTTGAGCCGGATCCCGGCCGCGGTGTGGCCGATCGCGCCGGCGGCGCCGACGGCCAGTGCCCACGCGGGGGGCATGCCGGTGGCGGCGCCGGTGGTGGCCACGGCGAAGGCGCCGGTGGTGGCGGACAGGGCGCCGGTCACGGGTCCGTGACCGGCCGCCCAGTCCCACACCGGACCACCCTGGCCGGCCGACTGCTTGGTCTTGCTGCTGTTGCTGGTTGTGGTGGCCTCGGTGTTCGCCATGTCAGACGTTCCAGCCCTTCTCGGCCTCGGTGCCGTTGCGGGGGTCCTCGTGGCGGGCGATGTCCTGCGCGTGCACGCTGCGGAACAGGGGCACGAGGGTTTCGGTCGCATCGACCGCGTGCAGGAGTGTGCGGTGGATGTCGTCGAAGCCGGCCGCGACGTCCTTCTCGAAGGCGAATTCCTCATCCGAGCGTTCGGCCAGGATGCGGAAGGTGTTGGCGATCGACTGCATGGCCTGGGGAAGTCCCTCGATCATCGCCAGGACTTCCATGTTCCCGTCGGGCTCGTAGGAGCGGGCGGCGTTCTCCATCTCCGCTGCGGCCTCTTCGAAGTTGAATCCAGACACGTGAATGGCCTCCTGACCAGGAACAACGTCGGTGGTGGGGATGAGGTGGGTGGGGCGCTCGACGCGGTCCCCGATCTCGTTCAGGTTCTGCTCTGCCGCCGCGTCGGCTTCGGCTTCTTCGGCAGCCAGCCGCAGTCGGATCTGTTCGTCACGCTCGCCCCTGGCTTCCCAGGCCGAGCGCATCAACCGCCGGTACAGGCGCCGCCCGGGGTGCATCAGCCACCGCCAGCCGAGCCTGCGGCCCAGCGGCGTGGTCAGGCAGCCCAGTACGCCCACGGGCAGGGCGAGTAGAGCGGCGAGCAGGCGGCGGCCCTGGAAGCGGGCTGCGGACCTCAACAGGCCCCAGCGCGCCCTGCGGCGGGCGGGCGCCCTGCGCACCTGCGCCCGCCTCGCGGCAACCTGGTCCTGGCTGCTCCGGTCGCGCGCGGCGCGGGCCCTGTTGACCAGGGCCCGGACACCCGAGGCGGTCTGGCCGGCCGTCCGGCCCAGCGCCCGCCGGGCACGCCCCCGACCGGGCGTCCTGTCGGCGCGGGCGGCGGCACGGGCGTCACGGCGGGCGTCCGCGACCGCACGCCGCGCGGCGGTGGTCTGCTGCCGGGCGGCGGAACGAGTCGGCGCCTGCTCCCTACGGGCCTGGCGCAGCGCCCGCACCTGCCCGATCCGCCCCGTACCGCCCCGCGCCCCGGCCGAACGCCCGCCGCCTGATGTCCGCGGCGTGGTGTCGCGTGACGCGGTGCGACCAGCGTGACGGCCAGACGGCGTCACACCGTGACGCCGACCCGAGGTGCCCGCGCCCGTGCGGGACATGCCGCCCGCGGCGCGGCCCCGGCCGCCCGCGGACGCGCCGCCGGTGCCGCGCAGTCCAGCGGAGATGCGGCGCGGTGTGCGGCGCGAGCCTCCGCGCCGCGTGGATGCGCCGGCGGGTGTCCTGCGGCGTTCTCGCTCGGTGCGGCGGCGGGCGCGGATGACCGCGGAAGCGCCGAGCACGGCGGCGCCGCCGGCGGCCACGGCCAGCGCGATGGGACCGCCGCCCACCAGGGCGGCGGTGCTCACCGCGCCGACTGTGCTGTTGGTGCCGGACAGGGCCAGCGGCAGCACCGGAATGCCGCCCGATGTGTGCGGGAGCCCCCGCACCTCCGTAGGCGCGGGAGTCTGCTCGCGTGGCGGGGACGGCTCGGGTGGAGGTACAGCGGCAGCCGGCGGAGCGACTACCGGTTCAGTGCTGAGTTCGGTCATGCTGAAGGCACTCCTTTCAAGGAGAGGCGCCCCCGGCCGGGCCCTGAGAAAGCGGGCCGGGGGCGCCGTGCACACCGGTACTGAGCGGCAGTGCGAGTTGTCCTGCCGCGCGTCACTTCGAGTGGTGCAGATACGTAGCCAGTCCGAGCAGGGCGGTTGCCAGCTGCGTCTCCGCGGCCAACGTGGCCGGGTCGTGGGACTGGTGGGCGATCTGCGCCCGCTGGATGTGGTCGTACGCCTCCGCAGCCAGCTCATCCGGCCGCAGCCGCTTCAACTCGCGCACGGAGGTACGGCCGGACAGAAGCCGAGCAATCATGACGGGTCCCTTCCGCTGTCAGAGCTGGTTGGATTCCAGGGAGAAGAAGATGACGTTGGCCTGCTCCAACTGCGGGTGGCTCTTGGCTACATCAGCGCGCAGCCACCTGTAGACCTCGGCCCGGGTCATGCCGGGGCGGGGCGTGCAGGCGCCCTCGAACGTGCTCGTGGCGAAACCCTGCCCGCCAGGCAGCGGCATCTGGAGCGTGAGGATGAAGTGATGGGTTTCCCGCCCCTGTCGGATCGGCGCGGGGCTCTGCTGGGTCTGGCTGGTCATTGGGGTGTCTCCCTGTTGAATCGGGTTGATCAGGTGGCGCGCGGCCTCTGGGTTGGCTGCGGCCCATGTGGGATGTTGAGATCAGCTCGCCGGGTCTGCGCGCCGGGTCTGCGCGGGTGCCGCTCGCCGGGGCTCACCGGGTCTGCTTCACTGGTGCTCGACTGCTTCCGGCAGTCGCAACGAGGGCCAGCCCAATTCCCGTGGGCTGGCCCTCATTGGTGGTGCCGGACGCCTCTCAGGCGTCGGATTCCTCGTGGGACATCAGCGAGCCCCACGCGCGGCGGATCCGCTGTTCCCCGCCGACGAAACCGGCTTCGCGGAAGGCGGCCACAGCCTGTCGGTAGGACAGCGGCGGGTCGTCCAAGTAGCGCAGGTGCCGCAGCACGACCACGAGCTGTACATCGCTCAGCGGCTCCCCCACGACCGGCGTGGGCACGCCTGCCACGGCCGCGATCTCCTCCAGCGTCACGGGCGCCTCCGGCGGGGGCGTCACGGGCGTGACGGGTTCCCGCGGCACGGTCTCCAATTCGGGTGTGACCTGCGTGTCTTCCTCCGTCACGGGAGGCGTGACGCCCTCCCCGTCCCCGCCCTCGACAGCGAGCGGCGCCGGGTCGGCCGTGACGCCGTGGGCGGGGGGCGTGACGGGCAGGGCGAACATGCCCGCAAGAGCCGCGTCCGCGCCGGTCGTCATCCGCTGGCGCTGGACGTCGACCAGGTTGGCCCCGAGCAGGGCATCACCCGCGCCGACCTTCTTCGCGAGCTTCCACGACTCCAGCTCGGAGCCTTTGCGGGCCTTCTCGTCGGGGTGGTTGGCGGCGCGGGCGCGGTGGTAGGCGAGCCGCTGCACCACGGCCGCATTCCGGCGCTGCGCCTCGGTGTCCACGCCTGTGAGGTAGACCACGATGCGGCGGGCCAGCAGACCCATGCCCTCCGCGGACACGCACATCGCCATCGGGGTGACGGCGAACACCACCGCCTCCGTCACGGTCTTCGCGACCGCGGCGCCGACCAGGGAGGCCACCGCTGGCAGCGTCCATAGGCCGATACGGACAGCGGCCGGGGAGGACTGGCCCAGCATGGTCAGACCGACCAGGGTCAGCGCCAGGACCAGCGTCGCGCCCTCACCGGCCGCGACCACACCCAGCGCGGTGGCCGACCGATGGAAGACGGATGTGATGTTGCTGTAGGTGCCGACCGCGCCCAGACCGCCGAAGGCGACCATGGGCACCGCAGCGGCGACCAAAACGATCCTCTGGCCCCTGGACAGGGACCTTTCCGGGGTGTCGTTCATCAGATCTCCGGGTTCTCGAAGGGGGTCAGGCAGCGCTCTGTTCCTCAGTAGCGATGCACAGGCCGCAGATGCCGCGGGAGCGCGGGATGCAGTAGCCGACATCGAGCCGACAGCGGGGGCACGTGCGGCGGGCGAGCATCGCCAGCGCCAGCGCGCCCCACTTGCGGGAAGTCATCCGCCGAACCGGTAGGGCCCGATCGACGCGGTAGAGGTAGGCAACCCGCTCGCCCCCCGCCCGCCGGTTGGCACACATCAGCTGGGCCACGACCGGCTGACCGCCCGGCCGCAGGCCACGGGCCCGTAACTGCCGCCTGGTGGCCAACCCGTCCGGCGCGCAGCGCCAGGGGTAGGTGGGCACCCCGTGCACGGCGCCGGTCGGGTCGAAGCACTTGCCGAACGCCGGCGACATCAGACCGTCGCCTCAACCAGCACCGGAGCGGGAACGTCGCCATAGCCGACCAGCTCCAGCTCGGCGCCCTCGTAGGTGGTGATCGTGCGCAGGACCCGCGTACGACCGTCGCCCTGTACGTGGTAGTTCACGTCTTCGGGGGCGACGCCCAGCGCCTCGCGCCACGCCTCGAAGCCGGGGAGACCGGAGTGGAGCGACAACTCCAACCGGTCCGGGTAGATCGGGGACACGCTTACGGTCGGCGCCGGAAGGTGCCCGAAGTCTGCGGCCAGCAGACGGAGCGTGCGCAGCGGCACAGCCAGGTCGTCAAACGCCAGACGCTCGTTCATGCCGCCACCGCCGTCCGCACCGCGGGGCGCCGAACCGACGTCCGGCGGGCGCGGCGACCGGCCGGCCGCCTGCCCTTGAGCGGGCTGGTGCGCAGCAGCGATGCCGCGTACGCCGCGGCCTCCGCGTCCGACTGCCGAAGCTCCGCGAGCACCGCGCGGGCCACGTCCAGACGCGCCCTGCGGTCGTCGTCAGTCTCTGCGGCCGAACCGGTGAACAGCTCCAAGTCGATACCGAACGCCAATTCCGCGAAATCCTTCGCGGTAACGGCCTCATGACCAGCAACGATGCACTTCATGGGACGTGCTCCTCTCAGACGGGAACGGCCCAAAACAGCGGCGCCGGTGTTGCGAGCACCGGCGCCGCCCGCCGTTGGAGTCGACAAGTCCGGCTCCCCGCGCCTCCGGCCGTACGGCCCCACGCAATGCGTGAGCCGGACGGCCGGAGGAGGCAACCGGCCGCAGCGCTAGCCGCTGCGATGCCAGGAAGAAGCGGACCGGATTGGCCGCAAGCGCGTGATGCCCCGCTCGCGAACCGGCGTGCTGCACAGGCGCCGCCGGCCGGTCCATCACGGCGGCACCCTCAGATGTCGTTTCATCACTGAGTCCTCTCTTGTGGTGATCTCCTAGAACTTCAGAGCGGTGACCGCTCGTGCTCCGCCTTTGGGGCGGTTCTCCGGCGTCCGGGCTGTGACCCCCATCTGCGTAGGTCCAGGGCCTAGGCGTCCCCGCGTGACCTCCCGTTTTCTGGTCCGGGTGACCGTATGAGTTGTCGGAGCAGCCCAAAGAAGGCCCTCCGTGTCATCCGCACCGCATCAGCGATACATGATGAACATGTATCTCAACGTGACAGACAGAATCTGCCCCGTCAAGTCCCGCATGTGGGGAGCGTCGCGGTCGGGCCTTCGAACTCACCCGTTCGCGACACCTCTAGGAAACGGCGTACGACAACGCCCCGGTAGCCAACAGGGGTTAACACCCCAACCGTTAACCCCTGTTGAGCTGCGGCAATGTGCGGCATGCTGCTGTTGGAGCCAACAGACCTATCCACTTGGGACGGTGAACGTGAGCGAGGGACTGCGAGGGGCGAGGGCGGCCCGGGGGTGGTCGCAGGAAAAGCTGGTGCGCGAGATCGAGCGCCATGCTCGTCAGCACTTGCTTGACGTCCCGTCGACCGCGAGCCTCCGCGTGTACGTCTCTGAGTGGGAGAACGGCAAGCGTTCGATCTCCGAGCGGTACGCCGCGATCCTGCGGGGGGTGCTCGGCGTCACTGACGATGAGCTGTTCGGTCGGCGCGGCCAAACCGAGCCGCTACCCGTGGCGGGGGGCTACGACGACTTGGTGAACCGCATCGAGTCGGCGCGGAGCGTCAGCCTCAACATGGTCCAGTCGTTCATGGAGCAGACCGAGCTACTGCGGACCATGGATCGCCAAATGGGAGCCGCGGGTCTCGTTGACCAAATGACCGGGCATCTCACCAGGCTGGAAGATGCGTTGACCTTCGCGGTGCTCCCGGATGCACGCCGCCCCGTCGCGCGAGCTCTCGCGGGGGCGGCAACGCTCGCTGCGTGGCAGGCCCTGGACGTGGGGGCCGTTGAGCGGGCATGGCGTCACTACGAGCTTGGGAAACGTGCCGCGCAAGAGGCTGATGAGCCCATGTACCTGGCCCACGCCATGGCCGAACAGGCTTACGTGCTCTGCGATGCGGGGCGGCCCCAGCTCGCGGTGGAACTCGTACGGAACGCGCGGCGAGACGGCGGAACGCGCCTCTCGCCGCGGCTTCAGGCATGGCTGTACGCCGCTGAGGCTGAGCTGTGCGCCCATGCCGACATGCCGGACGATTGCCGCCGCGCGCTCGACAAGGCAGACGCTTGCATCCCGTCGGGTGAATCGGACCGCGACCCGGACATGTTGAGCATCTTCTTGAACGGCGGCCACCTGGCGCGCTGGCGCGGGAACGCCCTTGCGCTGGTTGGCGACGACGAGGCGGTGAGCAGTCTCTACAGCGCGCTCGACCTCATGGACCCCACATTCGTCCGCGCTCAGTCAGGGGTGCGCTGCGATCTCGCACAGGCGCATCTCGCGCGGGGGGAGTTCGACCAGGCCCGAGACCAGTTGCGGCAGGCTCAGATGCTGGCGAGCCGCACCGGATCGGTGCGGCGCCGCCGGCGGATCGAGCAACTTACGGCGCGGCTGTAGGGGCTCCCTGCCCCCGCGAGGCAAGCACGTGCAGCAGGGCGACCAAAGTTCCAGAGCCCATCAGCTCGCCGCGAGCCATGAGCCCCGGGATGTCGGCAAGCGGCACCCACTCCACGCGGCCGGCTTCCTCCACGTCCGTGGGATCGCCGACCCGCTTTGCGCCCCGGCCGACGAAGATTTCATGAGGTGAATCGACCATGCCCACCATCGGCTGATAGGTCACCACGTGCTCAAGAGAGTCCGGCCGCCAGCCGGTCTCTTCCTCCACTTCACGTAGCGCCGTGGCGTGGGCGTCCTCTCCCTCGTCCACGATGCCGCCTGGGAGCTCCCAGCCCCACGTCTGCGGGACGAAGCGGTACCGCCAGAGCATGAGAACGCGGTCCTGGTCGTCGAGTACGGCCGCGATCGAGACGTGTTGGAGCCGAACGACGTGATGCTCGAAGCGCTCGACGCCCGGGGGCTCCACGTCGACCAGTTCGAGTTTCACCCATCGGTTGTCGTAGATGGTTCGCTCACCGTGGATCTGCCACGGTTCCAGCGCATCCGGCACGTTGGGGTTCACCTTTCGACGGTTCCGACGCGGGTCAGGCTATGGGTTCGGGGACGGGCTCGGTAGGGCGCTAACCGTCCGCCCCTTGCCGTGAACGGTGTGGAGGAGTCCGCGACCCTCCATCAGGGCGAGCGCGCGGCGTACGGCCCCACGAGACGCGCTGAAGCGTTCGCACAGCCGAGCCTCAGAGGGGAAGGGAGCGCCCACGGGTAGCGCATCCTCCACAATCACCTCGGTGATGCGCTCTACGAGCGGCCTACGGTCGCTGGAGCCGCCTCTCAGCGGGCGCCAGCCCGCACCAGGGGCCGACTCGATCAGGCCGTCAGTCGCCAGTACCTTCAGCGCGCGACGCACGGTCGTTCGCGAGACGCCGTGCGTTTCCATCAACGCAGATTCCGAGGGAAGAGCCTCGGGAGGGTTGTCTCCCTCGATCTCTGCCCGCAGTCTCTCCGCGATCACCAGGTACGTCCCTCGGGGACTGGCCTCAGACACACTCTCCCCTTGTGGTTGGTGTCCTGTCCGCTCAAGCTTCCCACGCTCGTAGGACGCGGCAGGAGCCGTTGCCGCTGCCGCTCGGACGCTCTTCATGGGCGTGCCCTCTCCGGGCCCTCTCCGGGCCCTCTCCGGGCCCTCTCCGGGCCGTCTGTGGGCCGTCCAGGGACGGCCCACGATGACCGGCAACGACCAACAACGACCACAACGGGGCGGTCCCTCTCTCGTCGCGCGAGCCGTCGCCACAGCTAGATCCAGGTGTCGAGCCAGATCCGGGACCGCCATTGATCCATGGGCAGCGTCTGACCTGTGTAGAGGGGGAAGAAGTAGATGAAATTCCAGATGATGAGCAGCACGAGCACCCCCGCGCCGACCGTGCCCACCACCCGCCGGTTCTCCGAGGCCCCCGGCGGCCCCACGATGGCGCCGGCCATCATCGCCACCGCCAGACACAGGAACGGCACGAAGACCACGGCGTAGAAGGAGAAGATCGTCCGCTCCTGGTAGAGGAACCACGGCAGATAGCCCGCCGCCAGGCCGCACAGGACCGCGCCCGCCCGCCAGTCCCGCCGCAGCGCCCACCGGAACAGCAGGTACACCACCGCGAAGCAGGCCGCCCACCACAGCAGCGGGGTGCCCAGCGCCAGCACCTCGCGGGCGCACTTCTCGGTCGCGTCCTTGGGGCAGCCGGACTGTCCGGCGGACGGGGACTCGTAGAAGTAGGAGACCGGGCGGCCCTGGATCAGCCAGCTCCACGGGTTGGACTGGTAAGGGTGCGGGTCGTCCAGTTTGACGTGGAACTTGTAGACCTCGCTCTCGTAGTGCCACAGGCTGCGCAGCGGGTTCAGCCAGGCCCAGAGCCCGTGGTCGCTGTAGCCGCCGCCCCCCTGCGCCTTCGGGGTCTCGGCCCAGTGCCGGAAGTAGCCGCTGTTGGTCCAGCCCGTCCGGGCGCTGTAGCGGCCGCTGGTGGTGAACCAGCCCCACCAGGTGGCGAGGTAGGTGACCAGCGCCACAGGCACGGTCGCGAGGAAGGCCCACAGGGTGTCGCGGCGCAGCACCGCGCGGAAGGGGCGGCGCGCGCCGGCCGTGCGGCGGGCGCCCATGTCCCACAGGACCGTCATCACACCGAAGGCCGCCAGTACGTACAGGCCGTTCCACTTGGTGCCGGCCGCAAGGCCCAGACACACCCCGGCCGCGATCCGCCACGGCCGTACGCCGAGCTTCAGCCGCGCGGCGATCTCCGCGTCGGGGCGGGCGGTGCCGTCCGGGCCGACCGGCAGGGCGGCGGCGAGCCGCGCCCGCGCCTGGTCCCGGTCGACCAGCAGACAGCCGAAGGCGGCCAGGACGAAGAACATGACGACGAGGTCGAGCAGCGCGGTGCGGCTCATCACGAAGTGCAGGCCGTCCACGGCCAGCAGCAGGCCCGCCAGACACCCCAGGAAGGTGGACCGGAACAGCCGCCGCCCGATCCGGCACAGCATGAGCACCGACACCGTGCCGAGCAGGGCGACCATGAACCGCCAGCCGAAGGGGGTCAGGCCGAAGAGCTGCTCGCCGACCGCGATGACCCACTTGCCCACCGGCGGGTGGACGACATACCCGGCGGCGTCGCTCAGCGGGATCTGCTGGGGATCCCCGATGATCTTGGCGTTGGCGTTCTTCGGCCAGGTGCCCTCGTAGCCGAGCTGGAGCAGCGCCCAGGCGTCCTTGGCGTAGTACGTCTCGTCGAATATGACCTTGCCGGGGCTGTCGAGCCGCCAGAAGCGGAGCAGCCCGGCGAACAGCGCGACCAGCAGCGGCCCGCCCCAGCCGGTCCAGCGGGCGATCCGCGACGCCGCCGGCGGAGCCGCGCCCAGCGCCTCCCACAGCCGGGTCCCCGGCTGTGGGTACGGGGGCACCAGCCGCTCCCGTACGTCGGACCGCGGCCGGCCCGCGTATCCGAAGCGGCGCAGCCGCCGCTGCCAGGCGGGCGGATGCTGGCCGGCGGCTCGGCCCGGCTGGGCGTGGGTCGCGGTGTCACTCGTCACCCGGCCCATCGTAGGGAAGCGGACTGTGCGAGTGGCGAGCCAAGTCCTCCAGCCGGGGATCCGGGGCCTGCCCGCCGGGGTTTTCGAAGCCCACTCGCCGGGCTGCGAGGATGGATCGCGTGACAGGAACGCTGGTACTGGCAGGGACCCCCATCGGCGATACGCGGGACGCGCCCCCGCGGCTGGTCGCCGAGCTCGCGGCCGCGGATGTGGTGGCCGCCGAGGACACCCGGCGGCTGCGCCGCCTCGCCCAGGCGCTGGACGTGCAGCCACGCGGCCGGGTGGTGTCCTACTTCGAGGGCAACGAGGCGGCCCGTACGCCCGAGCTGGTGGAGGCGCTGGCCGGCGGCGCGCGGGTGCTGCTGGTCACCGACGCGGGCATGCCGTCCGTCTCCGACCCCGGCTTCCGCCTCGTGGCCGCCGCCGTCGAGCGCGGGATCACGGTCACCGCGGTGCCGGGGCCCTCCGCCGTGCTGACCGCGCTCGCGCTCTCCGGGCTGCCGGTGGACCGCTTCTGCTTCGAGGGCTTTCTGCCGCGCAAGGCGGGCGAGCGGCTGGGGCGGCTGCGCGAGGTCGCGGCCGAGCGCCGCACGCTGGTGTACTTCGAGGCGCCGCACCGTCTGGATGACACGCTGGCGGCCATGGCCGAGGTGTTCGGCGCGGACCGGCGGGCCGCCGTGTGCCGCGAGCTGACCAAGACGTACGAGGAGGTCAGGCGCGGCCCGCTGAAGGAGCTGGCGGCCTGGGCGGCCGAGGGCGTACGGGGCGAGATCACGGTGGTCGTCGAAGGCGCCGCCGAACCGGGGCCCGGCGAGGCCGACCCGGCCGAGCTGGCCCGCCGGGTCGCGGTCCGCGAGGAGGCCGGGGAGCGCCGCAAGGAGGCCATCGCGGCGGTCGCGCAGGAGGCGGGCCTGCCCAAACGGGAGGTGTTCGACGCCGTCGTGACGGCAAAGAACGCGGCACGAACGGAGCCACGCGAAGGTAAAGGAAAAGGCTGAAAGGCAAAGGTTAGGCCGGGTGGCGGGGGCGTTGAGGCATCCCGCCGCCAAATCTCCATCAAGAGGTGGAAGGGCAGCTGCACTCCGGGCCGGAAAGGCGTCCACTGGGGGTGGGACGTCCAGTCCCGGAAGACTTGTCCTGCGGACAAGAGGAGTTGCCATGAGCGAAATTGCGGGAGCCTCGAGCGGCGTTCGCCCGATAGCCCACACCACCACCGACGCGACGGACGGGGAGGTCGCCCATGAGGCGTACTCCTTCGCGTGCATGAAGTGCGGGCACGGCTGGGAGCAGTCGTACGACATCGAGCACCACGTGGACGCCGAGGGGAGGGCGTTTGTCATCTACTTCACCGACGGCATGCGCGTACGGTCCCCGCTGACCAGCCCCAACTGCCACAACTGCGGCGCCGACCTGGTGCGCATCATGAGGTCCGGCCAGGTCTCGACGGCCCTGCGGAGCCTGGGCGGGGAGCCCCGGCGGCGCACCCGTCGGGCGGACGCCGAGGCGTCCGACGCGACAGCGGCGCCGCAAGAGCCGCGCCGACACCACTGGCATCTGTCGGATCTGCTGCACCCGTTCCAGAACCACCGGAAGTGAACCACCGGAAGTGAACCGCTGGTAGTTGACCGCCGGTAGTTGACCGCCGGGTAGTCAGCCGTCGGAAGTGAGTCCGGCCACACGCACATGAGCCGGGACGTATTCGAATGAGCGCCGGAGCGCGATTCTTCGCATTTCGCCGGCAAATAGAATCGCGCTCATGGCGCAGTCACAAAATCAAAAGGACCTGCCTCCGCCGCTCCCCGAGCCGCTGCGGGTCCCGGTCGCCGATTCGCACACCCACCTGGACATGCAGTCGGGCACGGTCGAAGAGGCGCTCGCCAAGGCCGCCTCGGTCGGCGTGACCACCCTCATCCAGGTGGGCTGCGACCTCGCCGGGTCGCGCTGGGCGGCGAAGACGGCCGAAGCCCATGAGAACGTCTGGGCCACCGTCGCCCTGCACCCCAACGAGGCGCCGCGCATCGTCCTGGGGGACCCCGACGGCTGGTCCCGGCAGGGCGCGCGCGAGCCCGGCGGCGAGGCGGCCCTGGACGCCGCCCTGGCGGAGATAGCGGCCCTCGCCGCACTGCCGCAGGTACGGGGCGTCGGCGAGACCGGCCTCGACTACTTCCGCACCGGCCCCGAGGGCATCGCCGCCCAGGAGCGGTCCTTCCGCGGCCACATCGCCATCGCCAAGCGGCACGGCAAGGCGCTGGTCATCCACGACCGGGAGGCACATGAGGACGTGCTGCGGGTGCTCGCCGAGGAGGGCGCGCCCGAGACCGTCGTCTTCCACTGCTACTCCGGCGACGCCGCCATGGCGAAGATCTGCGCCGAGCACGGCTACTACATGTCCTTCGCGGGCAACGTCACCTTCAAGAACGCGACCCCGCTGCGCGAGGCCCTCGCCGTCGCCCCGCTCGACCTGCTGCTGGTCGAGACCGACGCGCCCTTCCTCACCCCGGCCCCGTACCGCGGACGGCCTAACGCCCCGTACCTCATTCCGCTCACCCTGCGGGCCATGGCGGAGGTCAAGGGCGTCCCCGAGGACACCCTCGCGGCCGCCGTCGCGGCCAACACCGCGCGGGTTTTCGGCTATCGCGCGCCGGTTTCCGGCGCCGGCGAGCCCGGGGAAGGGCGCCACTCACCGTAGTCATACCACTTTGGAGAGTTGTCGCGGCTCCGCTACAGTCCCGGGACTCATACCCTGACCAGTGGACTTGTGGAGTGTTGCCGGAGTGTTCTCGTGAGCCGTACGCAAGGCGGCCGCCGTGTCGCGGGCAGTCACCGCGGCGCGGGCGGCCGGGCCGCCGCCCGCCGAGCCGCGCGCCGCGGACAGCGCGCCGCCGCCCGGCCCGAGCAGCTGCGCCGGCTGCTGCCCCAGGCGCTGGTCGTCGCCGCGCTGGCCGGCGGCACCTCCGCCTTCGTGGCCCAGGACAAGGCCGTACGGCTCACCGTCGACGGCGACGCCCGCACCCTGCACACCTACGCCGAGGACGTCGGGGAGCTGCTCGCGGACGAAGACGTGGACATCGGCGTCCACGACCTCGTCGCCCCCGCGCCCGGAGCGGCCCTCGTCAGCGGCGACCGCATCGCCGTCCGCTACGGCCGCCCGGTCACCCTCACCCTCGACGGAGAACGCCGCCGGGTGTGGACCACCGCCCACACCGTGGACGGCGCGCTGCGCCAGCTCGGGGTGCGCGCCGACGGCGCCTACCTCTCCGCGTCGCGCTCCTCCGCGATCTCGCGGCGCGGCCTGGACCTGGATGTACGGACCGTGCGCACCGTCACCTTCATGGCCGACGGGCGCGAGCACACCCTCCGCACCAACGCGGCCACCGTCGTCGACGCCCTGGCGGAGGCCGGGATCGCCCTGCGCGACCAGGACACCACCTCCGTGCCCCAGGAGAGCTTCCCGCGCGACGGCCAGACCATCTCGGTCATGCGGATCAGCGGCCGCGAGGAGGTGCGCGACCGGACCATCCCCTTCCCGACCGTCCGGCGCGCGGACCCCACCGTCCTCCAGGGCACCGAGCTGGTGGCCGCCGCGGGCGAGCCGGGCCTGGAGCGCACCACCTACCTGGTGCGCACCGTCAACGGTGTCCGGCAGCGGCCCCGGAAGCTCAAGACCCGCGTGGTGCGGGAGCCCGTGGCGCGCGTCGTACGGGTCGGTACCAGGCCCCCGCTGCCGCTGTCCGTGGCCGGCGCGGAGGGGCTGAACTGGCAGGCCATGGCCCACTGCGAATCCGGCGGCCGGCCGCACGCGGTCGACGGCTCCGGCCGGTACGGCGGGCTCTACCAGCTCGACCAGGACACCTGGCAGGACCTGGGCGGGCAGGGGCGCCCGCAGGACGCGCCCGCGGCGGAGCAGACGTACCGCGCGAAGAAGCTGTACGTACAGCGGGGGGCGAGCCCCTGGCCGCACTGCGGCAAGCGGCTGAGCCGGTAGCTCCTCGCGGGGGCGTCCCGCGGGGGCCGTAAACTTCACCGGTGAGCTCCACCGACGCAGGCGCCCTGCTGGGCCCCGCCGACATCCGCGAACTGGCCGCCCGGCTCGGCGTGCGCCCCACTAAGCAGCGCGGCCAGAACTTCGTGATCGACGCCAACACGGTCCGCCGGATCGTCCGGACCGCCGACGTCCGGCCCGACGACGTGGTCGTCGAGGTCGGCCCGGGGCTCGGCTCGCTGACCCTGGCCCTCCTGGAGGCCGCCGACCGGGTCACGGCCGTCGAGATCGACGACGTGCTCGCGGCCGCGCTCCCCTCGACGGTCCAGGCGCGGCTGCCCGGCCGCGCGGACCGCTTCGCGCTCGTCCACTCCGACGCCCTGCACATCACCGGGTTGCCCGGCCCCGCGCCCACCGCGCTGGTCGCCAACCTCCCGTACAACGTCGCGGTGCCGGTGCTGCTGCATATGCTCGACCGCTTCCCCACCATCGAACGGACCCTCGTCATGGTCCAGTCCGAGGTCGCCGACCGGCTCGCGGCGCCGCCCGGCTCCAAGGTGTACGGCGTGCCGTCGGTGAAGGCCGCCTGGTACGCCGACGTCAAGCGCGCCGGGGCGATCGGCCGCACCGTCTTCTGGCCCGCGCCGAACGTCGACTCCGGCCTCGTCTCCCTCGTCCGCCGCCCCGCCCCGCCCCGTACCACCGCCACCAAGGAGCAGGTCTTCGCGGTGATCGACGCGGCCTTCGCACAACGCCGCAAGACGCTCCGGGCGGCCCTCGCGGGGTGGGCCGGATCCGCGGCGGCGGCGGAAGCCGCGCTGACGGCGGCCGGGATCTCGCCCCAGGCGCGGGGCGAGGCGCTGACGGTGGAGCAGTTCGCGGCGATCGCGGAGCGCCGCCCCGCGGCGGCCTGACCCCCCGCCCCAGTCATCGCGCGGCTTCCCCATGTGGTGCTGGGGGCTGCGCCCCAGACGTGACCGACGAAGAGCCCGAGGAGAAGCCAGCCGTGACCCGATCCGTGACCGTCCGCGTGCCCGCGAAGGTCAATGTCCAGCTCGCGGTCGGTGGCCTTCGGCCGGACGGGTTTCACGACCTGGCCAATGTCTTCCTCGCGGTGGGGCTGTACGACGAGGTCACCGCCACCCCGGCCGACGACCTGCGGATCACCGTCTCCGGCGCGGACGCGCACCTCGTGCCGCTCGACCGCGCCAACCTCGCCGCCCGCGCCGCCCTCGCGCTGGCCGCGCGGCACGGCGTCGAACCGCGGGTCCACCTGCACATCGACAAGGACATCCCCGTGGCCGGCGGCATGGCGGGCGGCAGCGCGGACGCCGCCGGGGCGCTGGTGGCGTGCGACGCGCTGTGGGGGACGGCGGCCTCCCGCGCCGAACTGCTGGAGATCTGTGCCGAGTTGGGCAGCGATGTGCCGTTCAGTCTGGTCGGCGGGGCGGCCCTGGGCCGGGGGCGGGGCGAGCTGCTCACCCCGCTGGAGACCGGCGGCGCCTTCCACTGGGCGTTCGCCGTCGCCGAGGGAGGACTGTCCACCCCCGCCGTCTACCGCGAGTGCGACCGGCTGCGCGCCGCCGACGGCCAGGGGGCCACGGTGGACGACGTACCCGACCCCGAGCCGTCCGCGGCTCTCCTGGAGGCGCTGCGCACCGCGGACGTGAGTGCGCTCGCCGTCGCCGTGACCAACGATCTGCAGCCCGCCGCGCTGTCCCTGCGGCCCGCCCTGGCCGAGACGCTGCGCGCGGGCACCGACGCGGGCGCGCTCGCCGCGCTGGTGTCCGGCTCGGGCCCGACCTGCGCCTTCCTGGCCGAGGACGCGGAGGCGGCCGCCGCCGTCGCGAAGGCCCTGGCCGCCTCGGGCACCTGCGGTGCCGTACGGGTGGCCACGGGGCCCGCGGCGGGGGCGGCCGTCGTCCGCTCGGCCGGGTGACGGGCGTTACCCGATGACCAGCAGGTTTATCAGCCAGGCGACCCCGAGCGCCGCCAGCGAGGCGCCCCACACCACGCGGCCGAGCAGGCGCTGGGAGAAGGCTCCCCACGTGCCGGCCAGCGCGGCGACCAGCGAGGTGTAGACGGCGACGTAGACGATGGTGTCCTGGCCGCCGTCGGTGCAGATGAAGCGGGTGTCGTCGACACCGCACTCCGAACCGGCGGACATCGCGATCATGGGCAGGAACATGAGGGTCAGCCCGGCGCCGAGCCATACGATCCCGACCGCCAGCCCCCGGATGGTTCTCATTCTGCGGTCCGCCCGCCGCTGGACGGCGGCCCGCTCCGCCTCGGCCGCCCTCGCCTGGGCCAGCTCCTGCTCCCGGTCGGCCTCGACCGTCCCCGCGCCCGTCCCCGCACCGGCCCACAGGCTCCTCGCGTGATCCATGGCACAGGACGCTAGGAGCGAGATCATCCGCGGCACATCCGTACGGATACTCAGGCGAGATAGTTATGACGGCCTACTCACTACGGCGTACGCACACCGGCGCGCCCGTACCGCTTCGCGCGGCGACTACCCTGGGATGCCGATCGATCCGTATACAGGAGTGTGATGGCCACCAACTTGGTCAACGTCGAAGCCGTCGGCAAGGTGTACGGCACCCGGGCGCTGCTCGACGGCATCTCCCTCGGGGTGAACGAGGGCGACCGCATCGGCGTCGTCGGCCGCAACGGTGACGGCAAGACCACCCTGATCCGGATCCTCGCCAAGCTGGAGCCCGCCGACACCGGCCGCGTCACCCACGCCGGGGACCTGCGGACCGGCGTGCTCACCCAGCACGACTCGCTTGACCCCGCGGCCACCATCCGCCACGAGGTCATCGGCGATCTCGCCGACCACGAGTGGGCGGGCGACGCCAAGATCCGGGACGTGCTGACCGGGCTGTTCGGCGCGCTCGACCTGCCGGGGTTCGCCCAGGGCCTGGACACCGTCATCGGCCCGCTCTCCGGTGGCGAGCGCCGCCGGATCGCGCTCGCCAAGCTGCTCATCGCCGAGCAGGACCTGATCGTCCTGGACGAGCCGACCAACCACCTCGACGTCGAGGGCATCTCCTGGCTGGCCGGTCATCTGCGGGCGCGGCGCTCGGCGTTGGTGGTGGTCACCCACGACCGCTGGTTCCTGGACCAGGTCTGCACCCGGATGTGGGATGTGCAGCGCGGCGTGGTGCACGAGTACGAGGGCGGCTACAGCGACTATGTGTTCGCCCGCGCCGAGCGGGAGCGCATCGCCGCCGGCGAGGAGGCCAAGCGGCAGAACCTGGTCCGCAAGGAGCTGGCCTGGCTGCGCCGCGGCGCCCCGGCCCGTACCAGCAAGCCCCGCTTCCGTATCGAGGCGGCGAACGCGCTGATCGCGGATGTGCCGCCGCCCCGCGACTCCGCGGAGCTGATGAAGTTCGCGAACTCGCGCCTCGGCAAGACCGTCTTCGATCTGGAGGATGTGACCGTCCAGGCGGGCCCGAAGGTGCTGCTGACCCATCTGACCTGGCAGCTGGGGCCCGGCGACCGGATCGGCCTGGTGGGTGTGAACGGCGCGGGGAAGACCTCGCTGCTGCGGGCCATGGCCGACGCGGCCGCCAGTGACGCCGAGCGGCAGCCGGCGGGCGGCCGGGTGGTGGTCGGCCGGACCGTCAAGCTGGCGTATCTGTCGCAGGAGGTCGCGGAGCTGGACCCGGCCTGGCGGGTGCTGGAGGCCGTGGAGCAGGTGCGGCAGCGCGTGGACCTGGGCAAGGGGCGGGAGATGACCGCCTCGCAGCTGTGCGAGAAGTTCGGCTTCACCAAGGAGAAGCAGTGGACGCCGGTCGGCGACCTCTCCGGCGGTGAGCGGCGCCGGCTGCAGATTCTGCGGCTGCTGATGGACGAGCCGAACGTGTTGTTCCTCGACGAGCCGACGAACGACCTCGACATCGAGACGCTGACCCAGCTGGAGGATCTGCTCGACGGATGGCCGGGCTCGCTCGTGGTGATCAGCCACGACCGGTACTTCATCGAGCGGACGACGGACCGGGTCTTCGCGCTGCTGGGCGACGCGACCCTGCGGATGCTGCCGCGTGGCGTCGACGAGTACCTGGAGCGGCGGCAGCGCGTCCAGGCCGCCGCCGCGGCGTCGGCTGCCGTGGCGCCCGGCCGGCAGAAGGCCGCGGAACAGCCGGGCGCGGGGCAGAAGTCGGCGGCCGAGCAGCGCGCCGCGAAGAAGGAGCTGCAGAAGATCGAGCGGCGCCTGGACCGCATCGGCGAGCAGGAGGCGGAGCTGCACGAGCGGATCGCCGAGCACGCCACGGACTTCGCGAAGGTCGCGGAGCTCGACGCGCGGTTGCGGGAGTTGACGGGGGAGCGGGAGGACATGGAGACCCGCTGGCTGGAGCTCGCCGAGGACGTATAGCGGCCGTACGGCACGGCGTGTGAGCACGGCAGGTGAACACGGCGTGTGAAGGCGGTGTGGACGAGGGCAACGGTCGCGTCACAGGCCGGTCTCAGCTGGTCGATGAGGCTGAGACCGGCCCGTGGCCTGACAGCACCGGGTGATACAAAGAACTCCCGCTTGCCTGCCGCTCACTGGCGGGTTTTGTGTCCGATTCGCTCCTTCCTGGGGGACTTTGAACCCGGGATCGCGGGGGAGGTCGATCGGTTCACAAACCCGCGCACGAAGGAAATTCCGATGTCACAGCCGCCTCCGCCGCCCAATCAGCCGCCGCAGGGCGGCTTTGGCGCACCGCAGGACCCCTCGTACGGCTATCCGCAGCAGCCGCCGGGAGCGCCGCCCGCCCAGCCGGGCTACGGCTACCCGCAGGCGCCGGGCCAGCCGCCGCAGGCTCCCCAGACCCCGCCGCCGGCCCCGCAGGCCCCGGCCACGCCGCCCCCGCCCGGCCCTCCGCAGACTCCTCCGTCGGGCATGCCCCAGACGCCCCCACAGGGCGCCGGTGGCTACGGCTATCCGCAGCCGCAGTCCGTGCACGCGCAGCCGACGCAGGTGGGCATGCCCGCGGCGTACCCGTCCGGCCAGCAGCCGCAGTACGGATACCCGCCCCAGGGCCCGTACCCGCCCCAGGGCCCCTACCCGGCCGGGACGCCGGGCGGCCAGGGCGGCGGGAACAAGTCCAAGCAGCGCATGATGATCATCGTCAGTGCGGTGGTCGCGGTCGCGCTCATCGTCGGCGGCGGCATCTTCTTCGCCACCAAGGGTGGCGGTGACGACCCCGACCCCAAGCCCACGGGCAAAGAGACCAGCCAGAACGACACCTCGGGCACGACGGGCGGCACCAAGGACGTGCCCGCGCCCGAGACCGTCGACGCGAAGCTGATCAACAAGATCGACATGCCGAAGGTGAGCGACCAGATCACCGCTCAGGGCATGTGGCTGACCGACGACACCTTTGTGAAGGCCGGGGTCTACAAGATCGTCGGCTATCCGCTGGACGGCGGAAGCCCGAAGTGGACCATCCCGCTGCCGGGCGAGGTTTGCTGGTCCTCGTCCCACATCACCGAGGACGGCCTGACCGCGATCCTCTTCCAGGGGGCCAAGCCCTCCAAGAAGGACAAGTATCCCTCCTGCACGGAGGTCGGGCTGTTCGACCTGAAGAACGGCAAGATGCTCTGGCAGAAGCATGTGAGCTCCTACGACGACAAGATGCGCTTCGACGAGGTGACCCTGGGCGGCGGCACCGTCGCCGCGGGCGGCTCCTCCGGCGGTGCGGCCTGGTCGCTCGACGGCAAGCCGCTGTGGAAGCCGCAGGACGGCGAGGACTGCTCGGACGACGGCTACGCGGGCGGCGGCGACAAGCTGATCGCGGTGCGCCGGTGCGGCCAGTACGACACCCCGCAGCTCGAGGTGCAGACGGTGGACCCCAAGACGCGCGCGGTGAAGTCCAGCTACAAGGTCTCCTCGGGCCTGGAGTACGTCCATGTGGTGTCCACCGACCCGCTGATCATCGGCGTGGACGCGGGTGACTCGACGGGTGCCTCGGTCTCCGACTTCCTGACGATCGACGACAGCGCCAAACAGGGCAAGGTCGTCAGCAAGATTTCCACGGAGGGCGGCAAGTACGTCGCCGACTGTGAGACGACCAATGTCGAGGGCTGCAAGATGATCGCCGTCAGCAAGTCGGCGAACGCCCTCTACATGGGGTCGGAGGACCGTACCAGTGCCACCTCCGGCACGGCGAACGAGGTCGTCGCCTTCAGCCTGAAGACCGGCAAGGCGATCGGCAAGGCCGACGGGGTCCAGGGCGCGGCGCTGACGCCGATCGGCCTGGACAAGGACGGCTTCCTCGTCGCCTACCAGGAGAGCACCTACGACCAGGGTGGCGCGGTATGGCGGATCGACCCCAAGTCGTACAAGAAGGACAAGCTGCTGCAGAACCGAGCCGCCGACGCCGAGATGGAGTCCAACTTCGACCCGAAGTACTCGGAGGTCATGTACGCGAATCAGCGGCTCTACATGAGTGACGTGTACGCCACCAAGCCCAGTGGCAGCTACGACAAGAACGACCCGCTCGCCGTGATCTTCGGCGCGGGGAGCTGATAGGCGCCTCGGGAAGGCACGGCACAGGTCGTGTGCACGCGGCCCCGCTCGTACGGTACGTACGGGCGGGGCCGCTGCCGTTGGCGCCGCATCGATCCGAATCGGACGTCAAGTAGATGTCAAGTAGGCGCGAATGGCCGGGATTTCGGCATTCCGGGGGGCTTCTTCCGGGTAAGGGGCGCATGACGTCGAACAAGCGTGTAGCTTCCCGGGGGCAAGGGATGCCAGGGCCTCCGCGCGAGGCCCGGCAGTCGAGGGGGTGCTGGCGCGGACGGCGGGACTGAGCGGTCTGGGAGCGGCCGGGACTTCATGCCTGACCGGATGAGGGGGAGCTCGTGGGCGTGCGACTCATGGTGGTCGATGACCACCGTCTGCTCGCCGAGGCGCTCGCTTCGGCGTTGAAGCTGCGCGGGCACCGGGTGCTCGCGGCGGCCGCGCCGAGCGCGGGGGCGGCGGAGCTGGTGGTGAGCCGGGCACCGGAGGTGTGTCTGCTGGGCACGGCGGCGCCCGCCGAGCCCGGGGCCTTCGAACCGGTCGTACGGATAAAGAAGGAGCGGCCGCAGGTCGCCGTGGTGGTGCTGGGCCCGGTGCCGAGCCCGCGCGGCATCGCGGCCGCGTTCGCGGCCGGGGCGTCCGGCTATGTGCGCCACGACGAGCGCATCGAGGGTGTCGAGCGGGCGATGGTGAAGGCGCGGGCGGGGGAGGCCGCCGTGGCGCCGCAGCTGCTGCAGGGCGCGTTCGCGGAGCTGCTGAACCCGGCGGCGCAGCCGGACGACGAGGGTTCCCGGCTGCTGCGGATGCTCACCCCCCGTGAGGTGGAGGTGCTGGTGCGGGTCGCGGAGGGCGAGGACACCAGGATGATCGCCGCGGGCATGGGGATCGCGCCCAGCACGGCGCGTACGCACGTCCAGCGGGTGCTGATGAAGCTGGGGGTGGGGTCCCGGCTGGAGGCGGCGGCCCTGGCGGCGCGCACGGGGCTGCTGGACCGGGCGGCGACCCACCAGGCGGCGCCCCCGCCGTAGCCGCGCCGCGGCCGCCCGTACGCAGCTCAGCCGCGGTCCTCCGTCTCCGGCCTCGGGACCGGGCCGGGGCCCTCCTTGGGCGGCTCGGGCGCGGGGTGCGGCGGGGCGGGGGGCCGCAGTTTCAGCCAGAGCAGGAAGAGCAGCCCGAGGACGAGCATGCACAGACCCGTCCAGAGGTTGATGTTGATGTTCTCGGCCTTCTTCAGGTCCGCGTCCGAGGCGGTGATCCCGGCGATGGTGACCATGACGCCGTAGATCACGAACAGGCCGCCGATGATCCGCCGTACGTCGAAGAGCCGGGCCGCGGTCGCCGACTTCCCCTCCAGCTCCTCGACCTGGTGCTGGTACTCGTACTCGTCGTACTCGTCGCTCATGGCTCGGGCTTGCCTCCGATCGGAAGGTGACGGGAGAACGGGGAGCAGATCACAGGGAGAACGGGATGTAGCACAGCGCCGCCAGCACGATCGCGCCCCAGCCCAGCAGGGCCGGCCGGCGGTACCAGGCCTCGTCGCCGGCGGCCGGCGGCTCGGCCATTCCCGGGGAGGTGGTCCCGTAGACCAGCCCGGCCAGCGACTCCACCGGCTTGGGCTTGGTGAACAGCGAGACGGTCACCATCACCACGCCGCCGACCACGAACGCCACGATCGCCGAGACGAAGTTGGCCCCCTGGTCGCTCGGGATGGCGATCACGCCCCCCTTGTAGAGCCAGAAATAGTTGATCATCGCGGCCACGGTCCCGGACAGCAGCCCCCAGAACCCGGCCGCGGCCGTGGCCCGCCGCCAGAACATGCCGATGATGAAGACGCAGAACAGCGGCACGTTGAAGAACGAGAACAGGGTCTGCAGATAGTTCATGATGTTGCTGAAAGAGGAGGCGATGAAGGCCGTCCCCATGCCGCACAGCACGCCGATCGCCGTCACCACGCGCCCGGTGAGCAGGTAGTACTCGTCCGGGCGGCCCTTCTTGACATACGCCCCCCAGATGTCGTTGGTGAAGACGGTGTTGAAGGACGAGACATTGGCCGCCATGCCCGCCATGAAGGCGGCGAGCAGACCGGTCACGGCGACGCCCAGCACGCCGTTGGGCAGCAGATCGCGCATCAGCAGCGGGATCGCGTCGTTGTACTGCAGCCCGCTCTTCTTGGTGCCGATGTCCGGCTCGACGACCAGGGCGATCAGCCCGGGGACGACCACGATCAGCGGGATGAACATCTTGGGATAGGCGGCGATCAGCGGGGTGCGCTGGGCGGCCGAGAGGTTCCTGGCGGACAGGGCGCGCTGCACCTCGGCGAAGTTGGTGGTCCAGTAGCCGAAGCTCAGGCAGAAGCCGAGGCCGAGCACGATGGTCAGCCAGTTGGCGCCCAGCGGGTTGTCGGAGCCGATGCCGGTGCCGCCCCAGGCGGAGGTGAAGTTCTCCCCGTACCTGTCGTTGAGCGAGTCGGCCAGCCCGCCGAAGCCGCCGACCCGCTTGAGACCGACGACGGTGAGCGGGATCAGGGCGGCCAGGATGACGAAGAACTGCAGCACCTCGTTGTAGATCGCCGAGGAGAGCCCGCCGAGGGTGATGTACGCCAGCACGAAGAGGCCCGCGACCACGATGGCCACCCACTGCGGCCAGCCCAGCAGCGCCTCCACCACGATCGCCATCGCGTAGAGGTTGACGCCCGCGATCAGTACGGACGCCACCGAGAAGATGATCGAGCTGAGCAGGTGCGAGGAGGAGCCGTACCGGTGCAGCAGGAACTCCGGGACCGACCGCACCTTCGAGCCGTAGTAGAAGGGCATCATGACCAGGCCGAGGAAGACCATGGCCGGGATGGCGCCGACCCAGTACCAGTGCACGGTGTACGCGCCGTACTGCGCGCCGTTGGCTGCCATGCCGAGGATCTCCAGGGCGCCCAGATTGGCGGCGACGAACGCGAGACCGGTCACCCAGGCGGGCAGCGAACGGCCGGACAGGAAGAAGTCGAGGCTTGTCTTGACACTCGCTCTGGCGGCGAATCCGACACCCAGGACGACCACGAAGTAGAGGATGAGAATGGAGTAGTCGAGTGCGTTGGTGGGGAGCCGGAGGCCTTCGGCCAGATAGTGCATGAGTGACTCGCTTCATCGCCAGAACGGAATGCACCAGAAACGTGCGGTGAAGGTATCCGAATTCTCCTGCTTTGTCCGGCCACCTTCACGCTCATTGACGCAGCTGTTGAGTTGTGGTTCATTGTGTTCGGTTGTGTTGGGTGGCAGCCATTGGATGGTCCATGGCAGTGACAGGAGTTGGCGCAGTGAAGAAAACGGCGACGCGGCTCGCGGATGGACGCGAGCTGATCTACTACGACGCCCGCGACGACGCGGCGCGCGACGCCGTCGACCCGCGGCCCCTGGACCCCATCGCCACCAGCTCCGAGATCCGCCATGACCGCCTGCTCGGCGACCGCGTCGCGGTCGCCTCGCACCGCCAGGGCCGCACCTACCACCCGCCGGCCGACGAGTGCCCGCTGTGCCCCTCCCGTGAGGGCCGGCACAGCGAGATCCCCGCCGCCGACTACGACGTCGTGGTCTTCGAGAACCGCTTCCCCTCGCTGGCCGGGGACTCGGGGCGCTGCGAGGTCGTCTGCTTCACCTCCGACCACGACGCCTCCTTCGCCGACCTCACCGTCGAACAGGCCGCCCTCGTGCTGGAGGCCTGGACCGACCGGACCGCCGAGCTGGCCCAACTCCCCTCGGTCGAGCAGGTCTTCTGCTTCGAGAACCGCGGCAAGGAGATCGGCGTCACCCTCGGCCACCCGCACGGGCAGATCTACGGGTATCCCTTCACCACGCCTCGTACACAGCTGATGTTGCGCTCGCTCGCCGAGCACCGTGAGCGCACCGGCCGCAACCTCTTCGACGACGTGGTCGCCGACGAGCGGGCCGACGGGCGGCGCATCGTGCTGGAAGGCGAGCACTGGATCGCCTTCGTGCCGTACGCGGCACACTGGCCGTACGAGGTGCACCTGTATCCCAAGCGCCGCGTCCCCGACCTCCGCGACCTCGACGAGGGCGCGCGCACAGAGTTTCCACAGATGTATCTGGAACTCTTGAAGCGCTTCGACCGGATTTTCGACGGGCGGGGTGGTGGGAGGGAAGGGGCCAGTGAGCCGCCGACGCCGTACATCGCGGCCTGGCACCAGGCGCCGTTCAGCATCGCTGACCGGGGTGAATTCGCACTTCACCTCGAGCTTTTCACCATCCGCCGCACTTCCGGCAAGCTGAAGTTTCTCGCGGGTTCCGAATCCGGCATGAATGTGTTCATCAACGATGTGCCGCCGGAGGCCGCGGCCGAGCGACTGCGAGAGGTAGCGAGCAAGTGAGCCATGCGCAGCAGAGGAAGTACCTGGTCACGGGCGGTGCCGGCTATGTCGGCAGCGTGGTTGCGGCGCATCTGCTTCAGGCCGGTCACCGGGTGACCGTCCTGGACGACCTGTCCACCGGGCACCGCGCCGGGGTGCCGGAGGGCGCGGAGTTCATCGAGGGGCGCATCCAGGACGCCGGCAAGTGGCTCGACCCCACGTACGACGGGGTGCTGCACTTCGCGGCCTTCTCGCAGGTCGGCGAGTCCGTCGTGAACCCGGAGAAGTACTGGGTCAACAACGTCGGCGGGACCACCGAACTGCTCGCGGCGATGCGCGAGGCGGGCGTCCGCACGCTCGTCTTCTCCTCCACCGCCGCCACCTATGGCGAGCCGGAGCAGGTCCCGATCACCGAGGACGCCCCGACCGCGCCGACCAATCCGTACGGGGCCACCAAGCTCGCCGTCGACCACATGATCAGCGGGGAGTGCGCGGCGCACGGCCTGGCGGCGGTGAGCCTGCGGTACTTCAACGTCGCGGGCGCCTACGGGACGTACGGCGAGCGGCACGACCCCGAGTCGCACCTCATCCCGCTCGTCCTCCAGGTCGCGCAGGGCCGCCGCGAGGCGATCTCCGTCTACGGCGACGACTACCCCACCCCCGACGGCACCTGCGTGCGCGACTACATCCATGTCGCGGACCTGGCCGAGGCCCACCTGCTGGCGCTGGGCGCCGCGGCCGAGGGCGAGCACCTGATCTGCAACCTCGGCAACGGCAACGGCTTCTCGGTCCGCGAGGTCATCGAGACCGTGCGCCAGGTCACCGGCCACCCGATCCCCGAGGTGGCCGCCCCGCGCCGGGGCGGCGACCCGGCGGTCCTGGTGGCCTCGGCCGACCGGGCCAAGGAGCGCCTGGGATGGCGCCCGAGCCGCGCCGACCTGGCCGGAATCGTCGCGGACGCCTGGCGGTTCGCACAGCACGTCGCACCTGACGCGCGATAACGCGCCATAAGGCGCAAGAACAAGGAGACTGGCAAGTGAGTGACAGTGTGAGCGGCCCGGAGCGCGCCGCGGAGGGTTTCCGCAAGGTGTTCGGGACCGAGCCCGAGGGTGTCTGGGCGGCCCCGGGCCGGGTCAACCTGATCGGTGAGCACACCGACTACAACGACGGCTTCGTCATGCCGCTCGCGCTGCCGCACACCTGCCTGGCCGCCGCCCGCGCGCGGACCGACGGCGTGCTGCGGCTGCACTCCGGGGACGCGCCGGGCGGGGTCGTCGAGCTGCGCGTGGACGACCTCGCGCCGGTCGCCGACGACGCGGGCGGCGACCGCGGCGGCTGGGCGGCCTACCCGGCGGGTGTGGTGTGGGCGCTGCGCGACGCGGGAGTGCTCTCCGGCACCGGGGCCGGCGGGGCGGATCTGTACTACACCAGCACCGTGCCGACGGGCGCGGGCCTGTCCTCCTCCGCCGCGCTGGAGGTGGTGACCGCCACCGCGCTGAACGAGCTGTACGGGCTGGGCCTGGAGCCGCTGCGCATCGCCCAGCTGTGCCAGCGCGCGGAGAACGTCTTCGCCGGCGTCCCCTGCGGGATCTTGGACCAGACCGCGTCCGCCTGCTGCACGGAGGGGAACGCGCTGTTCCTGGACACTCGTGAACTCTCCCTGCGTCAGGTGCCCTTCGACCTGGCGGCCGAGGGGCTGCGGCTGCTGGTCGTGGACACCCAGGTCAAGCACGAGCTGGGCGACGGCGCGTACGCCAACCGGCGCGCCGCCTGCGAGGCGGGCGCGCGGGCGCTCGGGGTGCGCGCCCTGCGCGATGTCGCGTACGAGGGCCTGAACGACGCGCTCGAGGCGCTCGCCGGTGACGAGACGCTGGTCAAGCGGGTGCGCCATGTGGTGACCGAGAACCACCGGGTGGAGGAGGTCATCGAGCGCCTCGACGCGGGCGCCACCCGGTCGATCGGCCCGGTCCTGACCGACGGGCATGCCTCATGCCGCGACGACTTCGAGATCTCCTGCGCGGAGCTCGACCTGGTCGTGGAGGCGGCGAACGCGGCTGGCGCGCTCGGAGCCCGGATGACCGGCGGCGGCTTCGGCGGCTCGGCGATCGTGCTGGTGGAGGAGGCGGACGCGGAGGCGGTCGGGAAGGCGGTCGCCGAGGCGTTCGCGGCGGCCGGGTACCGGGCCCCGCGGATCTTCCCTGCGGTGCCGAGCGCGGGAGCACGGCGCCTGTCCTAACTGCCGTAGCAGACCGGCCAGTTGAATCGATGGATCGATCAAATCCCGTACTCTTTCGTTGACTTACTCATCACAACGGAACACGATCCTCACGAGAGCAGGTCAACGTCGGTGCGCCGACGGTCAGTTTTGCCGAAATTCACCCCCGGTGTCGGATCCCGGCCGTACGCTGTGCACAGCGTCGGTGGGGGCCGACGCTTATCAGGGGGCGAGACAGGCAGGTACGACGCCCGGGGTGGGGTAGTGATCAGCACGGCGGCGGCTGTGCGGTCGCGGCGACCCCCGCACCGGGCGCCGTGCCCGCACTGGGATTTTCCGTATCCGGAGTCGTGGGGGGTTCCGTGGCACGTATTCGGGTTCTCGTGGTCGATGACCATCGCATTTTCGCCGAGTCGCTGGCGGCCGCCCTCGCGGCGGAGCAGGACGTGGAGGTCGCGGCGGCCGGCAGCGGTCCGGCGGCGCTGCGCTGCCTGGAGCGCGGGGCGTCCGAGGGGCGCCGTTTCGATGTGATGCTGGTCGACGCGGACTTGGGAAGGGAAGTCAGGGAGGTCAGGGGGGCCGTCGGCATCCCTCCACAGCCACTGCCCGCGCCCGCCGAGTCGCTGGTGAGCGGCGCGACGACGGGTCACGGGGCCGTGGGCCGCGCGACGGTCGGCGGCGCGACGGTCGGCGGCGGGGTGGCGAACGGCCACGCGGCGCCCGGCCGGATGACGGCCGGCCGGCCGGTGGACGGCATCTCGCTGGTCGGCGGCGTCCGCTCCGCACAGCCGGGCGTGCGTACGGTGGTGCTGGCCGAGCGCGACGACCCGCGCCGGGCGGCGGCGGCCCTGCAGGCCGGGGCGTGCGGCTGGGTCGCCAAGGACTGTTCGCTCTCCCGTCTGCTCGCCGTCATCCGGGGCGTGCTGCGCGACGAGACGCATCTGCCGCCCGCGCTGCTCACCGGCGTGCTGCGGGAGCTGACGGCCGCCCGTAAGCACCGCACCGAGAGCGAGCGGCTGGTCGAGTCGCTGACCCCGCGCGAGCGCGAGGTCCTGCGCTGCATGGTGGCCGGGCTCGGCCGCAAGGCGGTCGCCGAGCGGCTGTATCTGTCCCCGCACACGGTCCGCACCCATATGCAGAACGTGCTGGGCAAGCTCGGCGTGCACTCCACCCTGGCGGCCGTGGCCCTGGCCCGCCGCGCCGGGGTCGGCCCGGCCGACCTAACCGGGGAGATTGTCGAACGGGGCGGTCAGCTGGCGTAGCAGCGCGGCCAGTTCGGCCCGCTGCGCCTGGGACAGCTCGGCAAGGATGGCGTGCTCCTGGTCGAGCAGTCCGGCGAGCGCCTGGTCGGCCCGGTCGCGCCCCTCGACGGTGAGCCGCACCAGCACCCCGCGCCGGTCGCTGGGGTCGGGCAGCCGCTCGACGAGGCCCTTCTTCGCCAGCCGGTCGATCCGGTTGGTCATGGTGCCCGAGGTGACCAGGGTCTGGGTGAGCAGCTGCCCCGGCGAGAGCTGATACGGCGTCCCGGCCCGGCGCAGCGACGTCAGGACGTCGAACTCCCAGGGCTCCAGATTGTGCTCGGCAAAGGCGATCCGCCGCGCCCGGTCGAGATGGCGGGCGAGCCTGCTGACGCGGCTGAGCACTTCCAGCGGCTCCACGTCGAGGTCGGGGCGCTCCCGGCGCCACGCCGCGACCAGCCGATCGACCTCGTCCTCCATGACGATCAGTGTAGTTGGTCTGTCGACATGAAGTCTCTTGACATCAAGAGATCTCCTGGAGCACCGTAGGGCCCGGCACCGTAGATCGTGCCGCACACCATGCGTACCTGCCTGGGGGCTTCGTCATGCACTCTTCACCCACCTGGGATCCGCGGCAGTACCTCCGCCACTCCGGTTACCGCACCCGCCCCTTCCTCGACCTCCTCGCCCGCGTCCCCGACCTCCCCACCGCTCCCGGCCGCCCGCCCCGCATCGCCGACCTCGGCTGCGGCGCCGGCAATGTCACCGTCCTCCTCTTCGACCGCTGGCCCGACGCCCATGTGACCGGCCTCGACAACTCCGCCGAAATGCTGGAGGCGGCCCGCGCCCACACGGCCCCCGAGGGCGGCGGCAGGCTCGACTTCCGCCCCGCCGACGCCGCGCACTGGGCCCCCGACGAGCCCTTCGACCTGATCGTCTCCAACGCGCTGCTCCAGTGGGTCCCCGGTCACCCCGAGTCCTTCCCGGCCTGGATCGCCGCCCTCCGCCCCGGCGGCACCCTCGCCTTCCAGGTCCCGGGCAACTTCGCCGCCCCCAGCCACACCATCCTGGCCGACCTGTGCGACGCCCCCCACTGGCGAGACCGCCTCTCCACCCACGGCGAACGCCCCGCCCCCGTCCTCGACCCGGCCGCCTACCTGGAGCACCTGGCCGCACTCGGCTGCGAGGTAGACGCCTGGGAGACCACCTATATCCAGATGCTGACCGGCCCCGACCCGGTCCTCGACTGGGTCAAGGGCACCGCCCTGCGCCCCGTCCTCACCGCCCTCCAGGACGACCCGACGGCCCGCGACGCCTTCCTGGCCGAATACGCCGAACTCCTCCGCAAGGCCTACCCACCCGGCCCGCACGGCACGGCCTTCCCCTTCCGCCGCATCTTCGCCGTCGCCCGGAAGGGGGAATGATGCTCGCCGCGATCGACCATGTGCAGCTGGCCGTCTCGCCGGGCGCCGAGGACGCGCTCCGCGCGTACTACGGCGAAGCGCTCGGCATGACCGAGATCGCCAAGCCTCCCGCCCTGGCGGCCCGCGGCGGCCTGTGGTTCTCCTACGGGCCGGTCCAGCTCCACCTCGGCGTCGAGGAGCACTTTCGGCCATCGAAGAAGGCCCACCCGGGGCTCCGGGTGACGGGCATCGACGCCCTCGCGGCACGGCTGGCGGAGCACGGCGCCAAGGTCGTCTGGGACGAGAACCTGCCGGGCCACCGCCGCTTCTACTCCCAGGACCCGGTCGGCAACCGGCTGGAGTTCCTGGAGCCGATCGCCTGACCTCACCCGATCGGATGATCGGACCTCGTCGGGTGCGGGGTGTGCCAAGGCTGCGTAGCGTCGCGGTGGCGCCCATGCCGACGACCCGGGGGGAGAGGTTGCGATGGGTAAGAGTTCATCCCAGGCCACACTGGACGACTTTATGTGGCAAGCGTGGAAGGCCATGCGGCCCCTTGACGGTTTGCGCGCCGAGATCATCGAGGAGGCGATCGAGGTATCTCCTCCGCCTCGTCGTCGTCATGGCGTGATCGCGAACCGTCTCCGTCAAGCCGCGGGCGCCCATCTTGCGGATGGCGGTCACGCTGTCTATCAGGGACTCAGAGTCATCCATCGCCGCAAGGTGTGGATCCCGCATCTGGTCATCGCCCCACATGACCTGGACGAGATCCCCGACGAGGAGGATTCCGGAGTTGACGCGAGCGGCGTCGCGGCCGTCTTCGAGGTGGTCTCGCCAGGCCATGAAGCCCAGTCGCGCGACCGGAAGCGCACGCGCCGGGCGTACGCCCGGGCGGGCATCCCGCGGTACGTCATCGTCGACGACTTCGACGGCGACGGGACGGTCACCGTCCTGACCTCCCCCAACCCCGGAGAGGCCGGCTACGCCGACGAGCACCGCGTCCCGTACGGGACCGGCGCGGTCGTCCCCGACGGCCCGGCCAAGGGCTTCGTCATCGGCGACGCGATCGTCAGGCCCTGACGGCGGGCCGTCGGCCCAAGGCCAGTGACTTTGCGGTGAGTATGGGACAGCGACACGCCGTGGTGTCGGCGTGTCGCTGTCCTATACTCACCACAAATCAGGAAGTCACCGGCACTGCCGCTTGACCGACGCCACCCCGGTCCGATTCAGCGGTGGCGTGCGCCGGAAGACGCGTTCCGCCGACCTTCGCCCATACGGTCAGTCCGTGCCGGGTGTGGCACTGTCCCCAGTGTTCGGCCACCGCCGCGACGATCAGCAAGCCTCGGCAATGCTCGCTGTCCTGGCCTGGACAGCACCCGGCAGCGATCCCGTCCACGCCTTCGTCGGTCACGGCAATGATGGTCGACTGCCGCGCCAAGGCCAGTGTGACCGTGATGCTGCGGCTTTTCGTATGCTCCAGCGCGTTGGCGGCGAGCTCACCGACCACGGCCTCCAGCGCTTCGGCGACCTCCTCCAGCAGGTTCCAGACGTGAGCCGTTCCCCGTACGTGCCGGCGGGCCACACCGGCGGACGCCAGATCGCAGCCCGGCAACGTCAGCAGGCTCAGCCCATCCGGGCTGGCACCGCCAAGGGCGGTGCTGATCGCCTCAAGAGACGCGACGTACTGGTCCACGACCGACCTCCTCCGTGCGGCGGTCCGCGAGCCACGCTCGGGCAAGACGCGTGAGGGTCGCGGCGATTGCCTCGCACAGCTCATCGCCGTCAGTGGTCAGCACGTCGGCCGCGTTCGGCTGCACGATCCAACGACGGCCGCAGGCGGCGCGTACACCGGTGCGCAGGTTTGCGCCGGGCGACGGCCAGCGCATCACGCCGGAAGCGACGCAGCGGGTGCCTGTCAGGGGCGGCCAGCTCGCGGAGCAGCCCGCCGGCACGAGGAATTCGGCCGTTGCCCGCAGCGGCACTTCCAGTACGAGACCAAGGGGCGTGCCCCGGGCCCGCAGCCGGTGCAGGACTGCCGTCCCGATCGTCCGGGTCACACGAGCCACGTCCCAGGTCCGGCCGATCGGTACCTCGGCGGCCCGCCCGGCCTGCCAAGCCGACCGGACATGG
The DNA here is from genome assembly GCF_033793745.1 of Streptomyces sp. ME19-01-6. Classification (NCBI taxonomy): domain Bacteria; kingdom Bacillati; phylum Actinomycetota; class Actinomycetes; order Kitasatosporales; family Streptomycetaceae; genus Streptomyces; species Streptomyces sp. ME19-01-6. The sequence continues at coordinate 43,981 of NZ_JARAXF010000004.1, read as the reverse complement.
GTGAGCCGGGCCCCGGTGGCGATGGCCAGTTCGGTGGGTGTGTGCGGTGTCATGGGCGGCTCCTCAGCAGTTCGACTCGTGCCTGCAACGCCTTGCGAAAAGCCTGCCATTGGATTCCAATAACTGGCCTCTATCCCAGTGGAGTTCATCAATGTGGGCGACTGGCCACCTGGATCGTCAGTCCGGTGTCAACCGGCGCCATACGATCGGCGCATTGGACGGTCAGTCGACGGCGACTTGGCTGACTCGAAGGAGGGTGCGGCGGATGACTGCCACGATGACGGGGCCAGCCGGGCGCATGCAGATCGCCCGGGGATTGATCTCCTTGCGAGAGCGTTGCGGCCTGACGCAAACCCAAGTCGCGGAGCGCGCGGGCGTGAGCAAAGCGACAGTGAGTCGGTACGAGGCTTGGCAGGACCGCGCCCGCATTCGCTGGGCCACGGTCAAGGCGCTGGCCGATGCCTGCGATGCGTCGGCGGATGAACGAGACGCGCTGGTGAAGGTGGCCAGGTCGCAATCCGAAGGTTGGTGGGTCGGCAATAGCGCGGTGCCAGAGTGGATGGATCCCCTGGTCTCCTTCGAGCAAGAGGCCGCGTACGAGCACGTGTACGCGAACAACGTCGTCCCCGGCCTCCTTCAGACTCGCGCTTACGCCACCGCGATCCACAAGGCGACCGAGCTGCGAACCCCCAGCGAGAAGGTCGAGCGCTTGGTTGAAGCCCGTATGCAGCGTCAGGGCATCCTCGACCGGGGCGCGGCCCTGCACTTGTGGGTGATCTTGGATGAAGCCGTACTCCGGCGCATCGTGGGCGACGACACGGTGATGGCTGGGCAGCTGGACCACCTCTACGAGATGGCGCATCGCCCCAACATCGACATTCAGCTTCTCCCGTTCACTGCCGGAGCCCACGCGGCGGGGTCCGGTCACTTCGTCATCCTCGGCCGGGACGACGAACGAAGCCCGCTCAACTCCATGGCCGTTGTCTACATCGAGATGCGGCGTAAGGGCCTGTACCTCGATGACGCCGACGCCGTGTCTTCCTATAAGTTGTCGTTCGATTACCTTCGTTCGCAGGCAGTCGATGCGACAGCCTCTCTGCGGCTGCTGGGAACACTGCGACAGGAGTTCTCTTCATGAGAGATCGCATATCTTCCACTACCGGAATAATGGGCTCGGCCTGGTTCAAAAGCAGCTACAGCGGTCCAGAGGGCAACGAGTGCGTCGAGGTGGCAGACCTACGCGCCCACGTCGGGGTTCGCGACTCCAAGAACGCGGACGGTCCCGTGCTGGCCTTCTCCGCCGACGCCTTCGCGTTGTTCGTCGACGAGGTGAAGGCGGGCCGCTGGGGCCTTCCTGCCTGAGCAGCCGTCTCACTCACGGGTGTGCCACGTGTCAGAGGCGGTGACTAGCCTGCTGGCCATGGACCTTGGGCTCGCAGGACGACGCGCGCTGGTGACGGCAAGCAGTGGAGGCATCGGCGCGACTGTGGCACGGACGCTGGTCGGCGAAGGGTGCGCCGTGCTGGTGCACGGCCGCGACTCGGAGCGCACGAGTGAGGTCGCGCGGGAATTGCGCGCCGCCGGTGGGACGGTCGAGGTCGCGCTGGGCGACCTCACCGACGACGAGGCCGCCGGGAAGGTGGCCGAACAGGCTCGGGCATGGGGCGTGGACGTGCTGGTCAACAACGCCGGTCCGTTCGCCGAACACGACTGGGAGACCGCGGAGCCGGGAGCCTGGCTGGAGGCGGTGAACGGCAACGTGCTCTCCGCGGTGCGGATGATCCGGGCCCTCGTGCCGCCCATGCGCGAGCGCGGCTGGGGGCGGGTCATCAACGTGGGCAGCCGGGCGGCGACGACTCCGTTGCCGAACATGGTCGAGTACTCGGCGGTGAAGGCGGCGGTGGTCAACATGACCACCAGCCTGGCCCGGCACCTCGCCGGGTCCGGGATCACCGCGAACACCGTGAGCCCCGGAGTGATCGTCACCGACGGAATGCGGCGGATGTTCGAGGAGGGGGCGGCCGAGCGGGGCTGGCCGCAACAGTGGTCGGAGTTGGAGTCGCGTGTGGTGGCCGAGTACGCGCCGAACCCGACGGGGCGACTGGGCACCGCAGAGGACATCGCGGCGGCGGTCGCCTTCTTGGCCGGCCCGCCGGCCGGCTACATCAACGGGATCGACCTGCGCGTCGACGGGGGGATCACAGCGGTGCCGTGAAGACAAGGTCACATGCCAGGCACGCTTTGCCGCAGCGCTCCCCTGGAGCCGCGTGTCGTGAGACCGTGGATGCGCTGAACAACCGAATGGTGGGCCAAGGTTTCCACGGGGGAGAGCCATGGACGGCGCGTCGGGCGGGGCTGGGTCGGGAGCGAACGCGGGGAGCAGTGAGGAGCAGCGGCAGCGGGGCGTGTGGATACTGGTCGCCGCCGCTCTCGCCTTCGCCGTCCTGGTGCTGCCGCAGGTCGTCGAGGACGACGACAAGACCTCGTTCGCGGGCAGCTCCCTCCCGTCCAGCGGATCCTCGCGCCTGCCGGCGCTCCCCAGCGGGATACCCAGTGGTGTGCCCAGTGGCCTGCCGAGCGGTCTGCCCACCTCGTCGGTGCCCAGCTATGGCTCCGGGGGCGGCGGACAGCAGACGGGCGGCGGCAGCGGGGGAGGGGGCGGCTCGGTGGAGACCCAGCAGCCCGCCACGCCCTCCGTGGCGCCGGACCCCACCGCGGAGGCGTACCGGGCGGTGAGCCCCGGCGACTGCCTCGCGGTGTACGACACCGGATACGACGACTACAACACCCAGGTCCCCGCCCGGGTCGGCTGCAGTGCCTACAACGCCTATATGTGGGTGAGCGCCGTGCGGTCGAGCGGCAGCGGCTGCCCTCAGGGGCCGGGCCGCAACTACATGTCGTACACGTCCCGCGGGCAGACCATCGCCCTGTGCCTGACCCGCCAGTTCAAGGTGGGCTACTGCCTGCTGGCCAAGCAGTCGGGCAGCGGGCAGTCGGCGCAGATGCGGGCCGGTCTGATGACCGGGGTGGACTGCGACGCGAAGCGGGTCCCGGCCCAGTACAACCAGATCCTGCACATCACCGGCGTCTACAAGGCCCCGGCGAACGCTTCCGCGTCGAACTGCGCCCGGGTCCAGGGCGACCGTACGTACTACTGGTCGTGGCTGGTCAACGGCGGCCGGACGCTGCTGTGCACCATGGTGTACCGGGGCTGAGGTGTCCCCGGGGCTGGACTCAGCGGGTCGCCACGTTCACCAGGCCCCCGCTCAGCGCCAACAGCAGGATGATGCCGACCCCCGGAGCGGCCAGGTACGGCATGAGGGCCACCGTGGCCAGTAGGCAGTACCCGGCGGTCACCCAGGACAGGACCTGCTGGGCCTCTTCCGGGCCGTGCCGGTTGAGGCGGACGACCAGGGCCATGACGACGGCCGCCCACAGGGCGGCGCGCGGCTGGCCGAAGGAGACGTTGTCGTACAGGTCCACGGCGGGCTTGTACCAGTCCGTCTCGGCCAGCTCGGCCGCGAACTTGATCATGTCTTTCAGATAGGTGTGCGAGGCGAGCGACGTCGCGTCCTTCAGATCGGCCCGCACCCACTCCGAGATCACCAGCATCATCAGGCCCAGCGCATGACAGACGCCCGGCCCGGCGCCGACCGCCTTCTTGCGCGCCTCGGACCGCTCCCCCGTGACCATGTTTCGTCCCCTCCCCGTGGCTCACATCATCCAACGGGAGAGGAGGCGCGGACCAGCCCTCGGGCGGTCAGGACTTGCGGTGGCCTATCAGCCGGGGCTTGGGCTCCAGGCCGTCCAGGCCGTGCCAGGCCAGATTCACCAGATGGGCCGCCACCTCGGCCTTCTTCGGCCGGCGCACGTCAAGCCACCACTGGCCGGTGAGCGCGACCATGCCCACCAGCGCCTGCGCGTACAGCGGGGCGAGCTTCGGGTCGAAGCCGCGGGCCTTGAACTCCAGGCCGAGGATGTCCTCGACCTGGGTGGCGATATCGCTGATCAGCGAGGCGAAGGTGCCCGTCGACTGGGCGACGGGGGAGTCGCGCACCAGGATCCGGAAGCCGTCCGTGTACGCGTCGATGTAGTCGAGCAGGGCGAAGGCCGCCTGCTCCAGGAGCTCACGGGGGTGGCCCGCGGTCAGCGCGCCGGTCACCATGTCGAGCAGCCGGCGCATCTCGCGGTCCACCACCACCGCGTACAGCCCTTCCTTGCCGCCGAAGTGCTCGTAGACCACGGGCTTGGAGACCCCGGCCTTGGCCGCGATCTCCTCCACCGACGTGCCTTCGAAGCCGCGCTCGGCGAAGAGCGCGCGACCGATGTCCAGCAATTGCTCCCGGCGCTCCTTGCCGGTCATCCGCACCCGGCGGGTACGCCGGGCCGCGGATCCGGCGGCGCGGGCCGCCCGGTCCTTGTTACCGCTGGTATTACTATCGGTCGCCACGCCCCCTATCATGCCGCTTCGGCGGTTTCCTCTTTACGGCGGGCGTCGATACGGGCCTCATTGGGCCAGCGCACGTCATAGGCCCAACCCGCCTTCTCGAACCAGCGGATGATCCGGGCGCTGGAGTCCAGCTGCCCCTTCATCACGCCATGGCGGGCGGAGGTCGGATCGGCGTGGTGCAGGTTGTGCCAGGACTCACCGCAGGAGAGCACCGCCAGCCACCACACATTGCCGGACCGGTCGCGCGATTTGAAGGGGCGCTTGCCGACCGCGTGGCAGATCGAGTTGATCGACCAGGTGACGTGGTGCAGCAGGGCGACCCGGACGAGCGATCCCCAGAAGAACGCGGTCGCGGCGCCCTGCCAGGACCAGGTCACCAGGCCGCCGATCAGCGCGGGCAGCGCCAGCGAGACCACCGTCCACACCACGAACTGCCGGGAGATGCGGCGGATCGCGTCGTCCTTGATCAGGTCGGGCGCGTACTTGTACTGCGGGGTCTGCTCCTCGTCGAACATCCAGCCGATGTGCGCCCACCACAGGCCCTTCATCAGCGCCGGGACGCTCTCCCCGTACCGCCACGGGGAGTGCGGGTCGCCCTCGGCGTCGGAGAACTTGTGGTGCTTGCGGTGGTCGGCCACCCAGCGCACCAGCGGCCCCTCCACCGCCAGCGACCCGGCGATCGCCAGCGCGATCCGCAGCGGCCGTTTGGCCTTGAAGGAGCCGTGGGTGAAGTAGCGGTGGAAGCCGATGGTGATGCCGTGGCAGCCGATGTAGTAGAAGGCGACCATCAGGGTCAGGTCCAGCCAGCTGACGCCCCACCCCCAGGCCAGCGGGATGGCGGCGGCCAGGGCGAGGAAGGGGACGGTGATGAACAGAAGCAGGGTGATCTGTTCGATGGAGCGCTTGCTGTCCCCGCCGAGCGTGGCGGAGGGAAGTGGGTGCTCCTGGGCCTTCGGCGCGTCGTCGATCACGTCGGGGCTTGCAGTCATGGGATCCCTCGTGGGGCTCGGGGGTACGGCTACGGGACCGTAACCTACGGCGACGTAAGTATGGCAGGGCCCCGAAGCGGGGCAATAGGGCTGTGGATTCCCCCGAGGGCGCGCCGCCTATCCTGGTGGCGTCGGACAGCGCGGTCCGCACCCTGCCGACAGCACGGGGGTCCCGGGGCCGGTGGCACCGGCAGCCACGGCATTTCGGCCCCGTCGTACCCGACCAGTGCCCCGAACACTGCAAGGAGCCCGCACCTGTGAGCAGTGCCGACAACACCAACGCCGCCCTGCGCGCCGATATCCGCCGTCTGGGTGACCTTCTCGGCGAAACCCTGGTCCGACAGGAGGGCCCCGACCTCCTCGACCTCGTCGAGCGCGTCCGTGCCCTCACCCGCAGTGACGGCGAAGCCGCCGCGGAGCTGCTCGGCGCCACCGACCTGGAGACGGCCGCCAAGCTCGTACGCGCCTTCTCCACGTACTTCCACCTGGCGAACATCACCGAACAGGTCCACCGCGGCCGCGAGCTGCGCGCCAAGCGCGCCGCCGAAGGCGGGCTGCTGTCCCGCACCGCCGACCAGCTCAAGGACGCCGACCCCGAGCACCTGCGGGAGGCCGTCCGCCACCTCAACGTCCGCCCCGTCTTCACCGCCCACCCCACCGAGGCCGCCCGCCGCACCGTCCTGAACAAGCTGCGCCGGATCGCCGAACTGCTCGACACCCTCGCCGTCGGCGGCGACAAGCGCCGCACCGACCTGCGCCTGGCCGAGAACATCGACCTGCTCTGGCAGACCGACGAACTGCGCGTCGCCCGCCCGGAGCCCGCCGACGAGGCGCGCAACGCGATCTACTACCTGGACGAACTGCACGCGGGCGCCGTCGGCGACGTCCTGGAAGACCTGTCCGCCGAGCTGGAGCGCGTCGGCGCCCCGCTGCCCCCCACCACCCGTCCCCTCACCTTCGGCACCTGGATCGGCGGCGACCGCGACGGCAACCCCAACGTCACCCCCCAGGTGACCTGGGACGTGCTGATCCTCCAGCACGAGCACGGCATCACCGACGCCCTCGAGGTCGTCGACGACCTGCGCGCCGCCCTCTCCAGCTCCATCCGCAACTCCGACGCCTCCGAAGAGCTCCTCGACTCCCTCCAGCGCGATCTGGAACTCCTCCCCGAGATCAGCCCCCGCTACAAGCGGCTGAACGCCGAAGAGCCCTACCGCCTCAAGGCCACCTGCGTCCGGCAGAAGCTCCTCAACACCCGCACCCGCCTCGCCGGCGGCACCCCCCACCAGCCAGGACGCGACTACCTCGGCACCGCCGAGCTCCTCGCCGACCTGCACCTCATCCAGGAGTCGCTGCGCGACCACCGCGGCCAGTTGATCGCCGACGGCCGCATGGAACGCGCCATCCGCACCCTCGCCGCCTTCGGGCTGCAGCTGGCCACCATGGACGTACGCGAACACGCCGACGCCCACCACCACGCCCTCGGCCAGCTCTTCGACCGCCTCGGCGAGGAATCCTGGCGGTACGCCGACATGCCCCGCGACTACCGCCGCAAGCTGCTCGCCAAGGAACTCCGCTCCCGCCGCCCCCTCGCGCCCACCCCGGCGCCGCTGGACGCCGCGGGCGCCAAGACCCTCGGCGTCTTCCACACCATCCGCGAGGCCTTCGAACGGTTCGGCTCCGAGGTCGTCGAGTCGTACATCATCTCCATGTGCCAGGGCTCCGACGACGTCTTCGCCGCCGCGGTCCTCGCCCGCGAGGCCGGCCTGATCGACCTGCACGCCGGCTGGGCGAAGATCGGCATCGTGCCGCTGCTGGAGACCACCGAAGAGCTCAAGATCGCCGACGAGCTCCTCGACGACATGCTCTCCGACCCCTCCTACCGGCGGCTGGTCGCCCTGCGCGGCGACGTCCAGGAGGTCATGCTCGGCTACTCCGACTCCTCCAAGTTCGGCGGCATCACCACCTCCCAGTGGGAGATCCACCGCGCCCAGCGGCTGCTCCGCGACGTCGCCCACCGGCACGGCGTACGGCTGCGCCTCTTCCACGGCCGCGGCGGCACCGTCGGCCGCGGCGGCGGCCCCACCCACGACGCGATCCTCGCCCAGCCCTGGGGCACCCTGGAAGGCGAGATCAAGGTCACCGAACAGGGCGAGGTCATCTCCGACAAGTACCTCGTCCCCTCCCTCGCCCGGGAGAACCTGGAGCTGACCGTCGCCGCCACCCTCCAGGCATCCGCCCTCCACACCGCCCCCCGCCAGTCCGACGAGGCGCTGGCCCGCTGGGACGCGACCATGGACACCGTCTCGGACGCCGCCCACCGCGCCTACCGCGCGCTGGTCGAGGACCCCGACCTGCCCGCGTACTTCTTCGCCTCCACCCCCGTCGACCAGCTCGCCGAGCTCCACCTCGGCTCCCGCCCCTCCCGGCGCCCCGACTCCGGCGCCGGCCTGGACGGGCTGCGGGCCATCCCCTGGGTCTTCGGCTGGACCCAGTCCCGGCAGATCGTGCCCGGCTGGTTCGGCGTCGGCTCCGGCCTCAAGGCCGCCCGCGAGGCGGGCCTGGACGTGGCCCTCGGCGAGATGCGCCAGCACTGGCACTTCTTCCAGAACTTCCTGTCCAACGTGGAGATGACGCTCGCCAAGACCGATCTGCGGATCGCCCGGCACTACGTCGACACGCTGGTGCCGGATGAGCTGAAGCACGTCTTCGACACCATCGAGGCCGAGCACGAGCTCACCGTACGGGAGGTGCTGCGGATCACCGGCGAGCCCGAGCTGCTCGACTCGAACCCGGTGCTGAAGCAGACCTTCCACGTCCGCGACGCCTACCTCGACCCGATCTCCTACCTCCAGGTCTCGCTCCTCCACCGCCAGCGCACCGCCCACGAGCGCGGCGAAGCCCCCGACCCGCTCCTCGCCCGCGCCCTCCTCCTGACGGTCAACGGCGTCGCGGCGGGCCTCCGCAACACGGGCTGACCCGCGGCTCGCGCCCGACGTGAAACCGCGTCCGGGCCGCTCCCGCGGAGCGGCCCGGACGCGGTTTTGTCTGTACGGAAGCGCTGCGGAAGCCTTCGGCCTCAGAACGTCAGCGTGGCGAAGGACGCGGCCAGGAGGGCCGCGCCGGTCAGGCCCAGGGCCCAGGCGGTGCGGCGCAGGCGCAGGCCGCCCGCGACCATGAGCGAGGCCAGCAGGAGGGAGCCCGCGAAGGGGACCCAGGCGTGCAGGATGCCGGTCCAGCCGGTCCGTACGGCCTCGTTGGAGCCGGGCTTCAGGGCCACCGACAGGCGCTCGCCCCGGCCGTCGGTGACCGCCTTGTCGATCCGCACCTTCGCGCGGGCACGGCCGGAGCCGTCGACGGGCGCGAAGGCGCCCGTGCACCAGTCGTCGTCGCAGGCGGCGACCGTGACCGTGCCGCGTTCCAGGTTCTTGGTGAACATCGCCGGCTTGGCGGTCGCCCACGAGTACCACACCCCCGCGACGAGGACGAACAGCGCGAGGAGCGCCGTCACCACGTTTCTCGTGAGCAAGAGCAGCCCATACGCGCTCTCGCCCGCCCGCCGCTTACGGCTGCGCTTGATCGTGCCGGTGGAAGACATGGCGGCGATCCTGGCGACATCCGAGCCCGCCGGTCAACCGTCGTCCGACCCCCGCCCGGGCGGGGATCAGGAGTTGTACGTGCCCTGCGCGCGCTCCAGGCCGTCGACGATCAGCGTCTCCACGGCGTCCGCGGCGCGGTCCACGAAATAGTCCAACTCCTTGCGCTCAGCGGCGGAAAAGTCCTTGAGTACGAAGGCCGCGACATCCATCCGGCCGGGCGGCCGGCCGATCCCGAAGCGGACGCGGAAGTAGTCCGGTCCCAGCGACTTGGTGATCGACTTCAGGCCATTGTGGCCATTATCACCCCCGCCGAGTTTCAGCCGCAGCGCGCCGTAGTCGATGTCCAGTTCGTCATGGACCGCGATGACATGCCCGACAGGCACCTTGTAGAAGTCGCGCAGCGCGGTGGTGGGCCCGCCCGAGAGGTTCATGAACGACATCGGCTTGGCGACGATCACCCGGCGGCTCGACGGGCCCGGCGCACCGACGCGCCCCTCGACGACCTGCGCGCGGGACTTGTGCGCCTTGAAGCGGGCGCCCATGCGGTCGGCCAGCAGATCGGCCACCATGAAGCCGACGTTGTGGCGGTTGCCGGCGTACTCGGGCCCGGGGTTGCCGAGGCCCATGACGAGCCAGGGGCTCGCTTCGTCCGTCATCTGGGTGTCTCCTCGAGCTGAAGGACCGGCCGCCGCCCCGTTCCCGGCCCCAGGGGGGCGCGGAGCGGGACGGCGGCCGGAACGGGCAGGGGCGTGTACGCCTCGGCGTCACGCCCCCCGGCGCTACTTACGCCTCGCCCTCGGCCTCGCCCTCGGCGGCCGGGGCCTCGGCCTGGGCGCCGACGACCTGCAGCACGACGGTGTCCTCCTCGACGGCCAGGGTGGTGCCGGCCGGCAGGGTGATGTCCTTGGCCAGGATGGAGTGACCGGCGTCCAGGCCCGCGATGGAGACGGTGACCGACTCCGGGATGTGGGTGGCCTCGGTCTCCACCGGCAGCGCGTTCAGCAGGTGCTCGAGCAGGTTGCTGCCGGGGGCCAGCTCGCCCTCGGTGTGGACGCGCACCTCGACGGTGACCTTCTCGCCGCGCTTCACCAGGAGCAGGTCGACGTGCTTGAGGAAGCCCTTGATGGCGTCGCGCTGGATCGCCTTGGGGATGACGAGCTGCTTCTTGCCGTCGACGTCGAGGCTGAGCAGCACGTTCGGGGTCTTGAGCGCGAGCATCAGGTCGTGGCCCGGCAGGTTGACGTGGACGGGCTCGGTGCCGTGGCCGTACACCACACCCGGGACCAGGCCCTCGCGGCGGGCACGGCGGGCGGCGCCCTTGCCGAACGCGTCACGGGTCTTGGCGGAAAGCTTGACCTCAGCCATGGCTGCACTCCTCGTAGTCGCTGAAATTCAGGATCTGACGGCCGTCACCCGGCCCACGACAGACCATCTCTACGAAGAGCGCGTCGATAACGGACGAGCCGCGTACGTCACCGCACACAGCTTCCCTCGCCGAGCAACCCGGCCATCCTACCGCCCCGGGCCGCATGCTCCCGCACATGGCTGAGGCCACCCCTGGCGGGGTGGCCTCAGACCGGTCGGCGGGTGCTCGGGGCGGCGGCCCCTAAGTCGCCGGTGGCCATCAGTGCTCCTCGAAGAGGCTGGTCACCGAGCCGTCCTCGAAGACCTCCTGGACCGCGCGGGCGATGGTCGGCGCCATCGAAAGCACGGTGACCTTGTCGAGCTCGACCTCGCTCGGGGTGGGCAGGGTGTTGGTGAAGACGAACTCGCTCACCTGCGAGTTCTTCAGCCGGTCCGCGGCCGGGCCGGACAGCACACCGTGGGTGGCCGTCACGATCACGTCCTCCGCGCCATTGGCGAACAGCGCGTCCGCCGCGGCGCAGATGGTGCCGCCGGTGTCGATCATGTCGTCGACCAGGACACACACCCGGCCGCGCACATCACCCACGACCTCGTGGACGGTGACCTGGTTGGCCACGTCCGGGTCGCGGCGCTTGTGCACGATCGCCAGCGGGGCGCCGAGCCGGTCGCACCAGCGGTCGGCGACGCGCACCCGGCCCGCGTCCGGGGAGACCACGGTCAGCTTGGCACGGTCGACCTTGGCGCCCACGTAGTCCGCGAGCACCGGCAGCGCGAAGAGGTGGTCGACCGGGCCGTCGAAGAAGCCCTGGATCTGGTCGGTGTGCAGATCGACCGTGAGGATCCGGTCGGCGCCCGCGGTCTGGAGCATGTCGGCGATGAGCCGGGCCGAGATGGGCTCACGGCCGCGGTGCTTCTTGTCCTGGCGGGCATAGCCGTAGAACGGCACGATCACGGTGATCGAGCGCGCGGAGGCCCGCTTCAGCGCATCAACCATGATCAACTGCTCCATGATCCATTTATTGATCGGAGCCGTGTGGCTCTGGATCAGAAAGCAGTCGGCGCCTCGCGCGGACTCCTGGAAACGGACGTAGATCTCGCCGTTCGCGAAGTCGAATGCCTTGGTCGGGACCAAGCTGACGCCCAGCTCATGGGCGACCTCCTCGGCCAGCTCGGGGTGGGCGCGGCCGGAGAAGAGCATCAGCTTCTTCTCGCCGGTCGTCTTGATCCCGGTCACAGCAAGTCTCCTTGGACGTCACTTTGATGCGCTTATCACGGTACGCCCCGCACGGCGCACCCGTGCACGGGTCATCCCTCGTCCGCGTCCTCCTGACGGGCCGACTCGGCGGCCCTCGCGGCGGCGCTTCCGGGGCGCTTGCGGGCGACCCAACCCTCGATATTCCGCTGCTGGCCGCGTGCGACAGCGAGCGAGCCCGGGGGCACATCCTTGGTGATGACCGAGCCGGCGGCGGTGTAGGCGCCGTCCCCGATCGTGACCGGAGCCACAAGCATGTTGTCCGCTCCGGTGCGGCAGTGGCTGCCGATGGTGGTGTGGTGTTTGTCGACGCCGTCGTAGTTCACGAACACGCTGGCGGCGCCGATGTTGGTGTACTCGCCGATGGTCGCGTCGCCGACGTAGGAGAGATGCGGCACCTTGGTGCCCTCGCCGATCCGGGCGTTCTTCATCTCCACGTACGTGCCCGCCTTGGCCTTGGCGCCGAGCCGGGTACCGGGGCGCAGATACGCGTACGGGCCGACACTCGCGCCCGCGCCGATCTCCGCGCCATCGGCGACGGTGAAGCTCGCGCTCGCGCCCTCGCCGACGGTGGTGTCGGTGAGCCGGGAGTTCGGGCCGACCTCGGCGCGCGCCGCGATGTGGGTGGCGCCGAGCAGCTGGGTGCCGGGGTGCACCAGGGCGTCCGGCTCAAAGGTGACGGTCGCGTCCACCCAGGTCGTGGCCGGGTCGACGACGGTCACTCCGTCGAGCATGGCCCGGGTCAGCAGCCGGTCGTTGAGCAGCCGGCGTGCCTCGGCCAGCTGCACCCGATTGTTGATGCCGACGATCTCGCGGTGGTCGCCCGCCACACAGGCGCCGACCCGGTGCCCGGCCTCGCGCAGGATGCCCAGCACATCGGTGAGGTATTCCTCACCCTGGCTGTTGTCGGTCCGCACCTTGCCCAGGGCGTCGATCAGCAGCCGGGCGTCGAATGCGAAGACCCCCGAGTTGATCTCGCGGATCCCGCGCTGGGCGTCGGTGGCGTCCTTGTGCTCCACGATCGCGGTGACCGCCCCGCTGGCCTCGTCGCGCACGATCCGGCCGTAGCCGGTCGCGTCGGGGACGTCGGCGGTCAGGACGGTCACGGCGTTGCCCTCGACGTCGTGGGTCTCGGCGAGCCGGCCCAGCGTCTCGCCGGTCAGCAGCGGGGTGTCCCCGCAGACGACGACCACGGTGCCGTCCAGGGCGATCCCGCTGTCGGCGCCGCCGGCGCCGTCGGCGAGTTGCTCCAGCCCCATCCGGACGGCGTGCCCGGTCCCGTTCTGTTCGTGCTGTACGGCGGTGCGCACGTCGGCGTCGATCTCCGCGAGATGCGCGGTGACCTGCTCGCGGGCGTGGCCGACCACGACCACGAGGTGCTCGGGGGACAGCTCGCGGGAGGCGGCGACGACGTGCCCGACGAGGGACCGGCCGCAGATCGCATGCAGGACCTTGGGGGTCGCCGACTTCATGCGGGTGCCCTCACCCGCTGCGAGGACGACGACGGCTGCCGGGCGGTTGGCGCTCACGGGTGTGCCCTTCGGGCTCGGCTCGGGTGTGGACAACCGCAGGATACCGAGAGGTTTCGGGGCGGGGACGAGGGTGGGTCCTGATGTGGGCGGTCAGGTTTCGGACTTGAGCTCCCCTGCAAGGATTCGAACCTTGACAAACGACTCCAAAGGTCGCTGTGCTGCCTGATTACACCACAGGGGATGGTGAAGAGGTTAAATCGGACACCTCGTGGGGGCTGCCGACTCAACCCCCACTACTATGCCGTACCACCAGCCTTCGATGCGACGGTACAGGTCTGCTCCGCGGAGGACGCGCACCACAAGGCAGCCGTGGTATGCCTCGCCTACGTTCTTTCGGGCGGTTTTTGGGTTGTGCTTCTTGAGCGACGTCCGTTCGAGGTCGGTGACCTGGACGCCGACTACGTCGGCCCAGTAGTGCTCCGCGTCCGCTGCGTCGGCGGACTCGTGGATCATCACGCGATATTGCAGTCGTTCCGGCTCGACCTTGAGCAGTCTGAGCCATGCGACGTAGAGCCGGATCATGTCAGCGTCGCTGTTGATGAACGTGACCCTTTCCTCGAGGCGGTGGGCCTTGCACTTGGTGCCCTCTGACCAGTAGAGGCCCACCCCGACCAGGAACAGCTCCCGGTCTGTCATTTCGCCGATCTCCTGCGCTGCCGCGAACTTCGTCTGCTGGCGCTCGATCTCGCGGCGTCGCATTGTCGCCTCCCAGCCCCGCTTGGCGATTTTCGACGCCTCCTCCCGTGTGCGTGGTGGCCGCTCCGGCTTGGGTAGGTCCCGTACCCACAGTGAGATCGAACTCTTGGAGCACCCCAGCTCCACTTGGATCTGGTCGTAGGTCATCCCCCGCAGTCGCATCTCGCGGGCCTTTGCCCGTAAGCCGTCCTTTGCGTTCGGCCGCTTCGTCCACTCGGGTGCCGGCTCGCCCTCCAGGAGGCGGTTCAGGATGTCGTTGTTGTGGACCTTCAGGCGGTCACGGATCTGCCTACGGCTCAGGCCCTCCCTCCGTAGGGCGATGGCCTGCTCCCGCAGTTCCTCGAAGGTGATCGACCCGTCGCGCAGGCCGCCCGTCCAGTCGCCGTCGCGGCGTCGTGGTTCGCTCATGACCGCACTCTTGTTCGCCGCACGAACCCGCGTGTCGCAAACATGGACGATTCATTCGTTCGAGTTAAAAGTCGGGCTTTGCGCCCCGTTCGAGGGCGCTTCGCCCTGTCGTGTCCCGGGGTAAACCGCTGGCACCCGGCCGTAGTCTGGTCGGTATGACGGCGACGGGGGACACGGGGGACGTCGAAACAGCGGGTGCGCGGGGCGCGCCCGCTGGGCCGTGGTGGTGGCCGCGGCGGCGGAGCATGGTGCTGGACATCACCCTCGCGGTCATGTCGGCGGTCGAGTGTGCCGCGGAGGGTGTTGCCTTCGCTCATGACGCGCGTATTCCGGTCGCCGTCGGGGTGGCGATGGGGCTGGTGGTCGGCGCCACGCTGGTACTGCGGCGGCGCTGGGCGATCGCCGTGGTGCTCATATCGATCGCGGTGACCCCGGCGGAGATGGGCATACTGCTCAGCATCGTCGGCCTCTACTCCCTGGCCGCCTCGGAGGTGCCGCGCCGGATCACGGCCGTGCTGGCCGGGATGTCGGGCGTGGGCACGCTCATCATCTCGACCATCCGGTTCCAGGAGGACATGCACCGCGGCACCACGGAGCCCACCGTGTGGGTGATTCCGCTGGTCGCGGTGGTGATGTCCCTGGGGGTGACCGCGCCGCCCATCCTGCTCGGGTTGTACGTCAGGGCCAGGCGCCGGCTCGTGGAGAGCCTGCGGGAGCGGGCGGACGGCCTGGAGCGCGAGCTGTCGCTGCTGGCGGACCGGGCGGAGGAGCGGGCCGAGTGGGCCCGTAACGAGGAGCGCACCCGTATCGCGCGGGAGATGCACGACGTGGTGGCCCACCGGGTGAGCCTGATGGTGGTTCATGCGGCGGCCCTGCAGGCGGTCGCCCTCAAGGATCCGGAGAAGGCCGCGAAGAACGCGGCGCTGGTCGGCGACATGGGCCGCCAGGCGCTGACGGAGTTGCGGCAGATGCTCGGCGTGCTGCGCTCCCAGGACGTCGGCCAGCGGGCCCCGGCCCCGGCCTCGGCGGGCGGGCGCGGGGACGGCGGGCCGGTGCCGCTGGCGGCGGTGGCCGCGGCCGCGTCGGCCGCGGCGGAGGCGGCCGGGGTGGCGGGCACGGGCGGTGCGGAGGGCGCGGGCGGTGCGCGTACGGCCGGGGCCGTGGGACCGGCCGGGGTGGCGGACCTCGCGGGCGGGCCGCGGCTGGCGGAACTGGAGACGCTGGTCGGGCAGTCGCGGGCGGCCGGGATGGTCGTGGAGCTGTCGGTGGAGGGGGAGGCGCGCGGCTATGCGCCCCGGGTGGAGCAGACCGCGTACCGCGTGGTGCAGGAGGCCCTGACCAACGTCCACAAGCACGCGCCGGGCGCGAAGGCGCGGGTCCGGCTCGCCCACCGCCCCTCGGAGGTCGCGGTACTGGTGGAGAACGGGCCTTCGGAGCGGGGCGCGGCGGACGCGGGGCTGCCGAGTGGCGGCAATGGCCTGCTGGGGATGAAGGAGCGGGTGACGACGCTCGGGGGCGGTTTTGTGTCGGGGGCCACGGAGTCGGGTGGCTTCCGGGTCTCGGCGGTCATTCCGGACCGTACGGCCGTCGACCGTACGGCCGTCGACCGTACGGCCACGGGGCGCCTGGACCCCCCGCCGGGGGAGCTGGACGCGGAGCGGGCGAAGAGCGCGTAACAGGGCAGGGAGAGAAGGCAGGCGGGCGAATTCAGGTGTTCGCCTGATTCACGCCTGCTCGAAATTGGTTCGAAAGAGTAGGTGATTCCCCAGAGTCGCTACCCGCGCGGCAGCCGCTGCGGCTGGACCCCCATCACCAGCGCCGTCAGCGCCGCGTCGATGTCCTCGCCCAGGTACCAGTCCCCGGTGTGGTCCAGGCTGTACACCCGCCCTTCCGCGTCGATGGTCAACAACGCCTGCCCGCCCGACTCCTCGCCCAGCGGGCAGACCTCCGTGTCCAGCGCCCGCCCCAGGTCGCCCAGCGTGCGGGCCAGGTGCAGGCCGTGCAGCGGGTCGAGGTGAAAGGGGGTCGGGGCGATATGCCGCCCCGCTCCGGGCGGGATGACGTGCAGCCCGCCGAACTCCGCCCACGCCTCGACGGCCGCCGGGAAGACGGCGTGCAGGTGCCCGGCGGGGGAGATGTGGGCGCGCAGGGTGTCCGCCCAGTACTCGGCCTGGGGGACGTCCCGGCGCCCCGGCTGCCAGCCCGCCTCGCGCAGGGCGGCGTCGACCGGGACGGGGAAGCGGGTCGTGTCCATGCTGCGTACGCGTTTGGGTGTGTCCAATGTCAGCCCCTGGCCGGGCCGACCGAGGCTTCGGTCGCCGGCCCGCTCGTGTGTCCGACGCTCCGTACGCCGAAGTGGGCCAGCAGCGGCGCGCAGGAGCGGCACGGCGGGGCGTAGCTGCCGTGCCGGGGGTCACCGGCCTCGCGGATCCGGCGTGTGGTGATCTTGGCCTGTTTGAGGGCGCGGCGGGCCTCGCCGTGGGTGAGCGGCTTGCGGGCGGCGCGCTTGGAGCGGTTCGCCTCGACGCCGGTCAGGTGGCGGGACAGCAGGATCGCCTCCGGGCAGCGGCCGGTGAATCGCTCGCGCTGGGCGCTGGTGAGGGTGTCCAGGAAGTCCTGGACCAGCGGGTGCAGCGGGGGCGGCTGGTCGCCCTTGCTCGCGGTGCAGGTGAGGGTCTTGCCGCGGACGGAGAGCGCGGCGGCGACGGTCGGCAGGATGCCGTCGCGGCGGTGGAGGAGCGGCGGCGGCCCGGCCGCGCCGTCGGTGTCGCTCCAGTTGAGCCGTGGGTCGCCAAGCGGCCCCGGGGAAGCGGGGGTGGGGTCAGGTGTCGTCTGGTGCAGGGGGTGCCTCCCAGCGGTAGCCGGGGGAGCATCGCAAGGCGGAGGGTCGTCCTCGTACTGGGCGCTGCGGTCGATAGGCCTCCCCCAGCTACCGCTGGGAGGTACCCCCTGCCGCGGCGTGGCGGGCGACGCGGCGTCGTCGTGGCCGCTTGGCGTGGTGTGCATCTCCTGGGTTCCCTCCCGTTCCCTCCCTGCGCAATCCGCGCGCAATCCCCGCGCAATCCCCCGGTTGCGAAGATCAGCCTGCCAAATGTGGCGCGTGGTGCGAAAGTCCGGGGGTGGCGGGCGCGGGCCGGGCGGGAGGTCGGCAGGGTGCCCGGCGTCCGGGGTCGGTCGCGCGCGTTCGGGCGCGGCGGGGTCCGGGTTCGCGGTACCGCATAGTCTGTCCGTACCAGCCAGCAGCAGCAGGGGGCATCCGCCATGACGACAGGTCGGCTCGGGCAGCATGCCGCGCCACCGAACACGGCCTACGCCGGTCAGGTCGTGCACTTCCCGGACCCGGTGAGGGCCGCCCGGCACCCCCAGGGTGTCCGGGTGGACGAAGACGGCTATCCGGACTTTACGCCCTATGCGCGCGCGGCGGCCGAAATAGCCGAGCCGCCCGAGGGGTTCGGCGTCGACGAACTGCGGCTGACCGACTTCGTGTCCGCCAACGCCGCGCTGCACTCCGTCGGCCACGACCTGTGGGACGGTGCGTCGAGCGTGGCCACCCCGCACGGCTGGACCTGGCACCACGTCGTCGGTACCCGCCGCATGGAGCTGATCCCGGTGGAGGTGAAGGCGCTGCTGCGGCACCACGGCGGGCTCGCGACGGCCGCCGTCGACCAGGACAAGCGCGGCACCCGGCCGCTGCAGGAGACCCGGCCGGTGCACTTCGGGCTGCCCAAGCGCGGTCTTTCGGTCACCGAGGAGCAGGTACTCGGCGTCGAGGAGGACCTCGGCTACCGGCTGCCCGGCGCGTACCGGGCCTTCCTCAAGGCCGCGGGCGGCTGCGCGCCCGTCGGCGCGGCGCTGGACCCGGAGCTGGGCCTCCTCGTCGACCAGCCGTTCTTCACGGTGCGCGACGAGGCCGCGGTCAACGACCTGGTGTACGTCAACAAATGCCTGCGCGACCACTTCACCAAGGACTTCCTGGGGGTGGGCTTCGTGCAGGGCGGGGTGATCGCGGTGAAGGTGAAGGGCGACGCGATCGGCTCGGTGTGGTTCTGCGCGTACGACGACGCGCGGGACCGTGACGGCTGGACGGTGCAGGACCGGGTCGAGCACCTGTTGCTGCCGTGCGGGGACGACTTCGACGCCTTCCTGCTGCGGCTCGCGGGCAACCCGCCGGAGTTGGAGACCGTGGCCAACCTGATGGTGGAGGGCGGCTTCGCGTACGCCGTCCCGGTGGAGGGGTGAGCGCGATGGTGACCTTCGCACAGGCGCAGGAGCGCGCGGAGCTCTGGATCAACGGCGATGTGCCCGGCTATCAGCAGCGTGAGGTGCGGGTGCGGGAGTTCGACCTGGGCTTCGTGGCCTGGGCCGAGGACCGCGCGGACGGACCCGTCTCGGACGCGCCCGCCGAGGGCGCCCGGCTGGTCATCGCCCGCGACAGCGGGGACACGACCTTGTGGCCCGCGCTGCCGGTGGGTGAGGTCATCCGCCGGTACGAGGAGGAGTACGGGACCTCCGGCGGGGGCCAGGAGACCACCGGCGGGCGGCCGCAGCGCATCGACTTGAACGCGACGTCCTTCCTGCTGACGCCGCCGGACTGGCTGCAGGAGGCGGCGGACGCCAGGGGTATCCCCGACCAGCGGTCGGGTGGTGGCGGCGGTGCTTCAGGGGCGGGCTCCGGCACCGGTGCGGGTACGGCGGCGGCTCCGGCGGGCGGTTCCGCTGGGGGCGAGCCGGGAGCGGTGGACGACTGGCCGGGGTCGCAGGCCTCGGCGACGTCCGGAACCGGGGCGTCCGCGGCGTCGGCCGCGTCCGATCCGTACGGCGGCGGTTCGGGGGCGGGTGCTTCGGGCGGGCTCGCCGACCGCGAGCCGAGTACGGATGACTGGCCGGGTTCCGGCGCGGCGAGTTCTGGCGCGGTAGGGGTCGGCGCGGCGGGTTCCGGAGCCGGGGCGTCCGCGGCGGGCGGTGCGGCCGGTCGTGAGCCGGAACCGGTTGACGACTGGCCGGCGTCGGCGTCGGCGTCTGTGGGCGGTGGTTCGGCCGAGCGCGGGACGGACGACTGGCCGGGTTCCGGCACGGCGGGTTCCGGTTCGTTCGCGCCCGGCGCCGGAGCGGGTGCCCCGGGCGCGCCGGACGCGGGCGCGCGGCCCTCGGGTGACGCGTCGCACGGCGGGCAGCACGGCGCCGGGCCGGGGGCCGGGAGCCCCTGGGCCGCCCCCGAGGCGCCTTCAGGCAGCGGTGGCCCCGCGGACTCCGCCCCCGGCGCCCCGGCGACACCGGCCGGCGGCACGCCGTGGGCGGGTGCCGACACCAACTCCGGGAGCGATGACAGCGACCGCTCGGTCGCCCCGCCCGTCACGGTCTTCGCCCCGCCGCTCGCGGGCTCCGACGACGAGGACACCCCGGTGCCGGGCGTGCGGCCGGACGCGAAGACCGAGTTGATGTCGGCGGGCAGCGCGCTGCCGCCCACGGCCATCGCGCCGGTCATGGACCTGCCGCCGCCGTCGGCCGCGTCGGCCGCGGGCCCGGGCGTGCCCGGGGTGCCCCCGGCGCCCCCTGGCGCGGCGCCCGGCGGTCCGTCGGCCCCGCCGCCGCCCGGTGCGCCGGGCGCTCCCGGCGCCGGCTCGCCCGCGGGGGCGCACACCCCGTCTCCGCCGCCGTCCGGCCCCGGCGCTCCGGGCGCCCCGGCCGGAGGGTACGTACCGACCCAACTGGTCTCGGCGCTCGGCCCCGAGAGTCTCGGCGCTCCGGGCGGGGGCGCGGGCGGTCCGCAGACGCCGCCCCCGCCGCCGGCGCCGGGCGTCCCGGGCGCGGGCGCGACGCCTCCGCCAGGTGCGCCTGGGGCTCCGGGCGTGCCTGGGGCTCCTGGTCAGCCGGGTGCTCCGGGTGAGGTGCATGCGGCGGCGACGATGCTCGCCGGTGGTCCGGGTGCACCCGGTATGCCAGGTATGCCGGGTGTGCCGAGTCCTGGTGGCCCGCAGCCGCCCGGACCTCCTGGTGTTCCTGGGGCTCCCGGTCAGCCGGGCGCGCCGGGCCAGTCCGGTGCGTCGGGGCCGCAGCCGCCCGGTCCGCCCGGTCCGCCCGGTCCGCCCGGTCCGCCCGGCGTGCCCGGGGCCGGAGGCGGCCAGACGCCGCCTCCGCCGGGCCCGGCCGGCAACTTCCCCGGCCCGCCCGGGGCTCCGGGTGCGCCTGGGGCTCCTGGTCAGCCGGGTGCTCCGGGCGGGGTGCATGCGGCGGCGACGATGCTCGCCGGTGGTCCGGGTGCACCCGGTATGCCAGGTATGCCGGGTGTGCCGAGTCCTGGTGGCCCGCAGCCGCCCGGTCCCCCCGGTCCCCCCGGCGCCCCGGGTGCTCCGGGTCAGCCCGGTGTGCCCGGCCCCGGTGGTGCGCAGCCGCCGCCTCCGCCGCCCGGTCCCGGGTACCCCGGCGGCCCCGGCCGGCCCGGCGCCCCCGGCGGGGTGCACGCGGCCGCGACGATGCTCGGGGGCGGCACGCCCCCGCTCGGCATGCCCGGTCCGGGCACGCCCCCGCCCGGTGTGCCCGGCCCCGGCATGCCCCCGCCCGGGGGCGGATACGCCTACCCCGCGCCGCCGTCCGGCCAGCCGACCGTCGGCCCCGGCTACATGGCGGTGCTGCGCTACCGCGCCCAGGACGGCTCCGAGCAGCAGCTCATCCGCCGTTCCGGGCCCGGCACCCCGCACCCCGAGTGGCAGATCCTGCACGAGCTGCGCGGGATGAACGTCCCGCCGCAGCACGTGCTGGAGCTGCACACCGAGCTGGAGTCCTGTGATCTGCCCGGCGGCTACTGCGCGCGCATGATCAAGGAGACCTGGCCGCAGGTGCGGATCAGCCATACGGCGGCGTACGGGCGTGACCACGCGACCCGCCAGCAGGGCGTACGCCACCTCATCGAGCACCAGGGCGAGTTGCACCAGGTGGCGGACGGCCCGGCCCGCCCGGCCCCGAACCGGGTGCCGCTGCCGCACCCCAGCCAGGTGCAGCGGGTGGCCCCGGTGCCGCCGGATGTGCTCGCACAGGAGCTGATCCAGTCGTTCGGCCCGCAGGGCATCTTCCGCTTCGACCAGCGCGCGGTGTCGCGGATGGGCGTGCCGGACGTGGTCGCCCAGACGCTGGTCATGGCGGGGCTGCCGATGGACTTCGGGCCGTTCTTCTGGGCGCAGGCCCATCAGGGCCGCCCGGTGCCCACGCTCGCCGAGCTGGCCGCCGAGCGCGGGGCGCAGCCCGCGCCGGACGCGGGCTCGTACCTGGTCATGGGCAATGACTTCGGCCGTCAGCTGTGTGTGCAGTACGGCACGGCGCACATCGTGGCGGTGCCGGTGGAGGCGGGCCCCGGTGGGACGTCCGTACCGCCGCAGTTCGTCAACTCCTCGCTGCCGGACTTCGTCCGCTGCCTGGCCCTGCTGGGCCGGATGTGGCGGCTTCGGTACGGGCTGACGCCGGAGCAGGCCGGCCGCTGGACGGTCGACTTCCAGGCGCAGCTGGCCTGCTTGGACCCGGCGGCGCTGTCCTCGCCGGACAACTGGTGGGCGGTGCTGCTGGAGCAGATGTGGGACGGCCTGCTCTGAGCGAGCCCTGAGGCGAACAGCGGCAGAACATCCAGACCGAGGCGCCCGACCCCCGTGACGGGGGCGGGCGCCTCGTCGTTGTGTTGTCCGGATCCGGTGGCGCGAGCGCCAGAAGGGCATGACATCCCCGGCCGAGGAAGATGGGCGGAGTGTCGCTTATGTGCGATTAGCCGCGATCTATGAAGATGTGCGCCGGAGCGGTTGCATGCCGGACAAAAGGGGTTCCAAGGATGGGCGCATCGGTGTCACGTCAAGGTTTCACCATCGGCGGACGGGGCCGCGGCTACCGCCCCGAGCAGGTCGACCGCACTCTGGCGGAGTTGTCCGACGCGCGCGACGCGGCGTGGGAGCGCGCCGCGCGGCTGACGGTGCTGAGCAATGAACTGGCCGCCGAGGCCGGGCGGCTGCGCGAGGCGATCGCCCAGCTGGCCCCCCAGACGTATGAATCTCTGGGCGACCGCGCCCGGCTGATCCTGTTCGCGGCCGAGGAGGAGGCCGCGAGCCTGCGGACGCGCGCCGAGGCCTCGGTACAGGAGCTGTGGGACGCCGCGCGGGCCGCGGCCCGTACGGTCGAGGAGGCCGCCCGCGAGGAGGCCGAGCGGACGCGGGCCGCCGCCGAGGCATCCGCGCGCTCGACGCTGGAGTCGGCCCAGGCGGATGTGGACGAACTGCGCGCCGCCTCGCGGCAGGACGCCAAGGAGTGGCGGGCCGAGGCCCTGTCGGCGCTGAAGGAGACGCGGCAGCGCAGCGCCGCTGTCCTGGCCGAGCAGGAGCGGGACCACGGCGAGCGGTGGGAGGCGGCGGGCCGGGAGATCGCCGAGCGGGAGGCCGCGATGGCCGCCGGTGTCGCCCAGTTGGAGGAGCGCACGCAGCTGAGGCTCGCCGAGGCCAAGCGGGAGTACGCGATGGCCGAGCAGGCGGCGCGGCTGCGGCAGGAGGACGCCCAGGCGCAGGCGGCGGAGATCATCGCGCAGGCGCGGGCGCGGGAGGAGCGCCTGGAGCGGGAGACGGAGCGGACGCTGCGCGAACATGTCGAGCGGCGCGAGGAGCTCAAGTCGCATCTGGAGCACGTACGGGGCAGCCTGGCGGCGCTGACGGGCCGGCCGGTCGCCGAGGACGCCGGCCCCACGCCGCGGCCGGAGGCGTAGCCGGCTCCCCGACCGGCCCCGGCTCGGCCGGGAGCCCTGTTGCCCCGCTACCCCGCCGTCTGCGGCTGCTCGTCGGCGCCTTCCGTACCGTCCCGGCCTTCCGCACCGTCCGGCCCGGTGGCGGTGCGGCGCGGGGCGAGGAACAGCAGGACCAGCAGGGCCAGTACGGCGGCGCCCGCCGAGCCGACGTACACATGGTCGACGGCGGTGTCGACCGCGCGCCGCAGGTAGTCGGCGGCCTGGTCGGTGAGCGTGGCGGGATGCTCCAGCGCGCGGGAGACCCCGTCGAGGTCGTCGGGCAGGCCGGTGCGGATGGCGGGGGGCGCCTCGTCGAGGCGGGCGGCCAGGGTGGCGTTGGCGACGGCGCCGAAGACCGCCGCTCCCACGCTCTGACCGACCAGCCGGCAGAAGAGGATCGAGGCGGTCGCGGTGCCGCGCTCTTCCCAGCGGACGGATGACTGGACCCAGATGATCAGCGGGAGCTGGAAGAGGCCGAGGGCCGCGCCGAGCAGCAGCATGATCAGCGCGGGCTGCCAGGCCGCGCCGGGGTTCGCGCCGGTGTAGGGGAGCAGCGGGAAGGCGAGCAGGATCAGCGCGGCGAACCCGACGCCGGTCATCGCACAGCGCCGGAATCCGATCCGGCTGTAGACGCGGCTGCTCAGCGCGGCCGATATCGGCCAGCTGAGCGTCATGGCCGACAGCACGAACCCGGCCGCGATGGGCCCGAGTCCCAGGACCGACTGGCCGTAGGTGGGCAGGAAGACGGTGGGGGCGATCATCAGCAGGCCCAGCGCGCCGAGCGCGAGGTTGACCGCCGAGATCGTACGGCGGCGCCAGACCCAGCCCGGGATGATCGGTTCGGCGGCGCGGCGCTCGATCCACACGGCCCCGGCCGCGCACGCCGCGCTGCCCGCGAACAGCGCGAGCGAGGGTGCGGACAGCCAGGCCCAGGCCACCCCGCCCTGTACGAGGGCGGTCAGCAGCAGCCCGCCGGTCGCGAAGATCGCGAGCGCGCCGGCCCAGTCCACCCGGGATCCGCGTGCGCGCTCCCGGGCCGGCTCGTGCAGATGGCGGACGAACAGCAGCAGCGCCACGGCGCCGACGGGCAGGTTGATCAGGAAGATCCAGCGCCAGTTCGCGTATCCGGCGAGCAGGCCGCCGATGACCGGGCCCGCCACGGAGGACAGGGCCCACACGGAGGAGAGCCTGGCCTGGATCTTGGGGCGCTCCTTGAGCGGGTACAGGTCTGCGGCGATGACCTGCACGGTGCCCTGAAGCGCGCCGCCGCCCAGGCCCTGGACAACGCGGAAGGCGATGAGGGAGCCCATGTTCCAGGCGCCCGCGCACAGCAGCGAGCCCAGCAGGAAGAGCACGATCCCGAAGAGCAGGACGGGCTTGCGGCCGAAGGTGTCGGAGAGCTTGCCGTAGACCGGCAGGCTGACCGTGACGGCGAGCAGATAGCCGGAGAACAGCCAGGAGAAGACGGAGAAGCCGCCGAGGTCGCCCACGATCTGCGGGATCGCGGTCGAGATGATGGTGGAGTCGAGCGCGGCGAGCGCCATGCCGAGCATCAGCGCGGCGGCGACGGGGCGGCGTCGGACGGGCGGTGAGGGGGCCGTCTCGGGGGTGGGTGGTCCGGTGTCCGCGTCCTTCCGCCGTCGTGCGGTGCCGCCCACCGTGCGCACTCCCTCCCCCGGCCGGGCTAGTCGGCTGCCGTGATGCCCGGAACTCTGTTGTACGACCCACCATTCCATGCGGGATCGGGGGAAGGAAAGCGGGCGTCCAGGCGGCCGAGCAGCGGACTTGAACCTCCTGTTACGGGAGGGTCCAGTCTTGACCCCGAGACGGGGTACGCCTGAGGTCTTACACCCCTAGGGGTCGTCCACCCGTTCCTCCTACCCGGGGTTCGTACCGGCGGAGGAGGTGTCCGACCTGCGGCGCTCCTAGGGTTGCTAAGGCCGGCCCGACCGAGGGGGTATGGCTAGCCCCACCACAGACAGGGAGCCAGGCACCATCGCGCCGCGCTGACGCCTGGACCACCCTGGATGTACGCGGACCGAAGACCCCGGCTCGCAGAAGAAAACGAGCGAAGAGCTCGCGGAAGAAAACGACATAGGAGAGAACCGTGACAACCGCTGTATCGATTCCCAAGACCGGGGGCAGTGGAGGACATACGGCTGTTGCCGCCCGCGCTCGCCAGGTCGTCAAGGCGTACGGCTCCGGCGAGACCCGTGTGGTCGCGCTGGACCATGTGGACGTCGACATAGCCCGCGGGCAGTTCACCGCGATCATGGGCCCGTCGGGCTCGGGCAAGTCGACCCTCATGCACTGCGTCGCCGGTCTCGACACCGTGACCTCCGGTCAGATCTTCATCGACGAGACGGAGATCACGGCGCTCAAGGACAAGAAGCTCACCCAGCTGCGCCGCGACCGGATCGGCTTTATCTTCCAGGCGTTCAATCTCCTCCCCACGCTCAACGCGATCGAGAACATCACGCTGCCCATGGACATCGCGGGCCGTAAGCCCGACCAAGCCTGGCTGGACCGAGTGGTGGAGACGGTGGGTCTGGCCGAGCGGCTCAAGCACCGGCCGAACCAGCTCTCCGGCGGCCAGCAGCAGCGCGTCGCCGTGGCCCGCGCCCTCGCCGCCCGCCCCGAGATCATCTTCGGTGACGAGCCCACCGGAAACCTGGACTCCCGGGCCGGTGCCGAGGTGCTGGGCTTCCTGCGGCGCTCGGTGGACGAGCTGGGCCAGACCATTGTGATGGTCACCCACGACCCGGTCGCCGCCGCGTACGCCAACCGGGTGCTGTATCTGGCCGACGGCCGGATCGTCGACGAGATGTACAACCCCACCGCCGAGCTGGTGCTGGAGCGCATGCTGCGTCTTTCGCCGGGGGGCACTGAGACATCGGCGGCCGGGGCCGCGGGCCGGACCCCCGAGGCCTTCGACGCGCGCGGGCGGGTGTCATGACCGTCTTCAAGACCTCGATGCGCAATTTCTTCGCGCACAAGGGACGCATGGCGCTGTCGGCCATCGCCGTCCTGCTGTCGGTGGCCTTCGTCTGCGGCACGCTCGTCTTCACCGACACCACCAACGCCACCTTCGACAAGCTCTTCGCGAGCACCAGCTCCGATGTCTCGGTCAAGCCGAAGGAGACGGGCGGCAGCAGCAACGGCCCGCAGAGCGGCAAGATCGAGACGGTGCCCGGGGCGCGGCTCGCCGAGCTGAAGAAGGTCCAGGGCGTCAAGTCGGTGGTCGGTGAGATCAGCACCGAGACCGTCACCGTCGTCGACAAGAACAACGACGACATCGGTCCCAAGTCCGGCGCCCCGACCGTCGCCACCAACTGGGACCCGACCGAGCTCCTCGCGGTGGACCTCACCTCCGGCCATGAGCCGCGCGGCCCCACCGAGGTGATGCTCGACGCCGACACGGCCAAGAACAAGAAGCTGAAGATCGGCGACGAGCTGCGGATCATCGCCGTGCCCGGCGAGTTCCGCGCCAAGATCGTCGGCCTGACGACCTTCAAGGTGACCAACCCCGGCGCCACCATCGTCTACACGGACAACGAGACCGCGCAGCGCGAGCTGCTCGGCCGCCCCGGCGCGTACACCAGCTTCGCCCTGACCGCCCAGCCCGGCGTCAGCAACGACCAGCTGAAGAAGAACGTGGTCGCGGCCATCGGCGATGGCCTCAAGGTGCAGACGAAGGCCGAGTCCGCCGAGGAGGGCAAGGACGACGTCGGCTCGTTCCTCGACATCATGAAGTACGCGATGCTCGGCTTCGCCGGGATCGCCGTGATGGTCGGCATCTTCCTCATCGTCAACACCTTCTCGATGCTGGTCGCCCAGCGCACCCGCGAGATCGGCCTGATGCGGGCCATCGGCTCCAGCCGCAGGCAGGTCAACCGGTCGGTGCTCATCGAGGCGCTGCTGCTCGGCGTCGTCGGCTCGGTGCTCGGCGTCCTGGGTGGGATCGGCCTCGCCATCGGGCTGATGAAGTTCATGGGCAGCCAGGGCCTGAACATCAGCACCGACCAGCTGACGGTCAAGCCCGCCACGCCGATCATCGGCCTCACCATCGGCATCGTCGTCACCCTCATCTCCGCGTACATCCCCGCCCGCCGGGCCGGGAAGATCTCCCCGATGGCGGCCCTGCGGGACGCGGGCACCCCGGCGGACGCCAAGGCCGGGCGGATCCGGGGCGCGATCGGTCTGCTGCTCACCGCGGCGGGCGCGGCGGGCCTGGTCGCCGCGGCGAACGCGGACAAGGCGACCGACGGGTCGATGTTCCTGGGCCTGGGCGTGGTGCTGACCCTGATCGGCTTCATCGTCATCGGCCCGCTGCTGGCCGGCCTGGTGGTCCGGGTGCTGGCCGCCGTCATCCTGCGGATCTTCGGCCCGGTCGGCCGCATGGCCGAGCGGAACGCGCTGCGCAACCCCCGGCGCACCGGCGCCACCGGCGCCGCTCTGATGATCGGCCTCGCGCTGGTCGCCTGCCTGTCGGTGGTCGGCTCCTCGATGGTCGCCTCGGCCAGCGATGAGCTCGACAAGTCGGTCGGCGCGGACTTCATCGTCCAGTCCGACGGCGGCAAGCCGATCACCGCGGAGATCGCGAAGGCGGTGCACGCGGCGAAGGGCGTGGACCACGTCACCGACGTCAAGAACCTCGACGACACCAAGATCACCACGCCCGACGGCAAGACGTCCACCGACAATCTGGTCGCCGCCGACCCGACGTTCGCGGACGACCTGCGCACCCCCGTCGTCGACGGCACGCTCTCCGACGCCTACGGCAAGGACGCCATGTCGGTGTCCGAGGACTTCGCCAAGGAACACAAGGTGAAGACGGGCGACACCCTCACCGTCGCCTTCAAGGGCGGCAAGACGGCCAAGCTCAAGGTCGCCGCCGTCACCTCGGACGACACCTCGTTCAACCAGGGTGCCAAGTACGTGAACATCACCACCGCCGAGCGCTATATCCCGGCCGACAAGATGCCGGTGAACTCGATGATGCTCGCGGCCGCCAAGGACGGCCAGGACAAGGAGGCATACGCCTCCCTCAAGGCCCAGCTGGACGAGTACCCGTCGGTCAAGGTCCGGGACCAGACCGACTACAAGAAGTTGATGAAGGATCAGATCGGGCAGCTGCTCAACCTGGTCTACGGCCTGCTGGCGCTCGCGATCATCGTCGCCGTCCTCGGCGTGGTGAACACCCTGGCGCTGTCGGTCGTCGAGCGGACCCGGGAGATCGGCCTGATGCGCGCCATCGGCCTGTCCCGCCGCCAGATGCGCCGCATGATCCGCCTCGAGTCGGTCGTGATCGCGCTGTTCGGCGCCCTGCTGGGCCTCGGACTCGGCATGGGCTGGGGGGCGACGGCGCAGAAGCTGCTGGCGCTCGAGGGCCTGAAGACCCTTGAGATCCCGTGGACGACGATCATCACCGTCTTCATCGGCTCGGCCGTGGTGGGCCTGGTCGCCGCCCTGCTCCCGGCCTTCCGGGCGGGCCGGATGAATGTGCTGAACGCCATCGCCACCGAGTAGCCTCTGCCCCTCCGTGGGGGTGAGGGGCAGAGGAGCCCGGCCCGGCGCGCCGAAGTGAGCGCGCCGGGCCGGACGTTTGGGCGCTTCGGGTCAGGAGGTGTAGTCGGCGTTGACGCGTATGTAGTCCGCCGACAGATCGCAGCCGTAGACCGTGGCGGCGGCCTCGCCGAGGCCCAGGGAGACCGAGATGGCGACCTCGCTTCGCCGCATGAGCTCGGTGAGCCGGTCCAGGGTGTCCGGCTCCGGCTCCTCGGGGTAGACCTCGATGCCGCCGAAGCGCACGCTCACCTTGGCCGGCTCGATGTCGGTGTCGTCGGTGTTCTTGCCGATGGCCATCAGGACCCGCCCCCAGTTGGGGTCCGCCCCGTGCACGGCCGTCTTGACCAGCGGCGAGTTCACCACGCTCTTCGCGACCCGCCTGGCCTGCGCCCTGTCCCCGGCCCGGTCGACGGTGACGCGCAGGAGCTTGGTCGCGCCCTCCCCGTCGATCGCCATCTGCCGGGTCAGATCCAGGCACACCTCGGCGAGCGCGGCGGCGAACTCGTCATGGTCGACCGGTCCCGCCGCGCCGTTGGCGAGCACGGCCACCGTGTCGGAGGTCGAGGTGTCGGTGTCCACGCTCAGACAGTTGAAGCTGCGGTCCACCGCGCCGCGCAGTGCGGCGTCCAGGGCGCCGGGCGCGATGTCGGCGTCGGTGAACAGATAGGCCAGCATCGTGGCCATGTTGGGCTCCAGCATCCCGACGCCCTTGGCGACGCCGACGATCCGGGCCGCCCCGACCGAGCGCGCACTGGTCTTGGGCCGGGTGTCGGTGGTCATCATCGCGCGGGCCACCCGCTCGGTCCCGGCGTGGAAGGCGGCGGCGCCCCGGGCGAGGTGCGGCTGGTCCAGATGTGCACGGATGGCGTCCATCGGCAGCGGGCGCCCGATGACACCGGTGGAGCCGATGAGGACCTCGCCCTCCGCGACGCCCAGAATCCCCGCGACGCGCGCGACCACCTCGGCGGCGTTCAGCTCACCCTCCTTGCCGGTGGCCACGTTGGCGTTCTGGGCGAGGGTGACCACCGCCCGCAGTTGCCGTCCGGCGGCGTGCCGGCGGCTGAGCACCACGGCCGGGCCCGCGAAGCGGCTGAGGGTGAACATCGCGGCGCTGACGGCGGGCCGGTCCGAGGCGACGATCGAGATGTCGTCGCCGCTGTCGCGGATGCCGCCGTGGCCGGTGTAGGCGTGGAAGCCGCGCGGCCAGGCTGATGGGGCGGAGACACCAAGAGATGCATGATTATTCTTCATGTGGAATAGATTTGCATCCAGGGCTCGGGCTGGTCCAGCGGATATCCCTGAGACTGAGCGGCTGAGTTGGCCGTTCAGCGCTTGAGCTGGCCCGACTGGGCATCGTTGTTGGTCCGCTCGGTTGCGGCTTTTCTGGTGAGGTGACCTGGGTCGGGCTGTTGACACTGGCGGCGGTGTCGCGGGGCTGTGCCCGCGGTGATGTGGGACGGCGGGTCACGCCTCGGATTTCTCCGTGTTGGCCGAGGTTGGTTCCGGTGTCGTGGTGGCGGGCGCAGTGGGGCGGCGCGTGGTTCCCAGGTGCCAGAGGAGGGTCAGGGCGGTGACGCCGGCGGCTACCAGTCCCAGTTCGGCCGGGGCAAGCCCGAGCCACCCCTGCGCCAGCCCGCCGAGTCCGCCGCCGAGGGCTATCCCGATGTAGAGCGCGGAGGAATTGAGGCCGAGCAGGACCGGTGCGGCGGCGGGGCTGAGGGAGATGAGCCGGTGCTGCTGGGGGACGACGATGACGCCGACGGTCACCCCCCAAGCCACAGCCCAGACCAGGGTGGAGGCGAGGGCTCGGGTCGCCAACGGGGTCAGCGCCAGGGCGAGAGTCGCGAGGGTGAGGGCGCCGGTGAGGACGCGCGCGGAGTCGTGGCGGTCGACCAGGCGCCCGGCGGTGATGTTCCCGGCCAGGATGCCGACGCCCCAGGCCAGCAGGATCAGGGTTAGGAGCGATTCGTTGCCGTCGGTGGCATCCCGCAGGGTCGGGCTGATGTAGGTGTAGAGGGTGTAGGCGCCGAGGAAGGCGAGTGAGGTGACCGCCAGCAGCGCCAGTACGCGGCCCTGTTTGAGGGGGCGTAGACGGTCGGGCAGCGAGGCGGCGGGGAGCGTCACCCTGGGGAGGCCGACGGCGATACCGGCAGCCGCCAGCAGGCCGATCCCGGCGACGGCCCACAGGGTGATGTGCCAGTCGGTGCGGCCGATCAGAGTGCCGAGAGGCAGTCCCAGTGCGGTCGCCAGCGTCAGGCCGCCCAGCACGAAGGCCAGGGCCCGGCCTCGGCGTTCCGGCGGTGCGATGGCCGCCGCGGTGCTGGAGGCGGCGGCGTTGATGGTGCCCGCTCCCACGGCGGTGACGATGCGGGAGGCCATCACCACCTCGTAGCTGGTTCCCAACGCGGTGACGACGTTGCCGATCACGAACACGGTCAAGGCGATCAACAGTGCCGAACGCCGGTCCAGGGCGCTGGTGAGGGCCCCCATGACCGGCGCGGACAACGCCATCGTCAGGGCGAAGACCGTCACCAACTGACCGGCCGCCGGGGTGGAGACCTCTAGGTCGGTGGCGATGGAGGGGAGCAGGCCTGCGATGACATAGCTGTCGGTGCCGACGGCGAATGTCGCCGCGGCCAGAGGGAGGAGTCTCTTCAGCACGGATCGTGCCGCCTTTCCCGAGTATTGCGGAGGTAGGTGATCGGCACTCTAGGCAACACATGGATACTTGTCCATGTATCAATGAATGGATAGGCTGTGGCCCTGTCACGGATGGAGAGAAGCAATGCGTCAGGTGTCCCAGCCGGCGACCGAGGCGATCCGAATGGTGGAGGTGCTGCGTGCGCTCGCCGATCCGGTGCGGCTGGAGATCGTCCAACGACTCGCCGTGACCGGCGAGGAGAGCTGCAACGCCATCGGCGGTGACCTGGAGGTCCACCAGACGACGCTGTCTCACCACTACCGGGTGCTCCGCGAGGCGGGCGTCACCTGGACCACCGTCCAGGGCCGGTCCCGGCTGGTGCGGCTGCGTCGCGACGACCTGGACACGCTGTTCCCTGGCCTGCTTGACTCTGTGCTGAACGGCACTCGCCACCCGCGCCCCGCCGCAGGAGGCTGACGCGCC
Organism: Streptomyces sp. ME19-01-6; assembly: GCF_033793745.1. Classification (NCBI taxonomy): domain Bacteria; kingdom Bacillati; phylum Actinomycetota; class Actinomycetes; order Kitasatosporales; family Streptomycetaceae; genus Streptomyces; species Streptomyces sp. ME19-01-6. The sequence continues at coordinate 12,249 of NZ_JARAXF010000004.1, read as the reverse complement.
AGACATCCACCTCAGCCCGCAGGATGCGCCAACGTGACCTCGGTCTTCTTCGGCTGGCGGGGGACGGTCCTGGCCTTGTTGAGGTGCCCGTACACCGTGGAACGCGGCACACCGAACAGGTCGTCGATCTGCTGGACGCTAGTTGCCGACACTTCCCACCCGCGGGTCACTGTCGTAGCACTGCTTACCGCGCGGCCGCTGCGACTACCGGGCGAGGGTCGATCGGTGTGAGCACTCCGAGGCGGTCCTCGACCTCCTGGGCAGCGTCCAGGCACAGGTCCTCCCGGAACGCACGCCCGACGATCTGTACGCCGGACGGCAGGCCGTCGGTCACTCCGGTCGGTACGGCGACCCCGGGTACGCCCGCGAAGCTGGTCACCGTGCACAGGCGCATGCCCGAGCCGACTCGTTCCCGTCCTGTCTGGTCGCGTGACTCCAGCCCCGGCTCGACTGCCGGCTCGGTGAACACCGGCCCGAGCAGCAGCGGGTACTCGTCGAGGATCCGCATGAACTCCGCCGCGGTCGCGGGCGGGGTCTTCTCCATCGTCATCTCGATGTAGCGATCTCGGCCCTCGCCGAGCAGTGTCCGCACCACCGGCCAGGTCGGGGCGAATTCGGTCACGACGATCCGGTGGTACGCCTCGAGTGCCTCATCCAGCCGCGGAACGTCCGCCACCTCCCGCGCGTCGTACCCGGCGTCCCGCAGCGCGTCGGCCGCGGTCGCGACAGCACCGCGGACCGTGGGGTGGACGCCGTGGCCGCCGGGATCGGCGACGACCGCGACCTTCACCGGTCCCGGCAGCGGCTCACCACGGACGGGCACCGGTACGGCCCGCGGGTCCCGCGGGTCGGTCCCGGCCAGCGCCTCGTACGCCAGGCGGAGGTCGGCGATCCTGCGGTGCCAGGGGCCCGTCGGTGACCAGCATCTGTGAGGCCGGTCCGGGGTCGTCCGGGCCGAGGACGCGGGGGTCGGCGGGGAACCGCCCGGTGGTCGGCTTCAGCCCCGCCACGCCGCAGAACGAGGCCGGGATCCGCACCGATCCGCCGGAGTCGTTGCCGAGCCCGAGCGCGGCCATGCCGGTGGCGACGGCCACCCCGTCGCCGCCGCTGGTGCCTCCCGGAGTCCGGTTCGGGTCCCACGGGTTGAGCTCATAGGGCACTTGACCGCTGAGGGGGCCGAGGACGCACTGCACGCGCATCTGGTCCGCCTCTGGGAACGCCTCCACACCAGCCGTCCCGGAAAGGCCGTCTGACACGTGTGGCGCTGATCGTCTCGCGCGTGCCGTGTCGGCTGCGTCTGTCTACCAGGTGGGGGGAACTGTCACGGGCGCCAGGTCGAGCCGCTTGTCCGTCTCCAGCCGGACCGCGCCGTACGGGTTGACCGACCACTATCCTGCGGGCCAACAACAACGCTCAGCCGTGCCAACAAGCGCTCAAGGGCCAACTCAGCCGCTCGGTCTCAGATACCCCGTGGTGCGACCAGAGGTTGTACGGAAAACGGCTGGCCGCCGCGCATCGTGGCTCCCTAGGATCCGTTCGTGCCCCGACCAGGCGGCGCGGGACACCGAGACGGGGGACAGGTGATGGAGCCGGATCCGGAGCGCGTGACGTGTTGGCGCGGCAAGGACGTCCGTTTCGCGCCCCTCGACGTCGATGACGCGAAATTGATCCACCGATGGCGGTCGGACCCGGTGGCCTTCCACGAGGCCGGCTTCTGGCCGAGGGCCCTGTCCACGGTCCGCGAGCGGATCGAGAACGACGTCGCCGACGGGGACCGTGACGACTTCCTGGTGCTGCTGGAAGACGGCACGCCCATCGGCCATATCGCCCTCACCGGCCAGGACCTCGTCGTCGGCTCCGGGGAGGTCTGCCTGGTGCTGGACCCGGCGCGGCGCGGCCGGGGGCATGGCACCGACGCGGTCGACGCGCTGGTCGACTTCGCCTTCGGTGAGATGCTGCTGTACCGCCTGGAGGCGGTCACCCACACCACCAACGCCGCCGCCCTCGCCGTCCTCGCCAAGTCGGGCTTCGTCCAGGAGGGCGTGCGGCGCGCCGCGTGCCCGCACCGGGGGAGCCGTCACGACCTCGCGGTGCTGTCCCTGCTGAGGCCCGAGTGGGAGGCGCAGACCAGGCCCCGGGCCTGGGACCACGGCTGAGACCAGCCGCCTCGGACCAGCCGCCTCAGCCCGTCAGAGCCCGGGCGTTCCGGCCGTGCGCAGCGCCGCCGCGACGGCGGAGCGGACCCCGTCGCCGTACGGTCCTTCGGGTACGTCGCCGACGCGGGCGGCCGCCAGCGCGAGGTGTTCGCGGGCCTTGTCGGCCTCGCCGAGCGCCCGGTACGCCGTGCACATGTTCAGGTGCAGGGAGGCGTGGAAACCACGGACCCGGTCGTCGCCCACCGCGTCGGCGCGCTCCAGGCACTCCTGGTTCCAGCGCAGTGTTTCCCCGGGGGTCGGCTGGTGGCGGGCGAGGTAGTGGGCGGCCACGCAGGCCTCGTAGTCGTCGGCGGCGGTGTCCCACGCCTGCTGGAACAGGGCGTGTGCGTCCTCGTTCCTGCCTTCGGCCTCGGCGGTCATGCCCTGGACGCACAGGCGGACGACGGGGTTCTCGGGATCCATGGTTCCTCGTCTCTCTCCAGCTCTAGGTGGTGGTGTCGCGCACCGGCATGACCAGGGTGGTGAAGCTCCCCTGGTCGGCGGAGCGGACGACGACGGGCTGGGCAGCGGACACGATCTCCAGCAGCACATCGGGCCCCACGCTCGCGTCGAGCGCCGGCAGCAGGACGCCGGGGTCGAAGGCGATCCGCAGCGGCGGCCCCGTACAGATCGCGCGTAGCGCGGTCGCGTCCGGCCCTTCGGGTTCCTCCGGCGAGATCAGGAGGTCGTCCCCGGCGGTGGTGAGGGTGATCGCCCGGTGGCCGGTGTCGAGGCGGTCCGCGATGGCCCGCCGCAACCCGCCCCGGTCGGCGATCACGCGGTGCCGTGCGGCCCCGAGGTCGTCCAGCACCATCCGGTACGCGGGGAACACCTCATCGGAGCCCCCAAGTTCCCAGGACTCGCCGCCGCCCCGTACCCGCGCCTGCCGCCCCTCGGCCTCGACGGCGACCTCGGGAAGCCGCCGGGCCCAGGCCGCCGTCTCCATCAACTCCTCGATGTTCAGCAGCAGTTCGCACGGCTCGCCCGCGATCGACAGCGGCCGGAGCGCCCGTACGGCCAGCCGGTAGCGGTCCGTGGTCACCAGCCGGATCTCCTCGCCGTCGATCTCGACCAGGACGCGGCCGAGCACCGGGAACTCCTTGCGGGCCGCGCCGGCCGCCACCGCCGAGCCCACCTGCCGCACCGCGCCCGCCAGCTCGGCCCCGCCGACGCGGACCTCGGCGCGGCACGTTCCCCCCGGCAGCGCGCGCAGGATCTCCTCGATCGCCGCGCGGGCCGCCGCGGCCGACTCCCTCGTCCGGCCCAGATGCGCCCGCAGCACCTCGCGGGCCTCCTCATGCGGCCCGTCCAGCACGGCCGTCGCGTCGACCAGCGGCAGCTCGGCCTCCCGCAGCCGGCGCAGCAGCGCGGCGCGCGGCTGCTGCGCCGCGGCGTAGTAGCGGTAGCCGGTCGCCGGGTCCACGTGGGCAGGCCGCAGCACCGCGCAGTCGTCGTAGAACCGCAGGGCGCTCGGCGCCAGCCCCACCCGCCGGGCGAAGGCGCCGATGCTCAGCAGGTCCTCGGTGTCTCCGGTGCTCTCGGCGGCGTCCTTGTCGTCCATGGGCGCGATTGTCGAGCTTCATGCGGCTTGAAGGTCAAGAAAAGTTCTCGCGCGGGAGGCGATGAGTTCCGTCGGGCCCGGCGGTCCTACCAGCAGAACCATTCCGCTAGGGAGAGCACCATGACCGAGAGCACCAAGGGCACCCGCATCACCGAGCTGGGCAGGGTGGCCGTCCCCGTATCCGATCAGGACCGGGCGCTGGACTTCTACATCGGCACGCTCGGCTTCGAGAAGCGCGCGGACGTCCCCTTCGGCGACGGCGACGGGCACCGCTGGATCGAGGTGGCGCCGGTCGGCGGCGCGGCCGCGATCTCGCTGGTCCTGCCGATGGAGGGGAGGTCGCCCGGCGTCGAGACCGGCATCATCCTCACGAGCGAGGACATCGACGCCGATCACGCCGCGCTGCTGGCCCGTGGCGTCGATGCGGACGCGGAGGTCATGCGGTGGGGTGCCCCCGTGCCGCCCATGTTCAGCTTCCGTGACCCGGACGGCAACAAGTTCATGATCGTGCAGTGAGCCGGTCTCGGTAGTGAGCCGGTCTCGGCGGTGATTCAGTCCCGGGGGAGGAGTGTGCCCAGCGGGCCGAGGTCCAGGTTGAGGTCTTCGGGGCGCAGGCCGTGTTGGGCGCACAGCTCCGCCATGCGCTGGTCCAGGAGCATCAGCGTGGTGCCGATGTGCTCGATCTGCGCGTCGCCGAGTCCGCCGGCGTCGATCCGGCGCAGGGCCTGGCGCTCCATCAGCTGGCGGAGGAGTTCGACGACCGTCAGGACGAGGGCGACCAGGTCGCGGCCCACCGTGTCGGCGTCGAGATCGAGCCGGCCGCCGCCGGTCACAGCGGGCCGCCGTCGGCCCAGGGGGCGGGGACGCGTTCGTTGACCGAGGAGAGCAGGGCGTGCAGGGAGAGGCGTACGAGGGGCACCTCGGCGATGGCGATGACCACATCGCCGCTGATGACGACCCCGGTGGCCAGCACCCGGTCGAGCAGGTCCACCAGCGGCACACCGATCGGTCCGTGCGCTTCCGCGGGGCCGGTGCCCCAGGCGTCGATGGTCATCGGGGGACGCCTCCGCCGGATCCGCCGGGTCCGTCGGCGAAGGAGTACGGGGCCCACGGGCCCGAGAGCTCGATCTGGACGGCGGTCTCCTCCTGGCGCAGGGCTTCCAGCGCGGCGCGCAGTGCGCCCTCGCGGGCGCTGTCGATCAGGTAGGCGGCGTTGAGTACGTGGGTGCGGTGCGCACCGGTGACCTCGGCTCCGTGCGGGCGCAGCCGCCGGGCGGCCACGGCGAGCCCGCGTACCACCGCGTCCACCCGTTCCGCGGCCTGGAGCGCCTCGTTCTGGTGCTGCTCGCGGACCTGGTGCCGACTGCGTACACGGTCGAGATAGGCCCGGCCGCTGCCCGCCGCCGCGCTCGGAGAGGAGGGGGAGGAGGGGGAGGAGGGGGAGGAGGGGGAGGAGGGGGAGGAGGCCGGGGGCGCGGGGGCGGTGTAGACCTTCACCCCCCACTCGACGCGGCCGGTGAACCGGCCGAGGGCCGAGAGGAAGGACTCCTCCCTCTCGCGCAGGGCCGCGCGGACCCGAGCATCGCCGAGATAGAGCGTGGCGAAGGGCAGCGGCACGGTCGGTGTGACGGCCGACGCCGCCATGATCACCTCATGGTGGGCGCGGGCGCAGCGCTCCAGCTCCTCGCGGTCGGTGAGCCTTTGCCGCAGGGCGTCCTCCGCGAAGTCGACGGCGGACACGTCCTGGACGACGGCGGTGAGCGGGCCCGCGGCGAGCGTACGGACCGGGGCGGCGCCGTCGAGCCCCGGGACCCCGACCAGCGCGCCGGGGTCGCACCGTCCGCAGACGGCGAAGGCGTAGGTGACCGTGGGGAGCTGACCGGGTGTCTGCTCGGGGGGCCGCTCGCTGTGCCGCTCGGACGTCATCTGTCCCTCCTCTCCTCGCCGCCGACGGGGCTCAGCTCAGCCGCGTCGCCGTCAACGCCGCCAACGCTGCCGTCGCCGCCGGATTCCAGCGCCTCCAGGCGCGTGCGCAACTGTGCGTTCTCCTCGGCGAGGGCGTCCCGCGCGGCGCGGGAGGAGAGCGCGGGATCGGTCTCCCACCAGTCGATTCCGGCCCTGCGGGCGGTGTCGACCGACGACACGAACAACCGGAGCCGGATGGTGAGCAGTTCGATGTCGAGCAGGTCGATCTTGATGTCGCCGGCGATGACGATGCCCTTGTCGAGTACCCGTTCCAGGATCTCGGCGAGGTTGGCGGTGGGCGGGGCCGTGCCCAGGGGAGTCCTGCCCGTCAGCTCGGGATCAATCACAGTGCCTCACCGGTGCCTCACGGGTAGGGACGGGACCGACCGCTCCAACTGGTCAAGCAACCGGTCCTCTTCTTGCTCGAACTCCTCGGGGCTGATCACCCCCGCGTCCAGGTCCTCGTTCAGTTCGGCGAGCCTGGCGCGCAGGACCGCCGGGTCGTGCAGCTCGTGCTCCGCGGCGTCTACCAGACAGTCCGCGATCCAGATCACGCCCCGGACGGGCGCCATGGGGAGGAGGACGAGCCCGCTCAGCAAGCCCATGTCACGCTCCGCTCGCCACGGGGTCGCGCCGGGGGGTGCCCGGGGCGGGGTCCACGAAGCTGTAGCAGGGCAGCGGCCCGGTGAGACGCAGCTCGACATGGCTGCCGTGGGCCGCCGCGAAGCGCTCCACCACGGCCCGGAACCGCTCCTCCGCACGCCGGTCGAGGAGGAAGGAGACGTTGAGCACGCACCCCGCCACCTCTGGCCCCCGCGCCTGCTCCACCGCCACCGCCGACAGCTCGGCGACCAGCGCGGCCGACGCGGCGGCGGCCCGGCCGGACAGCCCCCGCGCCACGGCTTCGCCGAGCCGGACGCTGGCCTCGTACCCCGGGGACCGGCGCGCGGTGGCGCGCGCCCGGGCCACCTCGGGGTTCTCCCGGACCAGCGCGGGCAGCCCGGCCTGGACCGGCATGGCCTTGAGGTTCAGCTCGACCCGGCCGTCGAGGCGGTCGAGCGTGGCGAGATACGCACGCTCGGAGGCGGTCAACTGGCCCCGCACCGACTCCTCATCGGGGGCGATCATCCCGAAGCGCATGGGCAGCACCGGGCCGTCCGCCGCCAGCGCCAGCGCCAGGCCCTGGTGCGCGAGGAGGTCGCGCCGCTTGGCGCGCAGACCGGGCGGGGCGTCGCTGACCACGGCGGCCAGCTCGCCGGCGCGGAGCGTACGGACCGGGGCCGGGTCCGCGCCCACCCCGGTGCGGCCGGGCGGCACCGGATGGCAGGCGCGGACGACGCCGTAGACGTACACGCCCTGTGCGGCCATGGGGTCAGTCCTCCTCGTCCTCGGTACGGCGGTGGCGGGGGCGGGCGGCCGCGCGCTTGATCGGGCGGCGCTCCTCGTCCCGGCCCTCCGCCTCGTCTTCGTCCACGTCCTCGTCCACGTCCTCGTCCTCGTCCTCGTCTTCCTCGCCACGGCCGGTCACGGCCTTCTTGACCTTGCCGCCCACGGTCTCCACCGCCTTCTTGGCCGTCTTCTTGGCCGCCTTCTTGCCGAGGCCGGCCGTGCCCGAGCCCAGCAGCTCGGGCACGGTCGCGCTGCTGCGGTCGAATTCCAGGTCCAGGCGGTTGCAGGCCTCGGCGAAGCGGAGGTACGTGTCCACGCTCGCCACGACGATCCGGGCGTCGACCTTCAGGATCTCGATGCCGACCAGGGAGACCCGAAGGAAGACGTCGATCACCATGCCGCGGTCGAGGATGAGTTCGAGGACGTCGTAGAGGTTGCCCGAGCGCGAGATACAGACGACATCGTCGGTGTGGGTGGGGGCGTAGGTGGGGGCCATGATCGGAGCGTCCTTTCGATGGCTCGGCCGTGGGCGCCGGCCGGGGTCTGCCCCGGCCTGGCCCGGCCGGTCAGCAGTCGTCGGCCGAGCCGCGCCGGTAGCGGCGGACTCTCCGGTACTCACGGAGCTCACCCCGCTCGTCGATGTCCACCTCGTAGGTGGCCAGCAGGCTGGTCGTGTCGGGGATCCGGGCGACCTCCACGACATCCACGCTGACCCGCCAGCCGTCCTCGACCCGGCACACGGCGCTGACGCCCTCGGCGGGGTGGGTTATCAGAGCGGCGAGCCCTTCGCGGGCACGGCCGGCCGCTTCCGCCGCGCCGGTCCTGCGGGGCGGGCGGTCCGCCTTCGGGGGAGAGGTGCGCCGCTCTTGCTCTGCCATGTGCATCAGTCTGGGCGCAGGGCGGGTTCGGCCGCGCCTTGAGATGGGCCAATACGGTGGTGCCGCCCGGCCCCCGCATACGTACCCCTCGGCCTTCCTGGAGCGCACCACCAGGAGGAGTGGGCCGACACCTTCGGCGGCGTCGCCGCGTTCGAGTCCGAGGACGCGGCAGTCCGCGAGCTGACCGAGACCGTCATCCGCACCATGTGGCGGACACCGGGGTCGACGCCGACTGCCGGGTCGTCACCTTCGCCGCTCCATGCAAGTCGTCGCCGACGGCGAGCGGCAGCGTCGGCTGCTGTGGACCCACGACGTGCTCCCTGAGGAACTGGCCGCGCCGATGTCACACGGCCTGGAAGTCAAGCGGACCCTTGAGGACACCCGCGATCCGCGGCATGGATCGCGGGTGTGATGTCCCCGCAGCGTCAGGCGCGACCGATGCCGTCGGCCGCGCCTGGCGCCGCGCTCCTCGCAGGATGGGGCGGGGACGATCGGGTGGTCACGCTGGTGTACCGGTCGGCGAGACGGCGCAGGTGCGCAAGGAGCTCCGGCGGCCCGGTGACGTCGAAGTCCTCGCCGAGCAGGCCCAGGTAGACACCGAGGGTCTCGACCGTGTCCGCGCCGGTGTGCAGGACGCAAGTGTGTCGGTCAACGCGTTCGACCGTGCCGACCGCCGGGCTGATCCGTTCGGCGATGACCTCGGCCGGCGCGTGCACGGTGACCTGCGCTCGGTAGCGCCAGGCGGCGGCGGATACTCGGCGTGACACGTAAGCGGCGATGTCGTCGCTGGGCAGGTCGCGCGGTGAGAAGCGGGGGCCGGTAGGGGTGCGGGGGCGTAGCCGGTCGACGCGGAAGGTCCGCCAGTCGGCCCGCTCGACCTCCCAGGCCAGCAGGTACCAGCGGCGGCCCCAGTTGATCAGCCGGTACGGCTCGACGGTGCGCACCGTGGCCGTACCGGCGTGGTCGTGGTAGTCGAACCGGAACTGTTCCCGGTCTCTACAGACGGCGGTCAGGGTGGTCAGGATCGCCGGGTCGACGCGGGGACCGGCGTCGTCGCGGGGAACCGGCACCGTGTAGGTCTGCAGGGTGCTGACCCGTCGCCGGAGCCGGGACGGCATCACCTGTTCCAGCTTCGCCAGTGCCCGCAAGGACGCCTCCTCGATCCCTGCGATGGCGCCACTGGCCGCCGTCCGGAGACCGACCGTGACGGCGACCGCTTCCTCGTCGTCGAGCAGCAGCGGCGGCAGGGCCGCGCCGGCGCCGAGACGGTAGCCGCCGGTGGCGCCGCGCGTGGCCAGCACCGGGTAGTCGAGGCTGCGCAGACGCTCCACGTCGGCGCGCACGGTCCGCCCGCTCACCCCGAGGCGCTCGGCGAGTTCGGCGCCGGTCCAGTTGCGCGGGGTTTGCAGGAGGGAAAGCAGCCGCAGGAGGCGGGCGGATGTTTCCAGCATCACTCAAGACTATCCCACAATGAGGAACCTAATCTTCCTAATTCTCCGACAGAGTCGACGGCGTGACAGAGATCCGCGAATTCCGCATAGACATCCCGCAGGCCGACCTGGACGAGCTGACCGAGCGCCTGGCCCGGGTCCGCTGGACCGGTGAGCTGCCCGACGCCGGTGACGACTACGGCGTCTCCCTGCGGTACCTGCAGAGCCTTGTTCAGCGGTGGCGAGATGGCTACGACTGGCGCGCGTGGGAGGCGAAGCTCAACGAGTACCCGCAGTTCACCACGGTCATCGACGGGCAGAACGTGCACTTCTTGCATGTCCGCTCACCCGAGCCTGACGCCACGCCACTGCTGCTCACGCACGGCTGGCCCACCACGATCGTGGAGTACCTGGACGTTATTGGGCCGCTGAGCGACCCGCGAGCCCACGGCGGCGACCCCGCCGACGCCTTCCACCTGGTGATCCCCTCGGTGCCCGGGTTCGGGTTCTCCGGCCCCACAAGCGAGCGTGGCTGGAACCGGCACCGGATCGCGAAGGCGTGGGCCGAGCTGATGCGCCGCCTCGGTTACGAGCGCTATGGCCTGCACGGAAACGACGTCGGCTCGCTCGTCTCGCCCGAAGTGGGTCGTCGCGATCCCGAGCACGTCATCGGTGTGCACGTCACGCAGATCTTCTCCTTCCCCTCCGGCGACCCGGCCGAGTTGGCCGGCCTGTCCGACGAGGACCGCAACAAGGTCGAGTTCCTGCAATGGTGGCTGGACAACGGCGGCGCATACGACAAGCTGCAGTCCACCGCACCGCAAACCCTGGCTCATGCCCTGGCCGACTCGCCGGTGGGGCAGCTGGGCTGGAACGCGCAGTTGCTCGGCCCGAACCTCGACCCGGACTACGTGCTGACCAACACGATGATCTATTGGCTCACCAACACCGCCGCGTCGTCCGCCCGCCTCTACTACGAGGACTTCCACACCGCCGACCAGCCGGCCGAACCCACCACCGTGCCGCTCGGGCTGGCGAACTTCGCCTATGACTTCCAGTCGATCCGCCCCTTCGCCGAACGCGACCACAAGAACATCGTGTCCTGGAACGTCTACGACAAGGGCAGCCACTTCGCCGCCCACGACGTGCCCGACCTGCTGGTCGGCGACATCCGCGGCTTCTTCCGCCGGCTCCGCTGACCCCGGCCGACCGGCCGACCCGGTACGGGTGGCAAGCACCCGCCACCCGTACCCCTGACCCGAACCTTCGAAAGGCTGCCTCGTGCCGACGCTGACCCGGCGCGCCCTCAACCGCGCCACCCTCGACCGGCAACTGCTCCTGCGCCGCGCCGACCTCACCCCGTTGCAGGCCATCGAGCACCTGGTGGGCCTGCAGGCGCAGACCCCGCACACCTGGTACGTGGGACTATGGAGTCGGCTCACCGAGTACCGGCCCGAGGAGGTCGCAGCGCTGCTCACCCAGCGCCGGGCGGTGCGGATCGCCCTCATGCGCTCGACGATCCACCTCGTCAGCACGGCCGACGCGCTCGCGCTGCGCCCGCACGTGCAGCCGGCGCTGGACCGCGACCTGTTCGCCAACCACACCCACGGCCGGTCGATGCGCGACCTGGACACCGGCGAGGTGGTGGCCGCGGGCCGGGAACTGCTCGATGAGAAGCCCTGCACTCCGAGCGAACTCGGCCGGCTGCTGGCCCAGCGGTGGCCGGATCGCAACCCGGCGAGCCTTGCCTACGCGGTGCGCAACCTCCTGCCGGTCGTGCAAACCCCGCCCCGCGGCGTGTGGGGTGCCGGCGGCCGACCCATCCACGCGCCGCTCGAGTCGTGGGCAGGCGCGCCGCTGCGCACCGACGAGCCGATCGACACCATGATCGTCCGATACCTGGCCGCGTTCGGTCCGGCCACCGTACGCGACGTGCAGACCTGGTGCGGTCTGACCCGGCTGGCGGAGGTGTTCGACCGGCTCCGGCCTCGCCTGGCCACGTTCCACGACGAGAACGGCGCGGAACTGTTCGACCTCCCCGACGCACCCCGGCCCGACCCGCACGTCAGCGCGCCCGCCCGGTTCCTGTACGACTTCGACAACCTGCTGCTGTCACACCACGACCGCTCCAGAGTGATCACCGACAGTTTTCGCCAACAGAACTTCGCCCCCCACGGACCCGTCCCCCGCCTGGTGCTCCTCGACGGCTTCACGGCAGCGACCTGGACGTTCGCCACCGCACACGGCACAGCGACACTGACCGTGCACCCATTCGCCCCACTGTCCGCGCCCGACCGCGAAGCATTGACCGTCGAGGGCGGCGGCCTGCTGGACGTGCTGGCCCCCGACGCGTCACACGAGATCCGCTTCACCGTCTCAGGTCGCCGAGACCGTCACGAGGCTCATCAACTTCATTAGTCATCCTTAGTGTTGTGCACGTATAGTTGTGGGTATGGAGTTGCTGCGCATGTCCAAGGCCGCGAAGCGTCTCGGGATACACCCGATGACGCTTCGTCAGTGGGCTATCGACGGCAAGATCCCGTTTACGTGGGTCGGCCGTGAGCGCCGGTTCTCCTCGCTTGATGTGGAGAACATGAAGCGCGGAAGCGACTCCGCATCCTCCCGTCCCCGGCTTGAGTTGCTGTATGTGCGCGTGTCCGGATCGTCCGGCCAGGAATCCTCTCTGGAGGCGCAGGAGGCCGAGCTGCGGACCACCTCAACGGGGGAGATCGTCAAGGTTGTCCGGGATCGCGGGTCGGGCCTGAAGGAGAACCGGCCCGGGTTGAACCGGGTGCTGGCGATGGTGTCGGACGGTTCGGTGACCGTGGTGC